>NZ_JBDPZC010000029.1:0-5839 GCF_039872765.1 Roseateles flavus | reverse complement strand
CACGCAGCTGTACGTGCTGGACGAGCGGCAGCAGCTGCTGCCGCTGGGCGTGGTGGGAGAGATCTGCGTGGCCGGGGTGGGCGTGGGTCGCGGCTATCTGCACCAGCCGCAGCTGACCGAGGAGCGCTTCGTGGCGGACCCCTTCAGCGAGGAGGCCGGCGCACGCATGTACAAGACCGGGGACCTGGGCCGCTGGCTGGCGGACGGGACGCTGGAGTACCTGGGGCGCAATGACTTCCAGGTGAAGATCCGGGGCTTCCGGATCGAGCTGGGGGAGATCGAGGCCAAGCTGGCCGCGCTGGGTGCGGAGGAAGCCGGCGATGTGGTGGTGCTGGCCCGCGAGGACCAGCCCGGCGACAAGCGCCTGGTGACCTACTACACGGGCACGGCCAGCGCCGAGCAGCTGCGAGCACAGGCCGAGGCCACGCTGCCCAGCTACATGGTGCCGTCGGCCTATGTGCAGCTGGCATCGCTGCCGCTGAACCCCAACGGCAAGCTGGACCGCAAGGCGCTGCCGGCGCCGGACGAGCAGGCCTGGAGCCGGCGCGCCTACGAGGCGCCGCAAGGCGAGGTGGAGACCACGCTGGCGGCCATCTGGGCCGAGCTGCTGCAGCTGGAGCGCGTGGGCCGCCACGACAACTTCTTCGAGCTGGGCGGGCACTCGCTGATGGCCGTGAGCCTGATCGAGCGCATGCGCCGCGCGGGACTGGGCGCCGACGTGCGCACCCTCTTCAACGCGCCGACGGTGGCGGAGCTGGCAGCGGCTACGGGCCAGGGGAGTGCACCGGTGGCGGTGCCGCCCAATCTGATCCCCGAGGGCGCGACGGCCATCACGCCGCCGATGCTGACCCTGGTGCAGCTGGACCAGGCCGCCATCGACCGCATCGTGGAAGGCGTGGAAGGCGGCGCGGCCAATGTGCAGGACATCTACCCGCTCACCGCAGCGCAGGAAGGCATCCTGTTCCACCACCGCATGGACAGCGGCAGTGATGCCTATGTGGAGGCCAGCCTGCTGGCCTGCAACTCGCGCGAGCGACTGGACGCCTTCTTGCTGGCCCTTCAGCAGCTGGTGGACCGTCACGACATCCTGCGTACCGGCATCGCCTGGGATGGTCTGGACGAGCCTGTGCAGGTGGTACGCCGCCGGGCAACCCTGCCGGTGACCCAGCTGGCACTCGATCCTGCCGCAGGCGATGTGGCACGCCAGCTCGAGGAACTGCTCGATCCTCGAAACACGCGAATCGACGCCAGCCAGGCTCCGATGCTGCGCGTGGCCGTCGCGCATGACGCTGAGAACGGACGCTGGCTGCTGCGCCTGCTGTGCCACCACTTGGTGATGGACCACACCACGCAGGACTTGCTGATCAAGGAGGCCGAGCTGCTCCAACGCGGACGGCCTGACCTGCTGCTGCCCCCGGTGCCCTTCCGCGACTTCGTCGCAGCGGCCCGCCTGGGCGTCAGCGAAGAGGAGCACCGGGACTTCTTCACCCGCATGCTGGGGGACATCGAAGAGCCGACTGCGCCCTTCGATCTGTTGGATGTCCTGGGCGACGGCCAGGACGTGAGCGAGGCCCGCGTGCCCTTGTCCGACGAGATGGCACAGGCCACCCGTGAGGCCGCACGGCGCATGGGGGTCGGCGTCGCCAGCGTGATGCACCTGGCCTGGGCCCTGGTGCTGGCCAAGCTGTCGGGCCGTGAGTCCCCGGTCTTTGGGACGGTGCTGTTTGGCCGCATGCAGGGCGGGGCCCATGCGGATCGCGTGTTGGGCATGTTCATCAACACCCTGCCGGTGCGCATCGACGTGGATGCGAGCGCGGTCAGCCAGGGGCTGCGGCGCGTCCATGCCCAGCTGTCCGGGCTGCTGCGTCACGAGCATGCGTCGCTGGCCTTGGCTCAGCGCTGCAGTGGCGTGAGCCATGGCATGCCGCTGTTCAGCTCGCTGCTGAACTACCGCTACACCTCGATCGATGAGGAGGAGGCCGACGCTGATCTTGCCGAGCTGGACGACGGCATGCAGGTCCTCCACGGCGAGGAACGGACCAACTACCCACTGGTGCTGTCGGTGGACGACCTGGGGAGCGGCTTCTCCCTGACCGCCCAGGTCCGCCAGCCGGTGGATCCATTCAAGGTCTGCGACTTCATGAAGGCCGCCCTGGCCAGCCTGCTGCATGCCTTGCTGCAGGCGCCGTCCACTCCGCTGAGGCAGGTCGACGTGCTGCCCGAGGCCGAGCGCCGCCAGGTGCTGAACGACTGGAACGTGGTGCCGGCGCAGGCGCCGCTGACGCAGACGCTGCACGAGCTGTTCGAGGCGCAGGTCAGGCAGCGTTCGCAGGCGGTGGCCCTGGTGGATGGCGAACAGACGCTGAGCTACGGCGAGCTCAATGCTGAGGCCAACCGTCTGGCGCGCCATCTGGTGGGACTGGGCGTGAAGCCCGAAGACGGGGTGGCGCTGTGCCTGGCGCGGGGCGCGCAGATGGTCGTGGCGTTGCTGGCGGTGCTCAAGGCGGGAGCGGCTTATGTACCGCTGGACCCGGCGTATGCCTCGGAGCGCCTGGGCGCGACGCTGGCGGACAGCGCGCCGGTGGTGGTGCTGGTGGATGCGGCCGGGCGCGAGGCGCTGGGCGAGCATCTGCAGGCGGGTGCGGGGCAGGTGCTGGCGCTGGACGCGCCGCAGCAGGCCTGGGCCGGGCTGTCGGCAGAGGACCTGCCGGTGGCGCAGACCGGTGTGGGCCCGCAAAGCCTGGCCTATGTGATCTACACCTCGGGCTCGACGGGCCGCCCCAAGGGGGTGATGGTGGAGCACCGCCAGGTGCTGAGGCTGTTCCGCGCGACGCAGGACTGGTTCGAGTTCGGGGCGGACGATGCCTGGAGCCTGTTCCACTCGGTGGGCTTCGACTTCTCGGTGTGGGAGATCTGGGGGGCGCTGCTGCACGGCGGTCGCCTGGTGATCGTGCCGCAGGAGACGGCGCGCTCGCCCGAGGCCTTCTACGAGCTGCTGTGCGATCAGGGCGTGACGGTGCTGAACCAGACGCCCAGCGCCTTCCAGCAGCTGGTGGCGGCGCAGGCGCGCAGTGCGCGGGAGCACCAATTGCGCTGCATCGTGTTCGGCGGGGAGGCGCTGGAGCTGCGCACGCTCACGCCCTGGTACGAGCGCAACGGGGACAGGACTCGGCTGGTGAACATGTACGGCATCACCGAGACGACGGTGCACGTGACCTACTGCCCGCTGCGAGCTGAGGATGCGCAGCGCAGGGGTCCCAGCCCGATCGGGCGGCGCATCCCGGACCTGAGGCTCTATGTGCTGGACGCGCAGCGCCAGCCGGTGCCGGTGGGGGTGAGCGGGGAGCTGTACGTGGGCGGCGCCGGGGTGGCGCGCGGCTATCTGAACCAGCCGCAGCTGACCGAGGAACGCTTCGTGGCGGACCCCTTCAGCGAGGAGGCTGGCGCACGCATGTACAAGACCGGGGATCTGGGCCGCTGGCTGGCGGACGGGACCATCGAGTACCTGGGGCGCAATGACTTCCAGGTGAAGATCCGGGGCTTCCGGATCGAGCTGGGGGAGATCGAGGCCAAGCTGGCCGCGCTGGGTGCGGAGGAAGCCGGCGACGTGGTGGTACTGGCCCGCGAGGACCAGCCCGGTGACAAGCGCCTGGTGACCTACTACACCGGCCATGCGACGGCGGAGCAGCTGCGGGCGCAGGCTCAAGCCACGCTGCCCAGCTATATGGTGCCGGCAGCCTATGTGCAGCTGGGATCGCTGCCGCTGACGCCCAACGGCAAGCTGGACCGCAAGGCGCTGCCGGCGCCGGACGAGCAGGCCTGGAGCCGGCGCGCCTACGAGGCGCCGCAGGGCGAGGTGGAAGCCACGCTGGCGGCCATCTGGGCCGAGCTGCTGCAGCTGGAGCGCGTGGGCCGCCACGACAACTTCTTCGAATTGGGCGGGCACTCGCTGTTGGCCGTCAGGCTGATCGAGCGCATGCGCCGCGAAGGCCTGCAGGCGGACGTGCGCGAACTCTTCACCGCAGAGACCCTGGCCGAGCTGGCCCAGGCCGTGAACACCGGACAGCACGACATCGTCGTGCCGGAAAACCGCATCCCGGATGCATTTACCGACGATATGTCGGATGGCGAGACAGAGGAATTCAGGTTGTGAACATCGAATCCTTGCTTCAACAGCTGCAAGAAAAGAACATTCAGCTCCATATCGATGGCGAGCAACTGCTCGTCCGCGCTCCCAAGGGCGCGATGAACGCGGATCTGGCTCAGCAACTCAAGCTGCACAAGGCCGAGCTGCTGGAGGCCGTCCGCGCCCGCCTGCGCATCACGCCGGACATGCTGCCGCTGGTGCAGCTGAGCCAGGACGCCATTGACGGCATCGTGGCCGGCGTCGAGGGCGGCGCGGCCAATGTCCAGGACATCTATCCGCTGGCGCCGCTGCAGGAAGGCATCCTGTTCCATCACCTCATGGAAACGGAGGGCGATGCCTATCTGCTGCCCAGCCTCTATCGCTTCAAGGACAGGGCGCGTCTGGATCGATTCCTGGAGGCCGTGCAAGGGGTGATCAAGCGCCATGACATCCTGCGAACCGGCCTGTCCTGGGACGGTCTGGACCAGCCCGTGCAGGTGGTGCGCCGACAGGTGACGCTGCCGGTTGAGGAGCTTCAGCTGGATCCCCTGCAGGGCGAGCCCGCAAGCCAGCTCGAGGCGCGCCTCGATCCACGCCGGGTGCGCCTGGACCTGAGGCAGGCGCCGTTGCTGCGCTGCTATATCGCAGCCGATGGTCATGACGGACGCTGGCTGCTCCGCATCCTGGCCCATCACCTGGCGGTGGACCACACGACCATGGACTTGCTGGTCCAGGAGGCCATGGCCATCGAGCGCGGCGAGGGGGCTTCATTGCCACCGCCGGTGCCGTTCCGGAATTTCATTGCCCAGGCGCGCCTGGGCGCCAGAGACGACGCGCATGAAGCCTTTTTCAAGCGCCTGCTGAGCGACATCGACGGCCCGACAGCACCGTTCGGGCTGCTCGACGTCCGCGGTGACGGCAGCCGCATCGCCGAGGCCCGTCTGCCGGTCTCTCCGGCCATGACCGAAGCCTTGCGCAGCTGCGTGCGTCGCCTGGGGGTGAGCATGGCCAGCGTCGCCCACCTGGCTTGGTCCATGGTGCTGGCCCGGACCAGCGGCCGACACGCGGTCGTCTTCGGCACGGTGCTGTTCGGCCGCATGCATGGCGGCACGCAGGTGCACCGGGCGCTCGGCATGTTCATCAACACCCTGCCATTCAGGATGGACGTCAACGCACTGGGCGTCGAGCGCGCGCTGAAGCAGGCCCATCGGCTCATGGCCGAGCTGCTGGGCCATGAGCAGGCATCGCTGGCCCTGGCTCAGCGATGCAGCGGGGTGGACGCCCAGACGCCTTTGTTCAGCTCCTTGCTGAACTTCCGTCACAGCGCCGTTGATGAGGGGGGCGAATCGGCGAAACAGGACAACGTTGCAGAGGCGCAGGCCGAGGACATCGAGGACCTGGGAGGCCACGAGCGGACCAACTACCCGCTGACGCTCTCTGTCGATGACTTCGGTCCCGCCCTGATGATTACCGCGCAGGTCCAGGAGGCCGTCGACCCCGAGCGGGTGTGCCGCTTCGTCCATCGCGCCTTTGAGGTCTTGCTGGAGGCATTGACCTCCAGGCCCGAGACGCCGCTGGCCAGCCTGGACGTGCTGCCGTCGCAGGAGCGGGCGCAGCTGCTGGGCTGGGGCGTGTCGCAGCGGGAGTACCCGCGCGAGGAGGGTCTGGCGGCGCTGTTTGCGCGGCAGGTGCAGGCCCGGGCGCAGGCGGTGG
>NZ_JBDPZC010000028.1:0-8322 GCF_039872765.1 Roseateles flavus | reverse complement strand
GCTGCGGCCTTCGAAGCTCAGCGCCAGCGCCTGCGGGGCCTGCTGTGCCTGGGCCTCGAAGAGCTCGTGGATGCGCACGTGCTGCGGGAAGGCCCGCGTCGTGGCGTTGAAGCCTTGCAGCTGGGCCTGCTCCTGCGCCGGCAGCACGCTGGCGGCCTGCACTGCCACTGGGCTTCGCGTCTCCAGCGCTTGCACCAGGCTTTCCAGCGCCGCCTGCATATAGCCCAGCACGCGCTGGGCGCTCACGGGCGAGCGCACCTGGGCATTGAGCTCCAGGCCGGCCTCGCCGAAGTCGTCCACGTTCAGCGCGAAGGGGTAGTTGGTGCGCTCCTGGCCGGTGATCATGTGCATGCCCAGATCCCGCTGCAGCGCTTCGTCCACCATCTCGCTGTGGCGGTAGTTCATCAGCGCGCTGAACAGGCTGACCCCATTAGCCACCCCGCTGCAGCGCTGAGCCAGCGCCAGCGGCGTCTGCTCGAAGTCCATCAGCTCGCTCAGCTTGCGGCCGGTCTCGCGCAGCAGCGTCTCCGCATCCATCCCCTGCAGCTGCAGCCGCAGCGGCAGCGTGTTGATGAACATGCCCAGCATCTGCGCGGACTGCGCGCCCTCCTGTGCACGGCCCGTCAGCACCGTGCCGAACACGACGTCGCTGCGCCCCGCGCAGGCCGAGACCACCTGGGCCCAGGCCGCATGGAACAGCACCGCCGCGCTCAAACCGCGCGCGCGCACCTGCTGCCTGATGCGCCGCAACAGCGACGGCTCCAGCATCAGGCGGCTGTCGTCCACGCCGGCGCCGTCGCCCTGCACATCGGCCAGGCCGAAGGGCAGCGTGGGCTCGGTCACGTCCGCCAGCTCGGCGCGGAAGTGCGCCTGGGCGTCGCTGCGATCTCGCTGCTGCAGCGAGCGCGCCACGAACTCCCGGTAGGGCATGGACGCCGGCAGCAGATGGGCCTGCCCTGACGCGAACACCGCTGCCTCGCGCTCGATGATCTCCATCGCCACGTGGTCACCGGCCAGGTGGTGGAACTGCAGCAGCAGGTAGCACGCTTGCGCCTGGGCCACGCGGCCCAAGCGCACCCGCATCAGCGGCGCCCGGTCCAGCTCGATGCGCTGCAGCTCGGGCGCGCACAGCGCCTGCATCTGCGTCAGTGCCTGCTCCTGCGTCTCGAAGGACAGGGCCTCCACCTGCAGCTCGACCTGGCGCAGCACCACCTGCATGGGCTGCTGCAGTTGCTTCCACTGCACCGCCGTGCGCAGCACGTCGTGCCGCTGCAGCATGAAGCGCAGCGCGTCCAGGAACGACGCCAGCGTGGCCTCGCTCTCGCAGGACCACAGCATGGCCATCACATAGGGATCGCCGCCCTCACCCGAGGCCAGGTGATGGAAGAGGATGCCTTCCTGCAGTGGCGCCAGCGGGTAGATGTCCTGGATGTTGGCCATGCCGCCCGGCACCTGTGCCGCGATCGCGTCGATCTCCTCCTGGCTCAGCGTGGCCAGGGGCAGCATCTCCGGTGTGATGTGCGCGCAGTCCGCCGGGATGGCGTTGGGTGGCACCACGAAGTCCGGCGCCGCCGGCTCAGCCTGGGCCAATGCCGCGGCCAGGCCCTGCACCGTCGGGGTTGCGAAGACCTGGCGGATGGTCAGCGCCAGGCCGCGCTCATGCGCCCGCGAGCTCAGCTGCATCGCCAGCAGCGAATGCCCGCCCAGCTCGAAGAAGTGGTCCGTCACCCCCACCTGCGCCACGCCCAGCACCTCCTGCCAGATCTCGCACAGCTGTGCTTCCACCTCGTTGCGCGGCGCCACATACTCGCGGCCTTGCGCGCCCAGTTCGGGCTCCGGCAGCGCCTTGCGGTCCAGCTTGCCGTTGGGCGTCAGCGGCAGCGCCTCCAGGGCCACGAAGGCCGAGGGCACCATGTAGTCCGGCAGCTGACGTGCCAGCTTCTCGCGCAGCGTGGCCCCGTCGGTCTTGCTGGCCTCGCCGGTGAGGTAGGCCACCAGCTTCTTGTCGCCCGCCACCTCGCGGGCCAGCACCACGGCCTCGCGCACGCCCTCGCAGGCCGCCAGTGCCGCTTCGATCTCACCCAGCTCGATCCGGAAACCCCGGATCTTCACCTGGTGGTCCAGCCGGCCCAGGAACTCGAGCCTGCCGTCCTGGCTCCATCGGACCAGGTCACCGGTCTTGTAGAGCAAGGCGCTGCTGCAGCTGCGGCTCGCGTCAAAGTACGGATTCACGACAAAGCGCTCGGCCGTCAGGTCTGCGCGGTTCAGGTAGCCCTCCGCCAGGCCGATACCGCCCAGGTAGAGCTCACCCGGCACGCCGACCGGCACCAGGCCACCGCGTTCATCCAGCACCAGGGCGCTGGTATTGGCGATGGGCCGGCCGATGCTCACCGGGCTGCCGCGCTCCAGCACCGCCATGGTGGCATTGACGGAGCATTCCGTCGGACCATAGGCGTTCATCAGCCGCGGCAGCGTGCCCTCGCGTGCGAACCAGTCGCGCAGGCCGGCCTCGGTGACCATGTCGCCACCGATGGAGATGTGCCGGATCTGCGACGGCACGGGCACCTGGACCTCATGCGCCAACTCGGCCCAGAAGGGTGTGGGCAGGTTCAGCACCGTCACGCCGTGGTCCACGCAGTGCTGCCAGAAGCTCCGTGCGGAAGCGATCCATTGGTCATTGCGCACCACCAGCGCCGCACCGCAGGCCAGGGCGGTGAAGATCTCCTCGACCGACATGTCGAAGCTCACCGGTGCGAACTGCAGCACCCGGTCTTGCGGACTCAGCGCATAGCGCTCGATCAGGTCCTGCACCAGGTTGGAAACCCCGCGATGCGGCACCATCACGCCCTTGGGCTTGCCCGTGGAGCCCGAGGTGTAGATCACGTAGACCAGGTCGCTGACGTCGGCGGCCTCCACCACCGGGTTGTGCGTTGCCTGTGCCTTCAGGGCGTCCTGCAGCCCGGCGTCGTCCAGGCAGATCACCTGGCTGATGCCAGCGGGCATGACGGCCCGCAGCGACTGGCGGGTCAGCACCTGCTCGATGGCGGAGTCTTGCACCATGTGGGCCAGGCGATCCTCAGGGTAGTTGGGGTCCAGCGGCACATAGGCACCGCCGGCCTTCAGGATGCCCAGCACGCCCACCATCATCTCCAGCGAGCGGTCGATGAACAGGCCGACCCGTCGATTCGGTCCCACCTGGTACTGCTCGCGCAAGTGATGCGCCAGCCGGTTGGCCTGCTCGTTCAGCGCGGCATAGCTCAGCGAGCGGCCTTCGCAGACCACGGCTGGAGCGTCCGGCGTGCGCAGGGCCTGCGCCTCGAACAGCTCATGCACACGCACCGGGTTCCAGCCAGCGGATGGCGGCTGCGACCAGCTCATCAGCTGCCGACGCTCGTCGGCAGGCACGATGCTCAGGGACGCCACGGCCGTTGCGCTGCGGTCCTCGAGCGCCTGCGTCAGCGCCTGCAGCGCCGCCTGCAGATAGCCCAGCACGCGCTGGGCGCTGACGGGCGCGCAGGTCTGCATATTGAGCTCGAAGCCGGCGTCGCCGAAGTCGTCCACGCTCAGAGCGAAGGGATAGTTGGTGCGCTCCTGGCCGGCGATCATGCGCATGCCCAGCTCGCGCTGCGCGGCTTCGTCCATCGCCTCGCTGTGGCGGTAATTCAGCAGCGCGCTGAACAGGCTCACGCCATTGGCCACCCCGCTGCAGCGCTGGGCCAGTGCCAGCGGCGTCTGCTCGAAGTCCATCAGCTCGTGCAGCTTGCGGGCCGTCTGGCGCACCAGGGCTTCCGCGTCCTGCCCCTGCAGCTGCAAGCGCAGCGGCAAGGTGTTGATGAACATGCCCAGCATCTGCGCCGCCTGCGCGCCGTCCTGCGAGCGCCCGGTCAGCACGGTGCCGAACACGACGTCGCTGCGCCCCGCGCAGGCCGAGACCACCAGGGCCCAGGCCGCATGGAACAGCACCGCCGCGCTGACCCCGCGCTCACGCGCCTGCCGGCGCAGGCGCTGCGCCAGCGTGGCATCCAGCTTCTGGCTGCGCTCGTCCACACCAGCGCCATCGCCCTGCACATCGGCCAGGCCGAAGGGCAGCGTGGGCTCCGTCACGTCCGCCAGCTCGGCGCGGAAGTGCGCCTGCGCATCGCTGCGCTCGCGCTGCTGCAGCGCTCGTGCCACGAAGGCGCGGTAGGGCATGGGCGCCGGCAGCAGCTGGGCCTGGCCTGCCGCGTACACCGCGGCCTCGCGCTCGATGATCTCCATCGCCACGTGATCGCCGATCAGGTGGTGGAACTGCAGCAGCAGGTAGCACGTCGGAGCATCGCCGGCCCGGCCCACGCTGACACGCAGCAGCGGCGCCTCGCTCAGGTCAATGCGCTGCAGCTCGGGCGCGCACAGCGCCTGCATCTGCGCCAGCGCCTGGGCCTGCGTCTCGAAGGACAGCTCCTGCACCTTCAGCTCCGTCCGGCGCAGCACCACCTGCATGGGCTGCTGCAGGGACTTCCACTGCACCGCCGTGCGCAGCACGTCGTGCCGCTGCAGCATGAAGCGCAGCGCCTCCAGGAAGGAACGCACCGTCGCCTCGCTGTCGCAGGACCACAGCATGGCCATTACGTACGGATCGGCCCCGTCTCCCGTGGCCAGGTGATGAAAGAGGATGCCTTCCTGCAGCGGGGCCAGCGGGTAGATGTCCTGGATGTTGGCCATGCCGCCCGGCACTTGCGCCGCGATCGCGTCAATCTCCTCCTGGTTCAGCGTGGCCAGGGGCAGCATCTCCGGCGTGATGTGCTCACAGTCCGCCGGGATGGCGTTGGGCGGCACCACGAAGTCAGGCTCACTCGGCACGGCCTCGGTCAGCGCAGCGGCCAGGCCCTGCACCGTCGGGGTCGTGAAGACCTGGCGGATGGTCAGCGCCAGGCCCCGCTCATGCGCCCGCGAGCTCAGCTGCATCGCCAGCAGCGAATGCCCGCCCAGCTCGAAGAAGTGGTCGGTGACGCCCACCTGCGCCACGCCCAGCACCTCCTGCCAGAGTTCGCACAGCTGCGCCTCGATCTCGTTGCGCGGCGCCACGTACTCGCGGCCCTGTGCGCCCAGTTCGGGCTCCGGCAGGGCCTTGCGGTCCAGCTTGCCGTTGGGCGTCAGCGGCAGCGCCTCCAGGGCCATGAAGGCCGAGGGCACCATGTAGTCCGGCAGGCCTTGACTCAAGGCCTCGCGCAGGGTCTCCGCGTCGGCCTCGCCGGTGAAGTAGGCCACCAGCTTCTTGTCACCGCGCAGCTCGCGGGCCAGCACCACGGCCTCGCGCACGCCTTCGCAGGCCGCCAGCGCCGCCTCGACCTCGCCCAGCTCGATACGGAAGCCGCGGATCTTCACCTGGTGGTCCAGCCGGCCCAGGAACTCCAGCACCCCGTCCTCGCGCCAACGCGCGAGGTCGCCCGTGCGGTACATGCGTGCGCTGCTGCCCGGATCGCCTTCGTCATGGAAGGGGTTGGGCACGAACTTCTCCTGCGTCAGCTCGTCGCGGTTCAGATAGCCCCGCGCCAGGCCCACGCCCGCAATGCACAGCTCGCCCGCCACGCCCAGCGGCGCCAGGCTGCCGGAACGGCTCAGGACATAGACCTTGACGTTGGCGATCGGCCGGCCAATGGTCAGCACCTCGTCATCGGCGTCGAAGAAGGCCTCGGTGGCGCACACCGTGGCCTCAGACGGGCCGTAGGAGTTGACCAGGCAGCGCCCCTTCGCCCACTTCCTTGCCAGCGGCAGCGGGCAGGCCTCGCCGGCCACCACCAGGGTGTGGACCCCGGCCCAGTCCGTCTCGGCCAGCTGCGGCAGCAGGGCCGGCGGCAGGGCCGCGTGGGTCACGCCCTGCTCACGCACCAAGGTGCCGAGACGCTGGGGCGATCGCACATCGTCGGGGTGCAGAAGCACCAGCTGGGCGCCGTTGGCCAGGGCCAGGGACCACTCCCAGGTCGCCCCGTCAAAGGAGAGGGAGGCGAACTGCAGCACCCTGGACCCCTGGGCCACGCGCAGAGACTGGCCTTGGGCCAGAGCGAGGTTGCACAGGCCGGCATGGGCGACCATGGAGGCCTTGGGCAGGCCCGTCGAGCCCGAGGTGTAGATCACGTAGGCCAGGTCCTGCGCATTCGCGCCCACGACCTCCGGCCTCACCGCCGCGCAGCTCGCCAGCTGCGCCTGCACCTGCGGCGCGTCTAGGCACACGGCCTGCGCTTCCTCCACCGGCACCTGCCCCAGCAACCGCTGCTGCATCAGCACCTTGCGCGCTCCGGAGTCCTTCACCATGTGCGCCAGGCGCTGCGCCGGGTAGCTCGGGTCCAGCGGCACATAGGCCGCACCGGCCTTGAGGATGCCCAGCAGCCCCACCACCATCTCCAACGAGCGCTCCATGCACAGGCCCACCAGCTCGTTGCGCTGCACCCCGCAGGTGTGCACCAGGTACTGCGCCACGCGGTTGGCCTGTTCGTCCAGCTCGCGGTAACTCAGGCTGCGGCCTTCGAAGCTCAGCGCCAGCGCTTGCGGTGCCTGCTGCGCGTGTGCCTCGAAGAGCTCGTGGATGCGCGCCTCATGCGGGAAGGTCCGCGTCGTGGCGTTGAAGCCCTGCAGCAGCGCCTGCTCCTGGGCGGGCAGCACGCTCACCGCCGCCACCGGCAGCGGGCTGCGGGCCTGCAAGGCCTGCAACAGGGCCCGGACCGCGGTGTCGGCATAGCGCAGCACGGCCTCCACATTGAGCACAGCGCTGCCCTGCACTTCCAGCTCGTAGGCCGTCTCCGCGTCATTGACCGCGAAGTTGAGCGGATAGTTCGTGCGCTCCTGACCGCCGAAGGTCTCCACGCCTGGGAGGCCCTGGGCATCCACGGCGCCGACCCGGCGGTAGTTGATGGTGGTGCTGAACAGCGGCGTGTCGGCGGACAGGCCGCTGTGGCGTTGGGCCCGCGTCAGCGGCACCTGCTCGTGCGCCAGCAGCTCGAAGATCGAGCGATTGACCTGCTGCACCAGCTGCAAAGCATCGACGCCGTCCAGGCGCACCCGCAAGGGCAGCGTGTTGATGAACATGCCCAGCGTGCGTGCCGCCTCGCTGCCGCCCTGGAAGCGCCCGAGCACCACGGTGCCGAACACCACATCGGGCTGTCCGGTGCAGGCGCCGATGACCAGGGCCCACGCCGCGTGGAAGATCGCGGCGGGGCTGATGCCCAGCTCGCGGGCGCTCTGGCGCAGCGTCACCGCAGTGGCGTCGTCCAGCGCCAGACGCGCCTCACGCACGGCCGATCCATCGCCATGGACATCCGCCAGCCCGAACGGCAGGGTCGGCGTGTCGACATCGCTCAGCATGGCGCGGAAGAACGCGTCCGATTCGGCCCGCTCGGCTTGAGACAGGGCATAGGCGACGAAGTCCCTGTACGCACCTGCCGCCCCTTCCGCCTGACGACCGCTCATGACGGCGGTGATCTCGTCCATCAGCAGCTGCAGGGAGGTCGCGTCGTCGATCAGGTGGTGCATCTGCGCCAGCAGGTAGACCGCGCCGGTCGAGGCCTCCCGGGCCGCCCGCAGGCGCAGCAACGGGGCCTGACCCAGGTCCAGCCACTGGCGTTCCGGTGCGCACAGTTCCAGCATCTGCTCGCGAGCACTGCGCGAGGGGTCGGTCTCGATATAGTCCAGCTTCAGCTCGACGCGCCGGCAGACCACCTGCACAGGCTTGGGCAGACGTTCCCACAGCACCAGGGTCCGCAGCACATCATGCCGGTCCACGACCTGCTGGGTCGCCGCCAGGGCGGCGTTCAGCAAGGCCTCGGACTCGAGGCGGAACAGCATGGGGGTCACGTAGGCATCGTGTCCCTGGGCCATCAGATGGTGGAAGAGGATGCCTTCCTGCAGCGGCGCCAGGGGGTAGATGTCCTGGACGTTGGCGGTGCCACCGGGCACGCGCTCGACGATGGACTGGATGTCGTCCTGGCTCAGCGCCACCAGCGGCAGCATGTCCGGGGTGATGCGCTCGCAGTCCGCCGGGATCCGGTTGGGCGGCACCACCGTGCCCTGGCCCTCGGTCAGCGAGGGTGCCTGCATCGCCAGGGCCATGCCGGCCACCGTCGGCGTGGCGAAGACCTGGCGGATCGAGAGCTCCAGCCCCTGGGCGCGCAGGCGCGCGCTCAGCTGCATGGCCAGCAGCGAGTGCCCGCCCAGCTCGAAGAAGTGGTCCATGACCCCCACCCGCTCGACACCCAGCACCTCCTGCCAGATCTCGCACAGCTGCGCCTCCACCTCGTTGCGCGGCGCCACGTACTCGCGGGCCTGCCCGCCCAGCTCGGGCTCCGGCAG
>NZ_JBDPZC010000027.1:0-11254 GCF_039872765.1 Roseateles flavus | reverse complement strand
CTCATGACGGTCTCCTCGGAAGGTGGGGTCTCGAACATACGCCCGAGGTGCGGGGCGGACCATCTCATTAATGGTGAGCCCGCTGGCTCGGCGCGCCCAGGTCGCCTTCGCTCGCGAGCGAGGTCTGAGTCTGCGCCGGGCTTGCGGGCTGATCGGCATGTCGCGCTCTACGCCCAGCTACGAGCCTCGGCTGAGCTTGTACGGCGCGCCACTGTTCATGCGCTCGGACAACGGCCCCGAGTTCGTCAGCTTGGCCATCCTGGACTGGATCGCAAGCTCCGGCATTGCCACGGTGCTCAACGATCCCGGCAAGCCCTGGCAGAACGGCACCGATGAAAGCTTCAATGGCAAGTTCCGCGACGAGTGCCTGTCCCGCGAATGGTTCCGCTCACGTCGCGAGGCCCGCGTCGTCATCGAAACCTGGCGCCAGCACTACAACGAGGTCCGGCCACACAGCAGCCTGCAATACTTGACCCCGGTGGAGTTCAAACAGCAACTCCGCCAAGACCTGCAACCCGCCGTCTTCTAGGAATTACTGTCTCGATTAACCCGAGCAGGTCACCGTCAATGAGCCACATCGGAGCTGCTGTCAGTTCGTTGCTGAAGTCGGCCGCAGCTAGCGGATGCGCGCTTCTTGGTTGAACTGGCCCTCGTAACCCTCGTCCCACCCTAGGAAATTCAGAATCGACGCCTTGGCGGCATCCATGGCCGGGCTGGTCGTGTTCCGGTAGAGCGCCTGGCTGTGCACCAGCTTGGCATTGAGATTGGCGCGCCTCAATTGAGCAGTTGACCGCAATAGCGGGCGGGATCAAAAACTGTAAGAAGCGACGCAAGACAGCGGCTGGCAACTGTAGAATTCAAACAAGCTCCTGACGCAGTTATTTGCCAAACTTTGAGACGATCCCCTTGAAAACTGCGCACCCAGCGATCATCATTACGAACTGCACTGGCAGGAAACTGCACTCCGGCGGAGTGGCGTTCAACGATCTCACCTCCGGCTTCTCGTCGATAGACGCATTGGCTGGAGCCTGGCGAAAGGCTTTGCTAGCGACGGGGCCACGCTACGTCGCCAGGTCGCTCTACGGCGGCCGGTCATTTCGCGAAGCGGAGTTGGTGGCCGAGTCGCTCGAAGCGCCGCTGTATGTTGTATCGGGCGGCCTTGGGCTGACTTCGGCCGAAGAGCTTGTCCCGGCCTACGACCTGACCGTGTCGGCGACGGGTTCCACCATCCTGCCGGTTTTGCAAGATCTTGGGCTGTCTACGTCGCACTGGTGGGCCTCGCTCAACGAGAGCCTAGGCAAGCCCGCACCGATTGCCTCCTTGTTGAGAAGCCGGCCGAAGGCAACCGTGTATGTAGCTATGCCCTCCACTTACCTCGGCTTGATAGGCGATGAACTGGCTGCATTGCCGAAGTCAGATCAAGCTCGCCTTCGCATCATTTCTTCGCCGGCTTGGCAGCGTGACGCACCCGCCGCACTAGCCAAGCTGGCGTTGCCATACGACGAGCGTCTCGAGACGACAGAGTTTTCTGGAACGAGGACCGACTTCCCCCAGCGCGCTTTGCGTCACTTCATCCAAGCAATACGGGGTAACGCCCTCTCTCTCGCCGAGGGCCGCTCCGCCGTTGAAGCGGCGATGTCCCGCCATGCCCTGAGAGTTCTCCCGGAGCGACAGAAGCGTACTGACGACGAGATCCGCGCCCTGTTGAGGCGTCATTGGCAAACCAACAATGGTTCCGGAGATCGACTTTTGCGAGTCCTACGAGACGATCTACTAATCAAGTGCGAGCAATCTCGCTTCCGGAAGCTATGGCAAAGCGTACGCGCTGAAATGGAACGAAGCTGATCATGGCATCCGCCTCAGAAGAAATCATCGTCCGCGCCCTGCACACGCTGCAGGGCGATGGTCTAGACGTCTATGCCTTCTTCATCAATGGCTCGGACATCATGCGAGTCGCAGACATCACCCGCCTTGAGCGGGACCAGGCGGACAACCTCAAGGGCTTCCAGCGTCCAGAGATTCGAAGCCATGTGAAGGGCATCGCCGACTATCTGCTCCAAGGCGACGTGCTGTTTCCTAACGCGATAATTTTGGCGTTGTCACCGGCAGTGAAGTTCGCGGCGTCCCGAGGAACGAAGCCAACGGGAGACCAAGGGCTTGCGCAATCCGGAACGCTCACGATCCCTCTGTTCAAGGAAGGCGAGCGAGTCGCTTGGATCGTCGATGGTCAACAACGTTCGCTGGCGCTGTCGCAGATCGGAAGCAAGACCATCCCTGTGCCAGTCATCGGTTTCGTATCCGATAGTTTGGAGATCCAGCGAGAGCAGTTCATCTTGGTGAACAAGGCGAAGCCCTTGCCGTCCAGGTTGATCAATGAGTTGCTACCGGAAACACGCAGCGTCCTGTTCCCGCGCGAACTGAGTCTACGAAAGCTGCCGGCGGAGCTTTGCAGCCTGTTGAACCGCGACAAGTCGTCGCCGTTCCATCAGCTGATCAAACGTGTGTCCGACAAAGGCTCCTTAAGCGGAGCCGTGGTGACAGATTCAGCGGTTATCACCATGATCAAGAACAGCATCAACAACCCGTTGGGTGCGCTGGCTCCCTACAAAGGTGGTCCACGCGATCCGGCGGACGTCGAGAGCATGTACCGCATCTTGCAGACCTACTGGACTGCGGTTCGCGACGTGTTCAAGGAGGCCTGGGGCAAGGATCCGCGACACAGCAGATTGATGCACTCCGCGGGCATCGAAGCAATGGGCGTGCTGATGGACCGCATCTTTGCCCGCATGTCAGGGCCCAACGAAGATTTGAAGGCGGTCAAGGTTGAGCTTGAGAAAGTCGCGCCCGTGTGCCGCTGGACGAGCGGGCAATGGGACTCGCTTGGGTTGGCCTGGAACGAGATTCAGAGCACTCCCAAAGACATCAAGAAGTTGCAGGACGCGCTGGTTCGCGCCTATGCGAGCAGCGCCAAGACATGAAATTTCTCTATTCAGACACGCAGGACTACGTCGATCCCGACTACGACTTTCTAAACGATAGGAGCGCACCTGGCCGCGAGCGCTACTGGGGTGACCTGTATGCCCACGAACTCATGACTCCTGCCCCGTATGACGGGCTGCTGCTTTCGATGAGCGCTATTCGACAGGCGGTCGGTGTGGCCTCGTCCAAAGTTCGCTACTCAACGTCGGAAGAGCAGCGCCTGCTTCGCATTGGCGCGCGGAAGTTCCTGCGATATGAAGGGCCTCAATACAAGGATTCCATGCTCATGGGTGACTGCGGGGCGTTCGCCTATGTTGAGCATGAACGCCCTGCCTACTCGCCTTCTGAGGTTGTTGAGTTCTATCTGGACGCAGGCTTCACCCATGGCGTTTCTCCAGACCACATCATCTTCGACTGCGATACAGACAATCCTCCAGCGTCTGAAGTCGATGCGAACGTGATTGAGCGTTACGGCATTACCCAAAAGAATGCCGAAGAGTTCTTGCGACTTGTCCGGCTCGAAGGGAACGAATTTGAGCCTATGGGAGCAGTGCAGGGCTGGTCGCCTCAGAGCATGGCTCAGGCAGCCAAAAGCCTGGAGAAAATGGGCTACCGTTACCTCGCGATTGGTGGCCTGGTTCCTCTGAAGGTCGATGTGATCCATCAGGTTCTTCATGCCGTTAGAGCTGCTATCAAGCCCAGCACAAGCATCCATTTGCTGGGATTCGCGAAAGCGGATCACATCCACGAGTTCGTACAGCACGACATCACTAGCTTTGACTCCACGTCACCGCTGATCCGGGCGTTCAAAGACGCCAAGCGGAACTACTACATCGAATCCCCCAATGGGGGTCTTGACTACTACGCCGCGATTCGAATTCCCCAGGCGATTGAGAACGCCCGCTTAGTGCAGGGCATCAAACGAGGCATTTTCAGCGCCGAGGATTTGCAAAAAAGAGAGCAGTTGGCGCTCAACACATTGCGCTCGTACGACAAGAGCCAAGCTCGAGAAGAAGACGCGCTGGAAGCAGTGCTGGACTACCAGCGGTTTCTAACCCTGGGTGACGACAAGATCACTGACGAAGAGCGTTCAAGGGAACTGGCGAAGAATCGAGTTCAGATTGCCAGAACTTTGCGTGATCAGCCATGGAAGCAATGCCGCTGTGACGTCTGTAGCGCCGTGGGCGTAGAGGTAATCATCTTCCGAGCAAGCAATAGAAACAAGCGTCGTGGCTTTCACAACCTCGGCGTCTACCACCGACACCTTCAACGAACTCTGTCGAACGCCAAATGAAGACGTTTAAATACAAAGCCGTGCGCGCGCGCCAAGCGCCGGAACACGATGTGTTTTGCTTTGCCGCTCACCCTCACGATGTCTTGAAATTTTCGGAAATTGAACGCGTGGGGCGAGATGAAGCGGGGGAATTGAAAGGCTTCCAGCGACATCAAGTTGCTTCACACATCAAGGAGATTCGCGACTACATGGGACGCGAGGATGCGCTGCTGCCGAATGCAGTCATCGTTGCCTTCATTGGTGGCGTCTCACTTCGTGAGTTGGGCGACGGTCTAGTCGAAGTCACAGTGCATGTGGATGCTGAGAAGCCAGGATTTGTGGTCGATGGCCAGCAACGCCTCTCTGCGCTAGCGGGCTTGCAGAAGCCGGACTTCCAAGTTTTCGTTTCCGCCCTCGTCTGCAAGGACTACAACGAACTTAGACAGCAGTTCGTTCTTATCAACAACACGCGTCCGCTTCCCAAGACGCTGATCTACGAACTTCTGCCGCAAGTTGAGGGGCTGCCTGAGCGCTTCACAAACCGAAAATTTTCGGCTCGCGTGGTTGATCGACTGAACTACCTTCGAGGCGGCGCGTTCTATCGCGAGATTCGCCAGCACACAAACCCGGCCGGTGTCCTGAGCGACGCTGCAATGCAGCGACTCGTGATGAACTCTGCGGCCCAAGGCGCGATACGAGAGTTCATCCGCTTTGACGACTACGAAGATCGATCCGTGCAGTTGCTGAACGAGTTCTTCGAAGCTGTGCGGTCTGTTTTTGGTACGGAATGGGTCGGCATGAGCCCCCGTACCTCGCGCATTCGCCATGGAGCAGGGCTAGTCGCGTTGGGCTTCGTGATGGAGCACCTTTACAGCAACTCCGGTGCGACGACCAGGCAGGATTTCGAGCCAGGCCTGAAGCTGCTTCGGGACAACGGGCACACGGCCTGGACCAGCGGTCAGTGGCGTCTTAGCGATGACGATGTGCGTCCATGGAACGGCATCCAGAACACACCAACGGATATCGATTTGCTTTCCAACCATCTAGTCCGATGCCTAAAACGTGAGCTGCGCCGCGTCCGCCGCGCAGCCTGAACTGGAGCACGCCATGAACCGCCGCGCGCTCGTCCTCTTCTCTGGTGGACAAGACTCGACAACTTGCCTTGCCTGGGCCTTGGATCGCTACGAATATGTTGAAACGATTGGGTTCGACTACGGACAGCGGCATGCCGTCGAGTTGGAATGCCGAACCCAGGTCATCGCGAGGCTTCGCAGCGAGTTCCCAGAGTGGGGATCCCGACTCGGCCGCGACCACATGCTGAGTCTTTCCGTTCTTGGCGAGATTAGCGATACGGCGCTAACCAGCGAGCGGGCCATTGACTTTGACAAAAATGGTTTGCCCAACACTTTCGTACCGGGCCGCAACTTACTGTTCTTCACCTTTGCCGCGACAGTGGCATACCGGCGAGATCTGCAAGTGCTAGTGGGAGGCATGTGCGAGACGGATTACTCTGGGTACCCGGATTGCCGTGATAACACCCTGAAGGCGCTGCAACTCGCCATGAGTCTGGGCATGGACAGCCCCATGGTTGTCGAGACGCCGCTGATGTGGCTCAACAAGCAAGAAACCTGGCAACTCGCCCACACGCTCGGTGGCCCCGGACTGCTGGAACTAGTGCGCCAGGAGACGCATACCTGCTACCTCGGCGACCATACCACCTGTCATGAGTGGGGCTACGGCTGCGGAACCTGTCCGGCGTGTCAACTGCGTGCGCAAGGGCATGACACCTACATGCGAGGCCAGCCATGAGCAACGCCACCTATACCGTCGCCTCGTGTCGGCTTGAGTCCGCACGCCGCGTCAGTGTGCTTCCTCGGGACCACAAGTGCCGGCATGTCCATGGCCACAGCTTCCTGATCACCGTCTTTGCCGAATTTCCGGTGGACTGGGCACCGTTTCCGGGTGGCGAAGTCTCTGAATTGCAGCGTCGCCTGGCAGCATGCGTCGCGCCACTGGACTACCAGTTTCTGAACGAATTTCTGGAGCAACCCACCGACGAAAACATTGCGCGCTGGGTGCGACAACGTCTGGATGTGCCGGGCATCGACCGAGTGGCGGTGCAAAGTACGGCGAACCAGGGAGTCGATCTGGATGCACAGGGGCATGCTCACGTCTGGCGACGCTACCGCTTCCAGGCTGCACATCAACTCCCCAACGTGCCGCTTGGGCACAAATGCGGACGCTTGCACGGCCATGGCTTTGAGGTCATCGTACATGCCGATCAAAACGTGGGGGACCGCGACCTCAGCATTGACTACGACCATCTCGATGCCATCTGGGCTCCGTTCCACCACGAACTGAACTACCAATGCCTCAACGAGATCGAGGGCCTGAACAATCCGACGAGTGAGGTGATCTCAGCTTGGCTGTGGCAGCGCCTAGCGCTTGTGCTGCCAGAGTTGTCCTGGGTGACTGTGTTCGAAACGGGCAGCTGCGGCGCGAACTTCGATGGCGCGCAGTACCGGATCTGGAAGGAGTTCACTCTTGATAGCGCGGTGCAATATCGACGTGCGCCTGCCGATGCACCCCAGGCGCGGATCCATGGGCACACCTACACCCTACGCTTGCATCTGACTGCGCCGTTGGATGCCATGATGGGATGGACCGTCGACTTTGGCGACGTAAAGGCGATCTTCGATCCCATATTCAAGTCACTCGACCACCACCCGCTGCACCAGTTGGCTGGGATCCCTGACTGCGACACGGCAAGCCTTGCGACCTGGATTCAGAAGCAGGCGAGCAAGAGACTGCCTCAACTGGTCCGAGTGGACCTCTATGAAACCCAAGGTTGTGGCTCAATCGCTACCGCTGATCAAGCTGGGCCGGCCCTGCCGGTGTGAGGCGTGACGTACACCTTGGCTGCGCTTGAGTATTGCCAAGCGCATCCTAAATGGCGGCTTTCGGTCCAACTGCACAAGGTCCTTAACATCTGGTAATCCGGCCTTGCATTTGACCAAAGGAACATGGAACGTGACCGACTTTTTCAGTCAGGTAAAGCCGAGCACCGCTGGGGAGCGCCTATTTCAGCGACTCGTTGTCCACGGAATGAAGGACCTCAGGTCGAGTCGCCTAGGACAGCAAAAGTTTGTTCGCCTTACCGGGCGCGGAGCACCCTTTGGGACGTACCTTGAAGGCTCGATGATCGCCTTTGCCTTCAAGCGCATCATGAAGGCATCGCACGGCATCTTTCGCGACAAAGCAGTTGATCGCACGATCTGCAACGCCAGGCTCACCACCACGTTGCGCGAGTGGTTCGGTTGGTTGGACAGGGAAGATTTGGGAGTCCTTGTGCGAGACACCTTGCGTGCAAAGGATGCCTCGGACAACCCGATCCCCAAGAGTA
Source organism: Roseateles flavus (assembly GCF_039872765.1). Taxonomy (NCBI): domain Bacteria; kingdom Pseudomonadati; phylum Pseudomonadota; class Betaproteobacteria; order Burkholderiales; family Sphaerotilaceae; genus Roseateles; species Roseateles flavus. The sequence continues at coordinate 3,599 of NZ_JBDPZC010000027.1, read as the reverse complement.
TCGAAACTGAAATTTGGCATAAGCGCCGAATCCACAAATGCTGTTTCTGTGGAACTACGCTGACCGCGGATTCAGACTCAATCGTACGGGACGTTCAAGGGAACAGGGCTACGCTGGAGCATGTGTGGCCGTCTTCTCTCGGCGGCGACTCAGTTTCGGACAACCTTGTACCCGCATGTGCCCGATGCAACCAAGTGAAAAGTGACCTCGTCACTTGGGAACAAGGAAGCGTCCATGAGTTCATCTATCCAATCGACTTCCATTTAAGTGACTATCTCCCTCGCCTGCCTCTGGCTCAGAAGATTCTCCTTCAGCGTCGGGCGGTGGTGATGCTCGCACAGCGCGAGAAAATCAGCTTAAAGCACGCGCTATTGGCAGTCGGTCCGTTCGGCGACTTGAAGCCGCTAGATGCTGATGACACCTGGGACATTTTTAACACTCAGAATCACCTTGACTCACTAGGGGAAGTTTTGTGGTAAAGAAGAAAACGACTACGCTAGATTCGATTGAAGCAAGCAAGACCTATGCTTGTACGTTCTTCTCCCAGCGTAACAACGACGCTGCGCCTTCATTCTGCGTTTTTGCTGCATCAGCGGGCGATGTGCTGGAATGGTCCGATATCGAGCGCCTGGGGCCTGGTGTCCAAGGAGTACAGCGGCGTGAAAACATTGCCAAGCGCAGGCAAATTTCTAAGTTCTTCGAGAACGAGGCCAACACAATTCCGACTGCTATCGTCATTGCGCTCGACCAAAGCAAGGTCTCCGCAGATGAAAATCAACTGACCATTCCAATCACCAGTGGGCCTAAGAAGCCGGGTCTGGTTATCGACGGCCAGCATAGACTTCTCGGAATTTCTGACTTCGACAAGAACGTCAAAGTTCCGGTGGTTGCCATCATGAACGCCACAGACACTGAGAAGGCGTTTCAGTTCCTCGTAATAAACAATAAAGGCTCAAAGGTTTCTCAGAATCACATTAAGGCGCTTGCGCTGACCTTCAAGCCAAAGGACCTCAGCCAGAGATTAAAGGCAGCGAAGATCGCGCTCGACAGCGAACGACTCGGGCATGTGGAGATCATTAATGGCGCAGGCAGTCCGTTCGCAAACCGTGTCGACTTTCCGACAACCAAGGGCAAACTAAAGAAGATTGTTCCCGAAGCCTTCGAGAGATCTCTTCAATATATCGAGTCACTAAATCTCCCCAAACTCGATGATCACGACGTCCAGCGTGACTTCTTCGTTGCGATCTGGAAAGCAATAGTAGCCGCATGGGGTGATGCAGCCTTTTCCGATAACTGTAAACTTACCGAGAAGGTCGGCATCATTTGCATGAGTCGATTCGTTGTGGATCGCCTTGCGGCGATGGCCGACCTAGATGAACTAGATCTAGACCTCTCCGACTTTGCAGAGGTGGCAAGTCAAGTGACGAAGCTGCTCAAACGGCAAACGATCGAATTTTGGAATGCAAAGTGGAAGGGATCTGGCTACGACACAGCCCTTGGCCATACAAAAGTTCTGGAAGCGCTTGTCCGAATTTCACGGAACATTAAGGATGGCCGTGAGTGGGAGGCCGATGTGGATATCGTCTAGTCGACTGAACCACGAGAGTTCTAGGGTATGTAAGGCCCCTTTCGGAGCAACCGCCAGACAGGACTTGTATACCGCGCATGTCGACGAACACTAGGTGTGAAGCTTCAATAGGTTGTATCCGGTGTTCATCCGGATTGGGTTTGAGAGACTGGAAGTCGCCAAACACCCAATCCACTCCAGAGCCAACACCGGATGAACAGCCATAAGCATGCCCGACTTACGTACGCCCGCCGCATCGAGATGGTCAAACAGATGACCACAGGCGGTCTCAATGCCCCTGAAGCTGCCGCTGCGCAAGGCGTGACGGCGCCCACTGCCAGGAAGTGGCTGGGGCGCTATCTGGCCGGCGGTGAGGCAGCGCTGGGCGATGCCTCGTCGCGTCCGGCGCACTCGCCGCGTAGCATCGATCCGGCCAAGGCACTGCTCATCGTTGAACTGCGACGCAGGCGCATGTTGCAGTCCAACATCGCACGCAGCGTGGGCGTGTCGGCCTCGACAGTCAGCCGCGTGCTGGCACGAGCCGGACTGTCCAAGCTCAGCGACCTGGAGCCCGCACAGCCTGTGGTGCGCTACGAGCGCGAGGCGCCAGGCGAGCTGCTGCACATGGATACCAAGAAGCTCGGCCGCATCGTGCGCCCGAGCCACCGTGTCACAGGCAATCGGCGCGACTCGGTGGATGGCGCGGGCTGGGAGACGCTGTTCGTCGCCATCGACGATCACGCCCGGCTGGCCTTCACGGCCATGCATCCGGACGAGAAGAAGGTGCAGGCGGTGCTGTTCCTGAGAACCGCCGTGGCCTACTACGCCAGGATGGGGGTCTGCGTGCAACGGCTGCTCACCGACAACGGCTCGGCCTTCCGCTCACGCGAGTTCCGCCAGGCCTGCCTGGAGCTCGGCATCAAGCACTCGTTCACCAAGCCTTACCGGCCCCAGACCAATGGCAAGGCCGAGCGCTTCATCCAGTCGGCTCTGCGCGAATGGGCCTATGGCTGGACGTATCAGAACTCGGCCCAGCGCACTGAGGCCTTGGCCCAGTGGCAGCATCACTACAACTGCCACCGTCCGCATAGCGGCATCGGCGGTCTGCCGCCCATCTCCAGGCTCAGTTCGTCAGGAAACAACCTCTTGACGCTTCACAACTAGGGCTTGCGTGGACGAGATGATCTCTCGATCGTGCGCATGCCGGATACAGAATGAAACTTCGCCAGATTTGTCTACCAGCAGAGGCGTTCCTGAAGATCCCGGACGCGGAAAGAGCTCTCTTGGTCGCACTGGGCCACGCGCTCAACGAGTTCAACATCTTCAACCGATTGCTTATCGCATCCTCTCACTTCGATGACGAGCCAGTGCAGGTTGCGTACGCCCAGTCGATCCAGATGTACTCGATCACCCGAGTCCTCGTTGGAAAAATTCTAGAGGCATGGAACGCAATTGATGTTGGATTCTTCAGATCAAAGCTTTCAAAGAAGTACGTCTCAAGGTTGAACGATGACCAAGCACAATCCCTCGATCGGCTAAAGAAATATTTCTCAAAGCGAAATGCCATCGCAGATATAAGAAATGGTCTCGCATTTCACTTTTCTATAGAGTCCGCTGGCACAGCGCCTAAGGAAGAGATGAACGAGCACGACCTTTCACTTTATATTGGCGAATCGAGGGGAAATTGCCTCTATCCGTTTAGCGAGACGATCTTCAACACTGAACTAATGCGCATAACGAACTGTGCAACGATGCGGGAGGCGTTTGCCAAGGTGATCGATGAGGTCAATGCGGTTGACAAACCTCTGCACGAATTCGCTGAAGGGGTCATGGCTCTAATTCTTGAAGACTACATTGGCGGGGCCGTGCTGAAACAATTTAGCACGACAGTCGAAATCGGAATTTCCGGGTCCCTAGGTGTGAAGCTTCAATAGGTTGTATCCGGTGTTCATCCGGATTGGGTTTGAGAGACTGGAAGTCGCCAAACACCCAATCCACTCCAGAGCCAACACCGGATGAACAGCCATAAGCA
>NZ_JBDPZC010000026.1:0-13942 GCF_039872765.1 Roseateles flavus | reverse complement strand
CAGCCCGTAGTTCACCAGCCCGCGGTGCTCGATCATCACCCCCTTGGGCTTGCCCGTGGAGCCCGAGGTGTAGATCACGTAAGCCAGGTGCCGCGGGCCCACCCCCGTCTGCGCCACCGGCAGGTCCGTGTCTTCCAGCCCGCGCCAGGACGCATCGTCCTGCAGATCCAGCACCACCGTGCCCGACCCCGCCAGCCCTCGCACCGCCTCCTGCTCGCCCTGCACCAGCAGCACCGCCGGCTCGCTGTCCTGCAGCATGTGCGCCAGCCGCTCCTGCGGATACGCCGGGTCCAGCGGCACATACGCTCCGCCCGACTTCCAGATCCCCAACAGCGCCGTCAGCATGCTCGATCCGCGCTGCGCGCACAGCGCCACTCGCACGTCCGGACCCACCCCCAGCTCCCGCAGCCGCCTCGCCAGACGGTTCGCCTGCGCGTTCAGCTGCGCATAGCTCAGCACCCCGCCGGCCTCCACCACCGCCGCCGCCGCCCCATCTCGACGCACCTGCGCCTCGATCAGCTCGTGCACGCAGCGATCCAGCGGCAGCGCCTCCTGCGTCTGGTTCCAGCCTCGCAGCACCTGCTCGCGCTCCGCCGCCGGCAGCATCGGCAGCCGCCCCACCGCCATCTGCTCATCAGCCACCATGGCCTCCAGCAGGCGCTGCCAGTAGCCCAGGAAGCGCTCGACAGTGCGGCGCTCGAACTTGCTGCTGTCGTAGTCCAGCGGGACGATCACCGTGTCGCCCACCTCGGCCATCTCCAGCAGCAGATCGAGGCCTGAGCCCCCCGTGTTCTGAATACGGCCGTAGGCACTGAGCCTTGCACCGCCCCAGTCCACTTCGCCAACTTCCTTGGAGTGCGCCATCAGTCCCAGGGTCTGGGAGGCCGCGCGTGCCTTCTGGTACACGAACAGGGCGTTGAAGTAGGGATGGCCGTCGTCAGCACGCACCGGATTGAGGCGCTCCACGATTTCCACCAGGGGATAGCTCTGGTTCTTCAGTGCCCGCCAAGCTGTTTGCTGCACCTGCTTGAGCAGCGCTGAAACGCTGAGCTGCGGATCCAGTTGGGCCCGCATCACGACAGGATTGGTGAAGTTGCCCAGGGTGCTGCCCCACTCGCGCCCACGCGCGGGCATGGGGGAGCCGACGGCGAGCTGATCCTGTCCAGTCAGCCTATGCAGAAGGATGAAGTACGAGCTCAGCAACGTGGCGAACATCGTGCCCTGGTGCCGCTCCGTCAGCTCACGCAGGCCGGCGGTCAGTGCCGGGTTCAGCACCACCGTGAGGGTTTCGCGGGTCTCCTTCACCAGGGCCCGGTCGGGAAGGTGATCAACCGGCAACTCCAGGCGTGGATAGGACTCCGCCAGCGCCGACTTCCAGTACTCGAACTGCCTCTGGCCCTGAGGACTTTCCAGCCATGCGCGCTGCTGGCTGACGTGATCGAGGAATGAGGGAGCGTCGGCTAGGCCAAGCTCGGTCGAATCGGGCGCGCCCGATTCCAGCTTCAGCAGATGGTCCAGCTCTTCCAGGATCTGCCACAGCGACCATCCGTCGCAGACCAGGTGATCCACGGCCAGCAGCATGACGTCGGTACCGGAGCCGTCGCGATAGAGGCTGGCACGGATCAGGGGCGCCGCATCCAGCACGAAGGGGCGTGCGCGGTCCGCCTCCACCCGCGGTCCCAGGACCGCCTCGTCGAGCGAATCGACTTCGTGGATCGCAAGAGGCACAGAGGCGTGGGATTGGATGCGCTGCCGCGGCTCACCGTCGAACTCGCCAAAGCTGGCCCGCAGCATGGGATGCCGGGCCGCCAGGCCATCGAGCGCACGCTGGAAGCGCTCGGCATCCAGTGACGGCTGCACGCGGGCCGCGAAGGCAATGTTGTAGCCCCCCTGCAGCTCAGGCTGCATGCGGTAGAGGAACCAAATGGTGCGCTGGATCGAAGACAGTTCATGCCAGTTTCCGACTTCCGCCGCGGGCAAGGGATGCGAGGTCTGCGCTGCCTGGTTCATATCGATGAGGACTGACACGTTCTTCTCCTGCCCGGGCCGCGACCCAGCAACGATTTCTAGCAATGCCCTGGAAGGTGCGACGAACAGGCGCAGCCTTGTGCGGAGCCAGGCGGCCCGCTTCGTCAGGTTTCGGAAAGTAAAAAGCTTCCGCAGTCCAGGCATCGCTTGATGCCTGGACCACAGACAGGACCCGATCTACGCGCGCTGCGTGTCAGGTGCTGGGTTGAGGGACGGCAGCCCCCTCAGCCGGTACCGATGCGATCGATTCGATATCCGGCTGGTCATCCACCCGCAGGTCAAGCTCTCGCATGTGGCGATTGAGCAGGGCCAGCAGCGATGCGATGACGCATACGCCCCCGCAGAGGACGTAGAGGAAGCCGAAGCCACGCCCCTTGCCCACGCCAATCACCTGTCCGATGGTTTCGGACCAGGCCCCTCCGGTTGCGAGTGCCGGCTCGAAGACATGCTCGCCAGCAACACCGCCGAGCGTCATGACCACGCAAAGCGCCAGCAGGTGCAGGGCACCGATCAGGGCAAAGATGCTGCCCTGCTTGGCTTTGGGGATCTTGCGCATCCACAGGGCTCCGGCGCAGGAACCAGAGGCTGCGCCCGCTGCCATCGCGATGAAGGCACAGAGGCACCATACGCCTGGAGAGGTGGTGAAGCCGGCCAGCACGACAGCCAGGGACAGGCAGGCGTCGGTCACCAGGACCCAGACCATCAGACGCTTGTTGATCTTCAGCACCACCAGCAGTGCCGCGCCCACCATGCTGCCAAGGGCACCACAGGTCAGCACCAGGCCCAGCGTATCGCTGGTACCGGTGGACAGCACCAGTGGGGTGATCATGGCCGTGATCAGCACCATCAGGCTTTCCTGCAGCACGGCATAGGCGAGCAGGCCGATCATCAGCGGCTCGGTACGGAAATAGCCGAGGGCCGAACGGAAGCTGTCGATCATGGCCCGCACGGGATGCTGCTTGCTAGGCTCCTCGGTGCCTCGGATGGCGTGGCGTGCGCTGGACAGCGCGCCGAAGATGGCGGCGGCGCCGGCAATGACCAGGGCAACCTCGATGACCATGATGCCGCCCAGGCCCCACGACGCCATCACATAGCCCGCCATCAAGGGTGCCCCCACGTGCATGAGCGCCTGCGACAGGTTCACCAGGCCATTGGCCTGAGTCAAGCTGTCCTTGGGGACGATGGCGCCGATCGCGGCCATATAGGACGGATTGCGCAGCGCTCCGACGACCGCACCCACCCCATTGAAGACCAGCAGGTGCGAGACGGACAAGGTGTCGTAGTAAAGCAGCGCCGCCAGCACCATCACCATCAGGGCGGTGACCACATCGCAGCTTGCGATGACCCAGCGACGGTCATAGCGGTCCGCCAGCCCTCCGGAGAACGGCGTCATCAGCAGGGCCGGCACGGCCGCCGACAGAATGGTCCAGGAGAACTGCTCGGCCGAGCCCGTCTTCTCGAAGACCCAGACACCGAGGGCGAAGCCCATCAGCGCGGCGCCGATATCGAAGGAGGTCTCGCTGAGCCACAGCAGGATGAAGGCGCGCGTGAGCAAGGGCTTCTTCTTGGGAGCCTCCGCAATGGAGGGATCGGCAGCCGCGTCCTGGACTGCATTCGTGGTTTGGACCTCAGGCTGCATGAGCCACCCCCTGTTGCTTCAAAGCGTGAAACACCGCCGTATCCAGGCGATCAAGAATGGCGCCGACATCGGACGGCGTGAGAATCAGTGGCGGCAGGAAGCGCAGCACGGCGCCGTGGCGGCCGCCGGTCTCCACCATCAGGCCCGCCTCCATGGCGCAACGCTTGATGGCCCGGGCCAAAGCCCCGTTCCCGGGACCGGGCTGGCCGCCCTGCTGCGGTTCGGCCACCTCGACACCCACCATCAGGCCCCGGCCTCTCACGTCACCAAGCGCCGGATAGCGGCGGGCCAGGTCGCGCAGGCCCGACATCAGCAGCTCGCCCATCTTCTGGGCATGCTGCGCGAGACCGTCGCGTTGAAGAATGCGCATCGTGGCCTGCCCGGCGACCATGGCAATCTGGTTGCCACGGAAGGTGCCGGCATGCATGCCGCGAGGCCACTTGTCCAGCGACTGGTCATACACCACGACCGCCAGCGGGAAGCCGCCGCCCAGCGCCTTGGAAAGCACCAGCACATCCGGCACGATTCCGGCACTCTCGAAGGCGAACATCTGCCCTGTGCGCGCAAAGCCGCTCTGGACTTCGTCGAGGATGAGCGGGATGCCATGCTCCTGCGTCAAGGCGCGGAGTGCCCGCAGCCAGTCGCCCGAGGCCGGGATGCAGCCTCCTTCGCCCTGTACGGCCTCCACGATCACCGCAGCAGGCTTGGCAATGCCGCTCTCCGGATCCTCGAGGACCCGACGCAGGTAGTTGATGGACAGCTCGTCCGTCTGGCTGCCGTCCGTGCCGAAGGGGCAGCGGAATCGGTAGGGATAGGGCATGAAATGGATACCACCAGGCCCGGGCCCGATGCCGGCCTTGGGCCCCAGGTTGCCCATGGCGGCCAGGGCATTGCCCGTCATGCCATGGTAGGCACCATGGAAGGCGATGATGTTGTGCCGCCCCGTGGCGAAGCGGGCCAGCTTGAGGGCTGCCTCGACGGCGTCGGAACCGCTGGGGCTGCAGAACTGGACCTTTGCGCGGCTGGCGAACTCCTCGGGCAGCAAGCCGAACAGTTCCTGGACAAACTCGTACTTGGCCGGAGTCGTGAGGTCCAGGGCCTGATGGACATGCCCTGACTTAATGAATTGGGTCAACACCTCCACCAACTCAGGATGGTTGTGCCCCAATGGCAGCGCTCCCGCGCAGGCCAGGCAGTCAATGATCTCCCGGCCACTCTGGTCACGCAGTCGGATGCCTGCCCCTGACTCGAAGACGCCTTCAAAATTTGCCGCGTAAGTCCGCGCCTGGGACTCCCGCCCGCGCAGGACTTCGTATCTGTTCATGGCACATGCCCCCCTACTTCGCAATCGAGAATGATGAACAAAGCCCTGCCTGTCAGCACTCATGGCAGAGCCAATGAATGCAGACGCAGCCAGCAGAGCCGCTGATTTCCTCAAGCCTTTGTATGCACCTCGGTCTGGATTGCGGGGGTCCATGCGAACTCCACAATCTCTTCACTGGCTCACCCGGTGCAAGAGCAAGCCTATTGGCCAGGCAACACCCTGATGGATGCACCCGGGTGTTTTTCCTGCCCTGACCACCGATCTCACAACGTTAGCGAGGTCGTATGACCAGTCTATGGCCACTTCCATTATTTTTTGCCGACGCCAACCCTGCAAGAAGTTACTAGTGACACGCGACCTAACTAAGTTAGGGCTTGTCTTACAGCCAGCGGGCGTGAGCGCATGCCTAGCCCAGGCAAGCGGCAAATACTAGGCAGCAGAGGGACATACCATGCCGCAGCCACCCCGGATATCGGCCCGTTCCCCGGCGCCCAGGGCTCGCAAGGCACTGAAAAACCCGATGACATCCAGAAACATTTGCCCCCCCATGAATACGGGGGCGGCGTCGCAGTGTCGCGACATGCTGGCTGCAATTGAACTGCAATCAGTCGGCTGTTGCGCCGGCGGCTCAGGGGCGGCCCGCCCCTTGCTCAGGCAAGGCCGCACGCGGCGTGACCAGTTCGGGAAGATCACATGAAATTCTGTGTGTGCGGCACTCGCCCCGGAAGGCTCCCAGCGTTCGCAAAACTGTCGCCGAGATGCCGTGGGCTTTGTGAACATGCGCAGGCCTTCACGGCCTTTCGCCCCCAATACTGCACACCCGACGGCCCCTCCAGGCAGCAAAGAAGTGGCCTACCCAGAGCACAGAGCCTGCGCTGCCGGGGCCATCCCGAGCAAGTGGCCGTTGCCGGCTCGCGAAGCCAGTGTCACCGCCATTGCCGCGTGCCAGGCTTAGAAGCCATGACGGTGGCGCTAGCATGCGCGCATGAGCCGTACCCTCCCCCTGCCCTGGCCTGACTTCGACGCAGCGCTGCAGGAGATCGCCGCCCGTGCCCAGCCCCTGTTGAGCCAGGGCCAGGTCGCCAGCTACATCCCTGAACTGGCCCGCGTGCCGCGCGAACAGTTCGGCATGGCCATCGTGGGCATCGACGGCAGACTCTGGGAGACCGGGCAATCGCGCCAGCGTTTTTCCATTCAGAGCATTTCCAAGCTCTTCGCGTTGCTGATGGCCCTTCGGCATGAGGGTGACGCGCTCTGGGAGCGCGTGGGCCGCGAGCCCTCCGGGACGCCCTTCAACTCGCTCGTGCAGCTTGAGCATGAAGGTGGCAAGCCGCGCAACCCCTTCATCAATGCAGGTGCACTGGCCGTCACCGACGTGCTGTGCACGCGCCATGTCCAGCCCGAGACTGCCCTGGTGGACCTGCTGCGCAGGCTGTCCGACAGCGCCACCGTCGACTACAGCCTGCGGGTCGCGCAGTCGGAGCGCAAGCACAGCGACCGCAACGCGGCCATGGCCCATTTCATGCGCAGCTTCGGCCGGTTGCACAATCCTGTCGATCGCATCCTGGACGCCTACTGCAGCCACTGCGCCATCGAGATGAGCTGTGTGGAGCTGGCCCGGGCCATGCTGCTGCTGGCCAACCATGGCGAATTGCCATGGAGTGGCGAGCGCCTGCTGTCACCCAGCCTTTCCAAGCGGCTCAATGCCCTGATGCTGACTTGCGGCACCTACGATGCCGCAGGCGATTTCGCCTTCCGCGTCGGGTTGCCCGCCAAAAGTGGCGTGGGTGGCGGCATCGTGGCCCTCATCCCCAATGTCTGCGGCATCTGCGTGTGGTCACCCGGCCTGGATGCAAATGGCAACTCGCTGGCCGGGGTGGCGGCCCTGGAGTGGTTGACCACCCTGACGGGCCGTTCGATCTTCTGAGTCCTTCAGGGCCGCGGAAGTACCGCACGGCGCATGGACTCTTGCAGGCCCTCCGACAGCGCCTGCAGCAGCGCGTGCCGGCGGCGCGCCTCGGCCCGCTTGCGCGAAGGAATGCTGTCCAGGTCCAGTTCCCGGCCGGCACGGGCGTGCAGGCGCCAGCGGCCGTTGCAGCCCAGGCTTGCGCCCATCTCCTGCCAGAGCCGCTCGTTGTCCGCCAGGATGCGCCGCCGGCGCCAGGCATTGATGGCGATGCGCTGGCTGTTGCCGACCAGCTCCAGCCAGGAGCAACCCAGGGCCTGGCTCCATTGGGCCGCCGCAGTGACCAGCAGGCTGGCCGGCCGGCATCCATGCAGGGCCTTGGTGGCCAGGCGCATGCGCTCGGCGGCATCCTGCGAGGCTTCTCCCTGCAGCCGGCCCACAACGAAGGCAGGCGCGCCCGCACCTTGCGCATCGACCAGGCCCGTCAGCGTGTACAGCGTGCGCCCGTCCATGCGCAGGCTGAGGCTCAGCTCCCCTTCGCGATGACCGTCATGCATAGCCTGCAACTGCAGTTCGAAGCCCGTTCCGTCCTTGCCCTGCCAGCCATAGAGCCACTGGGGAGCGGCATGGGCCGCGCAGGCCAGGTCGCCCATGCCCTGCGCATGGAGCCAGCGATAGTGGCCCGCCAGGAGGCGCACCCGCTCCGGCAGGGACAAGGCCTGGTCCAGGTAGGGTCGCGTCACCTTGCTGAGCAGCCTGGCGTCATTGACACGCTGCAGCACCGGGTCCCCGACCAGCAGCACCAGCCAGCCACTCACGGCCCGGGGATGCCGCGCAAAGGCCACGACCAGCTTCAACCAGTCCTTGGCACCGAGCTCCATGCGCCGGGCCAGGACCCGGAGGGCGCGCAGCGGAGGCACCCAGCCGGGAGAACGCCCGGCTGGGGCATCAGGCAGGGAGACCGCCTGGCGTGCAGGCACTTCATTCGGGGCGGCCGTGGCAAGCGGGGCGGGCTGGGGTAGGTCGAGGCGCGTTTGCATGGGAACTGGAAAGGAGATGAAGACCCGGGACCGGCCTGCAGCACCAGTGCCACGACGGCAAACCGTCGTTCAGCTTAATCCGGCAAGCTTGCAAACCACTATCAAGCACCTTCGGACCGCGGGTCCACAATGTCGCATGCAAATCTTGCTCATCGAGGACGACCCCATCATCAGCTGGGAACTGCAGCTGCGCTGGAAGCAGCTCGGCTGGGCGGTGCAGGTCTGCGAACGACTGGACCGGGCCACCGAGGTCGTCGTCGGGCTAACGCCTGATCTGCTGGTGCTGGATCTGAGTCTCCCCGATGGCGACGGACTGCTGTGGCTGCAGCAGTGGCGAAAGGGCGACCCGCGCACACCAGTGCTGGTGCTAACGGCGCGGGACCAGGTGGCCGATCGCGTGGCAGGACTCAAGGCCGGTGCCGATGACTATCTGGTCAAGCCCTTCTCGGTGGAAGAGCTCGATGCGCGCATGGAGGCGCTGCTGAGGCGCTCGGTCGCCTCGCGCACGCGCCGCGCCCAGCTCGGCCGCCTCAGCTGGCTGCCCGACGAAGGCATGGTCAGCTGCGACGGACGCCCGCTGGAGCTCAATCCACGGGAATTCGAAGTGCTGGGCCTGCTGATCCAGCGCGCTCCACGCCTGGTGCCCAAGCGAGTGCTGCTGGACGCACTGGCCGAGCGGAACCTGGAAGTCGGGGACAGCGCCATCGAGGTCTATGTCTCACGCCTGCGCAAGAAGCTGCTGGACTGCCAGGTGCGCATCGAGACTTCGCGGGGCTTTGGCTACCGCCTGGTCCTGGATGCCGGCCCGGAGCAAGGCCTGGCATGAAGAGGCCGCTGCTGCAGGCGCTGCGCCGGCCCAAGGGGCTCGAAGGCGGCCTGCGATGGCGGCTGCTGGCCCCGCTGCTGGGCGTCGTCCTGGTGGCCAGCTTCCTGAGCGCCAACGCTGCCAGCGGACTCATCGACGCGGTCTTCGACCGCTGGCTGCTGGATGCCGCCCGTTCATTGGCCTCGCAGGTCCGCTTCGAGCAGCACGAGGCCGTGCTCAGCCTCAACCGCCAGGCCCAGGCCGTCCTGACCTACGACGCCGACGACCGGACCTATTTCTCGGTGCAGGAAGGCGATCACGTGCTCGCGGGCGAACCTGCGTTGCCGCGCTCGGGCAGCGATGTCCGCAGCTACGAGAAGGGCGCCCGGGCGTTCGAGGCCCCCTTCCTCGGCCATCCGGTGCGGGTGGTCTGGGTGCAGGTGGACAGCGTCACCGATCCGTCGCGCGCTGTCCTGGTGGGGGTCGGGGAGACGCTCAACAAGCGGCGGCGCGTCTTTCGGGAGCTGCTGTGGGTCTATGCGCCCGTCGGCCTGATCGTCGTCGTCGCGGCATGGATCCTGCTGGCCGCCGTACGGCGCACCCTGCGCCCTCTGCAGCGCATGGCCGACCAGTGGAACACCCAGTCTCATGCCTCCCTGATGCCCATCCCCACGAGCGAGGTGCCGCGCGAGCTGCTGCCCTTTGCACAGGCCCTCAACGAGCTGCTGGCCCGGCTGCGCGAGGTGCTGGACCGCGAGAAGCTCTTCGCCTCCACGGCCGCCCACCAGCTGCGCACGCCGCTCACGGGCCTCCAGCTAGGGCTGGCGCGGGCCGCCGAGGCACCAGACCTGGCCTCCACCCGCGCCGTGCTGGCCGGGCTGCAGGCGTCAACCCAGCGCACCGCCCGCCTGGTCCAGCAACTGCTGGCCCTCAGCCGCCTGGATCCGGAGCTGGCCAGCAGCCCGGATTCCGGTCCGGTAGACCTGGACGATCTCGCGCGGGCCGTCGGCGAATCTTTTCTGGAGAGTGCCCACGACAAGGGCCTGACCATGGAATTGATCGAGGCGGGTGATGCCTCCTCCAGCACACGGCGCGCGGCCATCGTGGGTCACCCCGACCTGCTCAGCGAGGCCCTGGGCAACCTGATCGACAACGCCATCCGCTACACGCCCGCCGCCGGCACGATCCGCATCACCGTACAGGCGGAGCCTCCTGGCCTGACGGTCAGCGACAGTGGCCCCGGCATCCCGCCGGACGAGCTGGTGAAGGTCATGCTGCGCTTCTATCGCGGCCGGCAGGCCAGTGGCCAGGGCTCGGGACTGGGACTGGCCATCGTCTAGGAGATCGCCAACCTGCACCATGCCAGCGTGAGCCTCCGGAACATGGATGAAGGCGGCCTGCAGGTGAGGATTCTGTTTCCGCCCCGGGACTGATCGCCGGACAGCAGACATGCGCGGCAAGGCCCTGGCTGCTCCAGCCCATGAGCCGTGCGAGCCGACGCGCCGGCTCAGCGTCCCAGGCCCTTGGCGGCGGCCTCTTCCTGCCCTGGGCCCGGCACCACATCCACACCGTGAGCCGCCAGGTATTCGCGGATCAGCTTGCGGACCACTTGTGACGGGGTCACGTCCTGGCTGGCGCACAGGGTCTCCAGGGCTTTCTTCTTGTCGGGATCGATGAGCACCGTCAGGCGTGCCGTCTTCATCTCCATGGCAGGCTCCTTATGTTAATCACATTATAATTGCACGCGCATTCAAGGCGCATTAAATTAGCGTTTCAACCGGCTCCGCCGTTTGCCAACGCCCGCCCATGCCCCTCGATCACCTGCAGCGCCTTACCTCGCGCCACCGCACCCGCAGCAGCAATCGTCAGCTGGGCGCGTTGCTGGCCTTCGTGGCGGGCGCGGTGAATGCGGGCGGCTTCCTGGCCGTGCAGCGTTACACCTCGCACATGACCGGCATCATTTCCGGTATTGCCGATGACCTGGCGATCGGGGAGCTGCGGCTGGCGCTGTCCGCGCTGGCCACGCTGCTGTCCTTCGTGGCCGGTGCCGCCTGCACGACCCTGCTGATCAACTGGGCGCGCCGCCGGCAGCTGCAGGGCAAGTACGCCCTGCCTCTGCTCGTGGAAGCCCTGCTTCTGCTGGGATTCGGCCTGGTGGGCGCCCATCTGCGCGGTCTGCCACAGCTGCTGGTGCCCACGGCGGTGCTGCTGCTGTGCTTCATCATGGGTCTGCAGAACGCCATGGTGACCAAGATTTCCCAGGCCGAGATTCGCACCACCCACATGACCGGCGTGGTGACGGATATCGGCATCGAGCTCGGCCGCCTGCTCTACTGGAACCGTTCCAGGGAGCGCAACGCGGTCCACCGCGTGCAGGCCAACCGTGACAGGCTGGGCATCCATCTGCTGATCCTGTCCCTGTTCTTTGTGGGCGGCCTGGCGGGCGCCCTGGCCTTCAAGCACCTGGGCTTCTCCGCCACCCTGCCCTTCGCCTTCGCGTTGATCCTGGTCGCGAGCCCGCCGCTGTGGCAGGACCTCCGCGCCGCCCGTCGACACCGCACCGCCCCAGCCTCCCCAGCCGCCCATGAGTGATTCCTTTCTTGCCCTCGAAGACGCCGACGCCAACGCCCATGTCAGGCCCTATGTGCGGGAGACACTGGACAGCAAGTCCCTTCACTTCTGCATGGACGAGATCCAGAGCACCATGCACCTGATGGCGCCCGACGCCCTGGCGCTGGCCTACACGCGCACCATGATGGGCGTCCTGCTCTTCAAGCCACGCCCGGCCACGCTGGCCATGATCGGTCTGGGAGGCGGCTCGCTGGCGAAGTTCTGCCACCGCCATCTGCCGGCCACACGCATCAAGGTGCTGGAGATCAATCCGCATGTGCTGGCCTTGCGCCGCGAGTTCAAGGTGCCGGACGACGACGCGCGCTTCAAGGTCCTGCTGGGAGACGGCGCGGATTTCGTCCGCTTCCCGCCCTACCAGCTGGACGTCCTGCTGGTCGATGGCTTCGACTACCACGGCCAGCCGCCCGCGCTGTGCACCCAGCGCTTCTATGACGACTGCCGGGACGCCCTGCAGCCCGGCGGCCTGCTGGCCGTCAACCTGCACACGGGGCATGTGGACTTTGCGCTGCACCTGGCCCGGCTGGAGCGCAGCTTCGACGGTGAGCTGCTGGTGATCAGTGACGAGGACTGCAGCAACACCATCGTCATCGCCTGCCGGGGCCGGCTGCCGCGCCTGCAGGGCACGGCAGCGCTGCGCTGCCCGGCGGGCTTTGACGCCCAGGCCTGGTCGGAACTGCTGCCGGCGTTCGAGGAGGTGGTCCGGGCCAGCCGCACGGGCGATGTCCAGTCCTCGATCAGCGTCGAGCCGCCCACAGACCATCGCAGGCGCTGAGGCAGGGGACGCCGCAGCGGGTACGGCGGCAATGAAAACCGCCACCGCGGTGCCAGGCAAGACCTGACCCCAACGGTGGCGGCTCCAACATTTCCGCGTGAGATTGCCGGGTCACTCCCCCGGCGGGGAGACTTAGCGCACGACCGCGATCTGCTCGCGGGCACCGCCCTTGTAGGTGTACAGGGTCAGGGCGCCGTTCTTGATGTCGCCCTTGTTGTCGAAGCTGATCGTGCCCGTCACGCCCTTGTAGCCTTCGGTCTTGGCCAGCACCGGCAGGTACTTCGCGGGTTCAGCCGAGCCGGCCTTCACCATGGCGGCGACCATCACGTTCAGCGCGTCGTACACGTACGGTGCGTAGATCTGCACTTCGACCTTGTACTTGTCCTTGAAGCGGGCCTTGAAGTCGTCCATGGACTTCTTGGATTCGCCTTCCACGCCACCGGCTTCGGCGCACACCACCTGGCCGTCACCCATGGTGCCGCCCGACAGCTTGGGCAGCTCGCCCGAGCAGATGCCGTCGCCGCCCATGAACTTGGCTTCGATGCCCAGCTGCTTCATCTGGCGCAGCATCGGGCCGGCCACGGCGTCCATGCCGCCGAAGAAGATCACGTCGGGCTTCTTGCCCTTCAGCGAGGTCAGGATGGAGCTGAAGTCCGTGGCCTTGTCGTTGGTGAACTCGCGACCCACCACCTTGCCGCCGGAGGCCTTCACGCCCTTCTCGAACTCGTCTGCCACGCCCTGGCCGTAAGCGGTACGGTCATCGATCACGGCGATGGCCTTGCCCTTGAGCTGGTTCACGGCGTACTTGCCCAGCGTGCCACCCAGGTGCACGTCATCAGCCACCACGCGGAAGGCGGTCTTGTAGCCGTTGCGGGTGAACTTGGGGTTCGTCGCCGAGGGGCTGATCTGCGGCACACCGGCATCGCTGTAGACCTTGGACGCGGGGATGGAGGTGCCCGAGTTCAGGTGGCCGATCACGCCGTTGACCTTGGAGTCCATCAGCTTCTGGGCTGCGGCCGTGCCTTGCTTGGGATCGCCGGCGTCGTCTTCCGCCAGCAGTTCGAACTTGGCCTTCTTGCCACCGATCGTCACGCCCTTGGCGTTCAGTTCATCGATGGCCATGCGGGCGCCCAACTCATTGTCCTTGCCCAGGTGGGCAATGCCGCCGCTGGTGGGACCGACGTGACCGATCTTCACGACCAGGTCTTGAGCCAGGGCGGTACCGCCCACCAGGGCCAGGGCTGCTGCAGCCACCAGCTTCATCTGCGAATTCATCGTCTCATCTCCTGTGTAACGAGCGCCTGCAGCCTTGTGGGCTGCTGAACCTGCGGGTTACGGCTCCTGCTCGCGACTTGTCTGTAGTCCCGCTCTAGAAATAGTCCACCCCCTACGCGCTGCGCGCGCGCCCTCAAGGGGGCAAGCCCGTAGGCCCGGCAAAGCCGGATCCTCGGGCTTCGCGCGAGGGCCGATCGGCTTCGCCATCAGCCGTCTTCGCACGATGAGGATGGTGCTTACTCGCCCAGATAAGCGGCGCGGACCTTGGGGTCGTTGAGCAGGTCCTTGCCGGCACCCGTCATCGTGATCAGGCCGCTTTCCATCACGTAGCCGCGGTTGGCGGCGGCCAGTGCGCGGCTGGCGTTCTGCTCCACCAGCAGGATGGTCACGCCCTGGCTATGGATGTCGTTCACGACCTCGAAGATCTTGTCGACCATGATGGGGCTCAGGCCCATGCTGGGCTCGTCCAGCAGCAGCACCTTGGGCTGCGTCATCAGCGCGCGGCCCATGGCCAGCATCTGC
>NZ_JBDPZC010000025.1:0-14999 GCF_039872765.1 Roseateles flavus | reverse complement strand
CACGCTGCGCGAGAGCCTGGGCCGGCGCCTGCCGGACTACATGGTGCCCTCGGCCTTCGTGGTGCTGGAGGCGCTGCCGCTGACGCCCAACGGCAAGCTGGACCGCAAGGCGCTGCCGGAGCCCGAGCTGGGCGGGCAGGCCCGCGAGTACGTGGCGCCGCGCAACGAGGTGGAGGCGCAGCTGTGCGAGATCTGGCAGGAGGTGCTGGGTGTCGAGCGGGTGGGGGTCATGGACGACTTCTTCCTGCTGGGCGGGCATTCGCTGCTGGCCACCCGCGTGGCGGCGCATGTCCAGCAGCGTCTGGCCGTGGAGCTGACGCTGGCCCATGTGCTGACGCAGGCCACGGTTCGCTCCCTGGCCCTGCAGGTGCAGGCGCTGCAGCGTGAGGCGCTGCCGCCGCTGCTTCCGGCGCCTCAGGGTTCGACGCCCGTGCTGTCCTTCGGCCAGCAGCGCCTGTGGCTGCTGGATCATGTGGAGGGGGGCAGTGCCCAGTACAACGTGGCGGGCGCCTTGCGCCTGCAGGGCGCGCTGGACACCGCCGCCCTGGGTGAGGCCGTGCGGCAGCTGGTCCGGCGGCATGAGGTGCTGCGCACCGCCGTGAGGCTGGATGAGCAGGGACATCCGGTGCCGGTGCTGCTGCCGGCCGAGGAGTTCCAGGTGCACAGCGAATCGCTGGCAGCGCTGGCGCCCGCGGACCGGGAGGCCGCGCTGCCTGGCCGTCTTTCCGAAGAGGCCCGGCGCCCCTTCGACCTGGCCCGCGACTTCATGCTGCGGGTCCAGGTGCTCACGCTGGACGACGAGGACCACGTCCTGCTGGTGACCCTGCACCACATGGCCTCCGATGGCAGCTCCATCGAGCCGCTGGTTCGGGAACTCAGCGCGCTCTACAACGGCATCGTGCGGCAGTCGCCTGCGGCCATGCCGCCCGGAACTCTGCAGTACGCCGACTACGCCCAGTGGCAGCGCCAGGTCCTGCAGGGTGAACGGCTGGAGCGTCTGCTGGGCTACTGGAAGCAGCAGCTGGACGGCGCGCCGCCGGTGCATGGCCTGCCCACGGACTTCCCTCGCCGCATCGATGGCCGCCGTCAGGGCGGCCTCTGGCTCAGTCAATGGAGCCGTGAGCAGGTCGAGGCCCTGAAGCGCTTCTGCGCCACCCGCGGTGCCACGGCCTTCATGGGCCTGCATGCCGCCTTCTCCGTCTGGATGGCCCGCTATGCCGGCAGCCGCGACATCGTGGTCGGCACGCCGGTGGCCAATCGCGGCAGGGCCGAACTGGCGGAGATGATCGGCTTCTTCGTCAACACCCTGGTGCTGCGCCTGGAGCTGCAGGGCGAGCTCAGCTTCGAGGCCGCCGTGCAGCGCAGCAGGCGCACGTTGCTGGAAGCCTACGAGCATCAGCAGGCGCCCTTCGAGCTCCTGGTCGAGCGCCTGCAACCGGAGCGCAGCCTGGCTGTTTCGCCCTTGTTCCAGGTGATGCTGGCCCTGCACGAGGACCGTCGAGATGTGCCTGAATTTGCCGGTGTCCAGGCCTGCTACCTGGCGCGCCAGCCCCAGATGGCCCGTTATGACCTGTGCCTGGATGTGCAGGAGCGGCAGGGTGCCTGGGTCCTGGAATGGGAATTCAACCGCGATCTCTTCAGCGAAGCCACGGTGCGGCGTTTCGATGCCACCCTGCGCGAGCTGCTGAAGGCGGCCTTGGATCAACCCGAGGCCGATGCCTTCAGCCTTCCCATGCTGCCGGCGCAGGAGCAGGCGCAGCTGCAAAGCTTCAACGCCACGACGCAGGCCTTCCCTCAGGACGTGCGCATCCACGAGCTGTTCGAGACGCAGGCGCAGCAGACGCCGCAGGCGCTGGCGCTGACGTATGACGGCCGCAGCCTGAGCTACCGCGAGCTGGACGAGCAGGCCAACCGCGTAGCGCAGTACCTGGTGCAGACCTGCGGGGTGCAGCGCAACGAGCTGGTGGGCCTGTGCATGGAGCGCTCGCTGGAGATGGTGGTGGGGCTGCTGGGCATCCTCAAGGCCGGCGCGGCCTATGTGCCGCTGGACCCGAGCTACCCGGCGCAGCGCCTGGAACACATGGTGAAGGACTCCGGGGCGCGGACGGTGCTGATGCAGCAGCGGCTGCTGGGCCAGGTGCCGGTGGAGGAAGCGCAGGCCGTGTGCCTGGACGCGCCGCAGGTGCAGGCGCAGCTGGCGGCTTGCGAGGCCGTGAAGCCAGTGGTGGCGGGCGCCAGCAGCAAAGACCTGGCCTATGTGATCTACACCTCGGGCTCGACGGGCCTGCCCAAGGGCGTGCTGGTGGAGCACCGCAGCGTGGTGAACTTCCTCAGCGCCATGGCCCATGCGCCGGGGCTCGGTGCCACGGACCATCTGCTGGCGGTGACCTCTCCCTCCTTCGACATCCACGGCCTGGAGCTGTTCCTGCCGCTGTCGCTCGGCGCGCGCGTGACCATCGCCTCCGACGACGCGGTGCGCTCGGCGGCGCTGCTCGCTGCGCTGATGGAGCAGGGCGGCATCACGGCCATGCAGGCCACGCCCGCGACCTGGCGCCTGCTGGTGGAGGAGGGCTGGCGCCCGCACCGGCCGATGAAGCTGCTGTGCGGTGGCGAGGCCCTCAGCGCCTCGCTGGCGCAGCAGCTGCTGGCGATGCCGGGGGCCCAGCTGTGGAACCTGTACGGGCCGACCGAAACCACCATCTGGTCCTGTGCACAGCAGGTCCATCAGGCCGCCGATGCGCTGTCCATCGGGCGTCCCATCGCCAACACCCAGATCTTCATCATGGGCGAGGGCGGCGGGCTGGCGCCGCTGGGCGCGGCAGGCGAGCTGTGCATCGCCGGCCTGGGCCTGGCGCGCGGCTACCTCAATCGCGAGGCGCTCACGCTGGAGAAGTTCGTGGACAACCCCTTCCACGATGAGGCAGATCCGGGCAGCAGCCCGCGCATGTACCGCACCGGGGACCTGGCGCGTTGGCGCGAGGACGGCACCCTGGAGTTCCTGGGCCGAATGGACCACCAGGTGAAGATCCGCGGCTTCCGGATCGAGCTGGGCGAGATCGAGGCGGCGCTGGCGGCCTGCGAAGGCGTGCGTCAGGCCGTGGTGCTGGCGCGCGAGGTGAGCGGTGACAGGAAGCTGGTGGCCTATGTCACCGGCGAGGCCGAGGTGGCCGCGCTGCGCGAGGCCCTGCGTCGGCGCCTGCCGGAGTACATGGTGCCGGCGCTCTTCGTCACGCTGGAGTCTTTGCCCCTGACGCCCAACGGCAAGCTGGACCGCAAGGCGCTGCCGGAGCCGGAACTGGGCGCCGACGCGCAGGCCTATGTCGCGCCTCGCAACGAGGTGGAAGCGCAGCTGTGCGTGATCTGGCAGGACGTGCTGGGTGTGGCGCGCGTGGGGGTCACCGACAACTTCTTTGCATTGGGGGGCTCCTCGCTGGACGCCACCCGGATCACGGCCAGGGTGCGCCAACGCTGGGGCCTGGCGCCCACGGTGCAGAAGCTGTTCGCCCAGCCGACGCCCGAGGCCGTCGCCGCCCACCTGGAAAGCCTGAAGCAATCGGCGCTGCTGCAGTTTGACCAGCAGGACGCCCTGAACGAACACGAAGTCGAAATCCAAATCTGATCACCATGAACAAGCTGCTGAACCAACTGAGCGAAAAGGGCATCCGACTGAGCGTGGGTGCCGACGGCAATCTCCTGGTCCGGGGCAATCGAAGCGCCCTGGATGCCGGGCTGCTTGCCGCCCTGCGCGATCAAAAGACAGCGCTTGTCGAGTGGTTGCGTGAAGCCGAGGCGGCGCAGGCCCGGTCCGCGCTGTCGCCGCTGCCGCGGCGCGACGGCCGCCTGGCCGCGTCCTTCGCCCAGCAGCGGCTGTGGGTGCTGGACCGGGTGGATGGCGGCAGCGCCCACTACAACCTCAGCACGGCGCTGCGGCTGCGCGGATCCCTCGACATCCAGGCCGTGGCGCAGGCCCTGAGCCGCATCGTCGAGCGTCATGAAAGCCTTCGTACCGTCTTCGGCATTGACGCCGAGGCGCAGGTCTTCCAGCAGATCCTGCCGGCGCGTCCGGTCCAGGTCCGGTTCGAGGACCTGTCGGTGCACGAGACCGCGCTGCGGGAACGCCGCCTCGAGGCCGCGCTGGACCGCGAGACCGCGACCTCCTTTGACATCGAGCGCGATCCGCTGCTGCGCGCCGCCGTCTTCAAGTGCGCGGCAGATGAGCACGTGCTCAGCGTCACGCTGCACCACATCGCTTCGGACCGCTGGTCGCTGTCCCTGGTCCTGCAGGAGTTCTGCCAGCTCTATGCCGAGCAGCTCGGCGGGGCGCCTGCGTCCCTGCCGGAGCTGCCGGTGCAGTACGCCGACTACGCCGCATGGCAACGCCAGCACACCCAGGGGGAGGCGCTGGAGCGGCAGCTGCAGTTCTGGCAGCGCCAGCTGAGCGGTGCACCGACCCTGCACAACCTGCCGCTGGACACGCGCCGGCCGGCCCAGCAGTCCTATCGCGGTGGTCTGGTTACCCAGCTGATCCCCCACGCGCTGGCCGAGCGCGTGCGGCAGTGGTGCCAGGGTGCGAATGCCACGGTCTTCCTGGGCGTCTACAGCGCCTTTGCCGTGCTGCTGGCGCGCCTGAGCAATGAGCGCGACCTGATGGTCGGCACGGCCGTCGCCAACCGGGAAATGCCGGAGATCGGCAGCCTCATCGGCTATTTCGTCAACACCCTGGTGCTGCGCAGCGACCTCTCCGGGGCCCCGGGCTTTGCCGAGGTCGTGGAGCGCCATCGCGCCCTGATGGGGGCCGCCTTCGAGAACCAGGGCGCGCCGTACGAGCAGGTGGTCGAGCGCCTCAATCCGGCCCGCTCCCTGGCCCACAACCCGGTGTTCCAGATCATGTTCGGCCTGAACGGGGCCGAGAGCACCGAGATCCCGCTGCCCGGGCTGGCGAGCGAGCTCCTGCCCCGGCACGGCACCCTGTCGCAGTACGACCTCTCTCTGGACGTCACCGATCGCGCGCAGGGCCTGGAGTGCGTGTGGGAGTACAACACCGACATCTTCGAGAAGGCCACCATCGAGGCCTTCTCGCGGGCCTTCCAGCATCTGCTCGGTGCGCTGCTGGACGAGCCGGACCGCTGCGTCTTCGACCTGCCCCTGATGGACGAGCAGGAACGGCGCTCGGTGCTGGCCAGGTCCCAGGGGCCGCGCCGCCCGCAGGAGGCGCAGCAGCGCGTCCACGAGCTCTTCGAGGCGCAGGCGCAGCAGACGCCGCAGGCGCTGGCGCTGAGCTTCGAAGGCCGCAGCCTGAGCTACGCGGAACTGGATGATCAGGCCAACCGCGTGGCGCAGTACCTGGTGCGCACGTGTGGAGTGCAGCGCAACGAGCTGGTGGGCCTGTGCATGGAGCGCTCGCTGGAGATGGTGGTGGGGCTGCTGGGCATCCTCAAGGCCGGTGGCGCGTATGTGCCGCTGGACCCGAGCTACCCGGCGCAGCGCCTGGCGCACATGGTGACGGACTCCGGGGTGCGCAAGGTGCTGATGCAGCAGCGGCTGCTGGGTCAGGTGCCGGTGGAGGAAGCGCAGGCCGTGTGCCTGGACGCGCCGCAGGTGCTGGCGCAGCTGGCGGCTTGCGAGGCGAGCCAGCCGGTGGTGGCGGGTGCCAGCAGCGAGGACCTGGCCTATGTGATCTACACCTCGGGCTCGACGGGCCTGCCCAAGGGCGTGCTGGTGCCGCACCGCGGCGTCGTCAACCTGGCCCGGGACCTGATCGAGCGCTACGGCATGACGGCCTCCGACCGCATGCTCCAGTTCGCGCCGATCAGCTTCGACATGTCCGTGGAGGAGATCTTCACCACGCTGTCCAGCGGCGCCTGCCTGGTGCTGCGCACGGACGCCTGGATCACCTCGGCCGCCGAGTTCTGGCAGCGCTGCGAGGCCGAGCGCCTCACCGTGCTGAACCTGCCGACGGCCTTCTGGACCGAGCTGGCCACGACGCACGCCGCGCGACCCTGTGCGAGCGTGCGCCATGTCTCCATCGGCGGTGAGATGGTCTCGGACGCCGCCCTGAAGGCCTGGTACCAGCACGAGGGGCCGCTGCCCCGGCTGATGAATGCCTATGGTCCGACGGAATGCAGCGTGAACGCCACCGTCGCCCTGCTGCAGGCGCAGGGGCGCAGCACCATCGGCACCCCGATTGCCAACACCGGCACCCTGGTCCTCGACGACCGCCAGGCGCCGGTGATGGACCGCCTGGTGGGCGAGCTGTACCTGACCGGCCAGGGCCTGGCCCTGGGCTATCTGAACCGGCCCGAGCTGAGCGCCGAGCGCTTCGTGCCCAATCCCTTCCACGACAGCACAGACCCAGCGAGCAGTGCGCTGATGTACCGCACCGGCGACCTGGTGCGCCGCCTCCCCGGGGGCGAGCTGGAGTACATGGGCCGGACCGACGACCAGGTCAAGATCCGCGGCTTCCGTGTCGAGCTGGGCGAGATCGAATCGGCGCTGGGCCGGGTTGACGGCGTGCAGCGCGCCGTCGTCCTGCCGGTGGTCGGCGAGGCCGGCGTGCCCCGCCTAGTGGCCTACTGGGTTGGTCAGTCCGACGAGGCAGCGCTCAAGGCCGCGCTGGGCCGTCAGCTGCCGGATTACATGATGCCCAGCGCCTTCGTGGCCCTGGACGAGCTGCCGCTGCTGCCCAACGGCAAGATCAACAAGAAGGCGTTGGCGGCACTGCAGGTCGAGTGGACGGCGGCCTATGTGCCGCCGGCCAGCGAGGCCGAGCACCTGCTCTGCGACATCTGGTCGCGGGTTCTGGGCGTGCCGCGCGTGGGCGTGACCGACAACTTCTTCGCGCTGGGCGGCCACTCCCTGCTGGTGATGCGCCTGATGGCGCTGCTGCGCGAGCAGGGCCATGTGCTCGGTGCGCGCCATGTCTTCGAGGCCCCGACGGTGCGCGAGCTGGCCGGCCGCCTGGTGCCCGCCGCGGCCGCCGAGCCGTTGGCCGAGCTCCCTGCGCGCTTCGACTGGACGGATGCGCCGCGCATCCAGCCGGAGATGCTGCCGCTGCTGGCGCTCCAGCAGGAGCAGATCGACCGCATCGTGGCCCAGGTCCCGGGTGGCCAGGCCAATATCGTGGACATCTACCCCCTGGCGCCGCTGCAGGAAGGCATCCTGTTCAGCCACCTGATGGCCTCGGGCAGTGATCCCTACATCATCCCCACCTTGCTCTCCTTCGCCAGCCGGGCCCGCTTCGAGCGCTTCCTGGCCGCCCTGGACGAGGTGGTCCAGCGCCATGAAGTGCTGCGCACCGCGGTGTACTGGGAATCGCTGCCCAAGCCGGTGCAGGTGGTCCTGCGCCGCGCGCAGGTCCCGCTGCAGTGGCTGGACATCGAAGGCGAGGGCGCTGCACTCGAGGCACGCATGCGCGAGCTGTGCGAGCCCGAGCGTCAGTGGATGGACCTCAACCAGGCGCCGCTGATCCGCCTGAAGGCCGTGGAGGACCCGGCCAGCGGCCGCTGCCTGGTCTGCCTGCAGGTGCACCACCTGATCGACGATCACGTGGCCATCGAGGTGATCGAGCGCGAGACCTCCCTCATCATCGACGGGCGGGCCGCCGAGCTCCCGCCTTCGGTGCCCTACCGCAACTTCGTCGCGCATGCGCTGCGCACCTTCGACGCCGGCCGCGCCCAGACCTTCTTCAGCCAGATGCTGGGTGAGGTCAGCGAGCCCACCTTGCCCTTCGGCCTGGCCGAGGTGCAGGGCAGCGGCGACGGCATGGACGTGGCACAGGTCCGCCTGCCGGCAGCGCTTGCCAGCCGCATCAAATCCCTGGGCCGGCAGGGCAGCCGCAGCCCGGCGGCCCTGTTCCATGCCGCCTGGGCCCTGGTGCTGGCGAGCTGCTCGCGCCAGGAGGAGCCGGTCTTCGGCACGGTGATGTCCGGTCGCATGGGCGCTCTGGCCGGCATGGACCAGGCCCTGGGCATGTTCATCAACACGCTGCCGGTCAGGGTCAGCCTCTCCGAGAAGAGTGCCGCCGCCCTGGTGGACCAGGTGGCGCAGACGCTGCAGTCGCTGGTCGAGCACGAACAGACGCCGCTGCCCCTGGCCCAGCAGTGCAGCGGGGTCGCGGCAGGGCAGGCGCTCTTCAGCGGCATCCTGAACTACCGCCATACCGCGCCCAGGTCCGAGGTGCCCCACATCTCAGACATCGAGGTCCTGACCTCGCATGAGCGCACGAGCTATCCCTTCAACCTGGCCGTCGACGACCTCGGCGATGGCTTCTCCCTGGAGGTCCAGGTGCCGCCCGCCATTGGCGCGGCCCGCATCGCGGACTACGTGGTGCGGGCGGCGCAGGGGCTGGTGGAGCGTCTCGAGACGGGCAGCGAGGAAGACGTGCTGCACATCTGCGTGCTCGCCGAGCAGGAACTGCAGCGCCAGATGCGCGAGTGGAACAGCGGCTTCACGCCCTATCCCTCCGACACCACCATCCATGCTCTGTTCGAGGCCCAGGCCGCGCGCACGCCCGACGCACTGGCGCTGCTCCATGAAGACGAGCGCGTCAGCTTCGCCGAGCTGAACCGCCGCGCCAACCAGCTGGCCCACTTCCTGCGCTCCAGCCTGGACCTGCGCCCGGACACCCTGATCGGCGTGTCCATGGAGCGCTCGGTCGACATGATGGTCAGCCTGCTGGGCATCCTGAAGGCCGGCGCAGCCTACGTGCCGCTGGACCCCGCCTATCCCAGCGAACGCCTGCTCTACATGATCGAGGACGCCGGCCTGGGTCTGACGCTGTGCTCGCAGAGCCAGGCTCAACGCCTGAGCTTGCCGTCGACGCAGACGATCTGCCTCGACGAGGCGGGCACCCGCGAGAAGATCGCGGCGGCACCCGACGGCAATCCCCAGGTGCCTGCGCTGCAGGCCCACAGCCTGGCCTATGCCATCTACACCTCCGGATCGACGGGCAAGCCCAAGGCCGTGCTCATCAACCACCAGGGGCTGTGCAATCTGGCCCATGACCAGCGCTTCACGCTGGACATCACGCCGGACTCGCGCGTGCTGCAGTTCGCCTCGCTGTCCTTCGATGCGGCGACCTGGGAATGGGCCATCGCGCTGATCAACGGTGCCGCCCTGGTCATCCCCAGCGGCGAGGTGGCGAAGTCGCCGCCCCTGCTGTCGGAGCTGGTCGAGCGCACCGGCGTCACGCACTCTGCCATGACGCCGGCCCTGCTCCCGCTGCTGGACTTCCAGCAGTGGGCGGGGGTGCGGGTGCTGGTCGTCACCGGCGAGGCCTGCCCCTACGAGCTGGCCGAGCAGTGGGCCCGTGGCCGCCGCCTGGTCAATGGCTATGGTCCGACGGAGTCGACCGTGTGCTCCAGCGAGGGCGACTTCAAGCCCGGCCAGGGCCATCTGCACATCGGCCGTGCCATCCGCAACCTGCAGCTGCACGTGCTGTCGAGCCGCATGCAGCTGGTGCCCATCGGCGTGCCGGGTGAGCTCTATATCGGTGGTGTCGGCCTTGCCCGCGGCTATCTCAACAGGCCCGAGCTGACGGCGGAACGCTTCGTTCCCAACCCCTTCTTCAATCCGGAGGACCCCTCCAGCAGCGACCGCCTCTATCGCACCGGCGATCTGGCGCGTTGGCTGGACAGCGGCAACCTGGAGTTCGTCGGCCGGGTGGACCACCAGATCAAGCTGCGCGGCCAGCGCATCGAGCTGGGCGAGATCGAGGCGGCCATCCAGGCCGTCCCGGGCGTGGCGATTGCCGTCGTGCTGGTCAAGGAGATCGTGGCCGGCGACCGTCAGCTGATCGCCTACGTCACCGGAGGCGTGACCGCCGAGGTGCTGCGCACCGCGCTGCAGGCGCGCCTGCCCGACTACATGGTGCCGGCGGCCTTCCTGACGCTGGAGCAGATGCCGCTGACACCCAACGGCAAGATCGACCGCCGGGCGCTCCCGGACCCCGATCCCAGCCTGTTCCAGTCCGAGTACCAGGCGCCCCGCACAGCGCTGGAGACGGCCCTGTGCGCCCTCTGGGCTCAGACGCTGGGCCTGGAGCGGGTCGGCGTCTCCGACAACTTCTTCCTGCTCGGCGGCCACTCCCTGAGTGCGATGAGCGTGGTGGCGCTGGCCAAGGAGCAGGGCCTGTCGGTCTCCATCCGCCAGATCTTCGCCAACCCCACCGTCGCCGGCCTGGCCGCGATCCTCGAAGCCGCCGCCCCGGCCGGCGAGGAGGAGTCCGCGCCCGCCAACCTCATCCCCGAGGGCAGCCAGTACATCACGCCGGACATGCTGCCCCTCGTGACCCTCAGCCAGCAGGAGCTCGACACCGTCGTGGCAGCCGTGCCGGGTGGTGCGGCCAACGTCCAGGACATCTACCCGCTGGCACCGCTGCAGGAAGGCATCCTGTTCCATCACCTCGCCGCGGGCACGGGGAGCGATCCCTATGTGATGGCCACGGTCTGGGACTGCGACAGCGAGGACTCGGTCGCGTCCTTCCTGGAGGCGTTGCGCTTCATGACCACCCGGCACGACGTGCTGCGCACGGCCGTCCAGTGGCGGGACCTGTCCAGGCCGGTGCAGGTGGTGCTGCGCCAGGTCGAGCTGGACATCGAGACGCTGTCCTTCGACACGCTGGCTCAGGCGCATGCGGAGGTGCTGCAGCTCAGCGATCCCCAGCGCCAGCGCCTGGACCTGGGCCGCGCGCCGCTGCTGCGCGTCACCATCGCCCGTGCGGGTGATTCGCCGCGGCGCTACATGCTGCTGCAGTTCCACCACCTGATCGGCGATCACGTCGCGATGGAGATCATCGAGCGCGAGGCGGCGATGTTCCTGGCGGGGCATGCGGCGCTGCTGCCGCAGCCGACGCCCTATCGCGACTTCGTCGCACGCGCCCTGCGCCAGCGGGATCGCGACGATGCCCGCCATTACTTCACCGACAAGCTGGGCGAGGTGAGCGAGCCGACGCTGCCCTTCGGCCTGGCCGATGTGCAGGGCGATGCGGGCGCCATCGAGGAGTCCCAGCTGCGCCTCGCCCCCGGGCTGGTGGAGCAGCTGCGCCAGCAGGCGCGCCGCCGTGGCCAGAGCGCAGCGGCGCTCTTCCATGCGGCCTGGGCCCTGGTCGTGGCCGCGTGCGCCGGACGCAGCGACGTGGTGTTTGGCACCGTGCTGTCCGGCCGTGTGGACGACGGCGCCGCCGCGGCGCAGATGCTGGGCATGTTCATCAACACCCTGCCGCTGCGGCTGCAGCTGCAGGGGCAGGACGCGGAGGCGCTGCTGCAGCAGGTCGGCACGGCCTTGCGGGAACTGATGGCGCATGAGCAGACGCCGCTGAGCGTGGCGCAACGCGCGAGTGCCGTGCCCAACGGGGTGCCGCTGTTCAGCGCGCTGCTCAACTACCGTCACAGCGAGGAGCCGGACCAGTCCACCCAGGACGTGCTCGGCCTGAAGCTGATCGCCGGCCAGGAACGCACGAACTATCCCTTTGCGCTCAATGTGGACGACCTGGGTCGTGGCGGCTTCGAGCTGTCTGTCCAGGTGCAGCGCCCCATCGGCGCGGCGCGCGTGCTGAGCTATGTGCACACCGCGCTCCAGGGCCTGGTGCGTGCGCTGGAAAGGCAGGACCCGACGCCGGTGCGGCAGCTGGCCATCCTGCCCGAGGAGGAGCAGAACCGCCTGCGACTGGCCTTCAACGCGACGACCCGCTCCTGCGCCGGCGAGGCGCTGACCCATCAGCGGGTGGAAGCGCAGGCGGCGCAGAACCCCGATCGCATCGCCCTGAACTGGGGCGATCAGGCCTTGAGCTATGGCGAGTTGAACCGCCGTGCCAACCGCCTGGCGCATCTGCTGGCAGGCATGGGCGTGGGCCCGGATGTGCGGGTGGGCCTGTGCCTGCCCCGTGGTCTGGACTGGCCCGTCAGCCTGCTGGCCGTGCTCAAGGCCGGGGGCGCCTATGTGCCGCTGGACCCGCGCCTGCCGGCCTCGCGTCTGCAGTTCATGGCGCAGGATGCCGGCTGTGCCGTGCTCATCACCCATCGCAGCCACAGCACGCTGGTGCAGCTGGAGACGGCCGCCACGCTGTGCCTGGACGAGCTGGAGGCGCCGCTGGCAGCCAGTGCCGAGCACAACCCCGAACGCCCGGTCAGTGCCGAGGACCTCGCCTATTGCGTCTACACCTCGGGTTCCACCGGCCAGCCCAAGGGCGTGGCCGTGCCGCACCGCAGCCTGCTGGGCTTCATGACGCATGTGGACTATGCGGCCTTCGACGCGGACTGCGTCAGCCTGCACTACTCCTCCGTGTCCTGGGATGTGCTGACGCTGGAGCTGTGGCCCGCCCTGTGCCAGGGGGGCCGCTGCGTGCTGTTCGACGGCGAGGACGTCAGCCCGCAAAGCCTGGCCCGCTCGCTGCAAGCCGGGCAGGTCAACACCTTGTGGCTGACCGCCGCCTTCTTCAGCACTTTCGTCGACTCGCAGGTCGAGGCGCTCGGCGGTCTCAAGCAGCTAATGGTCGGCGGTGACCGGGTGTCGGCGGCGCATGTGCGCCGGCTGCGCGCCCGTTGGCCGGCGCTGCGCGTCGTCAACGGCTACGGGCCGGTTGAATGCACCGTGTTCAGCGCCTGCTACGTCGTCCCCGAGCAGCTGGAGGGCGAGCTGCCCATTGGCCGGCCCATCGGCGATCGTCGCATCTACCTGCTGGACGACGCAGGCCATCTGGTGCCGTCGGGAGCCGCCGGCGAGCTGGTGGTGGCGGGTGGTGGCGTCGCCCGTGAATACCTCAACCTGCCCGAGCTCAGCCAGGAACGCTTCCAGGCGGACCCGTGGGTGGCGGGCGAGCGCATGTACCGCACGGGCGACCTGGCGCGCTGGCGCGAGGACGGGGTGCTGGAGTTCCTGGGTCGCCTGGACCACCAGGTGAAGATCCGCGGCTTCCGTATCGAGCTGGGCGAGGTCGAGGCGGCACTGGCGGCCTGCGAAGGCGTGCGCGAGGCCGTGGTGCTGGCCCGCGAGGTGGCGGGCGACAAGAAGCTGGTGGCCTACTTCACCGGCGCCGCCGAGGTGGAAGCCTTGCGCGGCACGCTGAGCCAGGTCCTGCCGGACTACATGGTGCCCTCGGCCTTCATGGCCCTGGAGGCGCTGCCGCTGACGCCCAACGGCAAGCTGGACCGCAAGGCCCTGCCGGAGCCCGAACTGGGCGCACAGGGCCGCGAGTACGTGGCGCCGCGCAACGAGATCGAGGCGCAGCTGTGCGAGATCTGGCAGGAGGTGCTGGGCGTGGCGCAGGTGGGCGTCACCGACCATTTCTTCGAGCTCGGCGGGCACTCGCTGCTGGCGATGCAGCTGAGCTCGCGGGCGCATGAGCGCGGCCTGGCGCTGACGATCCGTCAGGTCTTCACGACCCCGACGGTGCAGGGCCTGGCCGCGGCATTGGCCCAGGCAGAGCCGGCGGCGCCGGACTTCGTGGTGCCACCCAACGCCATCCCGGCGGACTGTGAGCACATCACACCGGAGATGCTGCCCCTGGCCACGCTGAGCCAGGAGGAGATCGACGCGATTGCGTCACAGGTGCCGGGCGGCATGGCCAACATCCAGGACATCTACCCGCTGGCCCCGCTGCAGGAAGGCATCCTCTTCCACCACATGGCGGCAACCGAGGGCGGTGACCCCTATGTGCTGGCCATGCTGTGGTCCTGCGAGAACGAGCAGGCGGTGACGGCCTTCCTGGACGCGCTGCGCTTCATGCTGCAGCGGCACGACGTGCTGCGCACGGCGGTGCAGTGGAAGCAGTTGCAGCAGCCCATGCAGGTGGTGCTGCGCCGGGCGGAGCTGAAGGTGCAGGAGCTGGCCTTCGAGACGCAAGAGCAGGCACTGGCGCAGATGCAGGCGCTGTGTGCTCCCGAGCTGCAGCGCATCGAGCTGGACCAGGCGCCGCTGCTGCAGGTGCGCGTGGGCCGTGCGGCTCACGGTCAGGAGTGCTACCTGCTGCTGCAGTTCCATCACCTGATCGGCGATCACGTGGCGATGGAGATCATCGAGCGTGAAGCCGCCGTGTTCGCGGCTGGCCAGGCGCAGCAACTGCCCGCGCCCGTGCCCTACCGCGCCTTCGTGGCGCGTGCGCTGCAGCAGCGCGAGCGCAGCGACGCCCAGGCGCACTTCCGCGCCGAGCTGGCGGACGTGACGGAGCCCACGCTGCCCTTCGGCCTTTCCGACGTGCAGGGCGACGGCGCTGGCGTGGACGAACGCAGCCTGAAGCTGGATGCCACGCTGGCGCAGCGCCTGCGCCGGCAGGCGCGTGAGCGCGGGGTCAGCGCGGCGGTGCTGTTCCATGCGGCCTGGGCCCAGGTGGTCTCGGCCTGCGCGGGACGCAGCGACGTCGTGTTCGGCACGGTGCTGACGGGCCGTGCACAGGAGGGCGCGCAGTCCGCGCAGATGCTGGGCATGTTCATCAACACCTTGCCGCTGCGCGTGCAGCTGCAGGGTCAGGACGCGGAAGCCCTGGTGCGCCAGACGGCCCGCAAGCTGCATGAGCTGATGGACTTCGAGCAGACGCCGCTGGCGCTGGCCCAGCGCTGCAGCGGGGTGGCCAATGGCGTGAGCCTGTTCAGCGCGCTGCTGAACTACCGCCACAGCGAGGTGATGGACGAAGCCGCGCAGCGCGAGCTGGGCATGCGCATGATCGCGGGCCAGGAACGCACCAACTACCCCTTCGCGCTGAACCTGGACGACTTCGGCGAGGGCGGCCTGGAGCTCAATGCCCAGGTGCGTTCGCCGGTCAGCGCCCAGCGCGTGCTGGGCTATATGCAGGCGGCGCTGGAGAGCCTGGTGCAAGCGCTGGAGACGCAGAGCCCCGTGCCGGTGCAGGCGGCCAGCGTGCTGCCCGCGCAGGAACTGGCGCAGCTGCAAGGCTTCAACGCCACGACGCGGGCCTTCCCGCAGCACGTGCGCATCCACGAGCTCTTCGAGGCCCAGGCACAGCAGGCCCCGCAGGCGCTGGCGCTGAGCTTCGAAGGCCGCAGCCT
>NZ_JBDPZC010000024.1:0-19147 GCF_039872765.1 Roseateles flavus | reverse complement strand
AGGCCTTGGCCCAGTGGCAGCATCACTACAACTGCCATCGTCCGCATAGCGGCATCGGCGGTCTGCCGCCCATCTCCAGACTCAGTTCGTCAGGAAACAACCTCTTGACGATTCACACCTAGGGGACACAGCCGTCCCGTTCTTCACGAGTACTGGCAAAGCCAGATTACTGCCAGAAATTTAATAATGATGGTGTACCTAAAGCGCTTTCCCGGAATACCCGATATGCTCATCCATCAAAGTGGCGTGATTCGCCGTTCGCTTGGAATTTATTCATCACACATTCGATGATTCGGGTTGTGCCACTGCCCTGGACTTGCAGTAAGTCGGTTTGCTCGCGCAAAGCAGCCTTAATACAATAAAATGCTTGATGGGTGGCTACGTTCGAAACGAATATCACCCAATCCGCCATACTGACACTGGATTTAAGACGAGTAGTACAGGTTTCATCGCCATTAGTTTCAAACCTGCCGTGTGGGAACAGTTCCTTAAGCGTCATGGCCGCGCGCTCGGTTGCGTGCTTGTCAAGGCTGTAGATCAGCACCCGCTTGACCATCTCAACCGCAGGTGCCGGGAATTCGACTTCCGTCGAATCCGTGGGCGAGGTCAATTCATATCCGCACTCCGTCGCCAGGATACGCAGCAGGGAGCGCTGCACGGGGCCCAACCTGGAGCGCATTTCGTTTGCGGCGTCGAAAACCACGCCCCGCCAGCGCGTCAGTGCTTCCTCGCTGCGGCACGGCATAGCAAGAAGGCCATCCGTCAACTCCAGAGCCCACCGCGCGGCAACTGGCGAGCGGGCCACATTGAATATGTCGATGAGTCGGTCCAACAGGCGCTGGTACTGCTTCGGCGTAGGACTGGCGCCCACCAGATGCAATGCAGCCAGACGAACGAGTTCCAATTCGGTTTCGCCGTAGCGGTCACGCAGGAACAGCGTTTCGATGAAGGCTTGATAGAGCTCGATGAGCCGAGATTCCGGCGCGCATTTGCCCACCAGCCATTCAAACCAAACCGGGAACAAGGCGTCGAGTACCGGTGACTCTTCAAGTGCATGCGTTTCCAGTGCCGCCTGCAATTCATCCGTCAACCCGGGTCGCATGTCCAGAATTGCCGTGCTGCTCGCGCCAGCGATCTCTCGCCAGTAAGCCACGATGTCTGCTGCCTGCTGCTCGGTGACGGCCTCGACCTGAACCTGCAACTTGGCCGGCGGCGCTTCACGCGCCAGTTGCTCCACGTCGCGCAATAGACGGGCTCGTGTCTGGCCAACCGCCTCGGCAATGTCCGCACTGGTTGCATTCAAACGCGCCAGCACATCGCCGCCGCGTACCGGATCGGCGATTTCTTTGGCACAGCGCAACAGCGCAGCAAAGACCCGGGCATCGTCGGGCAACGGCCACAGCAGCACCCAAGCCTGCTCATAGCGCTCCTGATCCATTTCGTCCAGCGCCGACTCAAAGTCGCTGCTCGGTGTCTCAAGAGCCGCGACCATGGCCTCAATCCCTGAGGTCGCAGGACCGAACGCATGCGGTCCCACGGCCTCGAGCAGTTCTCGACACAGTGCGGCCTGGGGAGCGGCCTGCGCCAGCGCGTCGAGCAGCAGCGACTTCAGGGCAGCAGGCCGGCGCGAGCGCCCGCGGCCCTTAAGGAGCGGACCGGCCAGCGCCTGCACCTCATCGACGAATGCTTGGACCAGGTGTGGTGCGCTACCGGAGTTCTCGAACGGGCGGAGGTGCACCTCGTAGAGTGCGTCCCAGATGTCGCCGTAGGTCTCTGGCGGCAGTCGCAGTTGCAACAACTCGACTAGGCGGGGATGCGCGAGGATCTGCTCCCAGCGCCCGAAGGCCGCCGCCAAGCGGATATCAAGGAATACTCGGTTCTCGCCACTGAGTCCATGGACGTCGCGCAGCGCGGCGACTGCCGCCAGGGCATCGGGCTCATTGCGGGCAACAAGGGCTTCGTCGAAGACCGAGCGCAACTGCGCGAAGCTGCGCACTTCCAACTCCACCCGCTTGGGTTGACGTTCCAGCAATTGCCAATAGGTCTTCCAGCGCGAAGGAACACGCTCATCGAACTCGGGCTTGCTGCAGCGTAGGCGCACAACGCGCAGGCCTGCGGACATTAGGACTTCGCGCACGACATCGGGCGTCGCCCATGCGGTGTCACCGCTATCGTCGAATTCGGCAAAGCTCGGCCCGATGAATGCTTCGAGTTCGGCCCGCAACACACGGCACGCGGTGTCGTCGTGGGCGCACGCGTACCAGCAGATGCGGTCGTCGCCAGCGCTGCGGTACGGCAGCAGCAGCGGCCGCTCGCCATAGCCACTCAGGAAGCGACGTAATGCGTCGTGCAGGGCTTGCGGCACGGCCAACGCCGGGGCCGGGGCCGTCGCGCCAGCGCCTGGATGGACGTAGAGATTCGGGACGGTGAAGAAGCGTCGCAGCAGTGCCGCGCGCTCGGCGGCTTCCTGGTCGTCAGCGCGTACCATGAATGTCGAATTCCACCTTGGCCTGGGCAATAAGTTGCGCGTTGAACGAGACGGTCAAGGACTCGTCATTGAGGGTTACGCCTCGTTCTGTGAAGTTCATTGACCCGCTCAGCAGCGCGTGTTTCGTTAGCAGGCCCTTGGTGTGAAGCGCTATGTTCTCGCTCCAACTGCAGCGGTCTCGTAGACCAACGTCGTCCAACGCCGCCATCAAGCGGGTGTGGAAGGGCTGGTTGTGTCGATCCGGGCGCACTCGCAAGATGAGCCGCGTGTCGTTGGAGGCCACCGCCACGAGCACGTCGATGAGCCGAATTTCCCGATGCGTCCACTCCGGGTTAAGCCCTTCGAACTCACCCAGGCGGTTGTCGAACACGACTATGTTGCTGACCCAGGGCGTAACAAGGTACAGGGTGTCGCTCGGCACGATCAACTCGTGCGCGAAGACCAGCGTCAGCACGTCGATTGCAGCCTTGGGCGCGGAGGTGGCTGACTTGAAGATCTGGCGGGTGTCGGTCATGGCGAATCCGGAATGCTGAAGGTCCATTCCACGACATGATCTCGGCGCTTGACGCAGGTGAGCCGGGCGAAGACGTTGAGATAGTCGAATTGCACAGGCTCTATCACCATGGCGCGCAGCACCCGCGGCAGCCATTGCCCGGCCTGTGCCGCCTCCACACGGATCACAACTTGCGAGGTTGATACCAGCCGCTCTCGAGCCGTATCCGACCAGCCCGGCACGGTCGGATCGATGGGTCGTGGCCTCTGTGTGAGCCACTGCTCCAGCAGCAGCCGCTCTGTATCGATCGGCGACGCCCAGTAGCGGTTGGACCACGGCAGCGCCGTAGCCCGGAGCGCATGGCCTCGCGCCCACAGCACACCCATGAGCACGCCGAAGCGCCAAACGCGCCGGTTGCCTGAGGCCGGAAGGCTCAGTCCCATGCCTCGGAACGCTTGGTCAAGACGCTGGTCCTCGCTAAACAGCGCACAGACTACCCGCACGTCTACCTCGATGCCGAACCGGTCTTCCAACTCGTCCCAGTGGCGCTGGATCTCGCATAGCAACCCGTCGAGTTCTGCCGGCGTGTCCGGTCGCAGCAGTCGCATACTCAGTGCCACGGCATAGCCATGAAACACCGACTGGCCGCGGCGGACCAGTTCAGCGCGCAGCACGCCGAACGCCTGCTGCGCTTCTGCGGTGGTGGTAGCCTGGCGCACGCGGAGGACGCTGTCCACCAAGTCGGCGTCCGGCGTCTCGCCGCCGAGCCACGTCACCATCTCGCGAAGTTGGCGCTCAGTCCACTCGAAATCGCGCGGGCCCAGTGCGGCCTCGACATGACGGTAGAAGGCGTCTGGTTGGGTCACCAGCAATTCGACGACCTGCTCGATAAGGCCGTTGCCGCCAGGATTGGTTTCCGAAATCCAGATCTCGGGTGTCTCGGCGGTCGAGGCGTCGTCGCGCAATCCTGGCTCAATGTCCACCGCCAGGGACTCGCAGTCCACTTGCGGACAGGCTTGTTGGATGGCTTCCAGGCAGGCCGCGCCCAGCGTGGCGCGCATGGTGAGCGACAGCCACGCGTCCCATTCGGCGTCGATCGGGTCTGCTAGCACGCGAGCCACGCCTCGTATTGCGCGCATCACTTGGGGGCTGCGCAATGCGTCTTCGAGGGTTTGCCTGAGCCGGTCCGGCGCCTCGTCGTCTGCTTGGACATCGGGCGCCTGGAAGACGGCCTGCAGTACGCCCAGCAATTGCGCCTGGTGCTCGCCCTGGGCCAGCCGATCCAGGGCCTGCACCAGTGGAAGGTCGTCACTTCGGGCCACCAGCAGCGCGCTGATCTGGAAAACCTGTGCAATCCAGCCGCGAATGAAAACGCTGGAGACAACCTCCCGGAATGCCGCGTCCTCGCTGGCCTCGTAGCGGTAGCGGGCGGCGCGCGCCGCCCGCTCACGCCGCCTGTCGCTCCAGTCGATAGCCGCGTGCAACTGCGCCGGCAGATCCAGCGCCAGCACCAGTGCGTCGGTGTCGATGTCGAAACCCACGCCTGCAGGCTGCCCACCTTGCAGGAATTGCCAGTGCACGCTGATGCGCGCCGACGTGCTGCCCTGCCGCAGGCGAAGCTCGGCACGCGAGCCGATGGCGTAACGGCGTACCAGCGCCTGGGACTGCCCGGCATGTGTATGCGCGACGACACCGCCGATCAGCCGCGTGATGCCGACGTAGGTCGGCAGCGCGAACGCCTTGCCTGCACGGGGCGCCTGCAGGTGCGAGCTCCACACCAACTGGGCGTTGGAGGTGTCGGCCACTTCCGGTTTGCCGGCGGCGGCGCGACCCGCGGGGACCGGGGCCAGCCACGCCGCGGTGGGACGCAGGGCTTGCCAGGGTTGCGCCCGCCCCTGGTCCGGGCGGTGGAACGGGCGCTGCGGCTCGCCGGCATACCAGGCGTCGATGTCGGCATCGCGTTCGACCACGGTTCCGTCGGCCGGCATCAACTCCTCCAGCACCTCGCTAGTCACGCCCAACCATAGTGCTGCGTCGTAGCGACGGGAGACTCGACCAGGGGCGAACTCGCCCAGTCCCTGCTGCACCGGCAGGTACTGTGGACTTGGAATATCCAGTCCGCCAGGCAACTCCAGTCGCAGCTCGGGCAAGCTCAGGTCGCTGAACAGATTGGCCGGAATGAAATCCGGCAGCGGGTGTACCGCCTGCAAATCGGCGCCCGCCTTGCCGTGCGCGCGCCAACCTGTGGCCAGGCGCCGCAGTGCGGTTGGGATAGCGCCCAGCATTACGGGGCGTGGCTGGGTCCACAGCACCAGATCCGTTTGCTCGCTCGTAAGCGACAGCCGGTCGCTCAGACTGGCGGCCAGCCGCTCCGAGCGTGTATGGTCGTCGAGCAGGCGGCCCAGCAGTTCAATGACGCGGCGCCGGCGCAGTTCGCTCCCCAGCCAGTTCTCGCCCGCGTACCTGATTCCTCTGTCCGCGCCTGGCGGCGCCAGTTCACGGGCGCGGATGAGCAACTGCCGGCAGATTTGGTCCCACTCAGGTCCGCCTTGCGCGGCAGGCAGGTTGCTAAGGAGCTGGCGCAATTGCCGCTGCACCGATTCGGGCCAGCGCTGCAGCGCTGGCTCTTCTGTCGGGCCAGCCAAGGTACCCCACAACGGGCCAGTCACTGCGTCGCCCCCTGTGAGCGCGCCCAGTTCGTCAAGCAGTGCATAGACTGCCTGCATGCGTTGCACGTAACGGTTCGACAGCGGCAATTGCCGTGCCGGCAACTCCGGGTCGAAGAGTTGGTCGTAGGCCTGGTAGGCCAATCTGTCGCGGCCGTAGTCGGTCAGGACCACCACTGTCCAGGGCCGCATGTGGCGCGTCCGGCCTGCTCGGCCCTTGCGCTGCAGGAAAGACGCCATGCTGCGCGGCGCCTTATGCTGAACCACGAGCCCGACCCCTGGATCGTCAAAGCCGACCTCCAGCGCCGACGTGGCCACCACGACCTCGCTGCGGCCGCTCACGCCCTTATCGTGGGCCGTCGTACGGGCTACCTCCAGGGAGCGGCTTAGGTCATGGCCAATGGCACGCGATACCCGCCAGTCCTGGCCTGCCAGGTAGCGCCGGCCCGGTGGATCGAGCGGCTCGCGCAGCCGCGCCAGCCCACCGTCCGGATGCCTGACCCGGTTGGGCCGGCCCCAGCGGTCCCGCCCCTCGGCATCCAGAAAGTCCATGAACAGCCGGTTGGTGGCATCGAGTTGGTCCGTGAAAGCGAAGCTGCGCCAGCCGAAAAACGGGCGCGTCCGTTTGTCGAATGTCTCGGGCGGGTCCAGCAGCCTCGAGCCCAGCATTAGGGTCTGGATGGACGTTGATAGCAGAGACGTCTGCGACACTGGGTCGCCACGCAGGGCCAGCAGGTACTCAGCGCCTTCCTCGACGATATCGGTGTCCAGCGGCTTGATCTCCTGCACCACCTGCTCGCTCAGCCCGGTGAGGCTGGCGAAGAAGGTCTGGCCTTCGGCAATGGTTGCAGACAAGCCAACGAAGCTGGAGCGCCGGCCGCTGGCGGCCCACCAGCGGCGCATCAGGTAAGCCACCTGCGCGCCGTAAGTGCCGGCGTAGAGGTGCACCTCATCCATCAACACCAGGTCTGGTACCCGCAGCGCACGCGGGCCAACGCCGAAGACATGGCACTGCCGTGGGTTGGATATATGCCGATTGAGCATCTCCACGGTGCTGAACAGTATGTCGGGCGGGTCGGCCTCGATCTCGCTCCGCGTGAAAGCCAGATGCGCTGCATCGACAGTGTGGCCGCAGCCGCGGCACACCAGCCTCGTCAGTCGCTGTTCCACGTCGCGCTGGCGCAGCACCATCTCGCCGCCACAGCCAGGCCGTGGGCAGGCGAAGAAGGGGCAGATCCTCTCCTGGGCGTTGCCGGACCAGTTCTTAAACGCGCTACTTGCCGTATGGGGCGTGTCGCCGTAGAGCACTCCGACGCGCAGGGGCCGGCCGCCGCGCCGTGCTACCCAGGCGTCGAAGGTGCGGCACTGGTCGTACACCTCGGCCAGCTGGTCCTTGAGCAGCTCGTTGCGCGGGTACAGCGCCAGCACGCGCACGCCCCGCGATTGCGGTTGCTGCACCCGCTGGTGCGCCAGCCAGGACAGGGCCGGCAGGTAGAACGCCAGCGTCTTGCCGCTGCCCGTGCCGGCCGAGACCAGAGTGCCGGTGAGGCTGCGCTGCTGCAGGCTCAGCAGCAGGCGCCTGGTGGACTCGACCTGGAAGCGCGAAAGACCTGCTCCTTCGCCCATCTTGCCGAGCCAATGTTCAAGCGCGCTCGAAAGCCCGGGCTCTGTGACGGCGTCGGCCAGGGCGGCGAGCACCATGCTGGCATTCTGGTCTCGACGCGGATAGCGGCGTGCACGGCGCAGGAAGCGGTAGTCGGCTACCAGTGTCGCAGCGCTTGCCCACTTCGCACCCGAGGGGTCCTTGCGATCATCGTGCTTGGGAAACAACTGGCGCAGTTGCGCGATCAGCCTGACACCTTCGGCCATCCGGGTGCGCCACCCGTTGCGTGCGCCAGGTCCGGTTTCCGGTACCTCGAACAGCATGTTCAGGCTCGTCAGCATTTCACGCAGGTCCCGCGTGGTGACGATGCTGCACGCGGGGTCGCTGCGCAGCGCCTGGTTGCGCGGCTCATCTAGCACCGCGCGCAGCGCGTCGGTGACCTCGTCGTCGCTGAGCGCGTTGTCGACCAGCCCCCAGACCAGGCCGCGGGCTTCGATCTGCTCCAGCGCATCGAGGGCCCGCTCGGCCAGCAGCAAGTCGGCTGTCAGGCCCATGCCGGTACCGTCCGTACCCGGACGACGAAGCGCGCGGGATCGTCGTTAGCCTGCAGCCACGCCACCACCTCCGGCGTGAGTAGGTCGATGCCCGCGTTGCCTTGCTGGACGGCACGCAGGAACACGCGCACCGCCTCCGGTGCCGCCAGCGTGAGCCCGGCCTGGACTTCGCGCAGCCGTTCGATGGCGCGTGAAAGCTCATGCAGCACCGCCTGCGAGCTCGGCGCGCCTTGCCGCACCAGCGCCGCGTACTGCTGGTACTGCGTCTTGTAGTTCGCCAAAACGCGCTCGTTGGCCGGGGTGCGCGGCATCCGGGCTTCCAGGGACGCCGGCGTCTCCATCGTGCCCATCTCTTCGCGCACTTGCTCCCACGCCGTGCGCGCCGCGTCAGCCGCTGCCTTGTTGGCGCTGTCGGCTGCGGCCAGCAGGCGCGTCCACAGGTTCTCCTCGTAGAGCGCCTCGATGTCGGCGCCCCGGCGCAGCAGCGCCTGCGCTTCGCGCGCCAGCGCCGCGGCCGCGGCGTCGGCCTCGGCCACTTCCTGCGGCAGTGTCGCGAAATGGTCTGGGAACACCGCCATGCGCTTGCGCGCCGCGCTACGCGCGCTGATGCGCGTGTCCCATTCCGTGGCCCGGGCCTGGACGGCCGAGAGTTGCTTGCGCGTCTGGTTGGCCAGTCGAGCGCGCTCCAGGCCCGCACGGGCGGCCTGGCTTCGTTCCATCAGGGTCGGCATCAGTCCTCCCACACCAGGCTGTCGATCAACGCCGTGCGCTGCTGCAGCGCCTGCTCGTCGTCCACGGAGCGGGTCTGCGCATGCACAAGGCGCTCCAGGGCCTCGAAAAATTCATTCATCGACAAGACGTCCACGGCCAGTGCAGCCACACGCGTGAGCGGCACGCTGCTCAAGGCAATGAGGCGTGCGTTGACGGATGCCGAGGCCTCCGACGGCTCCATCTTGCGCACCCTGCGAATGGCGAACTCCGTGCCTTCATCGGATAGCCGCGTCACCACAGCGCGCAGGGGCGCTTCCTCGATGGAGGTGGGCCAGATCGACAGTTCCCGCGCGTCATCGATGGTTTGCGTCATCGCCTCGCGCCACGCCACGCGTTGATGGTCCTCGCCGAACGACTGCGCAATGACGGGCTGGAAATGTTCCACGGCCGCGGTCACTGCAGCGATGAGGTCGCCCACTTGTTGCGGCGACAGCCTTTCAAGTGCGTCCTGCGCGTCCTGGCTCAGCGCAACTTTGCCGTTGAGGCACCGTATCCAGCGTGACGCCACGTCGCGCCGCAGGACGGCCTTGAGCCGTTCGGTGTCGATGGCGAGCGGCTTGCCGCCTCTGTTGCCCTGGTAGCAGCCCAGGTAGTGCCGCAATCGCTCCTGCAACAGTTCGCGTCCGCCCAAGGACTTGCGCCGCGCCTCCAACACAGTGCGGACCTTGGCGGGCAAGCGATCCGTCTCAGGCTGAGGATGATCGTCGGCTTGCGCCAGCAGATCCTTGAGGTTGTTCGGTTCGGGCTGCTGCTTCGTGCTTGCACCCAGCAGCAGGTTCTGCCGGTGCAGAGCCGAGGCCAGGGCCGCGGCTTCACGCTCCGCTTCCTCCAGCACGACGGCAAGCACCTGGGCCTCGAGATGCTCCAGCAGCGCGTTGGCTGAGGCGTAGTCGTTTTCGGCCTGGGCATAGTTCCAGGAGCGGTTGTTGTTGTTCCAGCGCTCCAGGGCCTTGAGCCCAGCCACAACGCGGGGCGGGATGGGCTCACCGGGCTCGGCCACGCGGACCGCGAAGTCCTGCGTCGGGTTGCTAACCGTGTTGGCCGGCGGCAGCCAGAACCAGGTCATCTCGACCTTCTGGCCGTGCAGGCGGTAGTCGTCGAAATCGATGCGCTCGTTGAGCGCATCGGTCAGCAGGCGGCGCGTGAGCCTGGCATGGTCGTTCGTCATGCGGGCTTCGGGCGTCCACTTTTCCAGCGCCTGCGCGTAGGCGCTGGGCGGTGGCGCCACTGGGGCAATGGGCGCGGGAGGCTGTGCCGGCGCGACAGGGGCCGGCGCACCTGGGCCGGCCGGCGCGACCGTGATGCCGGACCCACCATCCGCCGGGCGTCGCGGCGCCGGCTCGCCCGCGGGCGGCCTTGCCGCGGCGCTGAAAGGCCAGGGCAGATCGAACGCGTCGAACACCGGCCGCGCAACCGGGGCCGCGGCCAGCGACCTGGGGTGGCCCGCCCAGTGGAACAGTGCCGTGCGCAGGCGTCCCGTCTCCTCGGCGCCGTAACCGCGGAACTGCAGTTCCTGGTCCAGTTCCGCGGTCAAGCGTGCCTGGTGGAAGTTCGGCGGCGGGAAGTGCCCGTCCTCGAACAGCGGCCGCTCCAGCAGCGTCTTGCGCAGCACCTCGTTGATGAAGGTGCGTGGCCTGAACGTCCAGGCGTCTCCTGCCTTCAGCGCCGCTGCGGCCAGCGAACGGACGGCCGCCTCGTTGAACGGGAAGAGGCTGTGGCCGGCCCTGTTGTGCCCGAAGGCGTCGAGCCGGTCGGCGGCCGCGGCGTCGAGTGTTTTGTCGAAGCGCGGCACCCAGCCGTAGAGTTCGGTGCCCTCCTGGGGCGACGCCTTGAACGCCTCGCGCAGATGCGCCACGCCCCAGCGTGCGGCGTTCAGGTAGCGACCGGTCAGGCTCACCAGGCGCTGCACGATGGTGCTCTCGGCTAGCCCCTCGCTGGGCACTTCCCATTGCTCGCGTGCGCGCGTGAGCACCGTCTTGCGCCCGGCCAGGAAGCCGTCCGTAACTGCGAGCACGGTGCGGATCGGCGCCCTCACGCGCAGGCCCTGGTGGTCCGACTCCGCGATCACGATCTTGAGCAGCGGTTCCTGGATGCCCGAGAGCGCCGCCAAGTCCTCGATCAGCAGCACCAGTTCCTTGCCGTCGCGCAGCAGTTGCTGGCGGATGTCGTCCACGATCTCGTCGAGCGAGCGCTGGTGCAGCGCATCCGTGAAACGGAAGATCGTGCGCAGGGCCGGGTCCAGCAGTTCCTGCAGGATTTCCGCTGCCGTGCCGCGGTAGCGGCCGTTGGCGTTGGCCAGGAACGCCAGCGCCTCGTTCACGGCGCTCTTCATCGGCGTGGCCGCGGACTCGACCGGCGGCTCCAGGTCCTTTGGCTGGAACTGCCGATCCGCTGGGTCGGCCGTGCCCCCCAGGCTCGCACTGACAATGCGCCGCAGCGCGGCCTGCAGCCAGGCGTCGCGCACGTCGGGATCGCGCAGCAGGGTGCGCAGATGCTGCGCAAGGCGGATACGCGGACCGAACTCGGGGCCCACGCGCCGCGCGCGTACTTCCTCTTCTAGGCGCTTACCGTAGGGTTCGAGCTCCTCGGCCAGCGTCGTAGCCAGCAACTCAGCCGCCAGCACGGGGTTCATGGCTTCGGCCGCGCGCGCCAGGTCCTGC
The DNA here is from genome assembly GCF_039872765.1 of Roseateles flavus. NCBI lineage: Bacteria > Pseudomonadati > Pseudomonadota > Betaproteobacteria > Burkholderiales > Sphaerotilaceae > Roseateles > Roseateles flavus. The sequence continues at coordinate 7,912 of NZ_JBDPZC010000024.1, read as the reverse complement.
CGCAGTGCTTCGTACTCGGCGCTGGCCAGCGGCTCGAGGATCAACTCCACCACCCGGCGCAGGCTGGCCGTCTTGGGGATGGTGACGATCACGAGTTCCTGGCGACGGGGATGGCGCTCCAGTTGCGCCTTCAACCAGCGCACCATGTGCGACTTGCCCACGCCGGATGCGCCCGTGATGGCCACCAGCACGGCGCTGCCGTCGTCAGCCGGGCGCATGAGCGCGCGTAGCAGGTCCATCTCGCTGGCCTCGGTGACGGCGGCCCCGGACTGCTCCGGGCGTCGCAGCAGCGTCACCGGTTCGTGCACCGCCAGCAGCAGCGCCTCATCGGCGGTTTCGGCCTCGGTGCGCAGGCACTCGTCGATGCGCTCGCGGCCGGGCCAGTAGGCAAGAAGGGCGTTGTGGTCGTTCATCGGCTTTGTCCTGCGGCCGGACGGGAGATCCATTGGAAAGTCAGGTCGTGACGGGCGCCCTGCGCGCCGGTGAGCGTGATGGCGCTGCCGGTGTCGCTCTTTTGCGCCATCACGATGTCGCCGCAGGCGCGCAGGCACAGCAGCGCACGCGATAGCGCCGTGGACAACTGGCCCGGGTTGCGCGGTGCCAGCGCGTTCGGGTCCATGGCGGCCAGCACTTCCTTCTGGTAGCGGCCACCGTCTAGCACCGGCAGCAGCCAGGCCACTTGCCCCACGAAGTCCGCAGCGGCCATGCCCTGGCCGGGACTCAAGATTTCGGGCAGCACATCGCGCACTGCCACCGTTGGGTCGATGGCCGCGTGGGGATGACGGCTGAATCCCAGGAACGGGGCCCAGTACTGCAGCCCGTTGCGGCGCGTACTGTTACGCATGAGCAACAGTTCAGGGTCAGTGATCTGCTCCGCTTCCTGAGCCTCGAAGTCAGAGAACGAGGCACGGTACACGTCCTGCGCCATCATCCAGGCCAGCGAGCGGGTGAGGTCTGCGGCGCGCGCGCTCTCGCTGGCCCAGAAGTCGGCGTTGTTCTCTTCGGCCAGTGCACACTTGCAAGCCACACGCCGCGTGAACCGCTGCAATTCCAGCGCCGCGATCCGAGTTCCAGCGGGGCGCTCGTTCACTGTGATGGCGTCGCCTTCCTGCCTAAACAAGCCTAGCTCAGTCCATCGATTGAGTGTCTGACGGGTCATCTTGCCGTCGTCGTCCACCACCGATGAGGGTGCGACCGTCTCTAGTAGTTCGTCGCGCAAAACCGGCTTGCCGGCGCGCAGCACGGCGGCATGGAGCATGGCCAGCACGTTAGGCAAGCCGTCGTTGGTCAGGTTAAGTAGGCTCATGAAGCAAGTGCGCGCAAGGCGGCATCTTCGTCGGCGTGGGGCAGGACGCTGGCCCAGGAGCGGTCGGGACGCAGCGGATCCGTGATGGCAGGGGTCATGAGAACAATCGTCAGGGCGCAGGCAGCGCCAGTCAGCTGCGAGGCGGCCATTGCGGGCATCGTGGGATCGGTCCAGAACACGAGCCGGAACTCGCCGCTAGCCCCATCCAGGACACTACTCGCCTCGGAGCCGAAGCGGTCGAGGAACGCGTCGGAGCGTGTGCGCCGCAGGCAGTCGCGCAGCGACTGGACATCAGACTGCGCCGCGCTGGACGGCAGCAGCACGGTGTGCGGCTGCAGTCGGCCCACCAGTGCGTCCGCCAGTCCCCCCGGCGGGGCGCGCAGTACGCGGAGCACGTCGTCCACGACGATGAACATCAGGTTGGGCTGCGCGCGTGGCAGCGTACGCAGCAAGGTTTCGGGGCCGCGCCGTTCCTCGAACAGGCCCAGCCTGGCAACGAACGGCTGCGGAACCCAGTCGCGTAGCCGCGGCGGCCCCCAGTGGGCCGAACAACCGCCGCAGGCGCTGGCCACCGGCATCCAGGCGTTGGGCAGCACGAGGCGGTACAGGCGTGAAAGCGCCTCCTCCATCTCTACCCGGCCTTCAGCCACGCCCAGCATGAGGTCGAAGGCCCAGTCCGCCGCTTGCCTGGCTTGCTGCCGGGCCTCGTGCATACGCGCATCGAACACCGCGCGCTGGCGATGGCCCGCGTCGAGGATGCGCACGGCCGCGAAGTGCGCCTGCACGTCCGTCATCTCCTGCGATTCCTCCCTGACCGTGCCATCCGGCGAGGGCGCGCGGTGGCTCAGACCCGTGAGCTCGATGAGGCCCGCGGCGGCCATGAGGTTGAGCGTGCGCAGGTTCCACGTCCGGTTGCCCCGGCCATGGGTGCGCAGATCGGGCCGCAGCCGGTTCAGGTCGAGCCAGACCTCGCCGCTGTCGGCTGACTTGGCCACCGGTTGGTCGATCATCGTGGTCCAGCGGTCGAAACCGATGTCGTTGCCGATGAAGCTCTCGCCGGCCATGTCGCGCGCCTGCCTCACGTCCTGCTGCGTGAACAGCAGCAGGCTGGCCGCGGCCCGGCCATCGCGGCCGCTGCGGCCGACCTCCTGGTAGAAGCGGTCGAGCGACTCGGGCAGCGTCGCATGGACGATGGTGCGTACATCGCCCTTGTCCACGCCCAGGCCGAAGGCCGACGTAGCCACCATGCCGTCGAGGCGGTTGCAGCGCCAGTCGTCCAGCAGCGCCTGCCGCTGGGCGGGCGGCGTCTCGCCGGTGAACTGGCGCAGGCGACCGAAACCTTCCCGGCGCAGCAACTCTATCCACTGCTGCGCCTCTTCCGGGCGCGTGACGTAGAGGATGAACGGGCGCGGCGCCACCTTGAGCGCTTCGACGGCCAGGCGCTGCTTTTCCGCCAGGTCGGCGCAGCGACGTATCGCGTAGCGCGGCTCAGGCCGCAGGTGGATGCCGCCAACCACCCGGGCATGCTCCGGATTGCCGAAGGCATGCTGCAGGAACCGCACTGTGTGCGGCGTCAGCGTCGCGGAGGCCAGCACGACGCGGATGCTGCGGCGCGCGGATTCGTGACCGAGACGGCGCAGCCGCTTCACGAGCGCGGGCAGCAACTGGAACGCTGGCCTGAAGCCGTTGCCCCAACTCGACACCAGGTGCGCCTCGTCCACGACGACGTGCGTGATGCGACCGTTGCGGGCGCTGTCTTCGAGCGCTTCGCGCAGCGTGCTGGTGGCGGCTTCCGGCGAGGTGAACAGCACAGGCAGGCTGCCGTCGCGCAGCCCCTGGAAAATCTGCGCTCGCTGTGCCGTTGTGAGCCCGCCGTGGTATGCCAAGGGTCGGTCCTCCCAGCGCGGGTCCTTGCGGCACAGTAACTCCGCCATGCGGGCGCTCTGATCGATGCTCAATGCAACCGTGGGAACGATCACCAGCGTCAGGTAACCCTCTCCCCGCATGAGGGCAGGCAATTGCGCCAGCAGTGACTTTCCACTGCCCGTGGGTAGGTTGGCGATCAGTGTTACTTGCGGCGGTAGGTGCAGCAGCGCCCGCACTGCCTCACGTTGGCCGGGGCCGGTGAAATTGGATAGGCCCGTTGCCTGCGCTATGCAGGGTTCGGCCAACACCCAGTCCGTTCGACGTACCTGAACTTCGTCGAAAGCGTCGTCGAATAAGTCGTCCTGTGCACCTAGCCAGGGCAGGCGTGGGTGCGCGGCGCTGATATCGATTCCGCCGTCTACCCCAGCAGCGTCGAATCCGGCGCTGCGCCAAGCTGCGCAGGAGGGCCAACCGCCGCCATCGGGTACTCGAAGCCAAGCAGGCGCGCCGCGGCTGGCGCGCCGCAGTTGCCACTGGCGAACGAGAGACAGCAGGTCGAGGCTTGCCATACCCTTGTTTTGGCGCTCTAGGGCGGCTAGCACCTGACGCAGTCGCTCCAGCAGCGCATCCGGCGCGCACGATTGCACCATTGCGGCACCGTGAGTTTCCCAACGTGCCAGCGCGTCCGCCATAACGTCATCATCGAGCACGGCGGCGCTCATGCGTCGAACGGAGTGTCGTCTGCCACAAACACTGCCCCCACCACGTCAAGCAGCAAGAGAGGCTCAGACAGCGAGGCCTGCAAGGCCGCATAGAGTCCCTCGTCGCGCGCCATCTCCTGCCGTTCGCGTTCACGCGCTGCGCCGTCAAGCCGCGCCAGGCGCGACGCAGCCTGAGCGCGGCGCATGCGCCTCTCCTCGGTGCAGGCCTTGAGCGCCTTGCCGATATGGTCTCGATACTCCTCCGAAGCGAGCACAGCCGACTCGGCATTCCCACGGCATTGGGCGCACAACGTAGGCCAGTCGCGCATCCAGGCCGACTGAACCTCTGACGGTAGTTGACGCCAGCGCTGCGGATTGAGGTTGAAGTCGCGCCGGGTGCCTACCCATGCATCGCTGTAGCGCGCGGTGAGCAGCGTCGGCGGTTCGTGCACGATGGCGCCAGTGCCATCAATCCATACGCGCAAGGCTACGGGCGACATCAAAACATGCGCCTTGCGCGCGAACGCGTGGGCGTCAATTTCCTCACCGAGTTCCACCCCCGATAGTCTCGGCCGGACCACAAAATCGAAGCGGAAGTAGAGATCGGCCCCGCACGCATTATTTGCGACACATTGGCGGTCCACCCGCCACATAGCGAAGGCTCGTCCTCGATCGTCGCGCTCACACAGCCGTTCTAGGGCCGTCACCAGCGAATCGCCGACGCGCAAGGGATACACCTGCTGCGCGAGCACCGCGCGCGCGACCGTGTTCTGCCGGCGAAAGGCGTAAAGATGCGTCATCGGTGCCCGCGAAGTGCTGTGCGTGCGGTCCACGGACTGTAGGAACACGCGCAGGTACTCGGGCAGTGTTATCAGTGTGGGACGACCGCGATCGCCGTGGACGTAGGCGATACGGAACACTGGGTCAGTGGTCTGTACGCCCCCGCTAGCCAGTCCGGTTTGCTCGAACGACAGCATGTCCACTGCGAAGCGCTTGAAGGCATCACGCCAGGACTGCCAGTCGGCTTCGCATTCTTCGAGCGCCTCCAGAGCCGTTTCCGGGACCGCGCCCTGCGCGTCAAGGGCGTCCTGGATGCTGATGTTGCGCAATTCACGCTGCACTAGACCTTCGTCGCCAGCTAACTGCTGTGCGTGGTCCGATAGCGCCTGCGTGCCTTGGTCCATCCATTCCTGCGCGAGGGGGCGTGCCGTTGACTCGATTAGGTACTGCAGGCTCGCGACGGAGCGATTGAACACGCGCCAGCCGGTATCCAGCACCTGCAGCCAGGCGACCTCGTCAGGCAGCCCTTCGTCCACTAGTACGTACGAGCCAATGGGATCACCCGTGCCGTAGCGATCCAGACGGCCCAATCTCTGCTCGATGCGGTTGGGTGCCAGCGGGAGGTCGAAGTGAACGGCCAACTTCTTGCCGCCGTGAAGATTGACACCTTCCTCAGCCCGTGCATCGCACACCAGAACGCGGATTTGCCCTGGCGCGCTGAGGAATTGGCGCCAGGCGGGCGGTGCAATATCCTCATCCTGATCCGATGGTGGCAGTTCAGGTTCGTGTCTGGCAACTTGTCCTGGTAGCGCCTGCTCCAGGGCGTGCGCTGCCTGCTTCGCGTCGGTGCACTGGTCGCAGAACACAACCACCTGTACGCCGACGGTCTGCAGCAACCCTTGAACCAAAGTCACCAAGACTTTGAAGCGCTCCGGATCAGCGCGCAGCCTCTCCCCCGCCGCATCAAGCTCTTGCGCAAGCGCCAGGATCTGCGCGTCATGCACCCCGGCCGCGTGCAACAGGCCGTGGAGCGGCGCCGCATTGCGCGGGTGCACTGCGGCCGACAACAATATCGCAGCCACATCATCTGGCAACGCCGCGTCGGCGTTCAAATGCAATCGCAACTGTTCCAGCAATTCGCTCCAACGCTGTGCGCCTTGGCTGCGCATCGACACGGCCTTTAGGCCGTTGCGGCGCGGGGTAGCCCAGGACACCGTGGCGCGCCGGTTACGCAGCAATCGCCGATGAAGCCGGTAGGTTTCGACTAGATGTACACGCAGATCCGCCAGCGAAGCTATGAAAGCCTCATCGTCTTCTTCAGGAAACGTCTCGAGTACCGCGCGCAGGGCATTCACCTTTTCCATCAGGAGCGCGTCGTCACCGTAGACTTCTTCCAACCGGTCCAACTCCGGCGCCAGACTCCACTGGTTCTCCGGCGATAGCATCGCCACAACTTCTGCGATGACCTGACGCGACGCAATTCGCTGACGCAGCCCCTCGACGTCGTCTAAAGGAAAGACGACGGGATCGAGCAGATGAAGCACGCGTAGGAAGCCTGCTTCGTCGCCTAACACAGGGGTGGCCGACAGTAACAGCAGCCGTGGCGTCGTTCGGGCGTGCTCCTGCAGCATGGCGTAGAGGTGCTCACGTGTCGTGCTGCCCTGGTGCGAAAGATGATGGGCTTCGTCCACCACGAGCATTCCGGCACCCGCTTCGAGTGCAGCGTTCAGCGCGTTGAGATCGTCATGCTGTACAACGTGCAACCGGCGATCCAGTAGTCCTTCTAGGCCAAAGCGCACGGACAGTTCTGAACGCCACTGTTGCACCAGCGTGGCAGGAACGACCACAACCGTCCGCGCATGCTCGGGTTCATCAAGGAAGTACTGCCGGATGATGATCCCCGCCTCAATCGTCTTGCCCAGGCCCACCTCGTCGGCCAGCAGGTAGCGCTGTACAGGATCAGTCAGGACCCGGCGAACCACTTCAAATTGGTAGTCGACCAGATCAATCGCTGAGCTAAGCAAGGCCGTTATACCCATGGCTGCAGCACGCTGCCGCGAAACTTGCCTAACGAACTCACTGCGCGCGTCGGCAAGAAATGGGGTCTCGGTGGCCTCAACTGCCAGTAGCGACAGTGGATCGTGCAGTGGCCGCCCCCAGCGTACCTGCAGGTGCTCAGTTTCGATCGTCAAGCGATCATTGTTCGGAAACTGGACGAGGACCTCGTTGTCCTCGTCGTGCAGCACGCGTCCCACTTGCCACCGGCCCGCGGCGTGCCGACGGTACACGCGCGTCTGGATAGGGAGTCTTACCCCCTGCAGAGAGGCCACCGGGCACTCAACGATATCGGGCAGCGGTGCCCCCGGAGCGTCGAAATACTGGACACGTGCCACGCCACCGATAGCCCCTAGGAACTTGCCGATGCCCCAGGCGTTGTAGGGCGTCAGCTTCACCTCCACGAAGGAGCCTGGCTTGATGCCGATCGAACGCATCAGGAGGACCAGCGCCAGCGAAACACAAAGACGTCACTCGGCTCATGCGAGTGGCAGCCACTGAAAAGCTCGGACAGTCCCAAGCTGCCTTGGCGCCCCACAAGAGGGCAATCTAGCTCAACCATTTTCTAACCTCCACTGCAGTCGAACGACGAGCTTGTGTGCCCAAGCTTCTTCGTAAGTGCTTTGAAATCGTGCCGCTATCTCATTAGTCAGTCGCAAGAACTCAGGCGTTCAGTCGCGTTTAAGTGGCGCCGGTCGCAATTAATCTGGCGCCCTACGGAACCTACACAGCATTGTTGAGCGATTCATAACGTGCGAAACCGCTTCTTTGTAGATCAAGGGCTTACGCACGGATGACAGCCATAAGGCGAGAAATCGGCACGCATAAGGTGCGAAAAACCGCCGCAGGCTACATTGCTCACCAACGCCGCAGCATCTACAGCATCGCTACGACGTCGTCGCACTGAGGCTGCTGACAGCGGTCGGTTATATCTCGAAATGACTCCTATTGTGGGGTAGTTCTTCGAGAAGCGGGCACGTAGTCGTCGCGGCACATTTCAGCAAGGCGTCGAGTGCTGGACATGCCTGCTGTCCCCAATGCGTGAGCCGGTAGTCGACCTTGAGCGGCAGCTGCTGGTGGACTGTTGGCGCCGACTGAAATTTGACCCACCCGTGAGGGCCCTGCCGATCCAAATTTGACCCAGGTGTTCAACCTACCCTGCCCGAGATATCCACAGCTGGGCGGGGGTGTGAGGAGTGATCAC
>NZ_JBDPZC010000023.1:0-19665 GCF_039872765.1 Roseateles flavus | reverse complement strand
GAAGCGAGCTGAACAAGCGCCGCGCTACAGTTGTCCACAGCCGGCATCAGCCGATGTCGGCCCCAAGCCCTGGGTCAAAGTTCAATCGGCAGGGTGGGTCAAATTTAGATCGGCGCCAACAGTCCAGCCATGCTTCAACTGCCAAAGCCGCACACATGGGGCCTCGCGTCCTTGGCAGCGCCTTGATCCGTCCTTTCGACACGACAGACTCGTCAGCGCCTTTGTCACCAGTGACAGCCGTGACACGCAGCAGCAGCGCATCTTCAGTGAAGCGGCAATGTTCAATGTCCAGAGCGAGCATCTCGCCGCGCTTCAGGCCGGCAAAGCCGAGGAGCATGAGCGCCTTGTCTCGCAGGTCAATTGAGCGTCGCCCGGTTCCCATGGCGTCAAAGATTCTGAGGAGCATTGACCGGGTGATCGGCTTGGCCTGGCGGGGCGCGCACTTCTTCGGCGCCCCTGCCTTCGTCGTCTTGTGCTTGCCATCGAGAAGGTTCTGCGGAAGCTGCCGTGCAGCCAGCCACCGCAGTGCCTCGCGAACACGGGGATCCTCTGTCGGGCTGGCCACCCCAAGCTCAAGATGGGCCGCCTGGATCGCCATGCAACGCCTGTAGGCCGTTGCGGGCGCCACGCGCTTGACCAGGATCCGGATGAAGGCGATCAGCTCATCTGCCGTGCAGGGCACGCTGAACCCGTATGTCTCGGTGAAGCGCCTCACGTCCCGGGCGTACGCCTCTTTGGTCGTGCTGCAATGGGGCTTCGGCTGCCTTGCCGACCGGCGCTTTGAGGCAGGTGAAAGCAGAGCACTGCTGGTCATGGTCAGTACTCCTCTGGCAGCAGCAAAGTCGTGACTGACCGGTCGGCCTCCGTGATCACCCAGCAGCGATGCACCTTGCTCGGGTCGCGGACGTCGACCAGGCTGTACGCCGAGAACACCCGGAAGCCCATCGCAATGGCCTCTTCGTTTCGTGTCAGGTCTTCAGCGCCCAACTCGCCGAAGTCACCACGAGCGTGGCGCAGCAGGAGAGAGAGCGGCAGTACGCCAAGACGTTGGAGAAGTGCCAGGGCACCTGGCGTTGCGGTCAACGAGCCGAGTTTGAATCGGCCATGCGGCGGCGCAACCGCCTTCTTGGAATCGGTCATGAGAGCCTCTTTGTGAGTATTGGTGGCTTGCTGACCCTCCGCATAGCGATTCGCCATGCGGCAGCGCATCTGGATCAGATGCTCAGTGAGTCAGGGGAGGGAGAAAAGCTCTACTGAATAGTCGGCGCTTTCGCAAGCTTTGCCTCGGGGTGAAGAATTCAAAGTCTTGCTGGCACTTGCGGAAACAAGGTATGTTTGGCACACCTTTCGCAACAATCGGAGTTTCCGGAAGTATTTTAATTATAGCCGATTCCGCAATTCTTTATCACTTCACCAACGAAAACAAATGTTAATACGCACCAAAATTCTTCCGCTTCGGCAATTGATGCATCTTGTCTCTCGGAAAGCAACCGGTTTACTAAACCACATCCTTTACCATTGCATCGTCATGCTTCGAAATTAACTCCAGCATATGTACCATTCCGAATACTAGCGAAAATACATGCATACCCCAAACCAATGGGAGAGCCACGGGTAGCGAAACAGTTAACGCCAACCGAACAAGATCACCGCAGAGCAGTCCTCGGCCAGGTGATGGCTGCTTCAGGCTGGTCAGCGTCATTAGCCGCTAGCGGTCCGACCGACCGCTGCGTGCGTTAGCCGAAATTCATGTTGAAGCGGCTTGTATGGCAGCTACACATCAGAAACCAGATACTCGATCTGCTGGATGGTCTATCTGATTCTGGATGACCGGTACAGGACGGTCTGAATTGGCTCTGCCGCCCCTTACGGGACGTAAGTTGTCCTAATCTCGTTGCCGCATAGCTGCCTCGGGCGCGTACCGAGCCACTGGAGACAGCCATATCAACCAGTGGCCGACACCTGCCGGCAATCCCGATGGATACATTCCAGCGCTGTTCGAAGCCTCGCAAATCAGGCATCAGGACGTGGCAATTGCAAAGACTGCATAGCGATTCAGATCGTTTGGTCGAGCGCAATGGAGCTAAAGAATTCCAGCTCCACGACGACGAGGGCGGCGATGGCGATCGTGATGCCGTTACAGATATGCATATAGCGGCTGTAAGCGATGTCCTTTGTCGCACCGCTGCCTCCGCTACGGAACTTAATCAAGTCGCCTTCGCGCCAGATCGAAGCGTGGTGCGATCCGTTGCGCAGCGAGCTGTTCTCAAACTGCGCAAAAGCAGAAAGGATGGGCTCGTTGGCGAAGGGATTGGACCGCTTGGCCTTATCCACGTCGCTGATGTACTTGTTCAGCGTCATCGACTTGAACTGGTCGAAAGGCCGGCCGGCGGCGATGTTATTCAGGCAAGCCAACGTGGTGTAGCTGGAGGTCAGCGTTTCGTAGGCCTGACCGTAGTACAGCTTGATCTCGTCGAAACGCTTGGAGCCCACGACCAGGTCGTCGACGTCGTCTCGGCCGATGCGGACATGGGTCAAGACTTGCTGGAACTGGTCGAAGAGCCTGAAGTAGTCGTTGAAGATGGCAAGGTAGCGCTCCAGCGCGGCTGCCTGAATGTCGGAGCGGTAGTAGTCGCGGAGGCGCCTCATCTCCTCGGGGTGGGTCTGTGCCATTTGCCGCACGTAGGCTCGGAGCGGCGAGCGCAAGGCGCCGATGGCCGGATAAAAGATGTCGTCGAAGAAGGATGCGATCGCCTTGAAAGACGTGGCACAGGTGAAATCCTGCTTGAACTTTCGGCGAGCAGTCTCGTAAGCGGCGATCTGCTTGCTGAGAATGTTTCCCGGATCCGCCTTCAGGGCCAGCGTCATCACGCTTCTGACGATGCTCCAGACCAAGGGCGTTTCAGGGACAGCAAATTGGGTCGAGAAGTCTTGGAGCTGCCGTCCGCTCACTAGTCTCAGCTTATTGCCGACTAGGTCCATGTGCTCCATCGACGCGAAGGCCGTCAGCGAGTGGTATTCATCGGCCTTGAAGGCGAAGGCCGGATGCAGGTTAATAACCACATTAACGCTGTCATCCCTGGGAATTATTTCCAAATTTTCTCTGGGCTCGGGCCACCCAGTGGCTGGCCCATTTGTTTTCAAATCAAAGGAGATAGGAGTGTGGCAATTGGAGCAGTCGAAAGTGTGTGTACAGCTCTTTTCGACGCCCACCCCAATGCGCAGAATCATCTTACACTCGCATACGGTGCACCTTGCATAGTTTCTGATGACTGCCACGTTCTACTCCTGATTAGCTTTTCTTTAGGAGGCACGGCGGGGTTGCTGCGCGACCGATGGTTGGCTCAGCTGTACGTCGCCGCGCCAGTCGCCAAGGGCAGAGAAGTCCAAGTTCACGATCATTGGCGCAGGGTCGAGCCCCTTCTTCTTGCAAAACTCTCAAAGATCCCTCCATATGCTCTAGCCAGACGGCGCCGTCGGGATTCCAATCACTTGGACGCCAAAGTCGTCCGCACCGTTGTCGATCGTGAAGCCAGCTCTGTCCAAGATCGAGAAACTTCGGCGGCTTGCATGTGCGCCCTAGGCGGTGACTGCTAAAAGGCGCCGCCTAACCGGTGAATTGGCCTCTAGCCGACAGTAGAACTGCGGCGGATGGAAACCCGGCATGACTGTCCGAAGAGTTTCAAGGGTGATGGGCTTCTTCAATTTCTTGGCGCCAGACAGCCCCATCGCCGACGCCATAGCCACCCCGTCAAAGTAGCTCATGAACTCGGACTTCCCGAGGCCTGAAACGGAGCTATATTTTCGCCAGATGGTGCTCGGCGCGGCCGAGTAGGTCACGCCCACAGTCGCGAAGCCAACGACTGCACCTACAGGTTTTTTCACGTAGAACCAAACCGTCGAGCCAGGCTCAATGTGCATGGTTCTGCGCCTTAGCTCCACTTGCTTGGTACCAGCGAGGATGTTGTTTGCATGGCGCTCGTCCAGTGATATGAGCACATGCTGATTCGGTCGCATCAAAGGCCTTTTTCTAGAATTGCTTGGACCTGCTCGGAAGACAGTCGTTGGCAAGTAATCAGTTGGCAGGCTTCGCCGCAGTTCAACGCCCTGAGCTCATGCAGCGGGACAGGCCTGGGTAGTCGCAACACATTGTCGAACACTGTGATGGTCTTGGTCTTCGCGACCCCGATGGTGGATAGTTGGCTACTATCAAGCACTGAGGGGGCCAAGTCGTCGGCCTGCATGGCTGACTCATCGCGAAGGTAGGCACGAAGTACGCGACCCACCGCAACGACGGCACCGGCGCCTCCGTTCTTCAAGGGCTCGTAGAAGAACATCAAATCACCGCGCGAATAGTTCTTCAGCGTCTTCTTGTCGCTCAGGTAGTGGCGCAATGGTGCGAGCTGGGCTTTTCCGCGGGGAAGGAAGGAGTCCTGCGGTGAGTCCGCCAAAAGGTGCTCCTCAAATTGTTTTCGCAGGGGGACCATCACACCCGCTCTACCTGGCAAGCACATGAGCATCGGCGCCAGGAGGGATTCCAACTTGAAAAGCGGCACCAAGACTTTCTGACCATCCGGTCGAATCACTGAAATTTGCTGATCGACGTGCCGGAATGGTGGGGGCGTGTCTGGCAAACTTAGTTTGCACACTGCCGCTAACGCATCGCGTCCAGCATCCCAGTTTCGTTCCGTCATACGTCCCTTGACGACGATCTTCTGAAGGTCGTCCGACGTCGATGAGGACGCCACATACCCGAAGGTTGCCGCGACTTCCCGTAGCGTGGCTTGACGCGGAGGGCAGCTCAACCGTACCCGGCCGACATGCCCTGGCTTCACGATGCTCAGAACGTGCCGGAGCAAGGTCTGGGCAATCTCGTGTGCGTCTCGCTGGTTCTCGTCTACCGCCGCAAAGGCTCGAATTTCCTGTCCGCGCACGCTCGTCGGCAGTACTAGGTAGCCAGCTACGACACCATTGCATCGCGCCACGTGGCGCAAGCATGCCGAACTACCTGCCTCAGTCGCGGCCCATTCGTTGACCTGGGTCGCAGTGTCAAGGCCAAGGCTCGTCAACAGACTCCGAACGGCCGTCGCATCGCCTGCCGATGCGAGCTGGACTTCGATAATGTCTGCGCTATGGGCCTCGTGCGCTACAGGACTCGCGGTGTGGTCGGGCGCGACCTGAAACAGCTCAGGCGAAATGGCGTCCACCCCAAACCGCCGTCTGAGCTCTCGTGCCCGTTCAAGAATTCGCCCGTCGCTAGTTATGAGCCCTGGCAGGCCATGGTAAATCGCCGTTGCAAGGTGTAGCAGGTCTGACCTGTCATTCGCTGAAAGCGACCCCGACGCCTGGCGCAGGGGAAACACGATTTCAGCAAGCATCGGCGAAAGGCGCCCCCACTCGTCATCAGGCGGCGTCGAGAACTTCGCAAGAGTTCCAGCGAACGAGAGCATTGGATCCGTCTTTCCGTCGTGGGCGGTGCGGCGCAGCTCCGTCTCAATTTCGCTGCTGATCGCCAATGAACATGCCCGTATTCGCTCGGCCCTGAAGACACTCATGGCTAATTCGTGCCGCAGCCGGCGAGGCCCGAGGTCGAAAAGCACGTTCAAGTCCAGAAGATAGAGCGGCTTGCCCCCACACTCCAAGGCGTCCAGCCCGAGTGGGTCGACAGCGCTGATCCCACTGGGCGCGAAGAGCTGAGGGGTGTCGAGTTCATGGGCGCGAACCACGATCATCCGATTGCGACTCGCCCCTCCTGGCTCCACACGTTGGGCGTAGAACCCTTGTGCTTCCCAAAACACGTTGGCGTCTTTGAGGTCTTCAGCGACCCGAGCATGAATCGAAATGAACTGCGCCTCCGTCGACATGCTCTTCAAGGCATCGAGCAGCGCCCGACCGATGTTTCGACCGCGATTGGCCTTAGGAACATAGATCTGTCGGACGTGCGCTTTGGGAAAGCGGAGATCAAACAAAAGATGACCCGCATACGTCTCGCCGCGACCGTCAATCTCGACGGCCACAAACAACTGCCCTTTGCGACAGAAGTCTGCATAGACGCTGCGCGAAAAAAAACCAAGCGCGTCTCGGTCGCTGTCGGCCGCCTGCACCACCTCTCCCAAGTGCGCCCTAGCAGCACTTGGCTCCGTAAGGATCCGGACCGGAACTCCGTTCTTTGTCATAGCTCCCCTATTGGTGTTTTGGGGTAACTGTAACGGCGACAGACACAAACCGGCGTTGAACGGAAGGCTGGCGAGCTTGGCTCGATTTGAAAGGCAGGCTGCTCTCAGTTGATGAGATTGAAATCTGGAATGACTGAGCTGGGTCGGGAGCCTGATTCCAACGCTTCAACCAGCAGACGTTCGACGACGGCTGCAGCAGGCGGCCTGGCTGGACGACAGCAGCACCCTCGAGACGGGTCATTGAACCCGTCAACCGGCCAGCTGCGCCGGCGTCTGCTTCATGCCAGAGGTCGTGAACTCGGTAGCTGATCGCCGATGACGGCAGCCGCTGCATTGCTGCCTTCCATCAACGAGCGGCAGGTTCAGGCTGATCTGCGACATTCGCGGCCGGCAGCTTGAACAGCCGCTCTGGCCATCACCTGACATTCGACAGGCAACCGCTCATATGACTTAAGTGCTGTCGAGACAGGTTGTTCGATCGATACGGGGGAAGCCTGGGCACGAACGACTGGTCAAGTCCAGAGGGAACTAACGCTGCCTACGCTGCCCGCCGGTCCGGTCACATATCCAGCGTGTCTGCCCAGGCGAGAAACTTGAACGTCATCGTCTGGCACCGCGCGATACCAAGCCCCCTCGTCTCTACTGCTATTCGTAGGCCGCCGGAACGCAGGCTTATCGAAGCAACTACATCTCGTCGGAACACAGACGGGCAACGAATCCGGTACTGCCGGAGCGATGTGCTAAAGCCTGCCCCCCCCGGTAGAAACCCCCCCCTTATTGGGGTGAAAGCAGCAGACTGTGTTCACTTGGCAACAATTTGTTGCATTAGCAATGCGGTCTACTGCACAGTCAAACATGCGTATTGATTCGCACATTCCCGGTTGACCGTTAGAGAAGGTACGTATGTCCGGAGAGAACGAAGCCATTTCAAAAATGGCGAAATATGTTTCAGACGAGCTGTTCAGTTGGTTCAAATGGAAGCGGGTCGAACTTCAAAATTTCAACTTCGCATGCGTCAAACAAGCCGGACATGCTCCAGCCAAGGCGGCGGAACACACTCATCCAGTCGATGCAGTCTTTTACTATCACGACCCCTATCAGAACAGAGATGTTTTTCTCAATACTGATTTAAAGAGCTACGCGAAAGGCAGCATTACTGTCGCGAAAATTTTGCCAGCACTCCGTTCGCTCGCGCAGGCGATTGATTGCGCCAGAGTATCGGAGGAATGGCATGATCGGTATGTGCCGCATGATTCGGCATATGAAGTTCGCGGGCTGCTATTTGTTTACAACCATGACAATGAATACGACAAATCATTTTATGACCTTCTTTTCGAACCCATAAATGGACGGGGAAGCAAGGAACCGAAGCAGGTTAAGCTAGAAGCCCTCCCAATTGCTGATGGTCAATCAATCCACATATATGAACCGCAACTCATCAGCTATCTTAGCTCGTTGGTGGTAGACGCTGCAAGGTTACATAAGAATGGCACGTTTCCGGAGACCGAATATGAATTCGTATATCCGGAAATGCGTCTTCACAAGACTAGCGGCGAGAAATTCAGCCGCGCGGCCACAGTCGAGATGCTTGCCGGGCCATACCTCATAATCCGACACGATAAGGTTATCAAGTACAACGAGAGATCCGGTGCACCAGAGGATCGTTATCCAGAAGGATACGTCATCTACTACCATCGAAGCGGCTCGAGCGCCGAGGAATTTGCTTACTTCTTAGACATTCTTTCTGGATTTCAAATTCTTGATGGCGGGCATAAGATTCGCGTGCGCATGATTCATCATGAACCGGCATCGGATCCGAAGAGCAACTTCAAGCGTGCAATTAACAACTACGCTCAGGAGTGGGGATTTGATAAGTACAAACTTGAGCGATTGCGAGAAATAGAATTTGAATTGGTAGAGATGACCAAATATTCATTCTCACAAACCCCGCTTGCGTGGGAGCGTCAATGAGCACGGGAAAGATTTACAGCGCAAGCGACAAATCACTATTCGACGCACTAAACCAGAAAAAGGTTACCAATGCAGACTTGCGAGAACTTTTTATATCTCGAGGCATTTTGGTCTCCAAAGAGACAAGTCGCCGGGATCTTGCAAAACACTTCGCTAGGCTATTTCACGACTATTACGACTATCAAGCTTTAGCAAGGCTTTTTGGCAATAACAACGGCCAACGCGACAAGCTCTCCAGTCTGCGACTGAAGACTAAGGCGACGCTGGAGAATTTTGAATCGGGCGCGATTGAATTGAGGTCCCGACTCGAAGATAGTGGCGGGGCCGCCGTTAAGGTACATACTGCCAAAGGAAACCGACTCGACATTGAGGTACGGTATAGCAAGACTGAGTTCAATCGCAGCGAATTCCGCCAGGTACGCACGCGCACGGCATTGATATCCATCTATAAGGAGGGCGATGAGCTTGTGGTACACGCACCTCATTCCGAGGAATCCCACGAGTGGATCAGCGAAATCGTCAAGTCTGTGATAGAGAAGACGGAGGAGCCGGTGGATTTCGATGAAATCCGACTATCTCCAACGATGGATGCAAAGGTCAAGACCAAGTTCTTCACTCACCTTATCCGATCACTCCCCGCTTTGAAATTGCGCGACGTCTCCGACGTCTATGTGACAAAGCCAAAGGTCGAGAAAGCGGATGACGACGACACCGACGAAAGGGGCAGCCCCGAAATTCGGATTGACAAAGCGTCCCTGCGCGGACAGGGCGTCCTTGAGTCTGACGAGCTTGAACTCCTTCAGAAGAAGGGTTTCTATGTTTCAAGAATTATTTGGACTTGTAAGGAGGAACACGATACGGCTGACGTTTATGAGTTCGAAGCGCAGTTCGCGACGCCTGACGAGTGCTCTGACTTCACGTTCTTGCCGAGAGGCTTTTATCGATACCTCGGGCACGGCCGATATAACGAAACGCGGACAGCCTTCTCGAGCGACCACGAACGCACTCTGGGTAGGCTTATCGAAGAAAGTGCAAGAGCGACGATAAAAAATCTGCCTGGACACAATGCTTAAGTCGAAATGGCTCCAAATCCGGTGTGACGCGGCTCCTCGGGAGGCTCAAAGCCTTCTGGCTACGGCGCGCTTTACCGCTGAGGCCGGAAGCGGCTTTGAACTCATTTCCCGCGATTTAAACAGCATTCACTGTAGGTATATCGAACGGGTTACCAGCAGTGAGAAAGTAGTGGATCCTTTCGGGGACACCACGGAGTTGGAGATCATTCGGTACGTCTATACATTTTTCCGCCTGCACCCTTCTGAAAAATCTTTGCACACGTATCTCTTGGAGATCTCCAATCCGCCTCGAACTGTTCGTCCGCTCGTTTCGGCTTTGAGTATTGCTTTCGACGGCGTGACTGTGTCAGAGCCCGAGTGGCCGATTCTTGAGATCTATAAGCGCGTCAAACGAAACTCCCCCAGAGCGCGGGTCGTACGACTGCGTGCATGTGGTATTCCCGTGAGCGAAACGACAGTTAGCAAGATAGAATTAATATCTTCTGAAAATGCCGCAGTGGACTTCCTCGCTGTATTTCCGAAGTCAATAAGCAAGATAGACAAGATAAGAATCGAGCGGCCATTTATTGACCAGCCCGGCCCGCTGGAACTGTCTGTAAACGGCGTATGCGGGTTTGATGAAAACGTCGAGCATCTCGTGCGCGGACTGATTTTGGGGTTGGATGTGGCAGACTAAGCGTCGGTCTAAGGCTCCGCTTCAACTTTGAACGAGAGGGCTGAGGCCTCGACTCCAAAGGGATCTAGGACAGCAGCGGGTCGATTGCGAAATTCCGCCGGCCGGAGCAGCAGTATTTCGATGGTGTGATCCCCCGGCGGCGCGCGAGTCATTCGCCAACGACCGGAGCATCTCTGGGATTTGCCGTTTGGCCGACCCAGGCTGAGCAAGTCAGCGGCAGGCAGGTGGCCGAGAGCGTGAGTTTGGCCGCGGCGACCGAAGGGCAGGACACGCTGCAAAGCTGCTTTCAGCCTGTTGTGGCGGCTTCAGGCTGACCTGAGTCATTCACAGTTCAAGGCCCAGGCGACAGCTCTCAACAACACCGGGCACTGCGCGCCGCTTAAGAGCCGCATGGTATGCGGCAAGCGCAGGATAGACGGAGCAGGCGCGTGTGGAGCCGGACGTCCCGTCTGAAGCGGCGCGACGCGCGAGAGGCGCACCTTCGAGCGCATGCTCACCATTAAGTCTGGGAGATTACCCGGAACAAACGGGAAGCATGAGCGCATGCATCTACGACAATGAATCGAACCAATGCGGAGGTCTCCGGTGCCCACTTTCCAATTCTTCTTTTCCACGAGCCTCGAAGACACACTTGCGTTGGACGGCTACCACCTGCTGCAGGACCATGTGGGCGGCCGCTACGCTCACGCCTGGGACGACTTCGACTACATCGTGACGTTCCAGATCCAGCGCGTCACGAAGGGCAAGCGCGAGTTCTTCGGTCGAACGAAAGTCCTCATTCGAGGCGTGAAGGACACCTCCAAGCATTTCATCGCGAATGGCCTGCCTCGCGGCAAGAGCTTCGAGATCGGCAAGCTGCTGCATCCAGACTCGGCGGTCTCGCTGGCCGCTGATCTCGACTACTACCAACGTCTGGCAAAGGATCTTCAGGATTCCGCCGAAGATTTCCTGCGGCAGATCTGCGACGCAAGCTACTTCAGTGACCGCTACAACATCTACAGCCAGTGGAATGGCTTTGATGTTTCGCTGCTACGGGGGGGGAGCACGGCGTTAGCGATCGTCAACAAAGGGCGCTATGTCGCGGCCGGCCGATACGTTCCGAAAAGCGACTTCCAGTTCAACGTGGCAGGCCTCACCAAGGACTTCGAGCCGATCAAATTTCGATTCGACAAAGAGCGAAAGATCGGCAACACCAACGTCAATCTCCTGATTGGACGAAACGGCTCCGGCAAGAGCCATGTGCTGCGCCACGTGGTGGATCAGGTGACCGGCGTTCTTCCGTGCGAGGACAAGCAGCCCTATTTCCACAAGGTCGTGGTCGCGGCCTATTCCCCCTTCGAGTCATTCAAGACCGAGAACCAGCTGTCAGCAGCGTTGGGCGAGGAAACGCGGGGCGACGAAGCGCTGGAAAAGATGTCCCAGCGACGGCTCATGGTCAACAAGTACGCCTACATTGGCTTCAGAGATCCGGGTGGCAGCTTCTCACTCGACTGGCCCAAAGAGAGCAGCGCGCATGCCCTGCTAAAGATTCTTGCGTACGACGAAGAGAGTTCCTGGCGCGCCATGAGTCGCTTCGAGTTGCTTTTCAACACGCTGAAGCAATCCATCAATTTCGACTTCGTTGCACTTAAAGACAAGGGGGGCCAACCGATCCTCCTGTCGGCGGCAGAGAATTTCGTGCAGCCAAGCGCAGCATCGGTAGTGGAGAAGGCCGATGTAACCCGAGGCATATTCTTCCTCAAGCAAGGCGCCGACACACAGCAGCCGTTACCCGTCCTGCTCAGCTCCGGCCAAACGATCTACTCGTACCTGCTCCCGAATCTGGTTGCAGAAGTTGAAGAGGAGAGCCTGGTCATATTGGACGAGCCGGAGTTGTATTTGCATCCGGCGATGGAGATCGGCCTGATCAACATGGTCAAGACGCTGCTAGAAGTCACCAAGTCGAACGCCATCATTGCGACTCATTCCTCGATCCTCGCGCGCGAGGTCGAACGCCTTGGGGTCGTGGTGCTTCGGCGTGAGGAAGAACGCACCACCTCCACGCCTCCGCCTGTCGAGACCTTTGGGCAATCGGTGGAGCTGATCATGGGTGAAGTATTTGACGACTACCACGTGCGTAAGACCTACCAGAAGTCACTCGACGCCGCAGCGAAACCATATGCCAGCCCTCAAATGGCACTGGAAGGCCTCGCTGGATCGGTGGGCGACGAGGCGCTCGCCTATCTGGCATCGAGACTCGACAGCGGCGTAGTCACGGTGGAACTGCGCACGGCCGACGACGCCGAAGACCCAGAGGGCCAAGCATGAGATTCCTACATGGAATGAAGCTGGCGAGCAAACCTTGCCCTTGGTACGCAAAGGCCAAAGCCTCGACGCGCAAGCGCCAAGCAGAGTGGTTGAAGCGACGCGCGGTCGAGGCGTACTTTCAACAACATTACGACGCGTTTGATCAGACCATTGCGGCTTTCAACGTGCCGCCACCGCCAAGCGCAAAGCGGCGGTTGGACTCACTGTTGCAGGAGTTCTACCTTCGTCCCAATGCCGACTTGGAGAGCGAACTTCATGACCGCAGGCACAATCACGATCTGACAGAGTGCCCTTCGTGCGGCAACCCGCTGATCCCGGACACCCTGGATCATTTCCTGCCCAAAGAGGATTGGCCGGAATACGCCATCTTCGCGAACAACCTTGTCCCGCAATGCCGAGCATGCGCGCCCATCAAGGGAAGGCGCTACTTCTGCACCACCCATCAGCGCGCGATGTTTCTGCATCCGATGTACAGCGCTGCGCTTGCGTCGGTGCAGTTCAAGATTAACGTCAGCTTGCAGGCTGGCAGGCCGAACTTTGAAATCAAGTTCAGCGCCGCCAAGACGACTGCGCACGCTGACATCGTCCGCATCGAGCAGCATTTGAGGGAACTGAAAGTGTTGGGGCGAATGCTCGAGTTCTGCGTTCGCCACTGGTCACACTGGCGGCAGAAGGTGAAGACCCAGGGAATCGATATCGAGGCGTTGTTCCGCCTGGAAATCGGCACGGATTCAGCCAACGAATACGGTCGAGATTGGGCGACGGCATTCAAGAAGGGCGTGCTCCGCGACGCCGAAGCTCTGGCAGCATTGAACGCCAAGCCGCCTCTCCATCCTGCACCTGTCGAAGAGTTGATCGAACTGAACATCTGCTGACGCTATCGGGAAGCTGCGGCCCTTCTATGTCCGTTGATAGCCGAGTAGCGAGCCCTCATGGCGGTACGCTGAGCGGCAGCACCCGCTGCGTTGCAGCCCTTCAGCAAGCCACGCAGCTTCAAGTAGCGGGCAGCCACTGCAAGCTGGTGTCAAAGAGCGATATCACCAGCCAGTCCTCAGTCGCATCTGCATCAATCTGACGAGTCACTGCCTACAGCTGTCATCCTGTCTGCACACCAACCGCGCCCTCAAATCGCGACTTCTTCCCTTTCCTTTCCCTCAGCATGCTGTACAAATAAACAGTATGCTTGTCGACGTCATCCCCCTGCGCCACCGCGGCCAGCGCCTGCCCGCCGCGACCTTGCGCATGCGCACGCCCATCCGTGGTCAGCTGTGGATCACCCGCTTCCGCCCGGCCGTGGACAAGGACACCACGCCCCTGCTCGCCGCCCTGCTGCGCGACCATGACAGCCTGCTGCCGCCCTTGGACTGGGCCGAGGTGCGCACGGTCCGCAGCTGGCAGCTGATCGTCACCGGCATCGAGGACCTGGGCTTCACCGACAAGGCCCCGCAGCTCTACCGTCAGAGCTGGTGGTGCCGCGTCGTGACGGACAACGAGGCGCTCAGGCGCTAGCCAGTGGCGCGCTGCGAGGCCAGCAGCTGGTCCGTGCGCTGCGCATCGGCCAGGTCGAACATCGCCAGCGGCGGCGGCTGGATCAGCGCGCGGGCCTCGTCCTCGGAGCCCTCCAGCCACTGCGCCCAGTGCTCGGGTTCGATGTGGATCAGCGAGCGCTTGTCCTGCGCGTCCGCGGGCAGCGTCGGGTCCGGCTTGTGCAGCCGGGCCAGCAGCGGGTGCGAGTCGCAGTTGCAGGTGATCAGCGTGAAGTTGGGCACCACCTCGCCGGTCTGCGAATCGATCCATTCGGACCACAGGCCCGCCAGCGCCCAGGGCAGTCCGTCCGCGCGGCGCAGCTGCCACCACACGTTCCTGCCCGTCTCCCAGTTCGGTTCCTGGTACCAATGCGCCGGCACCAGGCAGCGCTGGCCGGCCTTCCACGCCGCCTTGAACGTGGGCTTGGACTCGATGCCCTCGATGCGCGCGTTATTGGTCGACCGCGGCCGCGGCTTGCGCGCCTTGCCATCCGGCCCGGGCTTGGCCGGCAGGTAGTCGATGCGCCCCGGCTGCCCCGGCCGGATCAGGCCCCATTGCCCCACGGTCCCGACCAGCTCGCCCCCGCTACGCCGCAGGAAGACGCCCCCGCCAAAGGGCCCGACGGGCGCTTCCATGAAGCCTTGGGCCGGCAGCGCCCGGAAGTAGGTCGTGAGGTCTCCCTTGGGCGAGACATGGTAGAGATTGCACATACCGGCGACTGCAGAGTTCACCAAGCGTGCAAATTGTCCTTCCTTCGAACAATGTGGTCATGTCCTATGTATTGACTTCGCGCCTCACGTCGCAGGACAGGTCACAGTGGGCCGAACCCCGCTCAGGAGGTGGGCGACTGTGCGATTTCCTTCGCAAGCGGCGAGGGTGGATCTAAGGGCCCTTGCATTGACGCCTGAAGGAGCGGACCTATCCCGAGCGATCAACTGCCAGCGATTTCGATCCGATTGCGTCCGTTCGCTTTGGCGACATAAAGCGCACTATCTGCACGTGCCACCATCGACTCTGCAGAAACATCATCAGCACACCACTCGGTCACTCCCATGCTGACGGTGATGCAGGGCAAGTTGTCGTCGGCATTGCTCCCGATTTCGCCCCGAATGCGCTCTGCAGCCTGCATCGCGGATTCCAGCGTTGTCTCAGGCATCAGGATCAAGAACTCCTCGCCGCCATAGCGGGCGAACACATCGTTCGGCCGTATCAGGCTGGTCGCGCGCCGGCATGTGCTCGCCAGGACTCGATCGCCCACGAGATGGCCGAACTGATCGTTGACCTTCTTGAAGTGGTCGATGTCAAGCATGGCGATGCAAAACTTGCGGCCGTAGCGCCGGCTTCGTTGAAGCTCGAGCTCCAGTGCCTCAAACAGCGCGCGCCGGTTGAGTGCGCCTGTCAGTGGGTCACGGACAACTTGCTCCTCGATGCGAGCACGCACATGGTCAGAGGCCAGAGTCGCAAAGGCGATCACGAGCATGAGGTTGCAGACGGTGAAGCCGCCCGTATAGAGGATCTGGATGGCGTCCTGCGTCAGCAGTCCGCTATTGCCCTGCGGCAATGCAATCGCGTGGAGCGCACGCGACGCGTAGACCACGGTGAGCACCGCAAGCCACGTCGTCGTCAGCGAGGTGCCCAGGGCTTTTGAACGTTGGTGCTGGCCAAGCATGCGCATGACGACGAAAGCGTGCCGGGCGTTGATGACCGCGCAAAGCCCGGCGACGATCACAACCCGGGCACGGTAGCTCTCATCGACGTAAACGAACCAGGTGACGGTGCCCGTCACAAGTGCGGAGAGGAGCAGCCATGGCACCCATCGGATGCGTCTTTGGCCATACTCCAACGTGCCGGAGAGCCAAACGATGTAGGCCAGAATCAGTGCGCCGTTCCCCAGTGTCACTGAACCGAGGTTGGTGATCCAGTCGCGAAGTCCGAGAAGGAGCAAGGCGAGAAAGACCAGCCACGAGCCCAGCACCCATCGCCTCATGCCCGGCACTGGAAGCGGAGTGGCCCGAGCCAAGACCGTCAGCACGAGCGCCATGAGTCCGCAGGTGATGCTGCCTATGAGGATGCTGGTGCGTGGATCCATGGACCGTGCAGCCTATGTGCTTTTTCGAGCAAGGCTAGCAGGGAACTGGCGAGGCCTGGTGGTGCATTCCCTACTTGGTGGGCAATCCCCCTGGATTGCAGGGGGCAACCCAATCAATCTTTCTTTGGCCCCTCAGTTTGCTGGCTCACGAGGAAATCAGCCGCACTCTGTTGTCGCGGAGTGCGGCGCCATTGGATCAGGTCGTGGTCTTGATGAGGCCTCTCAGTGAGGTGCAGGTCACCGTAAATAACCGAGCCTGGGCAC
Source organism: Roseateles flavus (assembly GCF_039872765.1). Classification (NCBI taxonomy): domain Bacteria; kingdom Pseudomonadati; phylum Pseudomonadota; class Betaproteobacteria; order Burkholderiales; family Sphaerotilaceae; genus Roseateles; species Roseateles flavus. The sequence goes on along the minus strand of NZ_JBDPZC010000023.1, from coordinate 3,582 downwards.
ATCCCCCCTTAGAGCCTCGGCAGCCACATGCCCATGAATGCGCCGAAGACACCGGCCGCGGTCGACAGGGTCAGCAGTGCGAGCAAGGCCGCGACGCCAAAGCGCAGCGCCGCTCCCCGCATAGGGCGCTGAGCGAAGAAGTAGAGTTCCAGCACCGCCAAGGGGAGCAGATACTGCGCGAACGACAGGAAGCTGAGGAAGGGACCAGCGAAAGTCTTGGGATCAAATCCAACCGGCCGCTGCCAGATCAGCAGCCACAGCATCAGGCCAATGCGAAAGAACCAGACACCGTTGGCCACCAGGAACAGGCGTAGCGCCCATCTACGGTGGACGTCGAACCGCCGTCGGACCGCATGGCGCCAAGCGAGTAGGCCGCATCCGATGATGAACACCGCGTTGAGCGTGATCGCGATGTGCTGGCTAAGGTCTCCGACGGTACCGCGCGTCCATACCAACCAGGTGCCACCGAGGCTCGTCACTGCGACGGCGAGCAGGTAGATGCGGCCGATCCACCGATGCAGCGTGGGAACCGCTGCGCGGATCTGTGGCACCAGCTGCAGAGCGCCGCCTAGCGTGACGAACACGGCCAAGGCCAGATGCACAGCCAGCACAGCATTGCCCAGCGGCTCACCAGCGACATAGCCCTTGGGCAGGACCTTGTTCCAGTCGGCCGGCTCGCCGCGCAGCACCGCGCCGCCGTAGAACAGCGTGACGTAGACCGCGAACAGGGAGAGACCGATCGCGGCGACGGCGAACCAACCACGCGCAGCGAGGCGCAGGGCCCCCGCGGCGCGGTCGGCCTTGCTGCGCGATGCAGCGACAGGGGACATGGTGCCGGGTCTTGTCCCAGTGACGATGGAGCTGTCCATGCGTGAACTCCCAGGCGACCTCAAGCGACGCGGCGGCCCGCGCGGTCGCCGACGCCACGAGCTGCGCGCGATTGTTCGTGGTGCATATGGGCCGGTCATGCCAGCTGCGACGAAGCGTCGAAACGCTGGGATGCTCGACACGGCAGGGCGATAAAACGGGACCTGTGAATCCTGGATCTTCGAGGCCAGCCTTGAGACCCTGCATCAATTTCGGGGGCCAATACTTGGGAGAGAAATGCCCTATCCTTTAGGGCAGTAGAAGTAGCCAACAGCTTAGTTCCACCGAAGCGCCGCAAGCACATGTTTTGCCACCGACGCCTCTGTGCGAGCCTTGCGCGCACTCAGCAGCCCGTCTCGGCTTCGGATGGCGTGGTCGAGGAGCCTGCCGGCTTGGTCATAGTCCACCCCTCCGGCGACATTTGCGCCGGTCTGTGCCAAGTCCGGGACCTTCAGTCCCGACCAATCGTCGAGCGAAATGCCCAGCTTGCCGCCCCAAAGCAACACCGCGTCATTCCGGAGAAGCGCCAAGAAGTCGAAGAAGGCCAGGACGCATTCTTCAAGCGTGCCGCGCGGCACCGCCGTCAGTGCAGTTACTGCGATGGTCTCGATGACAAAGGAGCGCAAACACACCGTAGATGGCAACGAACTGTTCCATGCCTTCAAGAGCTTGACAGCTGGGACTGCGCAACCAGCGCATAGCTGGTTGGCATTGGTCAGCGCGGCCTGATGCATCTTGGGCGACGACTTGATCCACTTGTCTTCCTTGCGGTCGCCAACCAAGATGTAGTCACCGTCTGAGGCCTTGATGGCCGGCACGCAGTCGATGTGCAGATGGTTCAGTTCGAGCCGGATAGAGCGCCGCTGCTGGAAGGCCGATGAGCGGCTATAGCGGTAGCGCACTGCGTCTGCGAACGAGCGAAGAACAGTGCTCGGATTTGGGCGCCCCAAGCCGAGAAGCCCTCCTCCGGGCCACTTCGACGCATCGATAAGAAAGATGATGTCCACGTCTCGGAGGGGATGCACCGCCGTATTCCTGGCGTAGCTGCCACTCAGATAGCTATCGACGATGCGGTCACCGAGGCCTCCGGTGCTCATCAAGCTGCGCAGGTATTGATGACTGGCACGCGCGGCGCTCTTCTTAGCTGGACTCGGCTCCAGCTGACTCACCATTTCTCGCAGCAGCTTCTCGATGTTGCTCATCTGAGCCCTCAACTAAATCTTCGATCCAGACCGGTCATGAATCGCAATGCAACAAACCCATGACCAAGTCCGAAGCCAGCCCACGACGCAAATCACCCGCGTCCATCTCTTTCTTCGGAGAAAGTCACCGGGGACTTTGGAACAGGTGCGCCAAACAACGCTGCAAACCATGAGTTAGTGCAGGCAATCACTCAAACCACTGGTGGCCGAGTGAGCGTGAGTTGGTGGCCGTATCGACGACACCCATGCAAGCCCTGGACTTTCGACGTCACTTGCCGCGATACAGACCTGTCGTTGAAGGTCTTGGAAGCTGGCAGCGCCGTAGTTCCATTCGAGACCCGCGACGGCAGCATCAGCAAAGTCTCAGCCAGCATTGATGCGTACTGGCTATTCAAGGCGCTTAAATTGCTGTTGTTGCCTCTGCGCTAGCGGCTGTCGGCTGCAGCGGTAGCACGATGTAGAGGTGCTTCAGATTGGCCGGCTTCAACGAGGCCCTTTCTTCATTCCTCTCGTCGGCTGTGATGTCGCCCCAGATGTACGCCGTGACGTATGTCCTATCGTGCGCCTGCTGAAGCACATCGAGCAGCATGCCGCGATAGCGGTAGTCGGCAATCTCAGCCGCACTGACGTAGGTGCTCAGCTTCTTTCCGTCCTCAGTCGGGTCAATGAAGGTGAGCGCGAAGCCCTGCCCGTAGCGTTTTAACCTGGCGCCGCCATGCCAAATCTGATTCTTGCCGCCCACCATTGAGCGAGCCACGCGCTTGAAGAGAAAACGCAGTTTGTCCTTGCCGACGCCGACAACTGTGATTTGCTCGTCCAGCAAAGCGTTCACTTCCGGATCGGACTTAGCCTCTTCCCACAACTGCGCTAGGTCCTCAACGAAGCCTGTGCTGGAAACACTGGGAGACGAGGACATGCCGCCCCCGCGCGGGCCTCGAATGCCGGCGCCACCTGGAAAGCTGCCTACACCTCCGGGTGTCGCCGCTCCGCTAGTCGTAGTGCCTGTTGGGCGAGAGCCAGCCTCTTTGCCTGGGTCGAAGACCTGGAACGAATCATCCTTTTTCCTGCGTCCACTGCGAGTGCCCTTCGCCATGGCCGGCGCCCCCTCCGATCCGTGCTCCTCCGGTACAAACGCCAGGCAGCCGGGAATGTGCTCGTCCCACTCTCGGTAGTGCACAGCCACAGCCTCTTCCTGAGGAAGCGCCTTGTAGTTGATACAAGAAATTCGTGCTCCTGTAGCAGAAGCAGCGCGGCAGGCTGGATCTGCGCAGAAGAAGTGCAACTTCGCCGGTCGAGGCGAGAGGGCGAAGTACTCCCGCTTGGCCTCATGCGCGGTGAAAACACCATCGAGCTCTTCGCAATACGCTTGTCGAATCACTGCCTAACCTTTTACAGGGACTTCCCACCGCGTCAACACCGTCTCATTGAATTCCCCCGCAAGACCTGACCCCGATTGATCTGGATTGCACACGCCGACTCGGACGAAGGGCTGAACAGAGAACAGACTGCCACT
>NZ_JBDPZC010000022.1:0-22235 GCF_039872765.1 Roseateles flavus | reverse complement strand
TGTGGCGCAGCAGCTGCAGCAGCGCTTCGATCCGCGGCATTACCGGCTGGACGTGCGGCGGGCGCCGCTGCTGGAGGCCCATGCGGCCCAGGACCCAGAGCAGGGCCGCTGGGTGCTGCTGGTGCTGGCCCATCACCTGGCGATCGATCACACGACGCTGGAGCTGCTGGTCGAGGAGGCTCAGCTCATCGAGCAGGGCCGCCTGGAGGCGCTGCTGGCGCCGGCACCCTTCCGCAACTTCGTGGCCCAGGCCCGCCTGGGCGTGAGCCAGGCGGAGCACGAGGCCTTCTTCCGGCGCATGCTGGGCGGCATTGACGAGCCGACCACTCCCTTCGGTCTGGGCAGGGCCGGCGCCTCCGACTTCGATCTTGCCGAGCATCGCGAGGTCCTGGCCACACCCCTGTCGGCCCGCCTTCGAGAGCAGGCCCGGCGGCATGGCGTCAGTGCCGCCAGCCTCGTCCACCTGGCCTGGGCCCTGGTGCTGGCCCGAAGTACCGGCCGCCGCGAAGTGGTCTTCGGCACAGTGCTGTTCGGGCGCATGCACAGCGGTGATCAGGCCAGCCGGACGCTGGGCATGTTCATCAACACCCTGCCTGTGCGCATCGACATCGACGAGCTGGAAACAGGTCTGCGCCTGGCCGAGGTCCATTCCATGCTGGCGGAGCTGCTGCGCCACGAGCACGCGCCGCTGGCCCTGGCACAGCGCTGCAGCGCCGTTGACGCGCAGTCGCCGCTGTTCACCTCCTTGCTCAACTATCGCCACAGCCCGCTGCCGCAGCCGACCCCGACCGAAGACGGGCAGGGCGCAGCGGACGAGGGCATGGACCTGCTGGGCGCCTCCGAGCGCACCAACTATCCGCTGACCCTGGCCGTGGACGACCTGGGACAGGACTTCCTGCTGACCGCCCAGTGCCGTGAGGGCCTGGCGCCGCAGCGGGTCTGCGCCCACATGGTGGAGGCGCTGTCCGTGCTTGCACAGGCGCTGGAAACCGGTCCGGAGCTGCCTGTGGCCTGCCTGGACCCCTTGCCGGCGGCGGAGCGCGAGCAGGTCCTGCGGGTCTTCAATGCCACGGACCGCGTCTATGAAGAGGGTGAACGCTGCCTGCACCATGGTTTCGAGGCCCAGGTGAAGCGCACACCCGATGCGCCAGCCCTGAGCATGGATGGCGAGGTGCTGAGCTATGCCCAGCTGAATGCACGCGCCAACCGGCTGGCCCACCACCTGAGCGCCGCCGGCCTGGCGCCTGACGATCGCGTCGGTGTTTGCGCCCAGCGCAGCATCGACCTGGTCGTGGCCCTGTACGCCGTGCTCAAGGCCGGTGCGGCCTATGTTCCCTTCGATCCCACGCATCCGCCAGAGCGGCTGCGGCACATGCTGGAAGATGCCACGCCCGTGGCGATGCTGATGGACGATGCGGGCGAGGAAGCGCTGAGCCAGGCCGGTGCCACGGCAATCCCGGCCCTGTGTCTGCATCTGCAGCGCGATGCGGTGCAGTGGGCGCAGGCCTCGGCGGAGGATCCATTGCCTACGGCACCGGGCTCCGACCATCTGGCCTACGTCATCTTCACCTCCGGTTCAACCGGCAGGCCCAAGGGCGCGATGAACACCCACCGCGCCGTCGTCAACCGGCTCTTGTGGATGCAGCAGGCCTATGCGCTGGACGCCACAGACGTGGTCCTGCAGAAGACGCCGTTCAGTTTCGACGTCTCGGTGTGGGAGTTCTTCTGGCCGCTGATGGTGGGAGCCCGACTGGAGCTGGCACGCCCGGAGGGCCACAAGGATCCCCTGTACCTTGCCGAGCTGATCGATGACGCCGGCGTGACAACGCTGCACTTCGTGCCCTCCATGCTCCAGGTCTTCCTGGATCATGCCGAGCCGGGGCAGGGCAGGCGCCTTCGCCATGTGGTGTGCAGTGGTGAGGCCCTGCCTGCGGGGCTGGCCCGCCGTGCGCTGTCACACTGGCCGAGCGCCGGGCTGCACAACCTTTATGGCCCGACCGAGGCGGCTGTCGACGTCAGCGCCTGGAGCTGCAGGGCCGATGACGCCCGCGCCTTCGTGCCCATTGGCAGGCCCATCGCCAACACGCGGCTCTACATCCTGGACGCTGCCTTGCGGCCGCAGCCCTTGGGTGTGGCGGGCGAGGTCCACATCGGCGGCGTGCAGGTCGGGCGCGGCTATCTGAACCGGCCCGAGCTCACCGAGGACCGCTTCATCGCCGATCCCTTCGAGGACCGCCCCGGTGCCAGGATGTACAAGACCGGGGACCTCGGCCGCTGGCTGGAGGACGGCAGCATCGAGTATCTCGGCCGCAATGACTTCCAGGTGAAGATCCGAGGGCTGCGCATCGAGCTGGGCGAGATCGAGGCCTGTCTGGCCGAGCTGGCGCCCGAGGTGGTGGTGCTGGCGCGTGAGGACGAACCCGGGCAACAGCGTCTGGTGGCCTACTACACCGGCGAGGCCGAGGCCGGGCAGCTGCAGGCCCATGCTGCCAGCACCTTGCCCGCCTATATGGTGCCTTCCGCCTATGTGCGCCTCCCCGCGCTGCCGCTGAATGCCAATGGCAAGCTGGACCGCAAGGCGCTGCCCGCGCCGGACGGAGACGCCCTGCTGAGGGCCGCCTATGAAGCACCGCAGGGCGAGACCGAGATTGCCCTGGCGGCCATCTGGGCTGAACTGCTGCAACTGGATCGCGTCAGCCGCCACGACAACTTCTTCGAGCTGGGTGGCCATTCGCTGATGGCCGTCACGCTGATTGAGCGCATGCGCCGCGAGGGCCTGCACGCCGAAGTGCGGGCACTGCTCACGGCGGCGTCGCTGGCGGATCTGGCGCGGCTCGTCGGTCGAGAAAGCAGCCAGGTGCAGGTGCCCCCGAACCTGATCCCCGACGGCGCCACGGCGATCACGCCAGAGATGCTGAGCCTGGTCGCACTCGACCAGGCCGCCATCGATCGCGTGCTGGCCGATGTCGAAGGTGGTGCGGCCAATGTGCAGGACATCTACCCGCTGGCCCCGCTGCAGGAAGGCATCCTGTTCCATCACCTGATGCATCAGCAGGGCGATCCCTATCTGCTGCCCACGGTGCTGGGCTTCCCCGACCGCCAGCGCCTGGACCAGTTCCTCGCCGCCTTGCAGCAGGTGATTGCACGCCATGACATCCTGCGCACCGGCATTGCCTGGCAGGGCCTTGAGCAGGCGGTGCAGGTCGTGCGGCGCCAGGCCCCGCTGAATCTGGCGATCGAAACCCTGGACGCTGGCGCCGGTCCCGGTGAACAGCAGCTGCGCGCACGCTTCGATCCCCGCCTGCACCGTATCGACGTGGCAAGGGCACCCCTGCTGCGTGCGCATGCCGCCGAGGACCCGGCCAGCGGCCGCTGGCTGCTGATGCTGCTGGCGCATCACCTGGTGATCGACCACACCACGGTGGAGCTGCTGACCCGCGAGGCCTTCCTGATCGAGCAGGGCAGGGCGGATGAGCTGCAAGCTCCTGTGCCCTTCCGCAACTTCGTCGCGCAAGCGCGGCTGGGCAGCAGCCGGCAGGCTCATGAAGAGTTCTTCACCCGCATGCTGGGTGACATCGACGAGCCCACCGCCCCCTTCGACGTGCTGGATGTCCAGGGCGATGGCAGCCAGATCGACGAGCACCGCCGCCTGCTGCCGAACGCCCTGGCCACGGCCGTGCGCCAGCAGGCCCGGCGACTGGGCGTGGGCACGGCCAGCGTGATGCACCTGGCCTGGGCGCTGGTGCTGGCCCGCGTGACCGGGCGGCGCGACGTGGTCTTCGGCACCGTCCTGTTCGGACGCATGCAGGGCGGTGAGCAGGCGGACCGCGCGCTGGGCTTGTTCATCAACACCCTGCCGCTGCGCGTGAGCGTCGACGATGGGGCCCTGGTGCACAGCCTGCGCAAGGTTCACCGGGATCTCGCCCGGTTGCTGCATCACGAGCATGCTTCCCTGGCCCTGGCGCAGCGTTGCAGCCGGGTGGGGACGCTGGCGCCGCTGTTCACCTCGCTGCTCAACTACCGGCATGCGCCGGCCGAACGGAGTAGCGAGGCGGATGGCTTCGACTGGGACATCGAAGACTTCGGTGGCGAGGAGCGCAGCAACTACCCGCTGGGCGTTTCCGTCGACGACCTCGGCGAGGCCCTGGCCGTCACGGTGCAGGCGCTCTCTCCCATCGACGCCGGCCGCGTGGCGGCCCTGCTGGAGCACTCGCTGCTGGCGCTGACGCAGGCGCTGGAATTGTCGCCTTCGATGGCGGTGCAGTCGCTGGACATCCTGCCCGAGCAGGAGCGTGCGTGGCTGCTGGCGCAGGGCGGCGTCGGGCGCGCGGTGCAGGACGTGCCAGCGCTGTGCCTGCACGAGCGCTTCGAGCGGCAGGCACAGGCGCGGCCGCGGTCCGAGGCGGTGGTCCATGGCGAGCTGCGGCTGAGCTATGGGGAACTCAATGCGCGCGCCAACCAGCTGGCCCGACACCTGCGCGCCCTGGGCGCGGGCCCTGATCGCTTCGTGGGCGTCTGTGCCGGCCGCAGCCCGGAACTGGTGCTGGCCCAACTGGCCATCTGGAAGACGGGGGCGGCCTACCTGCCGCTGGATCCGGCCTATCCCGCCGACCGGCTGCGCTACATGCTGGAGGACAGCCGGCCCATGGTGCTGCTGTGCCAGGGTGAGGCCGCCCTGCAGGCACTGGATGCTGCAGGCTGGCAGCAGCCCGTGATCGACCTGCAGGCCGATGCCGCGGGCTGGAGCGCCGAATCCGAGGCCAACCTGAGCCGGGAAGAGACCGGCCTGCAGATGCACCATCTGGCCTACCTCATCTACACCTCGGGTTCCACCGGGCAGCCCAAGGGCGTGATGAACGAGCATCTCGGGCTCAGCAATCTGGTGGACGCCCAGGCCGAGGCCTTCGGTGTCCGCAGCGACAGCCGCCTGCTTCAGTTCGCCTCGCCCAGCTTCGACGCCAGCATCTCCGAGCTGGCCCTCGCGCTGGCCAGCGGTGCCACGCTGTGCCTTGCCGATCCTGAGGAGATGATGCCGGGCCGGGCGCTGCTGGGCACGCTGCAGCGCCTGGCTGTCAGCCATGTGACCCTGCCGCCCTCGGCGCTCGCTGCCTGCGAGGAGGCGGGCATGCCCTTTGCAGCCCACACCCTCATCGTCGCGGGCGAGGCCATCGCGCCCAAGGCGGCCCAGGCCTGGGCCGCTCGGCTCAGGCTGATCAATGCCTACGGCCCCACGGAGACGACGGTGTGCGCTACCACGCATCACTGCCTTCCCCAGGCGTCGATGGTCAGTGCGGTGCCCATTGGCCGTCCCATTGCCAATGTCAGCGTCTACCTCCTGGATGTCCAGGGACGCCTGGTGCCGGCGGGCGCCACCGGGGAGCTCCATATCGGAGGGGTCGGCGTGGCGCGAGGCTACCTCCATCGCGAGGACCTGACGGCGGAGCGCTTCCTCGACGATCCCTTCTGCCCCGGTGGGCGCATGTACCGCAGCGGTGACCTCGGCCGCTGGCTGCCGGACGGGACCATCGAGTTCCTCGGTCGCAATGACCAGCAGGTCAAGGTGCGCGGCTTCCGCGTCGAACTGGGCGAGGTCGAGGCCCGGCTGGCCGGGCACGGCGCGGTACGCGAGGTCTGCGTCACCGCCCGTGCTGACAGCATGGGCGCCTTGCGACTGCTGGCCTACTACACCGCCCACGGCAGCCCTGCCGAGGCGGAGGCGGAGATCGCCGCGCTCAGGCAGCACGCCGCGGCCGCACTGCCGCACTACATGGTGCCCAGCGCCTTCGTTCGCCTGGAGGCCTTCCCGCTCACGCCGAACGGCAAGATCGACCGGCGTGCACTACCGGCCCCGGGGGCCGAGAGCGCCAGCCCGCTGCGGCCTCCCCAGGGTGCCATGGAGCAGGCCCTGGCCAGGATCTGGGCTGACCTGCTGGAGCTGGATCAGGTCGGCCGCGACAGCCACTTCTTCGAGCTGGGCGGCCATTCGTTGCTGGCCGTGCAGCTGATGGCCAGGATCCGGGGGGAGTTGGATGTCGAGTTGCCGCTGGCTGAGCTCTATCTGCATCCGACGCTGGAGGCACTGGCCCGGCACATGGAGAACCGCCAGCCGATGGTCGCGGCGCTGACCGCCGTCCGTGCCCAGGGCAGCCAGCGGCCGCTGTTCGTGATGCATGCCCTGGACTGCACCGGCGACTACGCTGTCGAGCTGGCCCGCCGACTCGACCCGGACCTGCCCGTCTACGCCCTGCCGGCGCCGGGCCTGCGCGAGGGCGAGCAGCCGCTGCGCACGATTGAGGACATGGCGCGCCACTACATCCGGGCCCTGCGCAGTGTGCAGGCGCAGGGGCCTTACCGGCTGGCCGCCTGGTCGGCGGGCGGCCAGGTGGCCTACGAGGTGGCCCGGCAGCTGATGGCGCAAGGGGAGGCGGTGTCCTTCCTCGGCCTGATCGACACGCTCTACCGGGCCCATGCCATCGTGGACGCGCAGCGCCAGTGGCTGGGCGCTGGCCAGCACCCCCTGGAGCGGCGTGAGTGGGCCTTCCTGCTCGTGATGCTGCAGCACGACCTCGGCATGCCGGCCAGGGAGGTCAAGCGCCTGGCCAAGCTGGACAGCATGGACGCAGTGCTGGCCAAGCTGGTCGAGGATGAAGGGCTGCCGCCTTCCACGGATCTCGCGGGCTTCAGGCGCCGGCTCTGCACGCAGAACGCCTTCGTGGAAGCCATCGAGGCCTACCAGGCCCAGGCGCTGGACCTGCGGGTGCACCTGTTCGCCGCAAGCGAATCGTTGCAAGTCCAGGCGCTGGGCTGGGACCAACTGCTGGGAAGTCGCCTTAGCATCGTCCGTTTCAAGGCAAGCCACCAATCCATTATGAAGACTCCCGTCATCGACGAACTGAGTGCGGCACTGCAGGCAGCCCTGCACAGTGACGTCCAGTCCCGCGAGACGGTCACCGCATCATCCTGAAGGTCCCATGAGAAAGATCAATTCATTGCATTTCATCGCCGTCGCGGCCTGTCTGATGGCCGGGGGCTCCGTCATGGCCGCTGATTCGCCGGCTGCGGCCCCGCTGGACCAGCGCTCCTATGCCGGGGTGCTCAAGGGCATCGAGGCTTTCGCCGCACACCGGGCCCTGGCGCCCAATGCCTCCCTGAGCTTCCAGCTGTATCCACGCCGGCAGGGGGCCGGGGCGGTCCGGCCGACGCTGGCCATCGTTTCCGGAGGGGCGCGGGCGCCGCTGACGCTGGAGGCGGACGGCTCCTTCAAAGTGCCCGTGCGCCCCGATCTCAACGGCCCCGATGCCGTGCTGCAGTCCAATCAGCCCGAGGGCAGCTTCGCCTGGCGCCCCGTGGTGCGCACACCCGGTCTGCCCGCCCATGTGAGGCGGCTGGGCGATCTGCGCCTGCAGTGCCGGGTGGACCTCAACGCGGGCCTGATGGTGGTGCCACCCAGCCGCGCCAATCAGGCCCTGATGGCCTCCAACCCGGGCAGGGCCTGCGAGATGTCCCAGGCCTTCTACCCGATCTTCGCCGACCGGCCGGTGTTCGAGGTGACGCTGGTGTCCGGCAGCCGGCGCCGCGTGCTGCTGACCCAGGAGTCGCTCTACGGCATGGGTGCGCCGGCCAGCCGCCTGCCGCTGCTGGACTGGCCGCATCTTCGCGACCGGGTGGTTCGCTTGCCCTTGCACGACAGCGCCTGGCCGGATGACACGCAAGTGGTCTTCGAATACCTGGAGCCGCTGCCTTGAGCCAGGTGCGGCCAACACCCCTACAAGCACCTTTTTTGAATTCCAATCCATGAAGCAAGCATCCAACTCCCTCCTGTTCATGGCCGGCGACGCTGCCGTCCTACCTGCCCCTTCAGCCCGGCCCCGGCGCGGCCTGGGCTCGCAACTTTGCTCAGCCATCGCCCTTGCGGCCCTGGCAGGCCTGGCCGGCTGCGCCTCCGAGCCCACGCGCCCGGAGTCCTCGGACGCCGGCCTGGACAGCAGCAAGGGACGAGTCTTCACCGAGCGCAGCTACCTCCGTACAGGCAGCCGTCTGCCGGCCGTGGTGCTGCAGGCCGGCCTGCAAGACGACAAGAGCGCCTGGAAGAGCGTGATCCCCGGGCTTTCCCAGCAGCACTTGGTGATTGCCTTCGACCGCCCGGGCCGGGCCGACACGCCCTCGACCGATGCCTCCAGGGACCCCTGCACCATTGCCAGCGAGGAGCGCCGCCTGCTCCAGGACGCCGGTGTGCCGCCGCCGTACATCCTCGTCGGCCACTCCCTGGGGGGGCTCTACCAGTATGTCTTTGCCAAGATGTATCCGGAGGACGTCGCAGGGCTGGTGCTCCTGGACCCCACCCATCCGCGTCACTGGGAAACGGTGCAGGCCGAGGCGCCCGGCGCCGCCCTGCTGATCAAGGGTGTGCGGGCCATCGCCTTCAGCAGCGCCGACCGGCGTGAGTTCGACCAGCAGACCGACTGCCTGCAGCGCATCAACACCCGACAGCCGCTGCGCCAGCCTGTGCGCCTACTGGTGAGCGGCAAGTTCAAGATGGAGGAGCGGGGCAGCTACGAGCGCATGCTTCAGGGCCTGCGCCAGGACTGGGTGTCCATGACGGGCGCCCGCCGCGGGGCGGAGCTCATTGCTGACTCGGGGCATTACATCCAGAAGGACAGGCCCGATACCGTGATCTCGGCGGTCCAGCAGCTCAGCGCGGAGGTTCGCAAATGAGGGGCGCTGGCACGCAAGACCTGGCGGCGCAAGGCCGCCTGCGCGGCCCCTGGCAGGCGCTCGCACTGGCCTCCTTGCTGGCCCTGACCGGTCTGCAGGGCTGCGCGACGGCGGATCTCGGCGGCGGCCAGGCTGCCGCCCGCAAGGCGCCGGAGCAGGTGCTGGTCGTGAACAAGACAAGCCGCGCCGAACTGGTGCAGGCCATGGGGGAGGGCGACAAGGTGCGCTTTGACAGCGGCTGGGAAGCCTGGGTGTACGTCGACAAGCCGGGCGTTCCGTTGCTGGTCGGCCTGATCCCTGTGGTCGGCGAAATCTCCGACGTGATGGAGATGACGGGCACCCGGCGCGAGCTGACAGTCATCCTCGACGACAAGGGCATCGTCCGCAAGTACAAGCTGCGTGCCTCGGAGTGATCCCGAGGGCCACATCTTCAATTGGGAGAACACGACATGGTGAACAAAGAGGGCGAGGCCATCGCCGCTCACCTATTGAGCGACGATTCCCTGCGGGCCGGCTTCGTGCCGCTTCGACAGGGTGGGAAGCAGACGCCGTTGTTCGTTGCACAGGGCCGGAATACAGGCCAGATCGACCTGCAAGATCTCAACAAGTACCTGTCGGGCGCCATGCCCGTCTACCTGCTGGGACGCCATGCCGGCCGCCATGCCGCCACGCGCGAAGGGCAGGCCGCCAGCATGTTGCGCACCATCCGGCGCATTCAGCCGAACGGGCCCTATCGGCTCGCTGGCGTCGGCGCCTTCGGCATCCTGGCCTACGAGATCGCGCTGCAGCTGCTGGGTCAGGACCAGGAGGTCGAGTTCATCGGCCTGCTCGGGCCGCAGCCGGACCTCGCCGCGGACCTGCCCATGCCGGCCGCGGCGCTCTCGGTCCACCTGTTCGCCCCTAGCGAGCAGGCCGGCTGGAGCGGCAGCCTGCCAGGGCTTCAGCTGGCGCAGCAGGGGCCAGGCCTTGGCGCGCGGGCCACCGTGCGCGCATTGGCCGCCCAGCTGATGGCCTTGCAGGCCAAGCCCGAGATTGGCCGCTCCCGTGCGCCAGAACTGGACTACCAGCCCCATATCGTCATCCAGTCCGGGCGACAGAGCCCGCTCAACAGGCATGCGCCGCTCTTCTGCATTCCGGGCGCCGGAGACAGCATCACCGGCTTCGCAGCGCTGGCAGGTGCCCTGGGGCCGGACTGGTCGGTGCACGGCTTGCAGCCGCGTGGTGTTGACGGCCTGATGGTCCCGCATGCCAGCGTCGAAGCCGCGGCGGCCCAGTGCATGAGTGCCATCGAGTCCGTACAGGGCAACGGGCCCGTGCATCTGCTCGGTCATTCCTTTGGCGGCTGGGTCGCCTTCCACATCGCCGGCCTGCTGCAGGCGGCCAACCGGCCCGCGGCATCCCTGACCCTGATCGACAGCGAGGCCCCGGGGACGCAGGGCACGCTCGGCCGTGAGTACACCCCGCTGGAGGTGATGGAGCAGTTCATTGAAAGCCTGGAGCTGGTCGCCGAGCGCTCCCTGGGGCTCAGCAGCGCTGCGCTGGCGTCTCTTGACGACGCCGGCCGGCTCCAGCAAGTGTTCCAGGCAGCGGTCCGGGTGGGCCTGCTGCCGGCACGGGCGCGTCCGCAGCTGTTGCTGGGACCGCTGCGGACCTTCGGCGCGGCCCTGCGTACCGTCTATCAGCCGGGCCCCAGCTGCACGGTGCCGGCGCGTCTGGTCCTGGTGCCTGATTCGCGGCTGCCGGCTCAGGAGGTGGCGCGCAAGGCCGCGGCCATGGCGCAGGGCTGGCGCCAGCTGCTGCCGCAGCTGAGCCAATGGGACGGTCCGGGCAACCACATGACCATCCTGCGCGCCCCTCATGTCAAGGCGCTGGCCGATTGGTGGCTGAGCGACCGGAGCGCCGCGCCCGCCAGCAGGCCGTCCACACTCAACATGGTCATCTGACAACGGCACAATCGCGCCGCGAGAATTCCGGGCCTGGCTTGGCCGGTCCGTGATCGCCTGCGCCCCGTTCTTACAAATCAATTAACAAGGCAGATCATGAACAATCTACAAATTGCCAGTCAAATCCTGCTCGAGCCGCAGGCCGCCTTCAACGCGCTGGGGGAGCGCCCCCGCTTCTGGTTCCCCCTGCTGCTGCTGGTGCTGGGCTCCGCAGTCGGCCTCTTCGGCTACTTCCAGATGGTCGACTTCAACTGGCTCAACGACAACGTCCTGCGCCCGGCCAGCCAGTCGGGCAGCGACGCGGAGTCCTCCCCCTTGTTGTCCCGCGGCGTCGTCATCGGCACCTCGACGGCAGCCGTGCTCATCGGTCTGACCGTGGCCAGGCTTTTGGAGAGCAGCTACTTCCTGCTGGCCGGCCGCATGGCCAATATCGAGCGCTCCTTCAAGCACTGGATGGCCCTGAGCTGCTGGAGCGCACTCCCGCTGCTCCTGATCCTGCTGGTCTCCATGGGCTTCATGCTGATGCATCCGAACGGGCAGGTGGCCCAGGAGGAGCTCAACGTGCTGTCGCTCAACGAGCTGCTCTTCCATGTCCCGCGCAACAGCCCCTGGCATGGCTGGCTGTCGACCCTGACCATCCTCCATCCCTGGGTCTGGTGGCTGAGCGCAATCGGGGTGAAGGCCTGGAGCGGCCGGTCCATGGCCTTTTCCGTGGCTTTCTCCATGGTCCCGTGGTCGGTCTACTACGGTGTTTGGGCCCTGATCATCCTGGTGCGCGCATAACATGAGCAAAAGCAAGAAATGGGCGGCCGCTGCCGCGATCGCCCTGGTCCTGGTCGTGCCGGTCGGCGTGAAGCTGGCGCGCGGCAAGCAAGTCAAGGACGTCGAGACCGAGAAGGTGGTGCTGCGTGCGCCGTCGCCGTCCATCCTGGCCTCGGGCACCCTGGTCTACGAGAGTCAGGTCACCCTGGTGCCTGAGATCATCGCCCGCGTCAACGAGGTGCTGGTCAAGGAAGGGGACGCGGTGCGCAAGGGGCAGCTGCTGATCCGACTGGAGGACGAGTCCCCTCGCGCGGAGACCTTGCAGCTGCAAGCCAGTCTGCGCCAGTCGGAGCTGCAGGTGGAACGCCAGCGCGTGAACCTGGAAGCCCTGACGGTGCGTGCCAAGCGCTATGCCGAGCTGCGCCGCCATGATCTCGTCGAGCCGACGAAGTACGACGAAATGCAGGCCCAGGTGGACCTGGCCGCCGTCGAGCTGCGCACCGGCCGGGAGACGGTCAAGCAAGCGCAGGCGCAGCTGCGTCAGGCCCAGGACCGCCTGGCCAAGACGGAGATCCACGCGCCCATCGACGGCAAGGTGACCCTGGTCAGCATCAAGCCCGGCGAGACGGCGGTGCCGGCCGCCGTCAGCATTGCAGGCTCGACGCTGATGACCATTGCCGACACGCGCAGCACCTTTGCCGAGATCAACGTCGACGAGACCGACGTGGCCCGGCTGTCCAAGGGGCAGGGGGTTCGCATTGTTCCCGCCGCCTTTCCCGACCGCGCCTTCCGTGGTCGTGTGGAGCAGGTCGCCATGGCCCCCAAGCAGAACCCGGGACAGAGCCGCAGCTACCCCGTGCGGGTCAAGCTGGAGAACGAGGGCCTGCCCTTCCATCCAGGCATGAGCTGCCGGGCCGAGATCGCCGTGAGCCAAAGCGGCGAGGCCAAGAATCCCGGTGTTCCGGTTCAGGCCGTCCACTATGAATCCAGCGAAGGACGCGACGACAAGACCCGCGCCTTCGTCTTCGTCATGGACAATCGCCGCGCCGTGCGCCGTCCCGTGGAGATTGGCCTGGCCGATGACACCTTCATCGAAGTCACCCGCGGACTGAAGACGGGCGAGACCGTGATCACCGGTCCGGCGAAGACCCTGCGCTTCCTGTCCGACGGCGAGGCAGTGCGCAGCCAGGACCGTGCCGAGGCCCGTGACAGTCACCAAAAAGGCGGCAAGCCGTCCTGACCAGCCGGCCTTGAGCCAAGAGACACCGTCGTGATCGAACTCAGAGACATCCACAAGACCTACTTCCTCGGTGACGCGAGCTTTCCCATCCTTCAGGGGGTCGACCTCCACATCGACCGCGGCGAACTGGTGGCGCTGACCGGCGCCTCCGGATCGGGGAAATCCACGCTGATGAACATCATGGGCTGCCTGGACACGCCCACGCAGGGCAGCTACCGACTGGTCGGCGAGGACGTCGCCAAGCTCGGCGAAGACCAGCTGGCGCGGGTCCGCAACCGACGCATCGGCTTCATCTTTCAGAGCTTTCACCTGCTACCGCGGCAGACGGCCCTGGCCAATGTGGCGCAGCCGCTGGTCTACCGCGGCATCGCCCCGGCCCAGCGCGAGGCCGCCGCCCGGGCTTGCCTGGAGCGCGTCGGCCTTGGCCATCGCGTGGACCACAAGCCCAACGAGATGTCCGGCGGCCAGCGCCAGCGGGTGGCTATCGCCCGTGCCCTGGTCGGCCGGCCGCACCTGCTGCTGGCCGACGAACCCACCGGCAACCTGGACAGCAGGACCAGCGACGAGATCATGTCGCTGCTGGCCGAGCTGCATGCCGGCGGCCTGACGGTGGTCATCGTCACCCATGAACCTGAGATCGCGGCGCGATGCCAGCGCGTGGTGCGCCTGCGCGATGGCCGCATTGACCAGGATTCACGCCGGCCCATGGCCAGCCCCGCCCCCGAAGTCGTTAGCCCGGAGATGAGCACCTCATGAACACAGCAAGCCAGACCGAGGCCCCGGCGGCCTTGGACGACTTCACGGGCGAGGAGGGCAGCGATCAGCGGGTCGGGCTCTATGCCTTGCAAGAGGCCATGCGCTCCGCCCTGGCCAGCATCCGGGCCCACGGCCTTCGCAGCTTCCTGACCATGCTGGGCATCATCATCGGCGTGGCGTCTGTCATCGCCGTGGTGGCCCTGGTGCAGGGGCTGTCCAGCTCGATCTCGCGCCAGTTCCAGAGCCTTGGGGGCAACGCCCTGACCGTGCGCGCAGAAACGCCGCTGGAGGACGAGCTGCGCGGCAAGATCAATCGCTTGCGCCTGACCGACCTGGACCAGATCAAGCACGGCGTGGACGGCATCCGGCACATCACCCCCATCGTCGCGGGCGGTGGCGGCAACGTCGAGATCCGCAACGGCCCCAATGTGGGCACCGGTGTCATGCTGGGAACCACGAGCCGCTACCAGGACGTCCAGCAGTCCTACCCGCGCTACGGCCGCTTCCTGACCGACAGCGACGACGACACGCGACGGCGCGTCGTGGTGCTGGGCGAGCGGCTACGGCGTGACCTGAAGCTCCCGGCCGACCCGTCGGGCCACTACATCCAGATCGGCAGCGAGTGGTTCAAGGTCGTCGGGCTGATGGAGCCGCGCGGCGAGATGTTCGGCGTCAGCCAGGACAACTACCTGCTGATGCCCTACCACACGGCACTTTCCGTCACTGGCGTGACGGACCAGCCCGATCTGTCCATCACCTTCACAGTGACGGACATGGACCAGGCGGGCGCCGTCAAGGCACGCGTGAGCAGCCTGTTGCGCCGCGCTCACCAGCTCAAGCAGGGGCAGGCGGATGACTTCATCGTGGAGTCGGCCGATTCGCTGGCCAAATCCTTCAAGGAGATCACCACCATCGTGACGCTGGTGGTTGCGGGGGTGGTGAGCATCTCGCTGCTGGTCGGGGGCGTGGGCATCATGAACATCATGCTGGTGTCCGTCACCGAGCGGACCCGGGAGATCGGCATCGTCAAGGCCCTGGGTGCGCCACGGCACTTCATCCTGATGCAGTTCCTTATGGAAGCCGTGGTGCTGGCGATGCTGGGCGGCCTGATCGGCGTGGCCGCCGGCTACGGCCTGGGCTTTGGCATTGCCAAGCTGATTCCCAACTTCCCCGATCCCACCGTGCCCTGGTGGGCTGTGGCGGGGGCCTGTGGCTTCTCAGGCTTCGTCGGCATGGTGTTCGGCATCATCCCAGCCAGCAACGCGGCCGGTCTCGCACCCATCGAAGCCCTGCGCTACGAATAGCAACTCAACACAATCGCCAGCTCTATGCTTTTGAAGCCATTTTTCGCGAGGCGCACGCGCCTCGCTCTGGTGCTTGCCGCATCGGCAGCTTGCGGCCAGGTCCATGCGGAGGACCTGGTCCAGGTCTTCGATGCGGCCTACAAGCAGGACGCCGGTCTGCGGGCCGCCCAGCGCCAGCGCGATGCGGCCCTGCCGCGCGCAGCGCAGGCCCGGGCGCTGTTCCTGCCCGCCATCAGCCTTGAAGGAAGCAGCACACGCAGGCGGCAGAGCCTCCCCTCCGGCGAGGTCGCGTCCGATAGTGCTCCGCTTTACGGCACCACCACGACGGCGAACCTGGTGCTGCGCCAGGCGCTGTTCAACCGCCAGCACACGGCGGACCTGAGGCGCTCAGGCATCGAGGAGCAGTTGGCACAGCGGGACTACGAGCTGACGCAGCAGGCCTTCATCGTCCAGGTGGCTAGGGCCTACTTCGACGTACTCTCGGCCCAGGACGTTCTTACGGCAACCCAGAGGAGCAAGGAGTCCATCCAGGGGCAGCTCAACGCAGCCCAGCTCCAGTACAAGGCCGGCACCGGCATCATCACCGATGTGCGCGACGCCCAGGCGCGCTTTGACCTGGCTGCGGCCCAGGAGCAGGCCGCGGAGAACGAGCTGCGCATCGCTCGCCTGGCCTTGGCCAGGTTGACAGGGCGTCCCGGGCTCAGCCCGGCACCGCTGGCCCAGCCTGTAGTGCTGCCCGAACTCGAACAGCGCGAGCTGGCATCGTGGGCCGCCGATGAGGCCGAGCATCCAATCCTGCAGCGTGCTCACTTGACGCTGGCTGCCGCCAGGGCCGGCACCGAGCGGGCCCGCGCAGGCGCCCTGCCTACCGTGGAGCTGGTGTCCTCGCTCGGCTACAGCCGTCAGACAGGCACTGCCGCTCAGGCCCAGGGCCTTGCCGGTTCCACGCGCCAAGCCAGCATTGGCGTGGAGCTGAACCTGCCCATCTTCGCGGGGCATGCCATCGACAACCGCCTCCGGGAGACCCTGATCCTGGAGAGCAAGGCGGAGGACGAGTTGGAGGCAACGCGGCGCTCCGTCGCTGAAGCCACTGAGCGTGCCTACTTTCAGATGCAATCGGCCCGTGCGCAGCTCAGCGCGCTGGAAACAGCCGCCATCTCCAGCCAGCAGTCGCTGGAGGCCACCCAGCGCGGCTACAGGGCCGGCGTGCGGCTGAGTCTGGATGTGCTCAATGCCGAGGCCCAGCGCTACGAGACCCAGCGCGACCTGGCCAAGGCACGCTATGCGCTGCTGATGGGCCAACTCAGGCTGCGCGAGGCCACCGGACAGCTGCGCGCGGAGCATCTGGAAGAACTCAACAAGACTCTGGCACGCTGAGGGCAGTGTGCTGGCTTGCCATCGTCTAGGGGAATCTACCTGCGGGAAAGCTCCGTCGTGACGATGGCGTGAAGTTGGCAATATCGCTCTGCGAATCCAGGAGAGTGACCGTGCTGGCCAAAAGCCTCACGGGACGCCGAAGGCGCAATCTCCCATACACGCTCAGGCCCCGTACTGGACTCGCAATCAGCCGACACTGGAGAGCGGATCACGCGGACATGCCCATGGCCGGTGATCCCACCGAAGGAGCAAGCGGAAGGCAGCGCCTCCCGCGAATCTCTCAGGTACCAAGGACAGCGGGAGCGGCGCGAAGTCTTCACAGGCCAGACCGGGGCTGATCGCTCCGCAGCCTGTGCAGGCTTTGTGATGCAAACCCCTGTCCGGAGTGTCTGATATGTCGTCGGCAGCCCTCCCGCTCCTTTCGACCTTCCCCGCCCGTGCACCAGTGCCTGTGTCCATTTCCCAGTGGGCCAGACTGGCGCGAGCAGCCCATGGACCGGATGCGGTCCGGGGTCAGGTCTTGCCTGCCCTGCCACCTCGGAGACGCCATCAGCGATGGCGCCGCGTGACCGGCTGCGCCTGACCCCCATCGCCTGACGGCAGCGCAGGCACATCACCCGAAGACATCGACTGGATCCGCTCCCGGGCGGGCAGGCCGCGCCTTGGCGCCTGCCGATCCGCCATGGCGCAGCGCGCCGTCGCGCAGATCTCGCTGCTGAGAAAGTAACGATGCAAGTGAGCGTCCAGCAATAGAGATGCCACTGCACAGCACGTCGAAGCGCCGCTAGGAGAAGGGCGGTCTTCCACGAACCGCCGGGCGGGCCGTACAGGCTGCCTGCCGGCGGGACCCAAGCAGTACCCATCGCAACCGAAGGAGACATCATGTTCAAGAAGAAAGCATTGGTCCTGCCAGGCGCGCTGCTGTGCGCCTTGACGCTGGCCGCACTGCCGGCCTCCGCCGTACCCGTCGGCGGCGAGCGAGGCAACATCGCTCAACGCCAGTCCGACCGCAACCAGGCGCTGATGGCAGCCCAGCGCGGTCTGGGCGAGTACCAGCAGCGCAAGCAGCAGTACTACGCCGGCCTGTCCCCGAACCACATGGCGCTGGAGGTGTCCGATGTCCAGGAGCTGTCGCAGGCACGGATCGGCGCAGGCTTCGAGATGCACACGGTCAGCCCGCAGGAACTGGCCGCCGGTCGCACCGACCTCAGCGCCATGGCAACGCCGACGGGCAGCTGGCGCTTCGTCGTGCAGGTCGGTGAGCGGCCGGTCGGTCTGGTGACCGTGCAGAAGGCGGAAGGGCGCTGGCAGGCCGTCTCCTTCGGCGGGGCGGGGCTGGCCCGTGAGCTGGATGCGCTGCGCCAGGTCCATGGCAATGCCGACGGCAGCAATCTGCGTTTCATCCGCGTCTACCAGGCTCAGTCGGACCTGCTGGAGGTGGTGTCCGGCAAGGATGGCAAGGCCCGCTACGCGACGCTGCAGTCCGCCCGCGACGCCCTGTTGCGCCATGGCCTGGCCGCGGGTTCAGGCGATGCCAACGCTGGCCTGGTGGAAGCTCCGCAGCTGCTCGATCCGCTGCGCACGGCCGTGAGCAAGAACCTGGACATGCTGCGCTGAGCTGCCAGCACACCGACGAACCTTCCCCAAAGAATCGAATGGAGATCGCATGAACGCGAATCTGAAGAAGACGCTGGCCGGCCTGGGTCTCAGCCTGCTCATGCCCCTGGCCTTCGCCCAGTACAAGGCGCTGAACGTGCCCCAGACCATCCAGGAGCACAGCCAGTGGTGCTGGTCGGCCTCCAGCAAGGCCATCATCAGCTACTACAAGACACCGCCGAGCCAGTGCAGCATCGTCAACTGGGCCTTTGGCATCAACTACGCCTGCGGCAACGGCACCTTCAACTGGAGCAGCTACGCCAACCAGCCCAACGCACTGTACGGCTCGGGTGGCAGTGCCCAGGGCGTGCTGGCCAACTGGGGCATCGGCACCAATGCCTATGCCTATGCCTCGTCCTGGAATTCCATCGTTTCGGACATCAACTACAACAAGCCCTTCATGATCCGCTTCGGCTGGAGCTCCGGCGGCGGGCACATCATGGTCGGGACTGGCTATGAAGTCTGGAACGGCGGCTACTACGTGCTCTACATGAACCCGTGGCCCGGCGAAGGCAATTCGGAAGACAGCTACAACTGGATGGTCTCCGCCAGCGACCACGCCTGGACGCACACCTTGCGCGTGCGCTGACGCCTGTCGACTCCGCCGCAGCACGAGGAGATGAGAGAGGGCTGCGGCGGAGTGGGGCGCTGGATCGGCGATGGGCCTCAGAGGCTCTTCAGCGCCACGACGTCCTTGCCCTTGAAGGTGAAGACGGTGACCGCCGACTGCTTCAGGTCATGCTTCGCGTCATAGGCATACTCGCCGGCCACGCCCATGTAGCTGGACTTCGCGAGGTGCTCGCTGAGCTTGCCCGGGTCGGTGGACTGCGTGGCCTCGATGGCTGATGCCAGCAGGTTGGCGCCGTCGTAGAAGGCGGCGGCATAGGTCAGCGGGTCGCGCTTGAACTCGGCGCGGTAGCGCTCGACGAACTTCTTGCCCTTGTCGCTGCGGTCGATGATGGAGCCACCCTGCGTGCAGTACACGTTCAGCTCGGTGTTGAGCTGGGACAGCGTGGCCGTCTCCGACGAGCAGATGCCGTCACCACCCAGCAGCGGCGTGGCAATGCCCAGCGAGCGCATCTGGCGCAGCATGGGGCCGGCCTGGGCCGAGTAGCCGCCGTAGAAGACAGCGTCCGGCTTGGCAGCCTTCACCGAGGTGAGGATGGTATTGAAGTCGCTGGCCTTGTCGTTGGTGAATTCCTTGGCGACCACCTTGATGCCGAGCTTGCTGGCCTGGTCCACGAACTCCTGTGCCACGCCCAGGCCGTAGGCTGTGCGATCGTCGATGACGGCCACGGTCTTGATCTTCAGGTCCTGGGCCGCGTAGACGGCCATCTTGGCGCCGAGCTGGTTGTCGGTCGCGCCGATGCGGAACAGGCGGGCATGGCCCTGCGTGGTGATGCGCGGATTGGAGGCCACCGTCAGCACCAGCACGCCGCCTTCGGCGAAGATCCGGGAGGTGGGCATGGTGACGCCCGAGTTGTAGGGCCCCAGGACGAACTTGATCTTCTTGTCGACCAGTTGCTGAGCCACCTGCACGCCCTGGCGCGGATCCGCGGTGTCGTCGTTCACGTCGAGATCGAACTGCACGGCCTTGCCGCCCACCTTGATCCCCTTGGCATTGAGCTCCTTGATGGCCAGCAGCGCGCCGTCGCGGTTGTCCGTGCCGTTGCCGGCCTGCGGGCCCGTGGTCGGGCTCATGAAACCGATGCGGATACGCTCCTGCGCCTGCGCGCCGAAACAGGCCAGACCCGCGGCGAGCAGCAGCAGATTCAGGGAATACTTCTTCATCAAAGGTCCTCTTGGTCAGTGGATGGGCAGGGCATGCCCCATGCTCCGGGCCGCCGCAGGCCATGTGCAGGGCCGCAGCGCCGGAAGGGAAAACGCGGATGGCGGCACTTTAGGCGATGTGTCTGTGCCGAGCCTTGAGGAATGCTAAAGGCAGCCTCTTGCACGGCCCTGTCCCGCGGGCCTGCGGGAACGCCCCTGGTGGCGAGGGCGGGCCGACCGGACGCTTGCGCGGTGCGGGGAGGGCGGCGGCAATGGTAAATTCCTGGGTTGGGTGTCAGGTCTTGCGGCCTGGCAGGTTGAGCGCAGGTCGGGCCGCCGCGCGGAGTTTCCACGACCATGCACACCGACACCCTCATCTCCTACGTCGCCCTGGCCCTGTTCGTCCTGGCCCTGGCCCACACCTTTGCCGCCAAGCAGTTCGAGCGGCTGTCCCATCGCTACCCGCAGCACGCCGGCCTGTTTCATCTGCTGGGCGAGGTGGAGGTGGTCTTCGGCTTCTGGGCTCTGGTGCTGATCCTGGCGCTCGCCGTGCTGAAGGATGGCGCCAGCGCCTTGCACTACGCCGAGTCCCGCAACTACACCGAGCCGCTGTTCGTCTTCGTCGTGATGGTGGTGGCTGCCTCGCGGCCGGTGATCGACCTCGTGCAGCGGGCGATGACCTTCGTGTCCCGGCTGATCCCGCTCCCAGGCGCCGTTTCCAGCACCTGGCTGGGCCTGGCGGTGGTTCCGCTCTTGGGATCCCTGGTCACCGAGCCCGCCGCCATGACGCTGGCAGCCCTGATGCTGGCGCCGGTGGTGTTCCGGTCCGAGGTGCCCGAGCGGCCGAAGTACTTCGCGCTGGGCGTGCTCTTCGTCAACGTGTCCATCGGTGGCACCCTGACGGCCTATGCGGCGCCGCCCGTGCTGATGGTGGCCGCGACCTGGCAATGGGACAGCGCCTACATGCTGGCCCACTTCGGCTGGAAGGCCGTGCTGGCCGTGCTGCTCAACGCCACGCTGGCGACCTGGGTGATGCGCAAGCACCTGCAGGAGATTCGGTCAGCTGCGCGGGAGGAGGGCGCCGGCGCGCCGGCGCCGGCGCCGGTGCCGCTGGCCGTGGCCCTGGTGCATGTGCTGCTGCTCGCGGGCGTGGTGGTGCTGGCCCATCATCCGGTGGCCTTTCTGGGCCTGTTCCTGATGTTCCTGGGCTTCAGCCAGGCCTATGAGCGCTACCAGAGCCCGCTGATCCTGAAAGAGGCGCTGCTGGTGGCCTTTTTCCTGGCCGGGCTCGTGGTGCTGGGTGGCATGCAGGCCTGGTGGCTGCAGCCCATCGTCTCCAGCCTGGAGCCGCTGGCCCTGTTCTTCGGCGCCATCGGCCTCACGGCCATCACCGACAACGCAGCGCTGACCTACCTCGGCTCGCTCATCGCCGGCATTCCGGTGGAGGCCAAGCATGCGCTGGTCGCCGGTGCCGTGGCCGGCGGTGGCCTGACGGTCATCGCCAATGCGCCTAATCCGGCGGGGGTGGCCTTGCTCAAGCGCGGCTTTGCCGATGAGTCCATCGGCGCCATGGAGTTGCTGCTGGGCGCCCTCGTGCCGACGGCGCTGGCAGCGATCGCCTTCCTGGCGCTGTGACTTTGGTGTCGGCCTGGCGATGTCATCGTGATCGATGAGGCGCTGCACGTATTCAAACCGATGGCCGCGGGGAGGGCGCTTCCACCTCATATCACCAATTTGGAAGAGCACCGGCACTATGGCGTGGACTTTGTTTTCATCACGCAGCACGGAAACTTACTGCATGCAAATGTCCGCGCCCTGATCAACCCTCATTTGCATGTGCGTCGGTTGTTCGGCCGTGGTGCGGCGATGATTTATGAGTTTGACGCCTGCACGAATCCGAAGTCTGTCAGCCAGGCGCTAAGCAAGAAGGTTTGGAAGTACTCGAAAAAGAACTTCGATATTTATAGAAGCTCGGAGCTTCATACTAAGCAAGCACGTGGCATTCCCTGGCAAATCTGGGCGTTTGTGATTGCGGTAATTGCAGTCCCGTTCTTGATTTGGAATGCTGCTAGGCGGGCGGATCGTATGACCACTGCCACGCCAGCAGCTGCGGCTTCTGCGCCTGGTGCGTCCGCATCTGGTGTTGTGCCTGGTGCTTGGCCAGGCGGTGCTGCACCTGGTGGCCAGCGTGTGGTGCCTCGTGGCCGGCCGGCATTTGTCGGTGTGATCGCTGAGCGTGAGACCTGGCCGGATATCGTGGCGGGCTGCTGGGAGACTGAGGATGAGTGTCACTGCATGACGCAGGAGCAGCCTCCTCGGATCGTGTCGGACCGGCCGGCGCTGTGCTACGCGGTCACTCAGGGCCACCTAGTGCCCCCTGGGACACATGCTGCGCCTGTGCGCGCTCCTGAGGCGTCTGCACCTGCGAGAGCGGCATCAGGGGCCTTAGTGGCCACCTGAGAGCCGGGCCATGCGCATCTGCGTAGTGTGACCGTCTCAGATCGACCCATCTCTGACATTCGCGTCTTCTAACGGCCGGCCGAAATGCCGCCGTTCGATGTTCCAGATCGTCAGTAGTGAAGATTCGGTGTAAGCGGCCAGCCAAGTCATGTTGACTTTGTGTGCCGACGTCGCAGGCCAGCTACGTGAGTTCGACGATCTGGCCCACTCCAAGCTTTGGCAAATCGTTGGCCGACGACAGAACGAAAGAGA
>NZ_JBDPZC010000021.1:0-35336 GCF_039872765.1 Roseateles flavus | reverse complement strand
GGGCGTGGGCCTGGCGCGGGGCTATCTGAACCGCGACGAGCTGACGCAGGAGAAGTTCGTGCCCAACCCCTTCCATGACGAAGGCGATCCGGGCAGCAGCGCACGCATGTACCGCACGGGCGATCTGGCGCGCTGGCGCGAGGACGGGGTGCTGGAGTACCTGGGCCGGCTGGACCACCAGGTGAAGATCCGGGGCTTCCGGATCGAGCTGGGTGAGATCGAGGCGGCACTGGCGGCCTGCGAAGGCGTGCGCGAGGCCGTGGTGCTGGCCCGCGAGGTGGGCGGTGACAAGAAGCTGGTGGCCTACCTCACCGGCGAGGCCAGCAAGACCGACGGGGCCACGCTGCGCGAGAGCCTGGGCCGGCGCCTGCCGGACTACATGGTGCCCTCGGCCTTCGTGGTGCTGGAGGCGCTGCCGCTGACGCCCAACGGCAAGCTGGACCGCAAGGCGCTGCCGGAGCCGGAGCTGGGCGGGCAGGCCCGCGAGTACGTGGCGCCGCGCAACGAGGTGGAGGCGCAGCTGTGCGAGATCTGGCAGGAGGTGCTGGGCGTGGAGCGGGTGGGGGTCATGGACGACTTCTTCCTGCTGGGCGGGCACTCGCTGCTGGCTGTCCGCATGGTCGCCGCCATCCACAAGCGTCTGGGCTTCGAGGTCTCCGCCCAGGTGCTCTTTGCCGGTCCGACCGTCGAAAGGCTGGCCGCACTGGCGCAAGCCCTGACCCTCAATGAAAACGCAGCCCAGGCCCTGGGACCTGATGAAGCCTACGAAGAAGGAGTTTTCTGATGCCAAGTTCCATCCTGCAGCAGGCTGCGCAGCAAGGGGTGCACCTGTTTCTCAAGGACGGAGCCCTGGGCTTCAAGGCCCGGCCAGGCGCGCTCACGGCCGAACTGCGGGCGGCCATCTCCGCGAACAAGGCTGCGCTCATCGAGCTGCTGTCCAGCCGCGTCGAGCGTGGCACCGCCGCCCGGATCGAGCGCCGGCCGCCGGGCCTGCGCGAGCTGCCCCTGTCCTACGCGCAGCAGCGGCTGTGGCTGCTCGATCAGATTGACGGCGCGGGCGCGCAGTACAACATGCCGGCGGCCCTGCGCCTCAAGGGACCGCTGGATGCGGTGGCCGTGGAGCGGGCGCTGACGCGCATCATCGAGCGCCACGAAAGCCTGCGCACCGTCTTCGTGGTGGGCGAGGGCGGGGCGCCGCAGCAGCGCATCCGCGCGGCCGAAGGCTTCCAG
Source organism: Roseateles flavus (assembly GCF_039872765.1). Classification (NCBI taxonomy): domain Bacteria; kingdom Pseudomonadati; phylum Pseudomonadota; class Betaproteobacteria; order Burkholderiales; family Sphaerotilaceae; genus Roseateles; species Roseateles flavus. The sequence continues at coordinate 34,106 of NZ_JBDPZC010000021.1, read as the reverse complement.
GTGCAGCGCGAGGACCTCTCGATGCTGCCGCCCTCCGACCGCGAGGCCGCGCTGCAGGCCTTGCTGGAGCGGGACCTGGCCCGGCCCTTCCAGCTCGATCGCGACTGGATGCTCCGCGCCCTGCTGGTGTGCCTGGGTCCGCAGGACCACGCCTTGCTGGTCAGCATGCACCACATCGCTTCGGACGGCTGGTCGCTGGGCGTGCTGGTCAACGAGTTCAGTGCGCTGTATGGCGCCTTCTCTCAGGGGATGGACGACCCGCTCCCGGCCCTGGAGCTGCAGTATGGCGACTACGCGCTCTGGCAGCGGCAGCACCTGGACGGCGCCGCGCTGCAGGCGCAGCTGGACTACTGGGCCGAGCAGCTTGCCGGGGCGCCGGCCACCCACGGCCTGGCCCTGGATGCGGCGCGCCCCCCGCAGCAGAGCTTCGAGGGTGCGCGCCTGAGCCAGACCCTGGAGGCACGGCTGGTCGAAAGGCTGCGCGGCCTCTGCCAAGCCGGCGGCGCCAGTCTCTTCATGGGGCTGCATGCGGCATTTGCGGCCTTGCTGGCGCGCCATTCCGGCGAGACCGACATCGTCATGGGTACCGCCCTGGCCAATCGCGAGCAGGCCGAGATCGCAGGCCTGATCGGCTTCTTCGTCAACTCGGTCTGCCTGCGGTCCGACCTGGGCGGCAGCCCGGGCCTGCGCGAGCTGGTCGAACGCAGCCGGCGCATGCTGCTGCAGGCCTATGCCCACCAGCAGGCGCCGTTCGAGCAGGTGGTGGAGCGCCTGCAGCCTGAGCGCAGCATGGCGCATGCGCCGCTGTTCCAGGTCATCCTGACCCTGCAGAACAATGCGCAGGGCGAGTTTGCCTCCCGGGACCTCTCGATCGAACCGATCGAGGGCGACACCACCTTTGCGAAGTACGACCTCACCCTGGACTGCGCCGAGCTGCCCGACGGCGGCCTGCACATCAGCTGGGACTACTGCACGGCCCTGTTCCGCGCCGGCACCATCGAGCGCCTGGCCCGGCATTTCGAGCGCCTGCTGCGGGCCATGCTGGACCAGCCGGACCACAGCTTCCGGCAGGTGGACATGCTGGACGAGGCCGAGCGCCATCAGCTGGTCCACGGCCTCAATGCCGGCGTCCGCCCCTGCCCGACGGATGCCCTGGCACACGAACTCGTCGCGCGGCAGGCGGCCGTCCGACCCGAGGCAGTGGCCCTGGTGCAGGGCACGGAGCGCCTGAGCTTCGGACGCCTGGACCGCCTCGCCAACCAGCTCGCACACGCGCTGCAGACGCACGGCGTGGGCCGTGACGCGCGGGTGGCGGTGTGCCTGCCCCGGGGCATGGCCTGGGCCGTGAGCCTGCTGGGCGTCATGAAGGCGGGCGGGGCCTACGTGCCCCTGGACCCGCGCCTGCCGCCGCAGCGCATTGCTTTCATGCTGGAGGACTCGGCCTGCTCGGTGGCCATCGTCCACAGCGACCACGCCGCGCTGGTGGAGCGTCCCGGCCTGCAGCGGATCTGCATCGACGGCATGGCGTCCCTGGATGCGCTGCTGGGCGCCTTCAGCGAGGAGGCTCCCGACACGCAGGTGCTGCCCGATGACCTGGCCTACTGCGTCTACACCTCCGGCTCCACGGGGCGGCCCAAGGGCACCGCGATTCCCCATCGAAGTCTGCTGGGCTTCATGCGCGGGGTCGACTACCTGCAGTTCGACGCGTCCTGCGTCTTCCTCCAGGCGGCCTCCATGTCCTGGGATGCGCTCACGCTGGAGCTGTGGCCGGCGCTGTGCCATGGCGGAACCGTGGTGGTCTACGAAGGCGACGACGTCACGCCGGAGGGCATTGCCCAGACCATCTCGAGCCAGGGGGTGAACACGCTGTTCCTGCCGGCCGCGCTGTTCAGCCTGATGGTCGACGAGCAGCTTCAGGCCTTTGCACCGCTGAAGCAGATGCTGTCCGGCGGTGACCGGGTGTCGGCACCGCACGCGCGCCGGCTCAAGGACGCCTATCCCCGGCTGCGCATCGTCAACGGCTACGGCCCCGTCGAGTGCACGGTGGTGGCAAGCTGCCATATCGTCGACGGCAGCGAAGGTGCGGAGCTGCCCATCGGCCGCCCCATCGGCGACCGGCGCATCTACCTCCTGGATGCCGAGGGTGGACTGGCACCGCTGGGCGCCCCCGGCGAGATCACCATCGCCGGCGGCAGCGTGGCCCGCGAGTACCTGAATCTGCCGGAGCTCAGTGCCAGCCGCTTCGTGCCGGACCCCTGGTTCCCCGGCGAGCGCATGTACCGCACCGGGGATCTGGCGCGCTGGCGCGCGGACGGCATCCTGGAGTACCTCGGCCGTGCCGACCACCAGGTCAAGATCCGGGGCTACCGCATCGAGCTGGGGGAGATCGAGGCCGCCCTGGCCAGCTGCGAGGGCGTGGGCGACGTGGCGGTGATCGCCCTGGGCACCGGCGCGCAGAAGCACCTGGTCGCCTACCTGACCGGCCAGTCCGACGCCGACACGCTGCGCGCCGTGCTGGGCCAGCGCCTGCCGGCCTACATGGTGCCCGCGGTCTTCATGAAGCTGGAGGCCCTGCCGCTGACGAGCAATGGCAAGCTGGACCGCAAGGCGCTTCCCGCGCCCGACTTCGCGGCCGCCGCCCGCAAGGACTACCAGGCCCCCCGCACTGAGCTGGAGCAGGCCCTGTGCCTGATCTGGCAGGAGGTGCTGGGTGTCGAGCGGGTGGGCGTCACCGACAACTTCTTCGAGCTGGGCGGCCATTCGCTGCGTGCCACGCAGGTGTTGTCGCGGGTCAGCCAGCGCCTGAACCTGAGCGCGCCGGTGCGGGCCCTGTTCGAGGCGCCGACCATCGAGGGCTTTGCCTTGCAGCTCAGCCAGACGCGCACGCCGCCGGTGCGGCGGCGCCAGGACCGCGCCGTGGCGCCGCTGTCCTTTGCCCAGCAGCGGCTGTGGCTGATCGACCGGATCGAGCAGTCCAGCGCGCACTACAACATCCCCAATGCCCTGAGGCTGCAAGGCCCGCTGGACGTGCCGGCCCTGCAGCGTGCCTTCGACACCATCCTGGCCCGCCACGAAGTCCTGCGCTCCACGCTGGTGCTCAACGAGCAGGGCGAGCCGGAACAGCGCGTGCAGCCGGCGCGCGGGCTGCCGCTGGCGATGCTGGACCTGAGCGGCCTGCCCGCCGCGTCGCGGGAGGCGGCGGTGGCGCAGGCCCTGCAGTCGCAGAGCCTGCTGCCCTTCGACCTGGGCCGCGACCTCATGCTGCGCCTGCACTTGATGCGCCTCGCCGACGAGGACCACGTGCTGCTGCTCGTGATGCACCACGTGGCGGCGGACGGCTGGTCCATGGAGGTGCTGGTGCAGGAATTCACGACCCTCTACGGCGCCTTCTCGAGGCAGGAACCCGACCCCCTGCCGCCGCTGGCGCTGCAGTACGGTGACTACGCGCAGTGGCAGCACGAGCATCTGCAGGGCGAGAACCTGGAGCGGCTCTTCCAGTACTGGGAACGGCAGCTCCATGACCTGCCTCTGGTGCACAGCCTGCCCCTGGACTTTCCGCGCCCCGCGCATCAGCGCTTCGAGGGCGCGTCGGTGAGCAGCCGCCTGCCGGCGCCCACGCTGGTCCGGCTGAAGGCCCTGTGCCAGCAGGCCGACGCCACGCTGTTCATGGGCCTGCATGCGGCCTTTGGCGTGCTGCTCGCGCGCTGGAGCAATGCGCGGGACATCGTGCTGGGCATGCCCATCGCCAACCGCGAGCAGCCCGAGATCGCCCCGCTGATCGGCTTCTTCGTCAACACGCTCGTGCTTCGCAGCGACTTCAGCGAAAGGCAGGACTTCCATGCGGCGCTGGCGCAGAGCCGCCGGACGCTGCTGGAGGCCTTCGCGCATCAGCAGGCGCCGTTCGAGCAGCTGGTGGAGCGCCTGCGGCCCGAACGCAGCATGGCCTATTCGCCGCTGTTCCAGGTCATGCTGACCCTGCAGGCCTTTGCAGAGGAGGGGGGTGAAGGGATGCCCGGCCTGACCATCAGCGAGGTGGGGGGCACGGGCAGCGCCTCCAAGCATGACCTGATGCTGACCGCACGCGAGTTCGAGGGCGAGCTGGTGCTGGACTGGGAATACGACGTGGCCCTGTTCCGCCCGGAGACCATCGAACGGCTGGCCGAGAGCTTCGAACGGCTGGCCGAGGGCCTGGTGTCACAGCCGCAGCGCAACGTGTTCCTGGGCCCCCTGCTGAGCCCCGAGGAGCAGGAGGGCTTGCTGGCCCTGGCACCAGCGGCCCGCGACGGCGACACGGCCCTGCGGGGCGTGCACCAGCTGTTCGAGGCCCGGTGCCGCCTCCAGCCGGAGCACCCGGCCGTCACCTTCGAAGGCCGGACCCTGAGCTACGCGGAGCTGGACGGGCGTGCCAACCGCCTGGCCCGGCACCTGCAGGCCCGCCATGGCGTCGGGCCGGATGTCGTGGTGGGCGTCTGCCTGGAGCGCTCGCTGGACATGGTCGTGGCCCTGCTGGCAGTGCTGAAGGCCGGAGGCGCCTATGCGCCGCTGGACCCGAGCTACCCGGCGCAGCGCATCCATCACGTCCTCGCCCATGCGCAGCTGAAGACCGTGCTCACGCAGCGGCGGCTTGTGGCGGACGGCCTGGTGCCGGCCGGCAGTGCGCTGTGCCTGGATGAGCCGGCACTGCAGGCGCTGCTGGACGCGGGCCCTTCGGTGCCCCCCGCCGATGAAGGCCTGAGCTCGGAGCATCTGGCCTACGTCATCTACACCTCAGGGTCGACCGGCCAGCCCAAGGGGGTGGCCATGCCCCATGCGCCGCTGCTGAACCTGCTGGCCTGGCACCAGAGCGACGCCTCCGGCCTGGCCGCCGCGGCGCGCACGCTGCAGTTCGCGGCCCTGGGCTTCGACGTGGCCTTCCAGGAGGTGTTCTCCACCCTGGCCACCGGTGGCCAGCTCTTCCTGGTGGACGAGGAGCTTCGCCGGGATCCCGTGCGGCTGCTGGCCTTCATCGAGGCCGTGCAGCTTCAGCGCCTGTTCCTGCCCGTGGTGGCGCTGCAGTCGCTGTGTGAAGCCGCACAGACGGAGGCGGCCGATCTCTCCAGCCTGCAGGACGTGGTGGTGGCCGGCGAGCAGCTGCGCATCACGCCGGCCGTCGTGCGCTTCGCGGAGCGTGCCCGGCTCCTGGGCCTGCACAACCACTACGGCCCGACCGAGACCCATGTGGTGACGGCGCTGCGCATGGGGCTGGAGCAGATCCGCACGCAGCCGCTGCCGCCGATCGGCCGGCCGATCGCCCAGGTCCGCATCCTGATCCTGGATGCGCAGGGCCAACTGGTGCCCCGGGGCACGGTGGGTGAGCTGTACGTGGCGGGCGCGGCGCTGGCGCGCGGCTATCACCGTGAAGCGCAGCTCACGCAACAGCGCTTCATCAGCTGCCAGGCGCTGGTGCCCGAGGGCGCCCCGCTGGGCCTCGATCAGGACACGCGGCTCTACAAGACGGGAGACCTGGCCCGCTGGCTGCCCGACGGCAACCTGGAGTTCCTGGGGCGCAGCGACCATCAGGTGAAGATCCGGGGCTTCCGGATCGAGCTGGGGGAGATCGAGGTGGCACTGTCCGCCTGCGACGGTGTGCGCGAGGCCGTGGTGGTGGCGCGCGAGCTGGCTTCGGAGCAGAAGCTGGTGGCCTACTTCACGGGAGAGGCCGGCGTGGTTGACGTGGCCGCGCTGCGCGAGCGCCTGAGCCGGCAGCTGCCCGAGTACATGGTGCCGGCGGCCTTCGTGCCGCTGGAGGCGCTGCCCCAGACGCCCAACGGCAAGCTGGACCGCAAGGCCCTGCCGGCGCCCGAGCTGGGCACACAGGGCCGCGAGTACGTGGCCCCGCGCACCGAGTTGGAGGCGCAGCTGTGCGAGATCTGGCAGGAGGTGCTGGGCGTGGCGCAGGTGGGCGTCACGGACCACTTCTTTGAGCTGGGTGGGCATTCCCTGCGGGCCACGCAGCTGCTGGCCAGGATCAGCCAGCGCCTGAAGCTGAGTGCGCCGGTGCGCGCCCTGTTCGAGGCGCCCACGGTCCAAGGCCTCGCGGCGCAGCTCAAGCCCCTGCAGGCACAGCCGCTGAGCCGCCGGATCGACCGCACGAGGGCCCCGCTGTCCTTTGCGCAGCAACGCCTGTGGCTGATCGACCGCATCGAGCAGTCCAGCGTGCACTACCACATGCCCAGCGCCCTGCGCTTGCAGGGGGCGCTGGACCTGGCGGCCCTGCGCCGTGCCTTCGACACCATCCTGGCCCGGCACGAGGTGCTGCGCACGGTGCTGGTGCTGGACGAGCACGGCGAGCCGCAGCAGCAGGTGCAGCCGGCAGTGCCGCTGCCGCTGGAGCTCATCGACCTCAGCGCGCTGACGGGCCCGACCCAGGCGCAGGCGGTGGAGCAGGCGCTGGCGACGCACAGCCTGCAGCCCTTCGACCTGGGCCGCGACCTCATGCTGCGGGCCTGCCTGCTGCGGCTGGGGGCGCAGGAGCACATCCTGCTGGTGGTCATGCACCACATTGCCTCGGATGGCTGGTCCATGAATGTGCTGGTCGACGAGTTCACCGCGCTGTATGGCGCCTTCTCTGCGCATCAGCCCGACCCGCTGCCGCCGCTGGCGCTCCAGTATGGGGACTACGCGCAGTGGCAGCGCAACACGCTGCAGGGCGGGAGCCTGGCGCAGCTGCTGGGGTACTGGGAACGGCAGCTGCACGACCTGCCGCTGGTGCACGGACTGCCGCTGGACTACCCGCGTCCCGCCGAGCAGCGCTTCGAAGGCGCGAGCTTGACCACGCGGCTGCCGACGGCGCTCGTGCAGTCGCTCAAGGCGCTGTGCCTGCAGGCGGACGCGTCCTTCTTCATGGGGCTGCATGCCGCATTCAGCGTGCTGCTGGCGCGCTGGAGCGCGGAGCGGGACATCGTCATGGGCACGCCCATCGCGAACCGTGAGCAGCCGGAGATCGCGCCGCTGATCGGCTTCTTCGTCAATACCCTGGTGCTGCGCTCGCGCCTGAGCCCGGACGCCAGCTTCCTTCAGCTGATCGAGCACAGCCGCCAGACCATTCTGGAGGCCTTCGCGCACCAGCAGGCGCCCTTCGACCACCTGGTGGAGCGCCTGAAGCCCGAGCGCAGCATGGCCTACACGCCCCTGTTCCAGGTCATGCTGGACCTGCAGGACGGTGAGGGGGAACCGGGCGACGCCGGTTCCGGCAACGCGCTCCAGGGCCTGGCGCTGGGGGCGGTGGAGGGCGGCGGCGTCACGGCCAAGTTCGACCTGACCCTCACCGCCCGCCACGCCCAGGGGGGGCTGCAGCTGGAATGGGTGTACAGCACGGCGCTGTTCCGGCCGGAGACCCTCCAGCGCATGGCGGACAGCTTCGTGCGCCTGCTGCAGGCGCTGACGAGCGAGCCGCAAGGCCGGGTGTTCCAGCATCCGATGCTGGAGGCCGCCGAGGCGCAGCGGCTGACACGGCAGTGGAACGCCACCACGCAGGCCTGTCCGCAGGGGCAAGGCCTGCACCAGCTGTTCGAGCAGCAGGTGAAGCGCACGCCGCAGGCCGTGGCGCTGGTGCATCAAGGGCAGTCCCTCAGCTATGCGGACCTCAATGCCGGGGCCAACCGGCTGGCGAGCCATCTGCGGGAGCGCTGCCATGTGGGCGACGAGACGCTGGTGGGCCTGTGCCTGCCGCGGGGCGTGCTGCAGCTCATGGCGGTGCTGGGCATCTGGAAGGCCGGGGGCGCCTACGTGCCGCTGGACGTCGACCAGCCGGTGCAGCGCCTGCAGGCCATTGCCGACGAAGCGGCCTTGGGCCTGGTGCTGGTGCCCGGTGACGATCCCGCACTGGCGGCCGCCTTCGAAGGGCGGGCGCTGTGCGTGGACGAGACCCTGCTGACCGGTGAACTCGCGCGCTATTCTGCGCACGACCTGCCGCAGCTGCCGGGCCGCGAACACGCGCTGGCCTATGTGATCTTCACCTCGGGCTCGACGGGCAAGCCCAAGGGGGTGATGGTCGAACATCGCAGCGTGGTGAACCTGTGGGAGGGCTTGCGCCGCACGGCCTACGCGCTGCAGGAGCCCGGGGCCACGGTGGCGCTCAATGCCTCGCTGGTCTTCGATGCCTCCGTGCAGGGGCTGGTGCAGCTCCTGAGCGGCCACCGCCTGGTCGTGGTGCCGAAGGAGGTGCGCCCGGACGCGCAGGCCCTGGTGCAATGGCTGCAGGCGCAGCGCGTCGAGGTGGTGGACTGCACGCCGTCCCAGCTGGAGATGTGGGTGCAGGCGGGCCTGCTGGAGCAGCAGGCGGTGCGACCGCGCCTGGTCATCGGGGGCGAGGCCATTGCGCCGGCGCTGTGGCAGCGGCTGCAGGCCAGCGGCTGGCAGGCCTTCAATGTGTACGGCCCGACGGAATGCACGGTGGACGCCAGCTGGGCGGCCATCCACGCGGGTCCGTCACTGCCGCACATCGGGCGGCCCCTGGGCCATGTGCAGGCCTATGTGCTGAACGAGGTCGGGCAGCTGGTGCCGCAAGGCTGCGCCGGCGAGCTGTGCATCGCGGGCGTGGGCCTGGCGCGGGGCTATCTGAACCGCGACGAGCTGACGCAGGAGAAGTTCGTGCCCAACCCCTTCCATGACGAAGGCGATCCGGGCAGCAGCGCACGCATGTACCGCACGGGCGATCTGGCGCGCTGGCGCGAGGACGGGGTGCTGGAGTACCTGGGCCGGCTGGACCACCAGGTGAAGATCCGGGGCTTCCGGATCGAGCTGGGTGAGATCGAGGCGGCACTGGCGGCCTGCGAAGGCGTGCGCGAGGCCGTGGTGCTGGCCCGCGAGGTGGGCGGTGACAAGAAGCTGGTGGCCTACTTCACCGGCGAGGCCAGCAAGACCGACGGGGCCACGCTGCGCGAGAAGCTGGCACGTCAGCTGCCAGACTACATGGTGCCTTCGGCCTTCATGGCTCTGGAGACCCTGCCGCAGACGCCCAACGGCAAGCTGGACCGCAAGGCGCTGCCGGAGCCCGAGCTGGGCGGGCAGGTCCGCGAGTACGTGGCGCCGCGCAACGAGGTGGAGGCGCAGCTGTGCGAGATCTGGCAGGAGGTGCTGGGCGTCGAGCGAGTGAGCGTCAAGGACGACTTCTTCGAGCTGGGCGGGCACTCGCTGACGGCGCTGCGCATGGTGGCCCAGCTGGACCGTCGCTTGGGCCGTGCCGTGCCGGTGCGCCTGCTGTTCCAGCGCCGCACCCTCGAGCAGCTGGCCCAGGCCCTGGCAGAGGGGCAGCCGGACCGGCAGGGACCCCTGTTGTGCTTCACGCCGGGCCAGCCGGCGCAGCATGCCCCGGTCTTCCTCGTGCACCCCGGCGAGGGGGAGGTCGACTACGTCCGGCGACTGGCCGCACACCTGCCGGCGGCACTGCCCGTCTATGGACTGGCCGCGATCGGCTTTCTGCCGGGCGAAGTGCCGCTGCGCCGGGTGCCCGACATGGCGCGCGCCTACCTGGAGGCCCTCCGCCATGTCCAGCCCAGGGGGCCCTATCGCCTCGCGGGCTGGTCCGCAGGCGGGACGATCGCCTGCGAGATGGCCGCGCAGCTGCAGCGCAGCGGTGAGACCGTCGAGTTCCTCGGCCTGATCGATACCGCCAGCAGCTACGCGGACCTGGCCGGGCTCCTGCCGCCCGAGACGGGGGACGCCGACCTTGACCTCGCCGCCATGCTTTGCGCCGACCTGCAGCGGCAGCCGCTGCCCGAGGCGCTGCTGGCCCGGCTGCAGGGCCTGGCGGCCCAGGGCGATGTGCCGGGCCTGCTGGCCCTGTGCCGCGACAGCCAGCTCATGCCGGCGGAGCTGCCGCTGGACGCGCTGCGTCGCCACGCCGAGGTGCGGGTGGGGATCCTGCGGGCCCTCGCGTCGTACGAGCGGCCTCGCCTGCAGGGGACAATCCACCTGTTCATGGCCGAGGAGGGCCGCGCCAGCCCCGCGCTGGGCTGGGAGGCGCAGCCGGACCTGGCCCTTGTCCTGGAAACCCTGGACGGTGACCACGACAGCATCGTCGCCGAGCCGCGCGTGGGCCTGCTGGCAGCGCGGATGGCGCGGTGGCTGATGGCTGGCGCCGCCATCCCAACGCAGAGGGAAATGTGATCATGGAGACCCGCATGAAGGACTGGATCGTCCGCCGCCCGCAGGCCCGCGCGGTGATGCGGCTGTTCTGCTTCCCCTACGCCGGGGGCGGCGCCAGCGTCTACTCGGCATGGCAGGAGGCCCTGGGGCCTTCGGTGGAAGTCTGCGCCATCCAGGCGCCCGGCCGGGAGAGCCGGATGGCGGAGCCGCCCATCCGCGAGATGTCGCGCTGGGTGGCGGAGCTGGCGCCCGCCCTGGTCGATCTGGCGCGCCTGCCTTTCGCCTTCTTCGGGCACAGCCTGGGGGCGGTCGCCGCCTTCGAGATGAGCCGCTACTTGATGCACAGAGGGCTGCCCTTGCCGAAGCTGCTCTTCGTCTCCGGCGCGGCCTCGCCCGCGACTCGTGAGGGCAAGGGCCAGACCCATCTGCTGCCAGACGCGCAGTTCATGGAGCAGCTGGCGGAGATGGACGGCACGCCGGCCGAGGTGCTGGCCAATCGCGAGCTGATGGCCTTTTTGCTGCCCATGATCCGCGCCGACTTTGAGCTGAGCGGCTGCTACGCCTATCGACCCTCCTTGCGCCTGCCCGTTCCCATCGTGGCCTGCGCGGGAACGCATGACAGCCATGCCGAACCCGAAAGCATGCAGCGCTGGGCCCGGGAGACGGCGGGCGACTTCCGCCTGCAGGCCTTCGAGGGCGGGCACTTCTTCCTGCATGCGCAGGGACCGGCGCTGCGCCAGTTCGTGGCGGACGAGCTCAAGCGCCACATGCTCTGACGGCGCAGGGGGGCGGGCGCCCTAGACCTTGCGGCGCAGCGCCTTGAGGTCCGAGCGCTGGCCCTTGGCCTCCAGGCGGCGCCGCTGCGAGGCGCGGGTGGGCTGGGTGGCGCGGCGCACGGCGGGCACATGGCTCGCGGCATCGACCAGCGCCTGCAGCCGCGCCAGGGCCTCGGTCTTGTTGCGCTCCTGGCTGCGCTCCGTCTGGGCCTTGATGACGATGACGCCGTCCTGGTTCAGGCGCCGGTCCGCCATGGCGAGCAGGCGGTCCTTCAGCCAGTCCGGCAGGGCCGAGGCCGCCACGTCGAAGCGCAGCTGCACGGCGCTGGAGACCTTGTTGACGTTCTGACCGCCCGGCCCCTGGGCGCGCAGGGCCACGAACTCGACATCATCGGGACTGAGGCGCGCAGGCATGGGAGCTCAGGGGAAGCGGGGAGGGAGGCGCGGCCCCCAGGGGAACCGCAGCCCTCATTGTGCCGCCGTCACGCGGCACCCGGCCTCACAGCGCACGGCCATCGAAGTGATGGATGGGCAGGGCGTCCAGGTCCAGACCCTCGACGCAGCGCACATTGACCGCTGCCACCTGCTGGCCCTTGGGGTCCTGGCCCTCGCCATAGGCGTGGATGCCGCAGCGAGGGCAGAAGCGGTGCTGGATGACGTGCTTGTTGAAGGTGTAGCGGGCTGCTGCGTCCTCGGGCGTCAGCAGCTGCAGCTGCTCGCGGGGCAGGAACCACAGCAGGGAACCGCGGCGCTGGCACATGCTGCAGTTGCAGGCCAGGGCTTCCTTGAACTCGCCTTCGAACTCGAAGGCCACCTGGCCGCAGTGGCAGCTGGCTTTGTACTTCATGGGGGCTCCTTTCTTGCGTGGCTGCGGCTCAGGGGCTGTCGGGCGGCAGCTTGCTGATCTGCACGCTGACGATCTTCCACACGCCCTGGCGTTTGACGTAGATGTCGATGTAGCGGTAGTGGGTCTTGAAGACCTTTCCGTCGTAGCGGCCCGTCATGCGGGTGCGGCCACTGAGCAGGGCCACGTCGCCGTAGAGGCGGATGTCGAAGTCCTCGACCTTGTAGGGGTCGAGCTGGAGCTTGGGGTCCAGCAGGCCTTCGAGGAAGCTGGCGCGGTCTTCCACATGGCCCTCGCCGTCGATCTGGCGGAAGTCCTCGGCCATGTTGGCGGCGATGTCCTCGCGACGGCGGGCCACGATGGCCTGATCCCAGCGATCGGCCTGGGCCTGCAGCAGGGCCCGGGTCTCGGCTTCGGAGGGCGTAGTGGCGGCCTGGGCCTGGCTGGCGGCGGAGGCGGCCTGCGGGGCGGCAGGCGGCGTCGGGGCCTGGGGGCTGCAGGCAGCCAGCAGCAGGGCGGCCAGCAGGGGTGTCGATGGGAGCGCGGAGGCGGTACGCGTCAGGCGCATGGCGGGTCCTCGTAGTGGAGGGCGCAGCATAACGCCAGGCTGGCGTGCCAGCGCAGGGTCGGAGCGAGGCTCGCTATGATCCGGGCCATCAAGCGCACCGTCCCGAGGAAAGTCCCATGTCGTCCATCCAGATCCATCTTGGCCACGCCCCCTTCACGCTGGGCGCCAGCCGCGAGCAGCTGCGCGCCGCGGCCGGCACGCCGGACTCGCTGGAGACCCTGGCGGCCGAGGACGGGCTGGAGGCCATGGAGCACTGGTACTACGCCGAGCAGGGCGTGAGCGCCTCCTTCTTCGAGGCCGACGGCTGGCGCCTGGGCGAGCTGGAGTTCTCCGACGGGCGCTGGACCCTGGGCGAGGAAGCCGTGATCGGCTGCCCGGTGGACCGTCTGCCCGGCCTGGTCAAGGGCCTGAAGCTGGGCCGCCTCAAGGGTGCGCAGGCCGTGGAGGGCGGCGGCCGCTGCCATGAATGCCCGGATGCGGGCGTGGCTTTCTGGGAGGCGGGCGGCGTGGTGGCCAGCTTCAGCATCTTCCCGGCCTACGAGGAGGACGGCGAGACGGTTCGGTGGCCGTGACTGGGGCCCCTCGCCCGGTCTTGCCGCGCTGAACGCGGGCAAGTCCGGGCGGTCCCCCGAGGGGACGGTGTGGTTGGCGGCCGCGCGCCCCAAACAACACCAACGGGGCCGGCTTGGGGCGGCCCGGCGCTCGGCCCGTGGGGGCTGTCGCCCCTTGCCCCCGGCTGGGAGGCATTGTTTGCGGCCTTGAGCCGCCAACAATGCCAGTAGGGCCGGATGGGGCTGTCGCCCCTTGCCCCCGGCTGCGAGGCATTGTTTGCGGCCTTGAGCCGCCAGCGATGCCAGTCGGGCCGGATGGGGCTGTCGCCCCTTGCCCCCGGCTGGGAGGCATTGTTTGCGGCCTTGAGCCGCCAGCGATGCCAGTAGGGCCGGATGATGGGGCTGTCGCCCCTTGCCCCCGGCTGCGAGGCATTGTTTGCGGCCTTGAGCCGCCAGCGATGCCAGGAGGGCCGGATGGGGCTGTCGCCCCTTGCCCCCGGTTGGGAGGCATTGTTTGCGGCCTTGAGTCGCCAGCGATGCCAGTAGGGCCGGATGGGGCTGTCGCCCCTTGCCCCGGCTGCGAGGCATTGTTTGCGGCCTTGAGCCGCCAACAATGCCAGTAGGGCTGGATGGAGCGGTCCGGCGCTCGGCCCGTTGGGGCTTCCGCCCCTTGCCCACGGCTGGGGGACGGTGTTTGCGGCATTGGGCCGTCCTCAGGAGCGGCCTCCGGCAGATCACATCAGATCAGGCCGGGCCAGTGCGCTGAGTGGGGCGCGAAGCGCTGGAGCAGGGCCTGCTGCAGCGGGTCCGGCAGGGGGCCCTTGGCGACGGCGGCGAGGTTGCGCTGGAAGTTGTCGAGGCGGCGGGTGCCGGCGATGACGCTGCCCACGCCGGGCAGCCAGGCCGCGAAGCGCAAGGCCATTTCGTCGGGGGGGATGTCGGGGGCCAGGTCTTGCCTCAAGGCGTCCAGGCCCATCTCCTGCCAGCGGTCCCAGTACTGGCCTTCGGCGAATTCATCCGGGCGATGCGCGTGGCGCCAGATCGCGCCGGCCAGCGGCCGCTTGGCGATCACGCCGAGGCCCTGCGCCACAGCCCGGCCCAGGCGCTGCAGCACATTGGCCTGGTCGCACACGCTGACCGAGGTCTGCACGGCGCCGAACACCGGCTCGGCCAGGGCGAAGTCCAGCTCGGCGTTCTCGCCGGAGTAGGCCGCCACGCGGATCTTGCCGGCGCGGCGGCAGTCGTCCAGGGCGCGGATGACCTCGCCGCGCTGCAGGATCTCCAAGGGGCAGGAATGCAGGTGGGCGATGTCGATCACCTCGGTGCGCATGAGGCGCAGGGCGCGCTCCACGCCCTGCACGATGCAGTCGTAGGTCCAGTCGGGCACGCCCTCCACGCCGTAGCCCAGCTTGGTCGAGAGCAGGAACTCCGAACGGCGGTGGGCCAGGTGGCGGCCCAGGCGCTCTTCCGACAGACCGTAGGAGCGCGCCGTGTCGATCAGGGTCACGCCGAGGTCCAGCACGGCATTGAGCAGGGCAGCGGCCTCGGCCTCGCTGCTGCGCTCGTCGTTGAGGTGCATGGCGCCAAAACCCAGGGCGCTGACTTGCAGGCCGGAGCGGCCGAAGGGGCGGAGCAGGGCAGGGCGGGGCGTCGGGGCGTTCATGAGTTCATTCGTTCAGGAGGATGCGTCCGCCCAGCGGGGGCAGGGGCAGGGTCAGGCGGCCTTGCACGGCCTGGAAGACTTCGCCGCTGAGGGCATCGCGCCAGCGGGTGGGCATCTCGTGGCTCAGCGGGACGCTGGGGCGGCTCGCCGTGTCGGCATTGCTGAGCACCGTCAGCACCTGCGCCTCGCCCAGGCGGCGCGGCAGGGCCAGGTGTTGCCTCGTGGCCAGCAGCGGCGCCTGGGGCAGGCCCTGGCGCAGCACGGCGTGCTGCTGGCGCAGGGCGGTGAGGCGGCGCAGCTCGGCATGCAGGCTTTCATCGGGCTGGCCGCCCTGGTCGGCCCAGGGGTAGGGCGCGCGGTTGAAGGGATCTTCGCCGCCACCCACGCCGACCTCGTCGCCGTAGTAGATGCTGGGCGCGCCCGGCGCGCTCATCTGCAGCAGCCAGGCCAGGCGCAGCCGCTGGCGGGCCAGGCGGCGCTGGGCCGGGCTGCTGTCGTCACGGTCGCCCAGGGCGAAGAGGGCGCGGGGCTGGTCGTGGCTGGACAGCAGGTTCATGTTCGCCAGCAGCGATTGAGCAGGGTAGGCCTCGCGCATGAACTCCAGCTGGGCGGCGAGCTGGCGCGCGTCACCGCCGGCCGCGAAGTCCAGGACGGCGCTGCGGAAGATGTAGTTCATCGTCCCGTCGAAGCTGTCACCCAGGAAGTACTTGCTGGCGTCGAACCAGGTCTCGGCGATGGTGAGGGCGTCGGGGCGGTGCGCCTTCACGGCGCGGCGCCACTCGCGCCAGAAGTCGTCCGGCACCCAGGGCGCCACGTCCATGCGCCAGCCGGCGGCGCCGAGGTCCAGCCAGCGCTGCATCACGCTGTCTGGGCGGCCGTAGGCGAAGTCGCGGAAGGCACGGCTGGACTTGTCCAGCTCGGGCAGATCCGTCACGCCCACCCAGCCTTTGAACTGCCTGTCCGGCGAGGCCTGGCTGGGATCGAAGCTGAACCAGCTGGCATAGGGAGAGTCCGCCTGGATGCGGCCACCGCGGAAGGCGCCCCGGCTGTCGTAGCGGGCGAAGCGGTCGAAGTACAGCGAGTCTGCGCCCACGTGGTTCAGCGAGGCGTCCGGCAGCACGCGCAGGCCGCGCTTCGCGGCTTCGGCGCAGAGCCGTTTGAAGTCGGCCTGGCTGCCCAGGGCCGGGTCGACTTCGGTGTAGTCCGCCGTGTCGTACTTGTGGTTGCTGGCCGCGCGGAAGATGGGCGTCAGGTAGATCGTGTTGGCGCCCAGGGCCTTGATGTAGTCGAGCTTCTCGATGATCCCGGCCAGATCACCACCGAAGAAGTCGTTGTTGTGGACGCCGTCGGAGCCGTCGCCGCTGCCGGGCTTGAAGGGCTTCTCGACCCAGCGGGCATGGCGCTCGACCTCGTGGTCCTGGTAGCGGTCCTGCACGCGGCCGCCACCGGGGCGCGGGTCGTTGGACGGGTCGCCGTTGCGGAAACGCTCGGGGAAGATGGCGTAGTAGACGGCGTCCTGCGCCCAGGCCGGCACGGCGTAGTCGGCCGCGTGGATGGTCTGGCGGTAGCGGCGGATGCGGCGCGTGTCGGCGGGCAGGCGTTCGACCACGGCCGGGCCCATGCTGCCCTTCTCGCGGGTCCAGTGGATGGTGTCCTTGTTGTTCTGCAGCGCGTAGCGGCCGCGGTCGGTCTCCAGCTCAAACCAGTAGCCGAAGACGCCGACCTCGTCGAAGCGCACGGTCGCCGTGAAGCCCGTGCCCAGGCCGCGGCCCTCGGGTGTCATGGGGATGCGCTGCAGGGGCTCGTAGTGCAACTGCTCCTGGTTGCCGCTGAGCAGGCGCTTCTCCAGCACCAGGGTCGCGCGCAGCAGCCCGGGGCGGCTGCTGCCCAGGGAGAAGCGGATTTCCGTGCCCCGGGGCTGCGCACCGAAGGGCGACTTGGACCCTGCATAGCGCGAATCGAAATGAGTGCTCAGCGCGGCCTCGTCTGTGATGCGGGCGGGCGGCGAGGGCTTGAAGGTCTGCGGGCCCAGGTCCAGCGTCGGCTGCCCCTGCGGACCGAAGCGCAGGCGCAGGGTGTGGGCGCCGCGGAACTCCAGCCTGTAGTTGCCCACGGCCGCCGCGCCGCGTGCGAGGCGGCCTTGCGCGTCGCTGCCCAGGGTGCTGTCCGGTGTCCAGGCCTCGTCGGCGATCTTGAACTCTTGCGGGCCCTGGGCGCGCAGGTTCAGGAAGTAGGCATCGCAGCGGTACTCGAAGGCCTGCTCGTCCTGTGCGGCCCAGTTGTTGAGGCTGCCGCGCAGGTAGAGCAGGGTGTCGCCAAAGGGTGCAGGCGGGCAGGGCTTGGCGTGTGCGGCAGGCGCGAGCAGGGTCAGCGCTGCGAAGACCAGGGCCCTCATCCCTTCACGCCCCCGGCGGTCAGGCCCGAGACGATCCAGCGCTGCGCCAGCAGGAACACGAGGGTGATGGGCAGGCCCGAGAGCACAGCCGCAGCGGCGAAGTCGCCCCACAGGAAGCGCTGGTCGTGCAGGAAGTACTTGGAGCCCACCGCCAGCGTGAGGTTGCTCTCCTCGCGCAGCAGCACCGAGGCCACCGGGTACTCGATGATGGCCCCGATGAAGGCCAGCACGAAGCACACCATCAGGATGGGAACGGCCATGGGCAGCAGCACGCGGCTGAAGGCCTGCCAGGGGCTGGCGCCGTCGACCTTGGCGTTCTCCTCGATCTCGGTGGGGATGGTCTCGAAGTAGCCCTTGATGGTCCACACATGCGTGGCCACGCCGCCGAGATAGGCCAGCACCAGGCCGGCGTGCGTCTCCAGGCCCAGCAGGGGCACCTGGCTGCCGATGGCCTCGAAGATGGCGTAGATGGCCACCAGGGCCAGCACCGGCGGGAACATCTGCAGCAGCAGCATGCTGTTGAGCAGGCCCGCCTTGAAGGGGAACTTCAGCCGCGCGAAGGCATAGGCTGCGGTGGTGGAGATGCCCACGATGGCAAAGGCCGAGATCGTGGCCACTTTGATGGAATTCCACAGCCAGGTCAGCACCGGGAAGGGCGGCTGCACCAGCGCACCATCAGCACCTTGGTAGGGAATGCCCAGCGCGAGCTTCCAGTGCTCCAGGCTGATCTCGGTGGGGATCAGGCTGCCGGTGGCGAAGTTGCCCGGCCGCAGCGAGATGGACACCACCGCCAGCAGCGGGAACAGCGTCAGCGCCAGGAAGGCCCACAGCAAGGCGTGGGCCGCGAAGGTGCGCCAGCGCGCTTGCTTGCCTCGAACGATGGCCATGGGGTTTCCTTACTGCTGTGATTTGCGCATGAGGCGGAGGTTCAGCAAGGACATCGCCGCCACCAGGAAGAAGATCAGCGTCGAGATCGCCGCCGCCAGGCCGAAGTCCGAGCCCGAGTCGCGGAAAGCGATGCGGTAGGTGTAGGACACCAGGATGTCCGTCTGCCCCGCTGGCAGCTTGGTGGAGAGGAAGTCCGGGCGCCCGTCGGTCAGCAGCGCGATCAGCACGAAGTTGTTGAAGTTGAAGGCGAAGGCGCTGATCAGCAGGGGCGAGAGCGGCTTGATGATCAGCGGCGCGGTGATGCGCCAGAAGTTGGTCCAGGGCCCGGCGCCCACGATGGCCGAGGCCTCATACAGGTCCGAGGGGATGGCCTTCAGCAGGCCCGAGCACAGGATCATGATGTAGGGATAGCCCAGCCAGATGTTGACGATCAGCAGCATCAGCTTCGCCAGCAGCGGGTCCGCGAACCAGGCGGGCTTGACGCCGAAGAGCGCGTCCAGGATGGCGTTGATCTCGCCGAAGTTCTGGTTGAACAGGCCCTTGAACACCAGGATGGAGATGAAGCCCGGCACCGCATAAGGCAGGAAGAGCAGGGTGCGGTAGGCGGTGCGGCCCTTGAGGTCTTCCCAGTTCAGCAGCACGGCCAGGAACATGCCGATAAAGGTGGCGCCCGCCACCGTGGCCAGGGAGAACAGCACGGTCCAGACGAAGATGCTCACGAAGGGGCCGCGGAACTCGGCATCGAAGAGCATGCGGCTGTAGTTCTGCAGGCCGACCATCACCTTGTAGCCGGGCTGCAGGATCTCTCCAGCCTCGTTGCGGTAGTAGCCGAGCTTGCCGTCCGGCGCGAAGCGCTGGCCGTCGGCCACGCGCAGCAGGCTGCCGTCGGGCTGCTCCAGATAATGCGGCGCCACGGGGCCGTACTCGCGCAGGCCCAGGTAGCGCAGCTGGGCCTCGGGGCCGCTGCGGTCGGGCAGCAGCAGCTGCAACTGGGCCAGGGCCTCGCGGTGCTCGACGAGGTCGCGCAGGGGCAGGGCGGCCTGCAGCGGGCTTTGCAGGGGCAGGTGCTCGTCCTGGGCGGCCAGCATCGTGACCTTCAGCGGCTCGCGGGTCTTGCGCAGGGCCAGCGGGGGGGAGACGTAGCGCGGCTGCGCCGTGCCCGGCGCGTTCAGCACCACGCGGAACTCGGGGCCATCGGCATGCAGGCTGAAGCCCATCACGCCGGACTCGATCACCTCGTGCTGGTCCAGCAGGTAGGCCCGCACGCGGGCCTGGCTCAGCAGGTGAGCCGAGGAGTAGTTGGTGAAGCCGATCTGCGCCGTGTAGACCAGCGGGAAAGCGATGAACACCGCCATGCCGGCCACGCCGGGAAAGAGGTAGCGCCAGGCGAAGCCGGCCCGCAGATAGATGTAGAAGGCCCCGCCGAACAGGGCCAGCGCGCCGGCCGCCCAGGCCGTCTGGCCCGCGGCGTAGATGGAGAAGACCAGGTAGAGCGCGCCCAGCATCAGGGCGGCCACGACGGGCCAGCGCAGGGCCTGGGCCAGGCGGCTCCAGAGCGAAGGCGGCAGCGTGCCATAGGCCGCGGCCAGCGGGGAGGGAGATGCAGCGGAAGTCGGGTTCATGCGCGGCTCACTTCTTCAGGAGCATGCGGGCGGCAGCGCCGTCCAGCGCATCCTTCGGGCTCTGCAGGCCATTGCTGATGGCCTCCAGCGCGGCGTCCATGGCGGTCCAGAAGCGGCCCACCTCGGGGATGTTGGGAATGGGCTCGCCCAGGCGGGCGTTCTCCATGCTGGCCTTGATCAGCGGATTGACCGAGAGCTCGGCGTAGAAGGCCTTGTTGGCCGGCACGCCCAGGGGCACATCGGCGTCCAGCACCTTCAGGGCCTCGGGGCGCAGCAGGTGCTGCTCCAGGAACTCGCGGGCCAGGTCCTTCTGACGCGAGGGGGCCGAGATCATGCAGCCCAGCACGCCCACGAAGGGCTTGGAATACTGACCCGGCTTCAGGCCCGGCACGGGGGCCACGCCGAAGTCGATGCGGGCGCGGCGGGCGTTGTCCCAGGCCCAGGGGCCGGAGATCATCATGGCCACCTCCCCACGGGCGAAGCCGCTTTCCATCTCGGCGTAGTTGGCGCCTTTGGGCATGTGGCCCTCGCGCACCAGGCGGTTGATCATCTCGGCACCGGCCAGGGCGCCGGCGTTGTTGACGCCCACCTGCGTGGCATCGAAGTCACCCCGGGCGTCGCGCCCGTAGATCTGCCCGCCCGCGCCGGCCATCACCTGCCAGCTGAAGAAGCTCTTGTTGTAGTGCCACAGGATGGCGCGCTTGCCCTGGCCTTGCAGGCGGCGGTCCAGCTGGATCACCTCCTCGAAGGTCTTGGGCGGCACGGGGACCAGGGCCTTGTTGTAGAGCAGGCCAGTGGTCTCGATGGCAATCGGATAGCCCCAGGTCCTGCCCTGGTAGCTGAAGGCGCGCCAGGCGGTCTCCTCGATCTCGGCGCGCAGCTGGGCCGAGGGGCGCAGCGGCGTCAGCAGGCCGGCCTTGGCCCATTCGCCCACGCGGTCGTGCGGCCAGCAGAAGATGTCCGGGCCCTTGCCGGCGCCGGCGGCCTGCTGGAACTTGTCGGTCGCGTCCACCGGGTGCTCCACGACCACCTTGACGCCCGAGACCTTCTCGAAGGCCTGGCCCACTTTCTGCAAGCCGTTGTAGGCCTTGTCGCCGTTGATCCAGACCAGCAGGGTGGGCGGCGTGGCCGCCTGCGCCAGACCGCCCGCGATCAGGGCCAGCGCGGTCAGTGCGGCCCTCATGCGCCCAGCTCCGGCGCGGCCAGGCGACGCAAGGCCTGACCCTCGGCGTCGAAGAGGTAGAGCGCCTCGGCGGGGAAGTGCAGTTTGAGCTGGTCCCCGCTGCGCAGGCGGTCGCAGCCGTTGCGGCCCTCGAACTGGCAGGTCAGGGCCTCCTCGATGCCGGGGAAGGGACAGTAGGCGAAGGTGGTGCCGCCCAGGGACTCGACGAAGGTGACCGTGGTCTCCAGCGCGTTGCCCTCGCCCATGGTGCGGATGTGCTCCGGGCGGATGCCCAGGGTGACCTTGTCTCCCACGCGGGCCCGGCTGGCGTCTACCAGCGCTCGCATGGTGAGGCCGCCGGCCAGGCGCACGTCGGCATGGTCCGCCTCGATGGCGGCGATCTCGCCCGCGATGAAGTTCATCTTGGGACTGCCGATGAAGCCGGCCACGAAGAGATTGCACGGGTGCTCGTAGAGTTCCAGCGGGGTGCCGACCTGCTCGATGCGGCCGGCCTGCAGCACCACGATGCGGTCCGCCAGGGTCATGGCCTCGACCTGGTCGTGGGTCACGTAGACCATGGTGGTCTTGAGCTCCTCGTGGAGCTTGGCGAACTCGTAGCGCATGCGCACGCGCAGGGCGGCGTCGAGGTTGGAGAGCGGCTCGTCGAAGAGAAAGACCTCGGGCTTGCGCACGATGGCCCGGCCGATGGCCACGCGCTGGCGCTGTCCGCCCGAGAGGTCCTTGGGCTTGCGCTCGAGCAGGTGCTCGATGTGCAGGATGCGCGCGGCATGGCGCACGGCCGTGTCGATCTCGGCCTTGGGCACCTTGGCCAGCTGCAGGCCGAAGGCCATGTTGTCGTACAGGTTCATGTGCGGGTAGAGCGCGTACGACTGGAACACCATCGCGATGCCGCGCTCGGCCGGCGGCACGTCGTTGACCAGGCGGCCGTCGATGCGCAGCTCGCCGCCGGTGATGTCCTCCAGGCCCGCGATGGAGCGCAGCAGGGTGGACTTGCCGCATCCCGAGGGACCGACGAAGACCATGAACTCGCCGTCCCGGATCTCCAGGTCGATGCCATGCAGGATTTGGGTCTCGCCGTAGGCCTTGGCCACGGACTGCAGCAACACGCTCGCCACTTGTCTACCTCCGCCGGCCTGCGAAGGGCAGGGCGGCTTGTCTCGCTCATGGGATGGTCCGTGCAGGGCCAGGACCTCGTTTGTAGAGAATATACAGTTCGAAATGTAGTCGCACAACATGATGTGCCCGAATTCTTGTGGGGTGCATCATTGAAAATCAACAACTTAGATTGCCTATCGGGTTAACCCGCTGTAGTGAAACTACACAAATTCAGCGAGCTGGGTGATACTTTCATCGTCGCGCTCACCGGTCACCCTCCGATGGGCTGTGTGTCCGATGCGCCGCGCGGCCCGTTTCACTGGGTTCGCGGCCGACCGCAGGGGCCGGTCTTGGCTGCCCCAGGGATGAATGCCTATGTTGTCCACGCTTCTCAACGCGGCCCGTTCCACGGCGCGAGGTGCCATGAACTCCGAATCCTCTTCCTCTTCTTCTTCCGCATGCGGGCTGCAGGACGCCTTCACGGCCGCCCTGCAGCGCGAACTGCAGCAGCGCGCCCTGGTGGGTGCCGCACCCGGCCGTGACGAGCTGATGCGCGCCGCCGCGGCCGCCAGCCGCGAGCTGCTGGCGCAGCGCTGGGCCACCACGCAGGCCGCCGATGCCCGGCGTGGCGCCGACGCCGCCAGCCGCCGCGTGCACTACCTCTCGATGGAGTTCCTGATGGGGCGCGCGCTGAGCAACGCCCTGGCGGCCCTCCGCCTGGACGGCGTGCTGCAGGCGCAGCTGCAGGCCCAGGGCCAGGACCTGTCCACGGTGCTGGAGCGCGAGCCCGACGCCGCGCTGGGCAATGGCGGCCTGGGCCGCCTGGCTGCCTGCTTCCTCGATTCCTTCGCGGAGCTCGGCCTGCCGTCCTTCGGCTACGGCCTGCGCTACCAGTACGGCATGTTTGCCCAGGGCATCCAGGACGGCCGCCAGGTCGAGTCCCCCGATGACTGGCTGCGCCTGGGCAACCCCTGGGAGCTGCCGCGCCCCGAGCTGCGCTATGGCGTGGGCTTTGGCGGTCGCGTCGAGGTGGACGCCAGCGGCGCTCGCCGCTGGGTGCCGGCCGAGGTGATGGTGGCCCAGGCCTACGACTTCATCGTGCCGGCCCACCACAGCGAGCGTGTCTCGACCCTGCGCCAGTGGCACGCGCAGGCCGCCGCGCCCATCGACTTCCAGGCCTTCTGCCGCGGTGACTACGCCGGTGCCGCCAGCCGCCAGGTGGCCGCGGATGCGCTCAACTGGGTGCTCTACCCCGACGACTCCACCGAGGCCGGCCGCGAGCTGCGCCTCAAGCAGGAGTCCTTCCTGGTGAGCGCCTCGCTGCAGGACCTGATCGCGCGCCACTTGCGCGAGTCCGGCTCGCTCCAGAACCTGGGCACGAGCAACGCCATCCACCTCAACGACACCCACCCGGCCCTGGCCCCGGCCGAGCTGATGCGCCTGCTGCTGGACGAGCACGGCCTGCCCTGGGACGAGGCCTGGACGATCACGCGCCAGGCCGTCAGCTACACCAACCACACCCTGATGCCCGAGGCCCTGGAGACCTGGCCGGTGCGCATGTTCGAGGCCCTGCTGCCGCGCCATCTCGAGATCATCTACGAGATCAACCACCGCTTCCTGCAGGAGCTGCGCCAGCGCTTCCCGGGCGACGACGCCCTGGCTGCGCGCGTGTCCCTGATCGACGAGGGCGGCAACTACGGTGGCGAGCGCCGCGTGCGCATGGCCGCGCTGTCCATCGTGGCCTCGCACCGCGTCAACGGCGTGGCCGCGCTGCACTCGGCCCTGATGGTGCAGACCATCTTTGCCGACTACGCCCGCATCTTCCCCGAGCGCTTCCACAACGTGACCAACGGCGTGACGCCGCGCCGCTGGCTGCAACAGGCGAATCCGGCGCTGTCCTCCGTGATCGATGGCGCCATCGGCACGGCCTGGCGTCAGGACCTCTCCAAGCTGCAGGCCCTGGCCGCGCATGCCAAGGACGCTGCGCTGATCGACAGCTTCCGCAGCGTCAAGCGCGCCAACAAGCAGCGCCTGGCCGAGCGCATCCGCCGCGAGCTGGGCCTGGCCGTGAACGTGGACAGCCTCTTCGACGTGCAGATCAAGCGCATCCACGAGTACAAGCGCCAGCTGCTGAACCTGCTGCACGTCATTGCCCGCTACCAGGCCATCGTTGCCAACCCGGAAGGGGTGGACGGCCAGGGCTGGGTGCCGCGCACCGTGGTGATTGCCGGCAAGGCGGCCTCGGCCTATCACATGGCCAAGCTGATCATCCAGCTGGCGCACGACGTGGCCCGCGTGGTCAACAGCGATCCGCGCGTGGGGGACAAGCTCAAGCTCGTCTTCCTGCCCAACTACGGCGTCTCGCTGGCCGAGACCATCATCCCCGCGGCCGACCTCTCCGAGCAGATCTCCACCGCCGGCACCGAGGCCTCGGGCACCGGCAACATGAAGTTCGCGCTGAACGGCGCGCTGACCATCGGCACCTGGGACGGCGCCAACATCGAGATGGCCGAGCACATGGGCGTGGACCAGATGTTCGTCTTCGGTCTGCGCACCGAGGCCGTGGCCGGGCTCAAGAGCCTGGGCTACGACCCGCGCCTGTATGTGGAGCAGAACCGCCAGCTGCAGGGCGTGATCCGCGCCATCGCCGAGGGCGACTTCTGCGGCGGCGACAGCGCCCGCTACAAGCCCCTGGTCGACAAGCTGCTGGGCGCCGATCCCTACCTGCTGATGGCCGACTTCAGCGACTACGTGGCCACGCAGGCGAAGGTCGATGCCGTCTACCGCGAGCCGCAGGCCTGGGGCGAGCAGGCCATCCGCAACGTGGCGGGCATGGGCTGGTTCTCCTCGGACCGCACCATTGCCGAGTACGTCGAGCGCGTCTGGTCACCGGCTTCGCTGAAGGCCTGATCTCCGAGGCGTGGGCATGGTCGACGACAGCACCCTTCAGGCCCTGAGGGAGGCCCGCCATGGCGACCCTTTCGCCGTGCTGGGTCAGCATGCCGACGGCGAAGGCCGGCTGTGGCTGCGTGCCTGCCTGCCCGGTGCGCAGGCGGTGCAGGTGCTGGATGCCGCCAGCGGCCGTGCCCTGTGCCGCATGACGGTGCGTGAGCCGGCGCTGTTCTTCGAGGCCCTCATTCCGCGCCGCCGCAAGCCCTTCGCCTACCGCCTCTTCGTGCAGTGGCAGGCTGGCGGCCCCTGGCTGCGCATGGACGATGCCTACGCCTTCGGCCCCCAGCTGTCTGAAGCCGAGCTGCAGCAGCTCGTGGCAGGCCGGCACCTGCGGCCCTGGCAGGTGCTGGGTGCCCATCTGCAGCAGGTAGACGGCGTGGCCGGCACGCGCTTCGCCGTCTGGGCACCGAACGCCCGCCGCGTCAGCGTGGTGGGCAGCTTCAACCAGTGGGACGGCCGCCGCCATCCCATGCGGCGCCGGCACGAGGCGGGCGTCTGGGAGCTCTTCATCCCGGCTGTGCAGGCGGGGGACCTCTACCAGTTCGAGATCCTCGGCGCCGAGGGTCAGGTCTTGCGCAAGGCCGATCCCTACGCCCGCCAGGCCCAGTTCCGGCCGGACACGGCCAGCATCGTCTGCGCCGAGCCGCCCCAGCTGCGCCTGCCCGTCGACCGCCGCCCGGTGAACCGCCGCGACGCGCCCATCAGCATCTACGAGGTGCACGCCCTGTCCTGGCGGCGCCCCCCTGGCGGCGGGCCCGGCGACTTCGTGGACTGGGACACCCTGGCCGCCACGTTGCCGGGCTATGCCGCGGGCCTGGGCTTCACCCACATCGAGCTGCTGCCCATCGCCGAGCATCCCTTCGATGGCTCCTGGGGCTACCAGACCCTGGGCCTCTATGCGCCCACGGCACGCCTGGGCGACCCGCGCGGCCTGGCCCGCTTCGTGGCCGCCTGCCATGCCCAGGGCCTGGGCGTGCTGCTGGACTGGGTGCCCGCGCATTTCCCGGCGGACGCCCATGGCCTCGCCCAGTTCGACGGCACGCACCTCTACGAGTACGCCGACCCGCGCGAGGGCTTCCACCGGGACTGGAACACGCTGATCTACCACTTCGGCCGCCTCGAGACCCAGCAGTTCCTGGTGGGCAATGCGCTGTACTGGCTGGAGCAATGGGGCGTGGACGGCCTGCGCGTGGACGCCGTGGCCTCCATGCTCTACCGCGACTACTCCCGCCCGCCCGGCGAGTGGGTGCCCAATGTGCAGGGCGGCCGCGAGAACCTCGAGGCCATCACCTTCCTGCGACGCATGAACGAGGTGATCGGCGCCGAGGCGCCCGGCGGCATCACCGTGGCGGAGGAATCGACCAGCTTTCCCGGCGTCAGCGCACCCACCTCGGCCGGCGGCCTGGGCTTCCACTACAAATGGAACATGGGCTGGATGAACGACACCCTGCGCTACATGCACGGGGACCCCATCCACCGCAAATGGCATCACGAGAAGATGAGCTTCGGCCTCGTCTACGCCTTCAGCGAGAACTTCGTGCTGCCGCTCTCGCATGACGAGGTGGTGCACGGCAAGGGCTCGCTGCTGGGCAAGATGCCGGGCGACGACTGGCAGCGTTTCGCCAATCTGCGCGCCTACTACGGCTTCATGTGGGGCCATCCCGGCAAGAAGCTGCTCTTCATGGGCCAGGAGTTCGCCCAGGACAGCGAATGGAACCACGACGCCGAACTCCCCTGGGACCTGCTGGACCGGCCGGCCCATGCCGGCGTGCAGGTGCTGGTGCGCGACCTCAACCGCGTCTACCGCGAACGGCCCAGCCTGCACCGCCAGGATTGCGAGGCCGCGGGCTTCCAGTGGCTGGTCAGCGAGGACCGCGAGCTGAGCGTCTTCGCCTGGCTGCGCCGCGAGCCGGGCGGGGAGCAGACCCTGGTGGTCTGCAACTTCACGCCGGTGCCGCGCGAGGGCTACCGCATCCCCATGCCGGAGGGGCCCCGTGCCTGGCGCGAGGTGATCAACACCGATGCCAGCTACTACGGCGGCAGCAACCTGGGCAACCAGCAGGCGGCACTGCCGGTCGTCGACGGGCACCTGCAGCTGCTGCTGCCGCCCCTGGCCACGCTGATGCTGGCGCCGGTGGAGGAGGGCGCATGAACCGCCGCCAGCTGATGCAGGGCGCCGCGGCGCTGGCCGTCCCGTGCGCCGTGGTGGCCGGGGCGGATGCCTTGCCCCAGCTTGCCGCGGGCCGGCTGGAACGCCTGGTGCTGGAGGACGCCACGCTGGGGCCGCGCCCGGTCGACGTCTGGCTGCCCCCGGGCTACCGTGCCGACCGGCCGCATGCCGTGCTGTACATGCACGATGGCCAGATGCTCTTCGACCCGCGCAGCACCTGGAACCGCCAGGCCTGGGCGGTGGATGCAGTCGCCGCGCCGTTGATCGCCGACGGCATCCTGCGCGACTTCATCGTCGTCGGCCTGCACAACCATGCCGAGCAGCGTCATGCCGAGTTCTTTCCGCAGGCCTGCTGGCCGGCGATCGAGAAGACGGCGCCAGGGCAGCGCTACCTGGCCGGGCAGCTGAAGCGCCCGCCGCTGTCCGACGCCTATCTGCGCAGCCTGGTGCGCGAGCTCAAGCCCCGCATCGATGCGCGCTACGCCACCGACCCTCGGCCCGCCTCCACGTTCCTCATGGGCTCCAGCATGGGCGGCCTGATCAGCCTCTACGGTCTTTGCGAGTATCCAGAGGTCTTCGGTGGAGCCGCGGCCCTGAGCACGCACTGGATCGGCCTGTACGAGCGCAACGCCGAGATCCCGGGTGCGCTGCTGAGCTACCTCGAACGCAAGCTGCCCGCGCCGGGCACCCATCGTCTCTACCTGGACCGCGGCACCGCAGGCCTGGATGCGCTCTACGACGAGGCCCAGGCCCGAGTGGACGCGCTGCTGGCCGCGCATGGCCACCGTCCGCCGCTCACCCAGACCCGTGTCTTCGAAGATGCGGACCACACCGAGCAGCACTGGGCCCGGCGCCTGGCGCTGCCGCTGCGGGCCCTGCTGGCCCGCGCTGATGACGCTCCCGCATGAAGACTGCCCTGCCTGACCATCTGAGCCCTGGCCGCACCGAGCCCCTGGGCACCCTGGCCCGCGACGGCGGCGTCAACGTGGCCGTGTTCTCGGAGCATGCCGAGGCCATCGAGCTGTGCGTGTTCGACGCCGAGGGCCAGCGCGAGCTGCGCCGCTACCGCCTGCACGGGCCCCATGACGGCATCCATCACGGCTTCCTGCCGGGTCTGGGGTCAGGTCTTGTCTACGCCTTCCGTGCGCATGGGCCCTATGCGCCCGAGTGCGGCCACCGCTTCAATCCGCACAAGCTGCTGCTGGACCCGTATGCCCGCGAGATCGTCGGCCACTTCGGCTGGCGGGCCGAGCACCACGGCTACGAGCTGGGCCACCCCGAAGGGTCCCGCAGCTTCGACCGCCGCGACAACGCCCTGCATGCCTTGAAGGCACGCGTGGCGGCGCCGGCCGCCGGGCCCAGCCCGCGCGCTTCGGCGCCGCGGCATGCGGCGGCGGACCTGCTGCTGTACGAGGTGCATGTGAAGGGCTTCTCGGCCTCGCACCCTGGCATCCCCGAGGCCCTGCGCGGCAGCTACGCGGCGCTGGCCCATCCGGCCGCCATCGCCCATTTCCAGCGCCTGGGTGTGAGCACGCTCTCGCTGCTGCCGGTGCACTACGCCATCGACGAGCCCCACCTCGGGGAAAAGGGGCTGCACAACTACTGGGGCTACAACACCCTGGGCTTCTTCGCGCCGGACCCGCGCCTGGCCAGCAGCGCCGTTCGCCATGATCCGGCCCTGGTGGCGGCGGAGTTCCGCGCCATGGTCGCGGCCCTGCATGAGGCGGGGCTGGAGGTGGTGCTGGACGTCGTCTACAACCACACGCCCGAGGGCAACGAGTTCGGCCCCACGCTGTCCTGGCGTGGCCTGGACAACCGCAGCTACTACCGCGCCGTGCCGGACGACGCCAGCCGCGCCGAGAACCTCACCGGCTGCGGCAACACGCTCAATACCCAGCATCCGCGGGTCACCCAGTTCGTGCTGGATTCGCTGCGCTTCTGGGTGCAGGAGATGGGCGTGGACGGCTTCCGCTTCGACCTCGCACCGGTGCTGGGCCGCGGGCCGCATGGCTTCGATCCGCAGGCCGCCTTCTTCACCGCGCTGCGCCAGGACCCGGTGCTGGCGGGCGTGCACCTGATCGCCGAGCCCTGGGACGCGGGCTATGACGGCTACCAGCTGGGCCGCTTCCCCGGCCGCTTCATGGAGTGGAACGACAAGTTCCGCGACGCCGTGCGCGGCTACTGGATCGGCCCGGCGGCCACGCAGCCGCGCCTGGGGCACGCCATCAGCCGCGGCGAGTTCGCCCGCCGCTTCAGCGCCTCCAGCGACGTGTTCCACCATGCGCAGCGCCTGCCCACGGCCTCGGTCAACTTCATTGCCGTGCATGACGGCTACACCCTGCACGATCTGCTGAGCTACAGCGGCAAGCACAACCAGGCCAACGGCGAGGACAACCGCGATGGCCGGGACGGCGAGCTGGCCCACAACTTCGGCCATGAGGGCGAGGGGGCCCCCGCCGAGGTGCAGGCCACGCGCGAGCGCCTGCGCCGTGCCATGCTGGCCACGCTGCTGCTGGCCCAGGGCACGCCCATGCTCAATGCCGGAGACGAGCTGGCCAACAGCCAGCAGGGCAACAACAACGCCTACTGCCAGGACAACCCCCTGGGCTGGCTGGACTGGCGGCAGGACAGCGCCGCGCTGCAGTCCTTCGTGGCCCGCGTCAGCGCCCTGCGCCGGGCGCAGCCCCTGCTGCGGCATGAGCGCTGGTTCGTGTCGGCAGGGCAGGGCGGGGCCGCGCATGCGGGCGATGCGCAGCTGCGCTGGTTCTCGCCGCGGGGCCATGAGATGCAGGTGCAGGACTGGCACCTGGGCCCTGAGCAGGCCCTGGCCTGCCAGATCTCGGCCCTGCCCGCCGGCGCTGAACCGAGCCTGGCCCTGCTGTTCAATCCGGAGCCCCAGGCCCTGGCCTTCCACGCTCCCGCCGAATGCCGCGGCACGCAGTGGCGCCTGCTGCTGGACAGCAGCCAGCCCGACGGCCGGCCGCTGGCGCAGGCACTGAGCCTGGACCTGGCCTTCGAGGTGCCTGCCCGCAGCCTCTGGCTGCTGCAGTCCCAGCCCGCCTGACCCAACGCCTTCCATCCCCCCCTTCTTTTGTACGAGACTGCGCGCATGGACCTCAACCAACGCCTCGCCGGTGTGCTGCTGCACATCACCTCCCTCCCTGGCCCGCACGGCATGGGCGACTTCGGCCCCGATGCCTACCGCTATGTGGACTGGTTGCAGTCCGCCGGCCAGGGCCTGTGGCAGTGGCTGCCCTCGACCCCCATCGGCCCTGGTGACAGCCCTTATCAGGGCGTCTCGGCCTTCGCGGGCAGCCCATGGATGGTGGCTTTCGAGCCCCTGGTGGCCAAGGGCTGGATGAGCGCGCCGCAGCTGCCGCCGGAAGGCTTCGATGCCTCGCGCGTGGACTACGGCCGCGTGCTGCCCTGGCGCGAGCAGCAGCTGCGGGCCGCCGAGGCCGGCTTCCGCGCCAAGGCCAGCGCGGCCGAGCGCGCCGAGTTCACCGCCTGGTGCGCTTCGCAGGCCGACTGGCTGGAGGACTACGCTCTCTTCATGGCCATCCGCAGCCCGCGCGGCGGCCAGCCCTGGTGGCTGTGGCCGCAAGACCTGGCACGCCGTGAGCCCGCCGCCCTGGCCGCCGCACGCCAGGAACACGCCGCCGAGATCGGCTTCTGGCGCTTCGTGCAATGGTGCTTCGACTGGCAGGTGGCCGGCCTCAAGCGCTACGCCAACGAGCGCGGCGTGCGCATCATGGGCGACCTGCCCATCTTCGTGGCCCATGACAGCGCCGACTGCTGGGCCCGCCCCGATCTCTACGACCTGGATGAGCAGTTCCAGACCGTCACCGTGGCCGGCGTGCCGCCCGATGCGCTCTCGGCCGAGGGCCAGCGCTGGGGCAACCCGCTGTACCGCTGGGACCGCATGGCGGCCGAGGACTACGCCTGGTGGACGGCCCGTGTGCGCCGCGCGCTGAGCAGCGCCGACGTCTTCCGCATCGACCACTTCCGCGGCTTCGCCGGCTACTACGAGATTCCCGGCAGCAGCCCGGATGCCAAGCAGGGCGTGTGGCGCACCGGCCCCGGCAAGGCCCTGTTCGACGCCATCGAGAAGGCCCTGGGCCCGCTGCCCATCGTGGCCGAGGACCTGGGCTTCATCACCGAGGACGTGCATGCGTTGCGAGACGACTGCGGCTTCCCCGGCATGAAGATCCTGCAGTTCGGCTTCGGCGGCGACGGCACGCACGAGTTCCTGCCCCAGATGTGGCCGCGCGCCGCCGTGGCCTACACCGGCACGCATGACAACGACACTGTGCTGGGCTGGTGGCGCAACGCCAGCGCCCGCGAGCGCGCCTTTGCCGGCGCCTACCTGGCCTGCGGCGAGCACGACGTGCACTGGGCCATGATCCGCGCCTGCTGCAACTCCGTCGCCAACATGGCCGTCTTCCCCATGCAGGACGTGCTGGGCCTGGGCGGGGAACACCGCATGAACGTGCCCGGCATCCTCGGCGGCAACTGGGCCTGGCGCCTGCGCTGGGACATGGTCGATGCCGAGCACAGCCGCGTGCTGGGCCTGATCACCGCGGCCAGCGGGCGGGCGGATGTGAGCCTGATGCGCTTGCCCTGAAAACGCTTTCTTAGCATGAAACCCGGTGTACCTTGCTCCGGGTGAGCCCGCTGCCCCGCGGCGGGCTTCATCGCCATCATGGCGCGATGAACACGACCGAAATCTTCCTGATCGCCATGGCGGTGATCTTCACGGTGCCCTACCTGGTGTGGCGCCTGGGAGGCACCGACTACTGGGCGCCCCTGGTCGTGGTGCAGATCATCATGGGCATCGTGCTGGGACCGGGCGTGCTGGGGCGCGCCTTCCCGGACTATTACCACTTCGTCTTCAACCCGGCGGTCGTGCAGTCGCTCAACGGGGTGGCCTGGTGGGCGGTGATGCTCTTCGTGTGGATCGCGGGCATCGAGCTGGACCTGAAGAAGGCCTGGGCGCACCGGGTGGAAAGCGGCATCACGGCCGGCCTGGCGCTGGGTACGCCCTTGATCGCGGGCAGTGGGGCCGCCCTGGCCTTGCTCGGCGGCGGCTGGATGGGCGCCCGGGCCGAGACCTGGCAGTTCGTGCTGGGCGTGGGCATGTCCTGCGCCGTCACGGCGCTGCCCATCCTGATCCTGCTGATGGAGAAGCTGGACATCCTGCGCCAGCCCCTGGGCCAGCGCATCCTGCGCTATGCCAGCCTGGACGACATCGCCATCTGGGGCGTGCTGGCGCTGATCCTGATGGACTGGCAGCGGGTGGGGCGCCAGGGTCTGTTCCTCGTGCTCTTCGCCCTGGCCACCTGGGGCCTGCGCCGCCTGATGCTGCGCCTGCCCGCGGCGGACCGCTGGTTCGTCAGCCTGATCTGGCTGGCCCTGGTGTCCTTCGGCGCGGACTGGTCCGGCCTGCATTTCATGGTGGGCGCCTTCCTGGCCGGTGCGGTGATGGACGCCGAGTGGTTCGACCAGGCCCAGTTGGACCTGCTGCGCCACCACGTGCTGATGGTGCTGATGCCCGTGTTCTTCCTCTCCACGGGCCTGCGCACCAACTGGGAGATGGGCGGCTATGCGGTCTTCGGCGTGGCCGGACTGCTGCTGGCGGTCTCGGTGGGCGGCAAGCTGCTGGGCCTGGAGATCGCGGGGCGGCTGCTGCGCTGGGCGCCGGGCGAGGCCCGCATCATCGGCTGGCTGCTGCAGACCAAGGCGCTGATCATGATCATCTTCGCCAACGTGCTGCTGGACAAGCAGATCATCACCTCCGAGACCTTCACCGCCCTGCTGCTGATGGCGGTGGGCAGCACCATGCTCACGGTGCCGGTGGTGGCGCCGATGCTGCGGCCGATGATGGGGCTGGTGAAGCGCGCCGGCTGAGCGGGGCGAGGGTCTATCCCTAGAAGCAGAGCCCTCGCCAGGGGCGGTCTGGTCCGGATAGTCCGCGGCGGCTCCTTCAGAGCCACCCACAAGATATCAAGGGAGAGACCCCTAAATGCCGTCAAGCGCGGCCTGTGCGCCGCCGCCGCCTGCCTGTTCACCCAATTCGCCTGGGCAGGACTGCCCCACGGCAAGCTGCAGTACCTGCAGCAGGTCGGCACCATCAGTGCCACGGAGTCGGTCGATGTCTGGCTGCGGCTCACGCTGGACGAAGACTCCTCCGCCCTGCGCTTTTCCAGCTTCCCGCTCACGGGCTTCGCGGCCGACGACCTCCCGACCCTGGGCTGGGCCTATGACTTCAGCACTGGCAGCTACCGCAACGCGCCTTTCGCGAAGATCGACCAGGCCTATATCAGCGGCGGCTTCACCGGCGGCTTCCCCACCGAGTATGACTTCGAGTTCGCCACGGCCTTCAGCCCCACGCTGCCGGGCCTGATCTACAAGAACGGCTTCGACCTCGCCGCGGGCGAGAGCCTGGACTTCCTGTTCGGCCGCTTCACGCCCAGGGGCGGGCATGCTTCGCCTGGGACCTGGCATATGTACAGCGGCCGGATGACCCTCGCCTTCTCTGGCGTGGACGACAAGGGCGAGTGGCTGGCCAGCGTCGAAACGCCCACCTTCGCCTCCACCTGCACGGACAGCAGCTGCTGGTTCTCGCGCGAGATGCGCGGTGTGCCGGAGCCCGGTAGCCTGGCGCTGCTGGCCCTGGGACCGGGTGGCCTTGGGATGGCCCTGCGTCGGCGCAGCGCGGTGTCCACCACGGCTTGAACCCTGGGCTGCAGACCGATGGCGGGCCAGCGAGGCACCCATCGGCTCCTGCAGGACGCCGGCAATGAGCCATCCCGGCTGTCTTGCACCGGTCTGGCAGCAGCTCTGGATTACATGGGGATCGCTGGGCGCTTTCTCGCCTGACAACCGGGCGCACAGCGCGGCCTTCCGTATCGTGCCTTGCCGGCACCGGAGCGGGCGCAAGGCCCCCGGGTCGGTGTCACTTGCCCTCTTTTGTGCTTCATCAATCTCCTCTCGTTGGATGAGTCCCCCCAATTTGGGGGTGAGATCTGCGCTCGACGCACTGAAACAATGCGCTGCCTGTCGCAGAGTGCTGCGGGTGTAGAAAATCGCCGGCCCCCCAAAGGGTGAGCCGGTTCCAACGAGGGATCGAAGTGAAAGCAAACCCGGGGGGAGGGGGAGTCACGCCGCCGCATGCGTGCCTCCAGGCCTTGGCCATCATTGCCCGCTTGCACCAGGTGGCCGCGGAGCCCCAGGCCTTGCGCCATCAGCTGGGCCTGGGTGAGCACCAGGCG
>NZ_JBDPZC010000020.1:0-53335 GCF_039872765.1 Roseateles flavus | reverse complement strand
GGCATGCTTATGGCTGTTCATCCGGTGTTGGCTCTGGAGTGGATTGGGTGTTTGGCGACTTCCAGTCTCTCAAACCCAATCCGGATGAACACCGGATACAACCTATTGAAGCTTCACAACTAGGGCCGGAACCGAGGGGCCGGCCGCGGCGGGTGGATCAGCGGATCAGCACCTGCAGCACATGCCCCGGCGGCACCTTGATGCCCTTGCGGCGGTAGTGGCCCCCGGCGTCTTCGCCCACGTTGTCCCACAGATAGACATGGCTGCCCGGTGCCAGCGTCCAGGGCTCGTTGGTGCGCATGGGCGGGCCTGATCCCACCCGCTTGAGGTCGATGGCCGGGAGGTCGATGTCGCCATTGACCAGCGCGGGCATGCCCATGCCCGCGGCCTCGTCGCTGTTGACGGACCCGGCCAGGCTGGCGTTCATGGCGGCGTAGTGCGTGGCCAGGCCTTCGCCTGTGGTGCGGAAGGCCTGCTCGTCCAGGCAGCGCAGGCTGCTCATGAGCTGGGCGCCATCGGCGCAGTCGAAGGTCAGCCCGCGCAGCAGCTGGGCCCCCGCCCGGCGATCCAGGAAGGCCGCAAGGCTGCCGCCCACGCTGTAGTCCGTATGGCTGCCGCCCAGGTACTGGTGCGTGGCGGCGGTGGCCTGGTAGCTGGCGATGCGCATGCTCATGGCGGTGTGGCGGCTGCCGTCGGCATTGCTGATCAGCGATGAGGAGATCAGGTCCTCGGCCATCATGGCCGTGGTCTCTTCCAGCCAGCTGTCATGCGCGGGCCAGTTGTTCAGGAGGGTGCGCTGGTAGTCGTTGATCAGGTGCATGAACTCGTGCACCAGCGCGGACTTGATGAAGTTGAGCTCGACCTGGACGAATCGGGCGTTCACCACCATCAGCAAGGCCTCATTGCTGTCAGGGAAGTCCTTCTTCAAGAACTTGTTGATGCCGTGAACGTAGGCTGCCCAGTACACGGAGGGGCCCGGATCGACCAGCAGCACGTGGATGGGCTGCAGCGTGTCGTCCTTGAGATAGCTGCTCTGGTCGTGAGGCCCGTAGATCTCGGCCCCCAGGAGCTGCTGCAGGCGATGGAAACCGCCTTTCTCGCCGCAGACCACGGGCTTGAACTCGGCGGCCACCTGTTCGCTCGTCGCCAGCGCCCGCTCGACCACCTGCTCTTCCATCCAGAACAGCACCGCCCGGCCGCCGGGCAGGGTGCAGCTGTCGACCAGCCGGCTGCTGTACTGCAGGCCGATGCCGGTGGTGTCCTGCCAGGTCCTCTGGCTGCCGAGTTCCGGCACCACGCTGGGCAGGCGCGGCGCCGAGGCCTGCAGGGCCTTGCGTCGCTTGCCGTCGGGCTTGGCCCGGAGGCCGGAGGACTCCAGGGTCCGCATCAGCTCGCGCTCGCCCTTGAGGTGTTCGGCATGGGCCTCGTCGTGCCGCTTGAGCAGGGTCGCCCGGGCCTGCGTGAGACTGGCGCGGTAGTCGGCGGCCTGCTGGGCGCTGCTGGGCACGATGCCGCTGACGACACCCAGCTCAGCCGTT
Organism: Roseateles flavus; assembly: GCF_039872765.1. Taxonomy (NCBI): domain Bacteria; kingdom Pseudomonadati; phylum Pseudomonadota; class Betaproteobacteria; order Burkholderiales; family Sphaerotilaceae; genus Roseateles; species Roseateles flavus. The sequence continues at coordinate 51,797 of NZ_JBDPZC010000020.1, read as the reverse complement.
CCTGCTCCGTTGTCTGAGGCATTGCTGAGGCTGACCATCACCTGGCGGCCGGCCGGCAGGCCCTCGATGTCGAGGTTGACGAGCTGGGGGTGCGGCTGGTCGTTGTTCAGCTGCCAGCGCCCCAGGCCCGAGCCGGCATAGACGCCGGGCGCCTGGGCCGGGCAGGACTCGGACTTGCAAGGGGCCACCGGGATGTTGTCCAGGCGGCTGGCCACCACGGTGATGGGCAGCAGCTGCCGGGCCATGCGCTGGGTGACGGTGTCGGTCACGGTCACCTGGACCTGGTAGGTCCCGGGATGGGCGAAGCTGTGCGAGACCTCGTCACCGCGCGCGACGGTGCCGTCGCCGAAACGCCAGTCGTGCACCAGCTCGTGGCCCAACTCCGAGGCGGACTCCGCCCGCAGCTTCAGCGGTTCGCCGGGCAGCAGCGGGCTGAGGGCGGCCTGCACCCCGGGCGGATAGACCGTCAGCGGGTCCGACCCGGTGGCATGCAGCGTGAAGCTGGCGTAGCCCGGCATGGTGTCGAGGCCTACCGAGATGACGTAGTCCCCCGGCCGGTCGGGCCGGAACTTGGCGGTCTCGTTGACCCAGTTCGGCGCCAGCACGGTCGCGCTGCTGCCCTTGGGTGCCTTCTCGACGGTCCAGGAACGATGGACGCCGGACAAGGGATTGCCGTAAGGGTCCCGGTTGGCCGAGGTGTCCAGGGTGATGGTCTGGCCGACGGTGGCGGTACCTGGGCCCTCGATGCGTCCCCTGGGCTTCTCGACCACCGGGAGGGCGACTCGCATGCCGTGGAGGACCGCGTCCTTGGCCTCTCCTTCGACGTCGATCCAGTAGTCTCCGGGGGCGTCCGGCGTGAAGGTGAATGCCGGTCCGCGGCTTGTCTGGCCTGGCAGGCGGCTGCTCTCGGGCACCTTATGCAGGGTCCAGCGGTAGCTCGCTTCGAGCGTGTCGGGAGCTCCGTGGACCGTGGCCGAGACCATGGTGGGCCTGCCCACCGGCAGCCCGCAGCCTTCGACAAACGAGGTACAGCCGTAACGCACGCCGATCCAGAACTCCGGCATCGCGGCACCGGACAGCGTGCGGACCGTGCGGCTCACCGTGCTGCCCTGCCGGGACTCGAGCTCGACCTGGTAGCTGCCGGGAATGTCGGCGCTGAGCCGGACCTCCTGTCCGAACTCGCCGCTGAGCCTGGCCTTGCTGCCGCTCGGGGCCTGCAGCAGGCGCCAGCGGTAGACGGTCGATCCCAGCTCGTCCGAGGGCGCCGCGGCGGCCACCAGGGCGGTGGACTGGCCCAGGGGCAGGGTGCTCGCGCCGGTGGAGGTCTGGATCAGCGGGCCCTTGACCGCCTCGACCGCCCACTGGCTGCTCTGCGTCTGGCCATCGGCCAGGACGGCCGTCCATTGCACGAGGTAGCGCCCCGGGGTGTCGGTGCGCAGCAGGCGGCTGCTGCCGCCCTCGCCGGCGAGGGTCGCCTGGCTGTCCGAGGGGCGTTCCAGCAGCTGCCACGTCGTGCGCACCGGCAGGGCGCTGTCGAGTGTCAGGCTGCCCATCAGCGGGACGGCCTCGCCCGGCTGCACCTGGGCCGGGCCGCGCAGCAGCAGGGACAGGCGGGCGGGTGGCGTCGGCAGCTCCGTGGGCCTGGTGCTCTCGGCGCCACCCCCACCACAGGCACTCAGGGCCAGGCCCAGGCAGGCCGCCAGCGCCAGGCTCGCGACCCTCCAGCGGCCCTGCACGGCCGCGTCCAGCATCTTCTTCATGAATCCCCCTTGGGCTCCCCGGCCCGTGCGCCCTGGTTCTTCTTTCGCGTGGGCGCAGGCTCGCCTGGTGGAGCGCTGGCATTGTCCGGCGAAAAGGGGCGGAAGACGCCGGTCGGGTGGCCGGGCGGTGATCGGGGCTAACCCTGAGGGTCAAGACCTGACCCCGTGGCGCTGCAGACTTCAGTCGCTGGACGCGCCCAGCACCACGGCCTGCTTGCGTGTCTTGCCCTTGTTCCACAGGGTCAGGGTCACCCGTTCACCGACCTGGCGCTTCTCCAGCAGGGCCAGCATGTCGTCCAGGTCCTTGATGGGCTCGTCATTGAGCGCGGTGATCACGTCGCCCTGCACGATGCGGCCGTCGCGGCCCCGGTGGAAGGCCTGCAGGCCGCTCTCGGCGGCCGGGCTGCGCGGGCCCATGCCCACGATGGCCACGCCACGGGGCAGCTGCAGGGCCTGGTGCAGCTGGGCCGTGCCGGCACTCACGCCGAGCGCCGGGCGGATGAAGCGGCCGTCCTTGATCAGCCGGGGCACCACGCGGTTGACCTCGTCCACCGGGATCGCGAAGCCGATGCCCGCGCTGGCGCCGCTGGGGCTGTAGATCTGCGTGTTGACGCCGATCAGGCGGCCCGCGGAGTCCAGCAGGGGGCCGCCGGAATTGCCAGGGTTGATGGCCGCGTCCGTCTGGATCACCCCGCGGATGGCGCGGCGATTGACCGACTCGATTTCGCGGTTGAGCGCGGAGACGATGCCGCGGGTGAGCGTCTGGTCCAGGCCGAAGGGATTGCCGATGGCGTAGACGCCCTGGCCCACCTGCAGCTCGCGGCTGCTGCCCACGGGGATGGGCTGGAGCTTGTCGCGCGGGGCCTCGATGCGCAGCACGGCCAGGTCGCGGTCGGGGAAGGCGCCGACCAGGCGGGCGCTGTAGCTGCTCTGGTCCGCCAGGGTGACCCGGGCCGCGTCACCGCCCTGGATCACGTGGAAGTTGGTGACGATGTGGCCCTGCTCGTCCCAGATGAAGCCGGTGCCCGTGCCGCGCGGGACCTGCTCGACGTTGAGCGAGAAGAAGTCGCGCTGCATGTCCAGCGTGGTGATGTGCACCACCGAGGGCGAGACGCGCTTGAAGACGCTGATGTTGTTCTGCTCGGCGGCATCCAGGGGGCCACGCGGGGTGATGGCACGGGGCTGGGCCTGCGCGGTCCAGGCCAGGCAGGCGGTCAGCAGCAGGACCAGCGGGGCGGTCCGCGAGGGGAAGCGGGGCAGGGCGGGCATTCTGGGGCGGCAAGGGACGCGTTGTGGTCCGAGAATGAGAGCAGGGCTTCATTATTCAAGACTTAGACTGCGCCCCTTGCCGTCTTTTGCCTGACATGAGCCACGCCACGCCGCCACCGTTCCTCCGCGATAACCGCCTCGATGCCCTGCGCGGCCTGGCCATGGTCTGGATGACGGTCTTCCACTTCAGCTTCGACCTGCAGCACTACGGCTTCTTCAGGGCCGACTTCTACGGCGATCCCTTCTGGACCTGGCAGCGCAGCTGCATCGTCAGCCTCTTCCTGCTGTGCGCGGGCATGGGGCAGGCGGTGGCCCTGGCCCAGGGGCAGGGCTGGCCGCGCTTCTGGCGGCGCTGGGGCCAGGTGGCGGGCTGCGCCCTGCTGGTCAGCCTGGGGTCCTGGTTCATGTTCCCGCGTTCCTTCATCAGCTTCGGCGTGCTGCATGGCATGGCTCTGATGCTGATCCTGCTGCGCTGGGGGCTGCCGCGCCTGGGGCAGGGCGCGCTGCTGGGTCTGGCCCTGGGCTGCCTGCTGCTGCCGGTCTTCGTCCAGCACCCCTTCTTCGACACGCGCTGGACCAACTGGGTGGGCCTGGTGACCCACAAGCCCGTCACCGAGGACTACGTGCCCGTGCTGCCCTGGCTGGGCCTGATGCTGGCAGGTGCGGCCCTGGCGCGCTGGCTGCTGCCACGCCTGGGGGCCCCGCGGCCTTCGGGCCCCCTGCGCCGCGGCCTGGCCCTGCTGGGGCGCTGGAGCCTGAGCTACTACATGGTCCACCAGCCGGTGCTGATCGGCGGGCTGATGCTGTGGCAGGCGACAATGCGGGGATGAGCGCCAAACACATCCTCTTCGGCTTCCATGCCGTCACCGTGCGGCTGAAGACCGCGCCCCAGTCCATCAGCGAGATCCATTTCGAGGGCGCGCGCCGTGACCAGCGCATGCGCCAGTTCCTGGACCGAGCCCGCGAGGCCGGTGCCAAGCTGGTGGAGAGCGATGGCGAGCGCCTGGCCGCCCTGGCGGGCAACAGCCGCCACCAGGGCGTGGTGGCCCGCTGCACGGCCGTGGCCCAGCAGCACTCGCTGGACGATGTGCTGGACGGCGTGGAAGGCGCCCCCCTGGTGCTGGTGCTGGATGGCGTCACGGATCCCCACAACCTCGGCGCCTGCCTGCGGGTGGCCGACGGCGCGGGAGCCCATGCCGTCGTCGCGCCCAAGGACCATGCGGTGGGCCTCAACGCCACCGTGGCCAAGGTGGCCAGCGGTGCGGCCGAGACCGTGCCCTACCTGATGGTGACCAATCTGGCGCGCACGCTCAATGAGCTCAAGGAGCGCAATATCTGGGTGATCGGCACCTCGGACCAGGCCGAGAAGTCCATCTATGACCTGGACCTCAAGGGCCCCGTCGCCCTGGTGCTGGGTGCCGAAGGCGAGGGCATGCGCCAGCTGACGGCCAAGACCTGCGACGAACTCGTCCGCATTCCCATGCAGGGGGCGGTCGAGAGCCTCAATGTGTCCGTCGCGGCAGGGGTGTGCCTCTACGAAGCCCTGCGCCAGCGCGGGGCCGGCTCGCGATAATCCGGCCCATCAACGATTCACGAGACCCCAAGCACCATGGCTGTCATTGAAGTCCGTCACCCCCTGGTCAAGCACAAGATCGGCCTCATGCGCGAGGCCGACATCTCCACCAAGAAGTTCCGCGAGCTGACCGGCGAGGTCGCCCGCCTGCTGGCCTACGAGGCCACCGCCGACTTCCCCCTGGAGACGACCACCCTCAACTGCTGGAGCGGCCCGACCGAGGTCGAGCAGATCGCCGGCAAGAAAGTCACCGTGGTGCCCATCCTGCGCGCAGGCCTGGGCATGCTGGACGGCGTGCTGGACATGATCCCCAATGCCAAGATCAGCGTGGTGGGCCTGGCCCGCGACCATGAGACCCTGCAGCCGGTGCATTACTTCGAGAAGTTCGTCGGCCATCTGGAAGAGCGCACGGCCCTGGTGGTGGACCCCATGCTGGCCACGGCCGGCTCCATGATCGCCACGCTCGACCTGCTCAAGCGCCGCGGCTGCAAGGACATCCGGGCCCTGGTGCTGGTCGCCGCGCCGGAGGGTGTGGCCGCGCTGACGAAGGCGCATCCGGATGTGCGCTGCTGGACCGCGGCCATCGACAGCCATCTCAACGAGAACGGCTACATCATCCCCGGCCTGGGCGATGCCGGCGACAAGATCTTCGGCACCAAGGAAGGCTGAGCGGCCTTTCGCGAATTCGCGAATTTGCGAACTCGCGATGATCCCGATGAGAAAGGGCGCCCATGCGGGCGCCCTTTTCTGTGGCGGCAAGCCGCAGGGGGTCAGGCCTTGCGCTGGCGGCGAGCCAGGCCTGCCAGGCCCAGGCCCAGGCCGATCAGGGCCAGGGAGGCGGGTTCCGGCACGGCGCTGGCGGCGGCGCTGTACTCGACCACATAGCCATTGCGCTGCCAGGTGTTGGCCGGGCCGCCGTGGTCGTTCCAGAGGCCGAAGCCGCCGTAGTTGATGTGGACGTAGTCCTCGCCGCCGCAGCAGTTGTTGGGCTCGCCGGGGGCCCAGCTGGTGAAGCTGAAGTCCTGGCCGGTCTCGGGGCCGGTGCGCCAGGTCCAGTGGTTCACGGCGTCACCGTGGTCCGAGCCGCCGATCCAGGCCAGTTGGCCGCCCGCGGTGGTGGCGACGAAGCGGTTCTCGTCCGCGCTGGTGATGGTGGTGAGGTAGCCCGTCATGCCCAGGTAGCTGTGGCTGGCGGCCAGGGTGAAGGCGTCCTCGGCCGAGACGGCGTCGGCGAAGTACTCGTAGTAGTGCCCGTTGGCGGCGTTCAGGACCGGGGCGGCCTGCACCGCGGCTGCGGCCAGCAGGGCGAGGGAAAGAGCCAGTTTCTTCATGGTCTTGGCAGAGGAGGGGGAAGGAGCCGGCAGTATCCCAAGCAGCTCCGCGGCGGCCACCCCGCGTTGACGGGGGTCAGCGCATCCAGACGGCGCCGACGATGCCACCCAGCAGCACCATCCAGACCACCGACAGCCGCGTTCTCAGGGTCAACACCAGAGTCCCGGCGACCAGCGCCAGTGTGGCCAGGCGGCGGTCGGCCTGCTGCAGATAGGGCGCGGCCAGCAACCAGCCGGTGGCGATGATCAGGCCCAGCGTCAGAGGCTGCAGGCCCAGGGTGAATGACCGCACGAGGCGGTCTTCCTGGTGCGCGCGCGCCCAGCGGGTGGCCACCAGCACCAGCGTGGTGGAGGGCAGCATGATGCCGCCCATGGCCGCCAGCGCGCCCGGCAGGCCTGCCACCTGGTAGCCCAGCACGGCAACGAAGAGGATGTTGGGGCCCGGCGCCGCCTGCGCCAGGGCGATGGACTGGGTGAAGCTCTCGTCGCTGAGCCAGCCCCGGTCGCCCACCAGATAGCGGTGCATCTCCGGCGCCGTGGTGATGGCCCCGCCGATGGCCAGCAGGGAGAGGGCCAGGAAATGCAGGAAGAGGTCCAGCAGCATGTCAGTCCTGCGGCGGGCCCAGCCGGAGGTAGACCAGCGCCATGCCCAGGCCGCCCAGCCCGAGCACGATCCAGATCAGGGGCCAGCGCAGCAGGGCGATGGCCGCGAAGGCGAGGGCGGCGAAGGCCAGGGCCGTCGGCCGCCCCAGGGGGTGCTGCTTCAGCGTGCCCAGCAGCTTGACGCCGGTCGCGAGGATCAGGCCGGCCGACACCGCGCCCATGCCGCGCAGGGCGCCCTGCACCACGGGCTCGTGCAGCCACTGGCCGGCCAGGGCGGTGAGCCCCAGCACGATCAGACAGGGCGCGGCGAACATGCCCGCCACCGAGGCAAAGGCGCCGCGCAGGCCGAAGAAGCGGTCACCGATCATCAGGGAGATGTTGACCACATTGGGCCCCGGCATGACCTGGGCCACGGCCAGCACCTCCATGAACTCCTGCTTGCTGAGCCAGCCCAGGCGCTCCACCAGCTCGCGCTGCGCCACGGCCAGCACGCCGCCGAAGCCCTGCAGGGCGAGGCGGTTGAAGGCGAGGAACAGGGCCCAGGGGTGGGCCGGGGCCGGGCGCTGGCCCTGCTCATCCATCAGCGCAGCGCCTTCAGGGCGTCGGGGTTGACGATGTTGCTGGGCTCGCCGCGGACGAAGTTCAGCACATTGTCGAAGGCCGCATCGAAGTAGAGCTCGTAGCTGTCCTGTTCGACATAGCCGATGTGCGGCGTGCACACGGCGTTCTCCAGGCGCAGCAGGGGGTGGCCCTGCAGGATGGGCTCGCTCTCGAAGACGTCGATGGCGGCCATGCCGGGCCGGCCGCGGTTGAGGGCGGACACCAGAGCGCCTTCGCTCAGCAGCTCGGCGCGCGAGGTGTTGACGAACAGCGCCGTGGGCTTCATGCGGTTGAGGTCGTCCAGGGTGACCATGCCGCGGGTGCCGTCGCACAGGCGCAGGTGCAGGCTCATCACATCGCAGTGGGCGAAGAAGGCCTCGCGGCTCTCGGCGGCCATGTAGCCGTCAGCCACGGCGCGCGCGCGGCTCGACTCGCTGCCCCAGATCAGCACCTGCATGCCGAAGGCGCGGCCGTAGCCGGCCACCAGCTGGCCGATGCGGCCATAGCCCCACAGGCCGAGGGTCTTGCCCCGCAGCAGCATGCCCACGCCGAAGTTGGGCGGCATGGAGGCGGCCTTGAGCCCCGACTGCTGCCAGGCCCCGTGCTTGAGGTTGCCGATGTATTGCGGCAGGCGGCGCATGGAGGCCATGATCAGCGCCCAGGTCAGCTCCGCCGGGGCGATGGGGGAGCCCACGCCCTCCGCGACGGCGATGCCCAGGCGGGTGCAGGCCTCGACGTCGATATGGGGGCCCACTCGGCCGGTCTGGGCGATCAGCTTGAGCCGGGGCAGCTTCTCCAGCAGCTGGCGGGGGAAATGGGTGCGCTCGCGGATCAGCACCAGCACCTCGGCATCCCGCAGGCGGACGGACAATTGCCCGATCCCCTTCACCGTGTTGGTGAAGACCTTGGCATTGAAGGGATCCAGCTTGCTGGCGCAGCGCAGCTTGCGCACCGCATCCTGATAGTCGTCGAGAATGATGATATTCATGGCATGCTCGTGGCATTGTGCCTTCTAAATCAAGGCATTGGGCATGAGACTGCGAGCAATTCATTAGATTTTTGGCTGCCCGTCGCACACCGTGATGCCGGTCATGGTTCACGCCGTGATGGCGGGTGAATACCGCTCAATTGGCGGGATCGATTCCGAGGGCTCTCCCTAAGATGGCTGGCAAGCGCAACTGTTTGCCTGCCCTCGCGGAAGCAGGCGCCTCGCCATGGACATGTCACAACCCGCTGCTGCACTGCTGGACCAGGCCGCCTCGGCCGAGGCCGTGATCGCCCGCGCCCGCGCCGGCGCCATGCCTCTGCAGGAACTGATGAGCCTGGCGCACCAATGGCAAACGGGAGGCCGGCAGGCCGACTGCCTGGCGCTGTACGAGGCCTGGGTCGAGAGCAACCAGAGCCCCCAGCGCCTGCTGGCCCTGTTCAACTGGGGCACGGTGCTGGGCGAGATGCGCCGGCATGCCGAGGCCGAGGCCGTGTACCTGCGCGCCCTGGCCCTCAACCCGGATTTCGCGCAGGCCAAGCTCAACCTGGGCCACCAGCTGGAGCACCAGGGCAAGACGGCCGAGGCCCTGGCCCAGTGGCAGGCGGTCTATGACGCCGGCGAGCTGATGGCCATCGGTGCCGAGCCCATCGACCTGCGCCTGCACGCCCTCAACAATGCCGCCCGCCTGCTGGAGGGCGAGCGCCGCCTCGATGAATCCGAGGCGCTGATGAAACGCAGCCTGCTGCTCAAGCCCGAGCAGGGCGACGTGCAGCAGCATTACGTGCACATCCGCCAGAAGCAGTGCGAGTGGCCCATCTACCAGCCGGTGGGTGAGGTGACGCACAACCAGCTGCTGGTCAACACCTCGCTGCTGGCCACGCTCAGCGCCACCGATGACCCGGCCATCCAGCTGATGGTGGCCCAGCGCTTCGTCAACGAGCGCGTCGTCAAGTACAAGGGCAAGCCCTTCCACCAGCTGCATGCGCGGCCGGCGGGGGAGAGGATCCGCATCGGCTATCTGTCCGGCGACCTGCGCATGCATGCCGTGGGCCTGCTGACGCCCGAGCTGTTCGAGTTGCACGACCGCAGCCGCTTCGAGGTCCATGCCCTGTGCTGGAGCAAGGAAGACGGCACGGCCCAGCGCACCCGCATCCTGAAGGCCATGGACCGCTTCATGCCCCTGGCCGGCGTGGACGACCAGCAGGCCGCGCGGCAGATCGCCGAGGCCGGCATCGACGTGATGGTCGACCTCCAGGGCCTTACCAGCGGCGCGCGCCCCAACATCCTGGCCTACCGCCCGGCGCCGGTGCAGGTGGGCTACCTGGGCCTGCCCGCCACCTCGGCCCTGCCGGGGGAGGACTACATCATCGCGGACCGCTTCACGATGCCGCCGGAGTACCTCCCGCTGTGCACCGAGAAACCCATCTACCTGCCGCACTGCTACCAGGTCAGTGACCGCCAGCGCGAGGTCGGCCCCACGCCCGAGCGCGCCCGCTACGGCCTGCCCGAGGACGCCTTCGTCTTCTGCAGCTTCAACAACAACCACAAGTACACGGAAGAGATGTTCTCGGCCTGGATGCAGATCCTGCAGCAGGTCCCGGGCAGCCTCCTGTGGCTGCTGGCGGACAACCGCTGGGCCGAGGCCAACATGAGGGCCGCCGCCCAGGCTCGGGGCGTGGCGCCGGAGCGCCTGCACTTCGCGCCGCGCGTGGCGCCGCCGGAGTATCTGGCGCGCTTCCAGCTGGCCGATCTGGTGCTGGACACCTTCCCCTACAACGCCGGCACCACCGCCAGCGACTGCCTCTGGATGGGCACGCCCATCCTGACCCGGGCCGGCCGCTGCTACATCTCGCGCATGGCCGGGAGCCTGCTGACGGCCGCCGGACTGCCGGAACTCGTGACCTATTCCCTGCCGGAGTACGTTGAGCGCGCCGTGCAGATCGGCCGCCAGCCCCTGCGTGCGGCATCCTACAAGCGCTACCTGCGCGAGCAGGGCCGGCAGACGCCCCTGTTTGACATTCCCGCCCTGGTGCGCGATCTTGAGCATGAATTCGAGCGCCTGGTGCTGGAGCACCGGCGCAAGGCCCCGGGGGCCTGACGCCCGGTAGGGATCCCCAGTGAGTCAGCGACACGATTCCTTCTTCGATGGCGGCAAGCCTCCCCGCGGGGCGGCGCTGCACCTGGCCGCGGCGCCCGAGCCGCAGGCCGGGCGCGAGCATGCCGTGCCCGAGGGAGACATCGGCGACCCGCTGCTGCAGGCTCTGGTCTGGCTGACCCAGCACCACGGCAAGGCCCGCTCGCCGGCCTCCCTGCGCGCCGGCGTGCCCACCGACGGCCCGCTGGCGCCCAACCAGGCCATCCGCATGATGCGCGAGGCCGGCTACGAGGCCGGCATGCTCTCCAAGGGCCTGGCTGAGATCAACCCCCTGGTGCTGCCCGCCGTGCTGCTGCTGCATGGGGGTGACGCCTGCGTGCTGGTGTCCCGCCGCGAGGTGGAGGGCCAGCAGGCCTTCGAGGTGGTCTTCCCCGGCCCGGAGGCCAAGGCCTGCGTCGTTGCCCAGGCCGAGCTGGAGGGTGAGTACAGCGGCTTCGCCCTGGTGGCCACGCCCAAGGAAGTCTCCCAGGCTGACCCCCGCCATCACGCCTTGCTGGCGGGGCAGGGCAGCCACTGGCTGTGGGGCACGCTCAAGCGCTTCATTCCCTACTACCGCGGCGCCATGACCGCGGCCCTGCTGAGCAATCTGCTGATGATGGTCAGCGGCCTGGTCACCAGCGTCATCTACGACAAGGTCATCCCCCACCACGACGCCATGGCCACGCTGTGGACCCTGGCCATCGGGGCCTCGCTGGCGCTGATCTTCGACCTCTTCGCCCGCCAGCTGCGGGCCCACCTGATCGACCTCGCCGGCCGCAAGGCGGACCTGATCATCGGCTCCATGCTCTTCAAGCAGACCCTGCTGGTGCGCATGGAGCACAAGCCCGCCTCGGCCGGCTCCTATGCGCATTACCTGGGCCAGGTGGAGACCGTGCGGGAGTTCTTCACCTCGGCCAGCATGTCGGTGGTGTCGGACCTGCCCTTCATCGTGCTCTTCGTGGCCATGACCTTCATGCTGGGTGGTCCGCTGGGCTGGGTGGTGGCGCTGGCGGTGCCGGGCCTGGTGCTGCTGACCTTCGCGCTGCAGAAGTACCTGCGCAATGTGGTGCGGGCGAACATGGCGGAGCAGGCCGAGCTGCAGGGCTCCCTGGTGGAGGTGGTGGAGGGTCTGGAAGACCTCAAGACCTCCGGCGCGGAAGGCCGCTTCCTGCACCGCTACGAGATCAGCAATGCCGTGGCCGCCGAGTCCGGCCTGCGCATGCGGGCCATGCATGCCTTCACCAACAATCTCACCATGACCATGCAGCAGGCGGTGACCCTGGTGATGCTGGTCTGGGGCGTCTACCTGATCCAGGACCGCATCATCTCCGCCGGCGGCCTGATCGGCGCGGTGATGTTCGCGACCCGCGCCATTGCGCCGCTGGGCAGCGTGGTGAGCCTGACGGCGCGCTACCAGAGCGCCCGCGCGGCCATGCTGTCGCTGGACGAGGTCATGAAGAAGCCCGTCGAGCGCGCCTCGGACCGCAACTACGTGCCCATGAGCGAGTTCAGCGGCCGCATCGGCCTGCGCGAGGTGGGCTTCTCCTATCCGATGACCGGCGAGCATCAGGCGCCCAAGGTGCTCAAGGGCGTGAGCCTGCGCATCGAGCCCGGCGAGCGCATCGCCGTGCTGGGCCGCATCGGCAGCGGCAAGTCCACCGTGCTGCGCCTGCTGGCCGGTCTCTACCAGCCCTCCGAGGGCATGGTGGAGATCGAGGGCATCGACCTGCGCCAGATCGACCCGGCCGAGTTCCGTGCCCATGTGGGCTTCGTGTCGCAGGAACCCAAGCTCTTCCACGGCACGCTGCGTGACAACGTTGCCATGGGCCGTGCCGACGTCGACGCGGGCCGCCTGGTCGAGGTCGCCAAGCTGACGGGCCTGGACCGCGTGGTCGCCGGCCATCCCCTGGGCTGGGACCTTCCCGTGGGCGAGATGGGCAGCCTGCTGTCCGGCGGCCAGCGCCAGATGGTGGCCCTGGCCCGCGCCCTGGTGAACCGGCCCAAGCTGCTGCTGATGGACGAGCCCACCAGTTCCATGGACGCCCAGTCCGAGATCCTCTTCCTGCGCCAGCTGCGCGACGCCGCCCAGCAATGCACCCTGCTGGTGGTGACCCACCGCCCCGCCGTGCTGGAGCTGGTGCAGCGCATCGTCGTGATGGACAACGGCAAGCTGGTGATGGACGGCCCGCGCGATCAGGTCCTGGCGGCGCTGTCCGGCGTGCGGCCCGCCGCGCCCGACCCTGCGGCGGCCGCCCAGGCCTCCAATCTGCACATGCACCCGGCGGCGCAGCCGGTGCAGCGCTCGCCCTCCGTCTGAACACCGAACGAGGGCGCTGAGTGGCTTCTTCCTCCCGTGACGAAGGTCTGTTCCTGAGCAGCCTGGCGGCCGCACAGGTCGACGAGCCGCTGCCGCGCGTGATGTGGGCCGTCTACCTGATGCTGGCGGCGGTCGTGGCCGCCATTGTCTGGGCCTCGCTGGCCCAGGTCGACATGGTCAGCCGCAGCGAGGGGCGGGTGGTGCCCGACGGCAAGGAGCAGGTCATCGCCAGCCTGGACTCCGGCCTGCTGCGCGAGCTGCTGGTCCGCGAAGGCCAGCAGGTCGAGGCCGGCCAGGAGCTGGTGCGCCTGGACCCCACGCGGGTCGAGGCCCAGCAGAACGAGGGCCAGCTGCGCGAGCTGGCCATGATGGCCCAGGCCGCGCGCCTGCAGGCCGAGGCCAATGGCACGGCGCTGAAGTTCCCCGAGGAGCTGAAGGCCGCCCCTGCGCTCACCGCCGCCGAGACCCAGGCCTTCCAGGCCCGCCAGCGCCTGCTGGAGGAGTCGCTGGCGGGCATCGACCGCAGCGCGGCCCTGGTGGGCAAGGAGCTGAAGGTGGCCCAGGAGATGTCGGCCAAGGGGCTGATGTCGGACGTGGAGGTGATGCGCCTGAGCCGCCAGGTCAACGAGATGCGCCAGTCCCGGGTGGAACGCCAGGGGCGCTTCCGCCAGGAGGCGATGAGCGAGCTGGTCAAGCTCCAGAACGACCTGGCCATGATGAAGCAGCAGCAGGTGGTCCGCAAGGACGCCCTGGACCGCACGGTGCTGCGCTCGCCGGTGCGGGGCCTGGTCAAGAACATCCGGATCAACACCATCGGCGGCGTCGTGGCCATGGGCTCGCCCATCATGGAGATCGTGCCGCTGGGCACGCGCATGCTGGTCGAGGCGCGGGTCAGCCCGGCGGACGTCGGCTTCATTCAGGTGGGGCAGCATGCCGTGATCAAGCTCTCGGGCATCGACTTCAACGCGCTGGGCGGCCTGGAGGGCAAGGTTGAGCAGATCAGCCCGGACGCCATCGGCGAGGCCAACCCGCTGGGCAACGACGGCCGCTACTACCGCACCCTCATCCGGGCCGAGCAGAACAACATCCGCTACAAGGGCGAGACCCTGGCCATCATCCCCGGCATGACGGCTTCGGTGGAGATCAAGACCGGCGAGCGTTCGGTGCTGAGCTTCCTGCTGCGGCCCATGATGCGTTCGCGCGAAGCCCTGCGCGAGCGCTGAGCCCCGCGGCGGCCTCCGGCCAGCCGCAGAGAAGCGGGGCATAGCGGCGGCTTTTCCCGCTCAAGTTCCCGGCCGCCCTGTGGTCCAGTACAGGCATGAGCAAGACCTGTCTGTACGCTGGGGGATGAGGCCATGGGGACGCTGCGCAATCTCGGCATGAGCCTGTTCCAGTGCCTGCTGCTGGGCGCCACCACGGCCGCCCTGGCCCAGAGCCGCTGCAACGAGGACGACGCCAACTCCCCGGCCGCCCAGAAGGCCGCCAGCCAGCTGGTGATCAGCGACGCCGACCCGCGTGCCCAGATCCAGGTCCTGGTGGACCGGGCCCTGGCCCGCAGCCAGTCGGTGGGCATGGTCAAGCTGCTGGCCCAGGCCGCCCGCGACGACTGGGAGGAGGTCAGCCAGGCCAACAAGCCCCGCGCCAGCCTGGACCTGCAGGGCAACCAGATGGGCTCCAGCACCGACGGCGCCAGCAACGGCAGCGGCGCCCAGGGCCGCGTGGCCTTCAACCTCAGCGCGACCCTCTTCGACTTCGGGCGCAACCGCCAGTTGGCCGGCTGGCGTTCGCAGCTGGCCGAGGCCGCGCGCCAGGGCTACTTCAGCGCCGAGCAGCAATTGGCCCTGCAGACCGTCTCCCTGGCCCTGGACCGCGGCCGCTACCTGCTGCAGGCCCAGGTCTACAGCCAGTACGTGCGTCGCATGGCCTGCCTGGTGGATTCGCTGGAAACCATCGTCAAGGCTGACAAGGGGCGGGCCAGCGAGCTGGTGCAGGCCCAGAAGAACCTGCTGCAGGCCGACCTGGCGGTGGAGTCCACCATGTCGGCCCTGCGCCAGACCGAGACGCGGCTCAAGCGCTTCGTGGGCGACGATCTGCCGCCCAGCGCCAGCTTCTCCAACCTGCTGACCCGGGTGCCCGAGCTCGATGACATGCAGCGCGACGCCCTCAGCGCGCCTGACGTGATCCAGCTCGAGGCCCAGGCCCGTGCCCAGGGCAGCTATGTGGAGAGCGTGCGCGCCAATGCCAAGCCCCAGGTCAATGCCATCGTGGGCACCAGCGCCAGCGCGGGCGTGACCCGCAGCCGCGACTGGGCCGTGGGCTTCAGCGTGAACGTGCCGCTGATGACGCCGGGCCAGGACGCCTCCGTCAACGCCGCCAGCAAGCGCGCCGAGGCCGCCCGGCTTCAGCGCGAGGATGCCCTGGAGGCCCGGCGCTACCGCCTGATCGACATGCACGAATCCGCCACCTCGGCCTTCGACCGGGCGCGCCGCATCACCGAGATCCTGCGCAACAGTTCACAGCTGCGCACCGCCACATTGCAACAGTGGCAGCAATTGGGCCGCCGCTCCCTGTTCGATGTGATGGGATCGGAGTCAGACTACTACTCGCTGCGCATCGCGCACGTGAACGCCCTGTTCGACGGGCAGCAGGCCGTGGCCATGCTGTGGTCCCTGGGGCGGGGCGTGATGGCGCCGCTGCGCTGAAGCCGCGTGCCCTCGCCGCACGATTCCTGAGATTTCACGGACACCGTTCCACGCACACCATGGCAAACATCCTCGATACCGGCGTCAAGCTCGTGAAGAACGTCGGCCGCTACAACATCGGCGCCGGCTCCCTGGCCGAGCTGCGCGGCCTGCTGGACGGCCGGCGCTCGCAGGCGCAGGCGCAGGGGCAGGGGGGCGCGGTCGTCTTTCTGGTCGACGAGTTCTTCGCCGCCCAGCCCGATCTGGCGGCCCGCCTGGGCGTGCGCGGGGACGACGTGCTGCAGTTCGTGCAGACCGCGCACGAACCCAAGACCGAGGGCATTGACGCCCTGGTGGCCAGCCTGCTGGATCGCGGCCTGAGCCAGCCGGCGGCCGTGGTGGGCATGGGCGGCGGCATCACCATGGACACGGCCAAGGCGGTGTCCAACCTGCTGGGCAATGGCGGCCATGCGGCCGACTACCAGGGCTGGGACCTGCTCAAGCATCCGGGCGTCTTCAAGGTGGGCATTCCCACCGTCTCGGGCACCGGCGCCGAGGCCACGCGCACCTGCGTGATGACCAATGCCGCCACCGGCCTGAAGCTGGGCATGAACAGCGACTACACGGTCTTCGACCATGTGATCATGGACCCGCAGCTGACGGCCACCGTGCCGCGCAACCAGTACTTCTACACGGGCATGGATGCCTACATCCACTGCATCGAGTCCCTGGCCGGCAGCTACCGCAATGCCATCGGCGACGCCTACTCGCGCGAGACCATCAGCCTCTGCCGCCAGGTCTTCGCCCAGGGCGACATGATGACCCCCGAGAACCGCGAGCGCCTGATGGTGGCCTCGTATCTCGGCGGCTGCGCCATCGCCACGAGCTATGTGGGCCTGGTGCACCCGCTGTCCGCCGGCCTGTCGGTCGTGCTGGGTCTGCACCACTGCGTGGCCAACTGCATCGTGATGCGGGCCATGGGCGAGTTCTACCCGCAGGCCTATGACGAGTTCTGGGGCATGGTGGAGGCACAGGGCGTGGAGATCCCCAAGGGTGTCTGCCTGGGCCTGGACGAGGCCGGCTTCGAGGCGCTCTACAAGAGCTCCATCGTGCATGCCAAGCCCCTGACCAATGCGCTGGGCGAGGACTTCAAGTCCGTGCTGACGCCCCAGAAAGTGGCGGAACTCTTCCGCCTGATGTAAACAGCGACAGCAGCACACAGCTCACAGCACGAGACCGGGAGACACCATGCCAGGCTATGAAGTGATGGGCCCAGAGGAACTGGCCGAGATCCAGGACATTTTCGCCCGCGGCGCCATCCTGTTCCGCCACGGCTTCGACGCCCTGCGCGGCGACTGCTACAAGGTCCGCGAGTTCGAGCAGGCCTTCGCCCAGGCCATGGGCTCGCCGCATGCGCTGGCCGTGTCCTCCGGCACCGCCGCGCTGCGCGTGGGCCTGGCGGCGCTGGGCATCGGTGCTGGCGACGAGGTCATCACCCAGAGCTTCACCTTCGTGGCGACGGTGGAGGCCATCATCGAGTCGCGGGCCACGCCGGTCTGCGCCGAGATCGATGCCACGCTCAACATGGACCCCGAGGACCTGAAGCGCCGCATCACGCCGCGCACCAAGGCCGTCATCGTGGTCCACATGCTGGGCACGCCCTCGCGCCTGCCGGAGATCAAGGCCCTCTGCGACGCCCACGGCATCGCCCTCATCGAGGACGCGGCCTGGGGCTGCGGCGGCTCGCTCAACGGCCGGGCCCTGGGCAGCTGGGGCCGCCTGGGTACCTTCAGCTTCGACTTCGCCAAGACCATGACCACGGGCGAGGGGGGCCTGGTGCTGTTCCAGGAGCAGGCCGACTGGGCCCGCGGCGCCGCCTGGCATGACCACGGCCACGAGAACAACCCCGCCGTGCCGCGCTGGGAGGACACCCGCGCCAGCAGCGGCTTCAACTTCCGCATGATGGAGCTGCAGGGCGCCGTGGGCCTGGCCCAGCTGCGCAAGCTGCCCGACATCGTCAAGGCCCAGCGCCGCAACCGCGAGCTGCTGTGGCAGGCCATCCACGACCTGCCCGGCATCACGCCGCGCGAGGTGCCGGCCGGCAGCTACGAGACGGCCGACGCTCTGGTCTTCTTCGTGCAGGACAACGCCGCCGCCCGCCGCTGTCGCGAGGCCCTGCTGGCCCGCGGCCTGGCGACCAAGATCCTGCCCGAGGCCTACACCTGGCACTTCGCCGGCACCTGGACCCACATGCCCGAGCTGGCCGCGGCCCACGGCGGCGAGCTGGCCACGGCCTTCCCGCAGTCGGCGGCCTGGCTGTCGCGGGCGGTGTCTCTGCCGGTGGGCGTCAAGCTGCGCGAGGAGGCCCCTGCGCTGGCCCGCCAGGCCCTGATCGAGGCCTTGCAGCTGCAGGAGGTGAGCGCATGAACTTCAAGCCGCTGGTGTCGGTCATCGTGCCGGTCTTCAACCAGGAGCGTTTCATCGGCCGCTGCCTGCGCTCCCTGCTGAACCAGACCCTGGCGCGCGACCAGTACGAGATCATCGTCATCGACGACGGCAGTGCCGATCGCACGCCCTATGCGCTGGAGCTCTTCCACGACGCCATCGTGCCCCTGCGCAACGAGCGCAACCTGGGCCTGCCGGCCTCGCTGAACCGGGGCATCCGCGCCGCGCGCGGCGACTTCATCGTGCGGGTGGACTCCGACGACTACGTCAACGCCAACTTCCTCAACATCCTGCACTTCTTCCTGGACCAGAACCCCCTGCACGATGCCGTGGCCTGCGACTACCTCCTGGTGGACGACCACGAGCAGGTGCTGGAACGCGTGAACTGCATGGACGAGCCCATCGCCTGCGGCATCATGTTCCGCAAGGCCCACCTGATGGAGACGGGGCTCTACGACGAGAGCTTCCACCGCCACGAGGAGCGCGAGCTGCGCATCCGCTTCGAGCAGAAGCACCACATCGCCCGGCTGGAGCTGCCGCTGTACCGCTACCGCCGCCACGACCACAACATCACCAACGACCTCGATGCCATGGAGCTGCACCGCCAGCGCCTGATCAGCAAGCATGGTGTCGATGGTTCCTCGGCCCGTGCCGCCGAACGCAGGAGCATGCAATGACCCCCACGGTGACCCTCGGCCAGCGCCGCCTCACCCCCGACAGCCGCCCCTATGTGATCGCCGAGATCGGCGTCAACCACGAGGGCTCCCTGGACCAGGCCAAGCGCCTGATCGAGCTGGCCAAGGAGGGCGGTGCCGACGCCGCGAAGTTCCAGAGCTACAAGGCCGAGACCCTGGCCTCCAGGCATTCGCCGTTCTACTGGGACATCAGCAAGGAGCCCACGCGCAGCCAGTTCGAGCTCTTCAAGAAGTACGACCGCTTCGGGCCCGAGGAGTACCGCGCCCTGGCCCGTCACTGCGAGCAGGTCGGCATCGACTTCCTCTCCACCGCCTTCGACGACGCCGCGGTGGAGTTCCTGGACGATCTGATGCCCTTCCACAAGATCGCCTCGGCCGACCTCACCAACGTCCCTTTCCTGCGCAAGATCGCGGCCAAGGGCAAACCGGTGGTGCTGTCCACCGGCGCCTCCACGCTGGGCGAGATCGACATGGCCGTGCAGACCCTGCGCGCCGCCGGCTGCCGCGAGCTGGTGCTGCTGCACTGCGTGCTGAACTACCCCACGCCCAATGCCCAGGCCCATCTGCGCATGATCAAGGGCCTGCAGCGGGCCTATCCGGAGCTGCTGATCGGCTACTCCGACCACACCCTGCCCGACGAGGCCATGTACCCGCTGATGAGCGCGCACCTGCTGGGCGCCGTCGTCCTGGAGAAGCACTTCACCCATGACAAGACCCTGCCGGGCAACGACCACTACCACGCCATGGACGTGCATGACCTGCGCCGCTTCATGACGGCCCTGGACACGGTGCACGATCTGCTGGGCGAGAGCGATCACAAGCAGCCCACGCCCACCGAAGGCCCGGCGCGCGCCAATGCCCGCCGCTCCATCGTGCTGACCCGCGACGTGGCCGCCGGCGAGGTCCTCAGCGAGGCCCACCTGACCTACAAGCGCCCAGGCACCGGGATCAGCCCCCTGCACTGGGATGACGTGCTGGGCCGGCCGGTGCTGCGCGCGCTGGAGTCCGACCACGTGCTGCAATGGGCCGATCTGGGGCAGGGCGCCTGAGCCGATGAGTGACCCCCGACCCGCACGGCCAGGCCGCGTGGTGGCCGTGGTGCAGGCCCGCATGGGCTCCAGCCGCTTTCCCGGCAAGATGATGGCGCCGCTGGCGGGCCGGCCGCTGCTGGCCTGGGTGCTGGAGCGCCTGAAGCGGGCGCAGCGCCTCCACACCCTGGTGCTGGCCACCACCGAGCTCCCGCGCGATGCCGCCCTGGTCGAGCTGGCGCAGTCCATGGGCGTGGCCACCTTCACCGGCAGCGAATCCGACGTGCTGGACCGCTTCAGCCAGGCCGCGCGCCAGTTCGGAGCGGACACCGTGGTGCGCGTCTGCGCCGACAACCCCTTCATCGACGGCGCCGTGGTGGACCAGCTCGTGGACTTCTACGCCGCCAGCGACTGCGACTACGCCTGCAACCACCTCGATCGTCTGGGCAGCGGCTTTGCCGATGGCTTCGGTGCCGAGATCCTGCCGGCCGCGCTGCTGCACCGGCTCGCTGCCGAGTGTGCCGAGCCCCGCCACCGCGAGCACGTGACCCTCGCCCTGTGGGACGAGACCACCCCCTGGGCGCGCGACTGCCGCAAGACCTGTCCCCGCGCCCCGGCGGCGCTGGCCTTCCCTGAACTGCGCTTCGATGTCGACGAGCCGGCCCATCTGCAGCGGCTGCAGTCCCTGGTGGACGAATCCGGCCTGACGCTGGACAGCCCGGCACAGGACTGCGTCCAGGCGCTGCTGGCCTCCCAGGCAGGGGGCCGGGCATGAAGCCGCTGATCACCGTCACCCATCGCCTGGATCTGCCGGCCGCCGCAGCCCTGCAGAATCAGCTGGAGGGCGCCGAGCTGCTGCTCTTCGATCCCCAGCTCTTCGACCAGGCCCGCAGCCTGGGCCTGGGCAATGCCCGGCTGGCCAGGACCGTGGGCCCCGGCTTCATGAGCGAGGTGTTCCGGCGGGCGCGCTCGGACATGGCGGCCTACCAGGCGCGCCTCGATGCCGTGCTCGCCGAGCTGCTGCCCGAGGCCGAGGGCTGCCAGTGGGGCTACTTCAACGCCTTCTACGCCCTGCTGAACCTGCGGGGCTATGCGGCCCTGGGGCGCTGCCTGGCCGAGGACGCGCCGGCCGGCGCGCTGGTCCACCTGCTCGGTGCCGCCGCTCCCTACCGCTACGGCCAGCCTTCGGGCGCTGCCTGCATGGCCATGGCGGCCGCGCTGCAGGGCGCGGGCGTGCAGCACCGCAGCTATCTCTATGACGCCGGCCAGCTGCCCGGGCCGGAACTGCCGGACTGGCGCCCGCTCGAGCAGCGTCCCGCGGCCAGGCGCTGGGCCCACCTGCCCACCTGCTTCTATGACAAGGACTACCTGGCCGCCCAGATCCTGGCCGCCCAGGGCGACTGCCTGCAGGTGCCTGCGCAGTTCTACGACGTCGAGCTGACCGGCATCGAGCGGCTGCCGCTGCGGCCCCTGGACGAGGTGCGCGCCGCGCTGGGGCCGGCGCATCAGCAGCAGTGCGAGGAACTGGCGGCGCGGGTCCGGCCCGTCGTGCTGCAGCTGCTCGCGTCTGAGCTGCGCAACGAGGCCTTCATCCAGCTGCAGGCCCAGGCCCTGGTCGAGGCCCTGCTGCTGCAGTTCACGCTGTTCCATGACATCGAGCAGCGGGTGCAGGCGCTGCCCGGGCAGCTGCTGCTGTCCAACCACGATTCGGGCCTGCTGGGCGGGCTGCTGAGCCTGGCCCGCCGCCACCGCCTGCCGGTGCTGATGCTGCCGCACGCCAAGTTCCAGAACATCCCCTTGCCCAAGCTGGGCGGCCAGATGCAATGCCTGCACCATCCGGTGCAGGGCGCGGACTGCCGGGACACCGACGACCGCCGCGTGCCGGGCGCCCTGCTGCGCTTCGGCGAGCGCCACCAGCCGGTGCCCGCGCAGGCCCCGGCCCAGCCGCTGCGCACGCTGGGCGTGCTGCTGAGCGGCCTGTCGCACAACGGGCTCAGCACCGCGGACATCCACGCCTACCTCGACGGTCTGCGCCAGCTGCTGGACTGGGGCCGCCGCCGTGGGGTGGAGGTGCTGCTGCGCTACAAGCCGACCGAGGGTTTCCCGCTGCTGCTGCAGGAGTCGCTGGGGGTGACACCGGAGAGCCTGCAGCGCGGTGTGGCCCAGCCCCTGGTGGCCTTTGTCCAGGGCTGCGACGCCTGCCTGGGCTATGACATCCCCACCAGCGCCGCCATCGAGCCCCTGATGCATGCCGTGCCCATGCTGCACTGCCAGCTGCGCGCCCTCGTGTGGGAGGAGAAGGCCCTGCTGGACCGCGAGCTCGTGCCCTCGCTGCCCCTGGGCGAATGCCTGGACGAGCTGGATGCCTGGTGGCGCGACCCCGCGCTGCAATGGGACTTCCAGCGCCGCCAGCATGCCCGGCTGGCCCAGCGCCTGGCCGACTCGCCCCCGCTGCTGCAGTACCTGCGCTGAGGGCTGCCGTGGCGCCGATGCCGCGTCCGGCGAAACAGGGCGGCGCCGACCCGTCAATCAAGGCGATGCGCCGGCGCCCGACGCTATAGGATGCCTCATCGCCGCCTGCCTGCCCACGAGCCCATGAGCCTCCCAACCGCCGCAACTGCTGCCGCAACTGCTGCCGCATCGTGCCCGGATGTCTTCATCCACAGCCATGCCCTGGTCGAATCGCCCTTCATCGGCCCGGGCAGCCGCATTGGCGCCTTCGCCCATGTGCTGCCGGGCGCGCGCCTGGGCGAGGACACCGAGATCGGCGACCACGCTCTGATCGACGGCGAGGTGCAACTGGGCCCGCGGGTCCGCGTGCGGCCCGGCGCGCAGCTGTGGTCCCCGCTGGTGGTGGAGGCGGATGTCAGCATCGGTCCCAACACGGTCTTCAGCGGGGCCTCCGGTGCCGACGGAGCCGCGGCGGTGACGCGCGTCGGCGCGGGCGCCACCATCGGCGCCAATGCGACCGTCCGCGGCGGCCTCTGCATCGGCCCGCGCGCCCGGGTGCAGGACGGCGCGGTGGTGACGCGTGACGTGCCGCCCAATGCCATCGTCAGCGGCAATCCGGCGCACATCGTCGGCTACGCGGACACGCCGCACCTGGACCTGCCAGCCGCGCCGCGCGCCGCCAGCCAGCTCGAGGCCCCGCCGGCCCTGCACGTGGCCGCTGCCCGCCTGGTGGCCCTGCCCAAGATCGTGGACCTGCGCGGCGCGCTGAGCTTCGGCGAGATCGGCACCCATCTGCCCTTCACGCCGCAGCGCTTCTTCATGGTCTACGACGTGCCCAGCAAGGAGGTGCGGGGCGAGCATGCGCACAAGGCCTGCCACCAGTTCCTGGTCTGCGTGAAGGGCAGCGTCAGTGTGGTGCTGGACGACGGCCGTGCGCGCGACGAGATCACCCTGGACAGCGCCCGCATGGGCCTGCACATCCCGCCCATGGTCTGGGGAATCCAGTACCAGTTCTCGCCGGACGCCGTTTTGCTGGTGCTGGCGTCGGACACCTATGCCGCGGATGACTACATTCGCAAGTACGAGGACTTCCTCGCCGCCCTGGGCCGCCCCGGGGCCTGAGCATTCGTGGACCGGGGAACCCCTCCGGCAAGGAGCATGCGTGATGGCTGACACCAGCCTGCCTTTTCTCAATCTGCAGCCCGCCTACGCGGCCAGCCAGCCCGCCATCGACGCCGCCCTGCTGCGCGTGGCCCGCAGCGGCTGGTTCCTGCTGGGGCAGGAGCTGGCGGCCTTCGAGGAGGCCTATGCGCAGTCCGTGGGCGCCGCCCATTGCGCGGGCGTGGCCAACGGCCTGGATGCCCTGACGCTGGGCCTGCGCGCGCTGGGCGTGGGGGAGGGGGACGAGGTCATCGTGCCCTCCAACACCTATATCGCGACCTGGCTGGCCGTCAGCCAGTGCGGCGCGACGCCAGTGCCGGTGGAGCCGGATCCGCTCACCTTCAACATCGACCCGGCCCGCGTCGAGGCCGCCCTCACGCCGCGCACCCGGGTCATCCTGCCGGTGCATCTCTACGGCCTGCCGGCGGACATGGACCCGCTGATGGACATCGCCCGCCGCAACGGCCTCAAGGTGCTGGACGACTGCGCGCAGGCCCATGCCGCGCGCTACCACGGCCGGCCGGTGGGCAGCCTCGCGGATGTGTCGGCCTGGAGCTTCTACCCGGGCAAGAACCTCGGCGCCATGGGCGATGGCGGTGGCGTGACCACGGACCTGGCCGCGGTGGACGAGCAGGTGCGCGTGCTGCGCAACTATGGCTCGCGCCAGAAGTACCACAACGAATGCAAGGGCGTGAACTCGCGCCTGGACGAGATCCAGGCCGCGGTGCTGGCCGCCAAGCTGCCCCAGCTGGAGGCGGCCACCCGCGAGCGCCGCCGCCTGGCCGCCAGCCTGCTGGAGGGCCTGGCCGGCGTCCCGCTGCAGCTGCCCCAGGTGCCGGACGGGCTGCAACCCGCCTGGCATCTCTTCGTGGTTCGCCATGAGGCCCGGGACTGCCTGCAGGCCGCCCTGGCCCAGCAGGGCATCGGCACGCTGATCCACTACCCCGTGCCGCCCCATCTGCAGCCGGCCTATGCCGAGCTGGGCTACCGCGCCGGGGACTTCCCCATCGCCGAGGCCATCCACAAGCAGGTGCTGAGCCTGCCCCTGTGGCCGGGCATGAGCGAGCAGCAGCTGGACCAGCTGGTGCAGGCGGTGCGCCGCAGCGCCTGATCAGCCGATCAGCGCCTGGGGGCCGGCCCCCGTGAGCGGGCCGGGTTGCCCACCCACAGCTCGCCCGCCGGCACGTCGCGCGTGACCACGCTGCCCGCGCCGATCAGGGCCCCTTCGCCGATGGTGACGCCGCCCAGGATGGTGGCATTCGCGCCGATGGAGGCGCCGCGCTCGATGCGCGTGGTCTGGAAGCTGGCCGGGTACTGCTTGGAGCGCGGCGTGGGGTCGTTGGTGAAGGTGGCGTTGGGGCCGATGAAGACGTCGTCCCCGACCTGCAGGCCGTCCCACAGCTGCACGCCGCTCTTGACGGTGACGCGGTCGCCCAGCACCACATCGTTCTCGATCAGCACCTGGGCATTGATGTTGCAGTCCGCGCCGATGCGGGCGCCGGGCAGGATCACGCAGAACTGCCAGACCCGGGTGCCTGGGCCGATGGCGCTGCTCTGCACGTCGGACAGCGGATGGATCTGGGCGGGGCGGGTCGTGTCGTCGGGCTGCATGGGGCGAGCATACGCGAGCCCGCGCCGGCCCGAGGGCCTCAGCTGCTCAGGGAAATCGCGTCCAGCAGCTCGCCCTCGACCTGCAGCTGTAGCTTGTTTTGCTGCAGCGCCGGACCGTCGATCAGGAAGGTGTCTTCCACCCGCTCGCCCAGGGTCGAAATCTTGGCCAGCTGCAGATTGATGTGATGACGGGCCAGCACGCGGGCGATGGCGTAGAGCAGGCCGGCGCGGTCGCTGGTGCTGATGGACAGCAGCCAGCGCTGGGCGCGCTCGTCCGGCCGCAGCGAGATGCGCGGCGTGTAGGGAAAGCTCTTGACGCGACGCGAGAGGCGGCCGCGGCGCGGCTCGGGCAAGGGCCCTTCCGCCATCAGCGCTGCCAGCAGGCGGGTCTCGACGAGGGAGACGAGGTCGCGGTGGTGCATGTCCAGGTCCGGGGCGATGACCTGGAAGGTGTCCAGCGCGTAGCCCGTGCGGGTGGTGTGCACCTTGGCGTCCAGGATGTTGAAGCCCGCGCCGTCGAAGTAGCCGCAGATGCGGGCGAAGAGGTCGGCCCGGTCCGGCGAGTAGACCAGCACCTGCAGGCCTTCGCCCACGGGCGAGGGGCGGGCGCGCACCACGGGCTCGGCCGTCTGCACATAGCGCCACAGCGCGCGCGCATGCCAGGCCAGCTCGCCGGCCTCCTGGCGGGCGAAGTAGCTGAGGTCCAGCGTCTTCCACAGCGGCTCCTCGGTGCCGGGCAGCTGGGAGTGCAGGGCCAGGTCTTGCCTGGCCTCCTGCTTGCGGGCCTCGATCTCGGCCTCGCGGTTGATCTGAGCGCCGCCCAGACGCCGCAGGGTGAGGCGGTAGCAGTCCTCCAGCAGCTTGCCCTTCCAGGCGTTCCAGACCTTGGGGCTGGTGCCGCGGATGTCGGCCACGGTGAGCAGGTACAGCGCCGTCAGGTGGCGCTCGTCGCCCACGAGCTTGGCGAAGGACTCGACCACCTCGGGATCCGAGAGATCCTCCTTCTGGGCCACGCGGGAGAGGGTCAGGTGTTGCTTGACGAGGAATTCCACCAGCTCGGCATCGGCCTTGGGCAGCTTGTGGGCGCGGCAGAAACGCCGGACCTCCTCGCCGCCCAGCTCGCTGTGGTCTCCGCCGCGGCCCTTGGCCACATCATGGAAGAGGGCGGCGATGTAGAGCACGTAGGGCCGCTCGAACTGTGCGGCCAGCTGGGAGCAGAAGGGGTACTCGTGCGCGTGCTCGGGGATGAAGAAGCGCCGCACATTGCGCAGCACCATCAGGATGTGCTGGTCCACGGTGTAGACGTGGAACAGGTCGTGCTGCATCTGGCCCACGATGGCCCGGAAGACCCACAGGTAGCGGCCCAGCACCGAGGTCTGGTTCATCAGCCGGAAGGCGTGGGTCTGGCCCTTGCCTTCCTGGAGGATGCGCAGGAAGGTCGCGCGGTTGACCGGGTCGCTGCGGAACTTGCCGTCCATCAGCCCGCGGGCGTTGTAGAGCGCGCGCAGCGTGCGGGCCGAGAGACCCTTGATGCCCGGCGCCTGCTGGTAGACGAGGAAGGTCTCCAGGACGGCATGGGGCTCGCGCTGATAGAGGTTATCGCTGGCGACCTCCAGCATGCCGCCGCGGTCCAGGAAGCGCTCGTTGATGGGGTGCATCGCGGCGTCCTGCGAGCCGTTGATGCGCTCCTCCAGGTTCAGCATCAGGATCTGGTGCAGCTGGGTCACGGCCTTGGCCGCCCAGTAGTAGCGCCGCATCAGCACCTCGGAGGCGCGCTGGCCCTTGCTCCCCTCGTAGCCGAAGCTCTGGGCCACGGCGGTCTGCAGGTCGAAGACCAGGCGGTCCTCGCGCCGGCCCGCCACCACGTGCAGCCGGGCGCGGATCAGCTTCAGCACGCCCTCGTTGCGCTGCAGCTGGCGGCTCTCGAAGGGCGTGATCAGTCCCTTGGCCGCGAGCTGGGGCCAGGTCTTGCCCAGACCGGCCGCGCGGGCGACCCAGATCAGCACCTGCAGGTCGCGCAGGCCGCCGGGGCTTTCCTTGCAGTTGGGCTCCAGGGCGTAGGGCGTGTCGTCGTATTTGGTGTGGCGCTGGCGGGCCTCCAGCTGCTTGGCGCGCAGGAAGGCGCGCGGGTCCAGCGCCTGCAGGATCTGCTGCTCGAAGCGCTTGAACAGGCCGCGCTCGCCGGCCAGGCAGCGGGCCTCCAGCAGGGAGGTCTGGATGGTGATGTCGCCGGCGGCCTCGTTGAGGCATTCCTCCAGTGTGCGCACCGAGGAGCCGATCTCCAGGCCGACGTCCCAGCAGGCGGTGATGAAGCCCTCGATGGCGCTCTTGAGCGGCCCGGGCTGGTAGGCGTCCAGCCCCTCGGGCAGGAGCAGGAGGACGTCGATGTCGGAGTAGGGAAAGAGCTCGCCCCGGCCGTAGCCGCCCACTGCCAGCAGGGCGGCGCCCGGTGGCAGGCCCGACTGGGACCACAGCATCGCGAGCGTGCGGTCCACATGCCCGGCCAGCTGTCGCATCAGGCGGCTGGCCGCGGCCACGGTCGGCTCGGCGGCGCGGAAGGCCTCCAGCAGGCTCTGCTTGCCGGACTTGAAGTGTTGGCGCAGCTCAGCCACGCCCAGGACGGGCAGATCGCTCATGCGTGAGACTCCGGGCGCATGGGATGCAAGGAGGGCGCGCCGGCGGTCGGCCGGCGCGGGAGGGTCAGGTGTTGACGAAGGCGGGCGGCGGCGGGCTGCCGGCCGAGACGGTCAGCACCTCGTAGCCGGTGTCGGTCACGGCGATGGTGTGCTCCCACTGGGCGGACAGCGAGCGATCCTTGGTGACGATGGTCCAGCCGTCACCGGTCTCCTTGATCTCGCGCCGGCCAGCGTTGATCATGGGTTCGATGGTGAAGACCATGCCGGGCACCAGCTCCTCCAGCGTGCCGGGGCGGCCGTAGTGCAGCACCTGCGGCTCCTCGTGGAACTTCTGGCCGATGCCATGGCCGCAGAACTCGCGCACGATGGTGAAGCCGGCGTTCTCGGCGAAGGTCTGGATGGCATGGCCGATGTCACCCAGACGGGCGCCGGGCCGCACCTTGGCGATGCCCTTCCACATGGCCTCGTAGGTGAAGTTGCACAGGCGCTTGGCGGCGATGGAGCCCTCGCCGACCACGAACATGCGGCTGGTGTCCCCGTGCCAGCCGTCCTTGATGACGGTGACGTCGATGTTGACGATGTCCCCGTTCTTCAGCGGCCGCTCGTTGGGGATGCCATGGCAGACCTGGTGGTTGATCGAGGTGCAGATGGACTTGGGGTAGGGCGTGTAGCCCGGCGGGCAGTAGTTCAGCGGCGCGGGGATGGCCTGCTGCACGTTGACGATGTAGTCATGCGCCAGCTGGTCCAGGTGCTCGGTGCTGACCCCGGGCTTCACATGGGGTGTCAGATAGTCCAGCACCTCGGAGGCCAGGCGGCCGGCGATGCGCATGGCGGCGATGTCGGCCGCGCTCTTGATGGTGATCGTCATGGGGCGAAATTATGGCGGAGTCGCCCCGGCCCTGCCGGACGCAGGGCCGAAGGCCGGAGGAGGGCAGGGCTCAGTCCGCCCAGGTCACCACGCCCGTCCAGGCCGTGGCCAGCACCACGATGCCGAAGGCGATGCGGTACCAGGCGAAGGGCACGAAGCTGTGGCTGGCGATGTAGCGCAGCAGCCAGCGCACGCAGATCCAGGCCGAGAGGAAGGAGAACACGAGGCCCACCGCGAACAGCGGCAGGTCCGCCAGGGACAGCAGGGCCCGCTCCTTGTAGAGGCTGTAGAGGCCGGCGCCGATCAGGGTGGGGATGGCCAGGAAGAAGCTGAAGTCCGTGGCCGCCTGGCGCGACAGGCCCAGCAGCATGCCGCCAATGATGGTGGCGCCCGAGCGGCTGGTGCCCGGGATCATGGCCAGGCACTGGACCAGGCCCACCTTCAGGGCGTCCAGGGGGCCCATGGCGTCGACGTCCTGCACCCGCACGGCGCTGGCCGGGCGACGCTCGGCCCAGAGGATGACGAAGCCGCCCGCGATGAAGCTGGAGGCCACGATCACCGGCGTGAAGAGGTGTGCCTTGATGGCCTTGCCGAAGAGCAGGCCCAGCACCACCGCCGGCAGGAAGCCGATGGCGACGTTGAGCACGAAGCGGCGGGCCCGGACGTCGCTGCCCAGACCGGCGGCGGTGTCGCGCAGGCGCTGCCAGTAGACCAAGATGACGGCGAAGATGGCGCCGGTCTGGATGGCCACGTCGAAGACCTTGCTCTTGTCGTCCGTCATGCCCAGCAGGGAGCCGGTGAGGATCAGGTGGCCCGTGGAAGAGATGGGCAGGAATTCGGTCAGGCCTTCCACGATCCCCATGATCGCGGCCTTGATGAGCAGGAGAAGATCCAAGAAGCGCTCCGTCGGTTCGGGCTGGAAATTGAAGCGGCGGATGATAAGCGCTGAGCCTTGCAGTCTCCGGTCAAGCGGCGCAACTCCTGTAAATGCCAGGTAAAGCCGTGCCTCACCCGCCTTGACCCCTGGCGGGGCAGTGCATACAGTACTGACCGGTCAGTCAGTACACCATGAGCCCACGCAAGAACGCCCCCTCCGTTGCACCGCCTGCCGAGCTGCCCGCCCCGGGCGCCCCGGCCCGCAAGGCGCCCGCCCCGCGCCAGCGGCGCAAGGAGGCGCGCCCGCAGGAGCTGCTGGCCGCGGCACTGGAGCTGTTCGTCGAGAAGGGCTTCGCCGCCACCCGCTCCGAGGAGGTCGCGCAGCGGGCCGGGGTGTCCAAGGGCACGCTGTACCTCTACTACCCGTCCAAGGAAGAGCTGTTCAAGGCCATGGTGCGGGAGAGCCTGTCCTCGCGCATTGCCGAGGCCAGTGTGCTGATCTCACAGTACGAAGGCGCCACGACCGAGCTGCTGCACCGCGTGATGCACCTGTGGTGGACCGAGGTGGGCCTGAGCCCCGCCGGCGGCATCACCAAGATCATGATGGCCGAGGCGCGCAACTTCCCGGAGCTGGCCAGCTTCTTCCACGAGGAAGTGATCGCGCCCACCCAGGCCCTGCTGGCCCAGGTGATCCAGCGCGGCATCGACCGCGGCGAGTTCCGCCCGGTGTCCCCGATGATGACAGTGCAGGTCCTGATCGGGCCCATGCTGCACCTCGTGCTGTTCCAGCATTCCTTCGGCGCCTGCGCGCACCTCCCCTGCGAGAACCCGGCCGACGTGCTGGCCTTGGAAATCGACCTGCTGCTGCATGGCTTGTGTCCACGGCCTGCCGCAGGCTGAGCGGCCCGACATCCCCCTTCCGATCCACCTCATCACGCCCCGAGTGCCATGCCCCAGTCCCGCCTGAACTGTTCTCGCCCGCAGCGCTTCCAGCGGGGGCGCCTGCACTGGTCGATCTGGCTGCTGCTGGTGCTGGGCGTGCTGATCGCCGCCGGCGTCTACCGCGCACGGGCGGCCCGCCAGGCGGCAGTGCCCGTGGCCACGACCGCCACGCCCCAGCTGCGTCTGGCCGAGTCCGATGTGCTGCAGGTGCAGTCCGGCCGGCTGGCGCGTTCGGTGGATGTGTCCGGCGGCCTGCGGGCGGTAGACTCCGCCGTGGTGAAGGCCAAGGTGGCCGCGGAGCTCAAGTCGCTGACGGTGCGTGAGGGGGATGCCGTCAAGGCCGGCCAGCTGCTGGGCCAGCTGGACCCGAGCGAATTCGAGATGCGGCTGCGCCAGGCCGAGCAGACCGCTGCCGCCGCCCGCGCCCAACTCGACATCGCCCGCCGCAACCTCGAGAACAGCCGAGGCCTGGTGAGCCAGGGCTTCGTCTCCTCGACGGCGCTGGAGAGCGCCGTCTCCACCGAGGCCTCGGCCGCCGCCAACTGGCAGGCCGCCGCCGCCGCCGTGGACCTGGCCCGCAAGGCGCTGGCCGACACCCGTCTGATCGCCCCCATCAGCGGGCAGGTCTCGCAGCGCCTGGCCCAGCCGGGCGAGCGCGTGGCCCTGGACGGCCGCATCCTGGAGATCGTGGACCTGCGCCAGCTGGAGCTGGAGGCGGCCATCCCCTCGGACAAGGCCGCCGGCCTGGCCGTGGGCCAGCAGGCGCAGCTGACGGTCGACGGCCTGGCCGAGCCGGTGATGGCCCAGGTCCAGCGCATCAATCCGGCCGCCCAGAGCGGCTCGCGCGCGGTGCTGGCCTATCTGCGCCTGCCCGCCTCGCAGCCCGGCCTGCGCGCCGGTCTGTTCGCCCGCGGCAGCGTGCTGATGGACGAGCGCGAGGCGCTCAGCCTGCCGCTCAGTGCCGTGCGGGTGGACCGCAGCGAGCCCTACGTGATCAAGATCGTGCCGGGCAAGGAAGGCCCCGAAGCGCAGTGGCAGACGGTGGCCCTGGGCGTGCAGGGTCAGGTCTTGCGCGAGGGGCGCCTGCGGGCCGCCGTGGAGCTGAAGTCGGGCGTGCAGGCCGGAGATCGCCTGCTGTCCGGCACGGCGGGCACGGTGGCGGCGGGCACGCGCCTGGTGCTGCCGGGCGCTGCGCCGGCATCGGCCCCCACCCCGGCCCCCACCCTGGCCCCCGCTTCGGCGGCCTCGCGCTGAACACGGGAGCACCCCATGTGGTTCACCCGCGTCTCCATTCACAACCCGGTCATGGCCACCATGGTCATGCTGGCCTTCGTCGTGCTGGGTCTGTTCAGCTACCAGCGCCTCTCGGTCGACCAGTTCCCCAACGTCGACTTCCCCACCGTGGTGATCAGCATGGACTATCCGGGCGCCTCGCCCGAGATCGTCGAGGCCGAGGTGACCAAGAAGGTGGAGGAGGCCGTCAACACGGTGGCGGGCATCAACTCGCTGTACTCGCGCTCCTACGAGGGCACCTCGGTGGTCATCGTGGAGTTCAACCTGGACGTCGATGGCCGCAAGGCCGCCGATGACGTGCGCGAGAAGGTCGCCCTGATCCGCCCCAGCCTGCGCGAGGAGGTCAAGGAGCCGCGCATCTCGCGTTTCGACCCGCAGTCCGTGCCCATCTTCAACGTGGCCCTGCTGTCCGACGACGGCCGCCAGAGCCCGCAGGCGCTCACCACCTGGGCTACCCAGGTGCTGCAGAAGAAGCTGGAGAACGTGCGCGGTGTGGGCTCGGTGGCCGTGGTGGGCGGTCTGCAGCGCCAAGTGCGCGTGGAACTGCAGCCCGCGGCCATGGAGTCCCTGGGCGTGGGCGTGGACCAGGTCCTGGCCGCCGTGAAGAGCGAGAACCAGGAGCTGCCCATGGGCGCCCTGCGCTCGGCCGAGCAGGAGCGCGTGGTGCAGGTCAATGCCCGCATGAAGCGGCCGGAGGACTTCGAGTCCATCGTGGTGGCGCGCAAGAACGGCTCGCCGATCAAGCTGGCCCAGGTCGCCCGCGTGGTCGATGGCCCGCAGGAGCTGGACAGCCTGGCGCTCTACAACGGGCAGCGCACGGTGCTGCTCTCGGTGCAGAAGAGCCAGGGCGAGAACACCATTGCCGTGGTCGACGGCCTCATGGAAGCGCTCAAGGAGGCCCGCAAGCTCACACCGCCCGGCGTGCGCCTGGAGGTCAACCGCGACAACTCGCGCGGCATCCGCGTCTCGGTGGCCAACGTCAAGCGCACCCTGATCGAGGGCGCGGCCCTGACGGTGCTGATCGTCTTCCTGTTCCTGAATTCCTGGCGCTCCACCGTCATCACCGGCCTGACGCTGCCCATCGCGCTGATCGGCACCTTCCTGTTCATGTATGCCTTCGGCTTCACGATCAACACCATCACCATGATGGCGCTGAGCCTGTGCGTGGGCCTGCTGATCGACGATGCCATCGTGGTGCGGGAGAACATCGTGCGCCACGTGGCCATGGGCGTGAACCCGCGCCAGGCCGCGCTGGACGGCACGGCCGAGATCGGTCTGGCCGTGCTGGCCACCACCTTCTCCATCGTGGCCGTATTCCTGCCCATCGGCTTCATGGGTGGCATCGTGGGCAAGTTCTTCCACGAGTTCGGCATCACCATCGTCGCGGCGGTGCTGATCTCCATGTTCGTCAGCTTCACGCTGGACCCCATGCTGTCCAGCGTCTGGCACGACCCGGCCATCCATGGCCATGGGGCAGGGCAGGGCGGGCCGAAGACCCTCTACGACAAGACCCTGGGTCGCGTCACCGGCGCCTTCGACCGCTTCACCGAGCGGCTGTCCGATGGCTACCAGACCATCCTCGGCTGGGCCCTGCAGCACAAGGGCAAGACCCTGGCCCTGGCGCTGGCCTGCTTCCTGGGCGGCTGCACGCTCTTCGGCGTGATGGGCAAGGAGTTCGTGCCCAAGGCCGACCTCTCGGAAACGCAGGTCAACTTCTACACACCCGTGGGCTCCTCGCTGGAGCTGACCGAGGCCCGTGCGCGCCAGGTCGACGAGGCCCTGCGCAGCCTGCCGGAAGTGCAGTACACCGTCACCACCATCAACAGCGGCTTCGCGGCGGGCAAGAACTACGGCGCTACCTATGTGCGCCTGGTCGACCGCAAGGACCGCCAGCGCAGCGTGGTGGAGATGGCCACGCCCCTGCGCCAGAAGCTGGACCAGATCCCGGGCATCACCGTCACCAACATCGGCCAGACCGATCTCGGCGGCAGCAAGAGCCTGCAGTTCTCGCTGCAGGGGCCGGACCTCAAGGAGCTGGAGCGCATCGCCAACGGCGTGATGGCCCAGATGCGCAAGATCCCCGGCCTGGTGGACCTGGACAGCACGCTCAAGGCCAACAAGCCCACGGCCTCGGTGGAGCTCAAGCGCGAGGCCCTGGCCGACGCAGGCCTCAACGTCAACGCTGTGGCCACCAGCCTGCGCACCCTGCTGGCCGGCACCACGGTGGGCAACTGGCGCGCGCCGGACGGCGAGAACTACGACGTCGTCGTGCGCCTGCCCCTGGTCCTGCGCGACAACATGGAGCAGCTCGCCGCCATGCCGCTCACCATCGCCGCGGCCGCGGACGGCGGCAGCCGCGTGGTGCGCCTGGGCCAGGTCGCGCAACTGAGCGAGTCCTTCGGCGCCAACCAGATCAACCGGCGCGACATGAACCGCGAGATCAACATCGACGCCAATGCCCTGGGCCGAAGCGCCGGCGAGATCTCGGCCGACATCCAGAAGATCCTGCAGGCCACGCCCATGCCGCCGGGCTACCGCTACAGCTTTGGCGGCTCGACGAAGAACATGACCGAGTCCTTCCAGTACGCCGTCGGCGCCCTGGCCCTGGCCATCGTGTTCATCTACATGATCCTGGCCAGCCAGTTCAAGAGCTTCCTGCAGCCCCTGGCGCTGATGACCTCGCTGCCCCTGACGCTGATCGGCGTGGCCGTGGCCCTGATCAGCTTCAACTCCACGCTGAACATGTTCTCCGTGATCGGCATCGTGATGCTCATGGGCCTGGTGACCAAGAACGCCATCCTGCTGATCGACTTCGCCATCCGCTCCCGCGAGGGGGTGCATGCGCATGGGGTCGATGCAGAGCCCATGACGCGGGAGCAGGCCCTGCTGCATGCGGCCCGCGTGCGGCTGCGGCCCATCCTGATGACCACCCTGGCCATGGTCTTCGGCATGGTGCCGCTGGCCTTTGCCATGTCCGAGGGCTCGGAGCAGCGTGCGCCCATGGGCCAGGCGGTGATCGGGGGCGTGATCACCTCCTCGCTGCTGACCCTGGTGGTGGTGCCGGTGGTCTATTGCCTGCTGGATGACCTGGCGCAATGGGCGCGGCGTCGCTGGCGTGGTGCTGCCGCCTCAGCCCCCGGGGCCGCCCCCTCGTCCGGGAAATAGAATGCCCGGGTTGCGCCGGAAGCCCCGGCGCCCCTTCCAGATGAAACGCCGAGCATTGCCATGAATTTCGAACAAGCCCGCTTCAACATGATCGAACAGCAGATCCGCCCCTGGGATGTGCTGGACGCGAGCGTCCTGGCCCTGCTGAGCAGCGTCCGGCGCGAAGACTTCGTGCCGGCCGAGCTGCGCACCCTGGCCTTCACCGACACCGAGCTGCCGCTGGTCGGCACTCGCCGTGCCCTGGCGCCCCGCGTGGAGGCCCGCCTTCTGCAGGAAATGCAGGTGCAGCGTGGAGAGAAGGTCCTGGAGATCGGCACCGGCATCGGCTATCTGACCGCCATGATCGGGCACAAGGCCCAGTCCGTGGTGAGCCTGGAGGCGGATCCCGCCCTGGCCAAGGCAGCCGCGGAGAAGCTGCGCCGCGCCGGCCTGTCCAATGTGCAGGTGCGCGAGGCCGACGGTCGCCAGGGGGCGCCGGGCGAGGCTCCATTCGACGTCATCGTGCTGGCAGGCTCCGTGGCCGAGCTGCCGCAAGTCCTGCTGGACCAGCTCAAGGTGGGCGGTCGCCTGCTGGGCATCGTCGGTGACGAGCCCATGATGCGCGCCGTGCAGGTGCGCCGCGTGGGCGAGAAGGAATTCCAGACCACCGAGCTCTTCGACACCGTCGCCCAGCGCCTGCCGGGCTTCGATTCGCGTCCGGCCTTCACCTTCTGAGCGGCATGGCCTGGCAGCTGCCCCCCACCGAATTCCAGGCCTGGCTGGCCGAGGTGGCGCCCGAGGGGCGCCCCCTGCTGCTGGACGTCCGCGAGGACTGGGAGGTGGCGCAGGTGGCCCTGCGCCACGAGGGAACGGACTGGCTGCACATCCCCATGAACGACGTGCCGGCCCGCCTGGGCGAGCTGGAGGCCTCACGGGCCGTCGTCTGTTATTGCCATCACGGGGTGCGAAGTCTGCAGGTCGTCGCATTTCTTTCGGCCCGAGGCTTCGATTCCGTCTATAACCTCGCCGGCGGCATCGATGCCTGGTCCCTTCAGGTGGACCCCTCGCTGCCTCGATACTGATTGCCAACCGAACAACCATCAAAACCATTGCTGCAAGGAAGCTTCATGGCTGCTGATCGACTCTCTTCCTCTTTGCGTCCGCGGGCCAGTGTCCTGGCCGCCACCCTAGGCCTGTTGTTCGGTGGGGTGTCGACGGTGCAGGCCCAGAGCCTGCAGGAGCTCTATGACGCAGCCCGTGCCTATGACGCCAGCTACCTGGCCGCGCGGGCGCAGGCTGAGTCGGCCGAGTTCAAGGCGGGGCAGGCGGATGCCCTGGCGCGTCCCACGCTCGGCGCCGGCACCAGCGTCTACAAGACCCAGACCCACACGCCCAGCTATGGCGCGATGAGCGCCGCCGGCCCGGTGACGGTGCCCTCGGCCACCATGAACTCCACGGCCACGCAGCTGGGCCTCAGCGCCAAGTACTCGGTCTACAACCGCGGCAATGCCGTCACCATCGAACAGGCCCAGCGCGGCCTGGGCGTGGCCCGCGCCGACCTGGAATCGGCCGAGCAGGACCTGATCGTCCGCGTGGCCCAGGCCTACTTCGACGTGCTCAATGCCCGCGACACCCTGGCCACCGCCCAGGGCAACAAGAAGGCCGTGGCCGAGCAGCTGGCCTCCGCCAAGCGCAATTTCGAGGTGGGCACCGCTACCATCACCGACACCCGCGAAGCCCAGGCCCGCTATGACTTGGCCACCGCCCAGGAACTGGCCGCCGACAACGACCTGCGCGTCAAGCAGGTCACGCTGGACCAGATCGTCGGCCGCGTGGGCGTCGATCCCAAGCCCCTGGCCCAGCCCGTGGCCCTGCCGGCCCTGGCCTCCGACCAGGTCGAGACCTGGGTGAGCCAGTCCGAGCAGCACCCGGTCATCCGCAAGGCCCAGCTGGGCCTGGAAGTCGCGCGCCTGGAGACCGAAAAGGCCAAGGCCGCCAACGGCCCGACGGTGGACGCCAACGGCTCGCTGGGCGTGGTCAACAACCGCGGCGACGTGCAGATCCCCGGCACCACGCGCCAGGCCAAGGTGGGCCTGGAGCTCAACATCCCGCTGTACACGGGCGGCTACAACGACAACCGCATCAAGGAAACGCTGAAGCTGGAAGAGAAGTCGCGCAACGACCTCGACTTCGCCCGCCGCAGCATCTCCGAAGCCACCAAGCGCGCCTTCTTCGGCGTGCAGTCCCTGCGCGCCCAGGTCAAGGCCTACGAGGCCGCCGAAGCCTCCACCAAGCTGGCCCTGGAAGCCACCCAGCTGGGCTACAAGCTGGGCGTGCGGGTCAACCTGGACGTGCTGAACGCCCAGACCCAGCTCTTCTCCACCCAGCGCGACCTGGCCAAGGCCCGCTACGACGTGGTGCTCAACAGCCTCAAGCTGCGTCAGGCTTCGGGCCAACTGCGTCCCGAGGACCTGGCTGCCGTCAACGCCCTGCTGGCCAAGTAAGCGGCGCGGGCGCTGCCCGGCATCACTCCAGGCCCGCTGTGCCCTGCAGCGGGCCTTGTCATTGGTACTGCGACACAATGGGGGCATCACCTGACCCCGCCTGCCGCCACAGCTCGCACGAGCCTTCCCCGATCCATGCTGTTCCTGCTTTCGCCCGCGAAATCCCTGGACTACGACAGCCCGGTCTCGCCGGCCGTCGAGGCCCTGGCCACCGAGCCGCAGTTCATCCCCGAGTCCATCGAGCTGATCGAGGTGCTGCGCCGGCTCACGACGGCCGACATCGCGCGGCTGATGGACCTCTCGGA
Organism: Roseateles flavus; assembly: GCF_039872765.1. Lineage (NCBI taxonomy): Bacteria > Pseudomonadati > Pseudomonadota > Betaproteobacteria > Burkholderiales > Sphaerotilaceae > Roseateles > Roseateles flavus. Next base: position 14,582 of record NZ_JBDPZC010000020.1, on the reverse strand, counting down.
TGCGCTGGCTGCCCTCAACGTGGCGCGCTACCAGGCCTGGGCGCCGCGCTTCACGCCCGAGAACAGCAAGCCCGCGGTGCTGGCCTTCAACGGTGACGTCTACGACGGGCTGGACGCGAAAGGCCTCAGCCTGAAGCAGCTGCGCTGGGCGCAGGACCATGTGCTGATCCTCTCGGGCCTCTATGGCGTGCTGCGGCCCCTTGACCGCATGCAGCCCTACCGCCTGGAGATGGGGACCTCGCTGGCCACGCCGCGGGGGCGCAATCTCTACGGCTTCTGGGGCGACCGCATTGCCGAGCATCTCAATGCCCGGGCCGCCGCCTCGCATGTGCCGGTGATCATCAACCTGGCTTCGCAGGAATACTTCAAGGCCGCGGACCGCAAGGTGCTGCATCCGCGTGTCATCGACTGCCAGTTCGAGGACTGGAAAGGCAGCGGCTACAAGATCATCAGCTTCTTTGCCAAGCGAGCGCGCGGCCTGATGGCCCGCTACTGCATCGAGCAGGGCGTGGACCGCCCCGAGGGGCTGAAGGACTTTGCCGTGGACGACTACGCCTTCGCGGCCGAGGCCTCCACGCCGGAGCGCCTGGTGTTCCGCCGCAAGCGCTGAATCAAGGAGAGCAAGGAGAGGACGATGGGGCAGGCTGCATCTCCCGAGTTGTGTCGCTGGATCATCGAGCAGATCAGCGCCGGCGTGTCTGGCGACAAGATCCTGCAGGCCATGGTGCAGAGCGGCTGGGACGAGACCGTGGCGAAGACGGCATTCGCGCAGGTCTCCCAAGCTCATCAGAAGGACGAAGCCCGGCGCGCCGGCAAGCCCTTCACCGATTCGCTGCCGGAGCCGGACCTGACGGGGCAGCCCACGGTGATCCGCGCCCTGGACCGTGACGTCAAGGTGCTGCTGACCCTGGCCCACCCCCGCGTCGTACTCTTTGGCGAGCTGCTTTCGCACGAGGAGTGCGACGCCCTGGTGGGGTTCAGCCGCGACCGCCTGAGCCGCTCGGAGACCGTGGCCGTGAAGGTCGACGGCAGCGAGGTCAATACCGCCCGCACCAGCGACGGCATGTTCTTCGAGCGTGGCGAGAACGAGCTGTGCGCGCGCATCGAGGCCCGCATCGCGGCCTTGCTGAACTGGCCGGTGCAGAACGGCGAGGGTCTGCAAGTGCTGCGCTACAAGCCGGGCGCCGAGTACCTGCCGCACTACGACTACTTCGACCCCTACCACGCCAGCACGCCGTCCATCCTGCAGCGCGGCGGGCAGCGCGTGGGCACGCTCGTGATGTATCTCAATACGCCGCGCCGCGGCGGTGGCACCATCTTCCCCGACAGCCGCCTGGAAGTGGCGCCGGTGAAGGGCAATGCCGTGTTCTTCAGCTATGGCCAGCCGGATCCTTCGACCCTCACCCTGCACGGCGGTTCGCCGGTGCTGGAAGGGGAGAAATGGGTGGCAACAAAATGGCTGCGCCAGGGCGTGTTCGAGTGAAGAGCAGCGCTTAGACTTCGCAGCAGTCCCTTGATTGGAATTCCGCACATGAAACGCATCCTGACCCTCAGCCTTGCCAGCCTGCTGGCACTGCCAGCCCTCGCCCAGCAAGCCCAGGGCACCGTGCAGCCCGCGGCTCCCCTGGTCACGCCGCAGCCAGCCGTGGCTCCCGCCGTGGCTGCCCAGCCCCTGCAGCAGGCCGCCGTGCAGCAGCCCACTGTGAAGGCCAAGAAGGCCCACAAGAAGTCGGCCACCGCAGGCAAGAAGGCCACCAAGAAGTCCGGCAAGAAGGCCGCCGGCAAACAGCACAAGGCCACCTCGCCGGCCAAGGTGAAGGCCAGCCACAAGCACGGCAAGGCCATGCACTGAATCCGGCCGTCGGCGCAGCCCCTGCGCCTGCCCGTGAAAACCGCCGCCCCGGCCTCGGGGACCGGCGGTTTTTGCATTAGAGCTCCTGCCGGCTCAGCGCTGCAGTGGCAGCTGGCTCTGCTTCAGCTGGCGCAGCACGAAGCTGGACTTGCTGTGGCGGATGCCGGGGATCTTGTAGAGCCGCTCGCGCAGCAGTCGCTCGTAGTCCCGGGTGTCGGCGACGGCGATGCGCACGTAGTAGTCATAGTCCCCCGAAACCAGGAAGGCCTCCAGCACCTCGGGAATCTGCTCCAGGGCCCGGCCGAACTCGAAGAGGGCTTCGTCCGAGTGGCTGTCCAGGGTCACATGCACGATGACCGTGTCCCCCAGTCCAACAGCGGCCGGGTTCACCCGCACGGCATAGCCCTCGATCACGCCGGCCTCCTCCATGCGCTTGATGCGGGTCCAGCACGGTGAGGTGCTGAGCCCCACAGCCTGGCTGATGTCCTGCAGGCTCTTGCGGGCGTCCTTCTGAAGCTCGGACAGGATGGCGAGGTCAAATTTATCCAGCTTCATTCTGTGAATCTTTTGATGTGCAGGAAGATTTTCTGAATATAGCCTTTGCAGGAGAAAAATCAGGAAGTATTTCTGATCGGCCTCAGGGACACTGAACCCATGAATGCTCCGCTCGCCTCCGCCTGCCTCCTGCCTGCTGCATCACCTGCCCCGGCGCCCGCCTTCAATGGCGCTGCGGCCCTCATCGAGACCTTGCTGAGCCTGGGCGTGGACACCGTCTTTGGCTACCCTGGCGGCGCCGTCCTGCCGTTGTACGACGCCCTGCATGCCCAGCCGCGCCTGCGCCATGTGCTGGTGCGCCATGAGCAGGCTGCCGTGCACGCCGCCGAGGGCTATGCGCGCACGACGGGTCGGGTGGGGGTGGTCTTCGTGACGTCGGGCCCGGGCATGAGCAACACCACGACAGGTCTGCTGGACGCGCTGTGCGACTCCATTCCGGTGCTGTGCATCAGCGGCCAGGTCGCCACCACGGCCATCGGCACCGATGCCTTCCAGGAGTGCGATGCCCTGGGCATCTCCCGCTCGGTCACCAAATGGAACCACCAGATCCGCAGCGCCGCGGCCGTCAGTGCTGCCGTGGTCAAGGCCCATGAGGTGGCGTTGGGCGGCCGACCCGGCCCGGTGCTGCTGGACCTGCCCAAGGATGTGCAGCTGACGCCCTTGCCAGACTGGCAGGGCCCGGCCCGCAGCGCGCCCTGGCGGCCTGAGCAGGCGCCGGCGCAGCAGCTGGTGGCGGCCGGGGCCGCCGAGGTCGACGCGGCGCTGGCGCTGCTGCTCGAGGCCCGGCGGCCGGTCTTCTATGGCGGTGGCGGCTTGATCAATGCCGGCCCGGTGGCCTGCGAGCGCTTCGCCGCGCTGGTGCGGGCCACGGCCGCCCCCTGCACGCTGACCCTGCTGGGCCTGGGCGCCTTCCCGGCCCGGGATCCGCAGAGCCTGGGCATGCTGGGCATGCACGGCACGCTGGAAGCCAATCTGGCCATGCATGAGGCGGATCTGGTGGTGTGCGTCGGCGCCCGCTTCGACGACCGTGTCACCGGCCGGCTGCAGGGCTTCTGCCCGCAGGCGCGAGTCGTGCATCTGGACATCGACCCGCGCTCGCTCAACAAGGTCGTCAAGGCCGACGTGGCCCTGCTGGGCGACTGCGGCGAGAGCCTGGGCCTGCTGCTGCAAGGCTGGCAGGCCCGGCAGCCGGGCAGCCCCGAGGCGCGGCGCGAGCGCCTGGCGCCCTGGTGGGCCCGCATTGCCCGCTGGCAGGCCCGGCAATGCCTGGACTTCGAGGACAGGCAGGACGCCATCCTGCCGCAAGCCCTGATGCGCACGCTGCAGCGGCAGCTGCGTGTGCGGGCGGCGGCGCAGGGCCGCGAGCCCATCGTTGCAACGGACGTGGGCCAGCACCAGATGTGGGCCGCGCAATACCTGGCCCCGGATGCGCCGGGGCGTTGGCTCAGCTCGGGCGGCGCAGGCACCATGGGCTTCGGACTGCCGGCGGCCATCGGGGCGCAGGTGGCGCATCCCGAGACCCTGGTGGTGTGCGTCAGCGGCGATGCCTCGGTGCTGATGAACATCCAGGAGCTCTCCACCGCGGTGCAGCACCGCACGCCGGTCAAGTTGGTGCTGTCCAACAATGGCTATATGGGCATGGTGAGGCAGTGGCAGCAGCTGATCCATGGCAACCGCCTGAGCCACAGCTACACCGAGGCGCTGCCGGACTTCGTGGCCCTGGCCCGGGCCTTCGGCTGGCAGGCCCGCCGCGTGAGCGAGCGGGCCGAGCTGGAGGAGGCGCTGGCTGAGTGCCTGGCCTCGGACGGCCCCTTCTTCCTGGATGTGGCGGTGGCGGCGCAGGAGAACTGCTTCCCCATGATCCCTGCCGGCGCCGCGCACAACGAGATCTGGCTGGGGGAGGGCCGGCGCTGGGATGACACCCCGCTGCCCGCCGGCGCCTGCTGACCCCGGCTGCATCAGGGCCTGCATCAAGCCGGGGCAGGGGTGCTTGACTTACCATTGCGCCCCATGACGATCAATGCCGACCCCCAAGAGCTGGCCAAATTCGGCGAGCTGGCCCATCGCTGGTGGGACCCCGAGAGCGAATTCAAGCCGCTGCACCAGATCAATCCCCTGCGCCTGGGCTGGATCGACAGCCTCTGCCCCCTGGCCGGCCTCAAGGTGCTGGACGTGGGCTGCGGCGGCGGCATCCTCACCGATTCCCTGGCCCGCAAGGGCGCCGAGGCCCTGGGCATCGACCTCGCGACCAAGGCCCTGCGCGTGGCCCAGCTGCACGCCATGGAGGCCGGCACGCCCAATGTGAGCTACCAGGAGATCGCGGTCGAGGAACTGGCCGCGCAGCGCCCGGGCGAGTTCGACGCCGTCACCTGCATGGAGATGCTGGAGCACGTGCCCGACCCGGCCTCGGTGGTGCAGGCCCTGGCCACGCTGGTGAAGCCGGGGGGCTGGGTCTTCATGTCCACGCTGAATCGCAACTTCAAGAGCTTTCTGCTGGCCATCGTGGGCGCCGAGTACGTGCTCAAGATGCTGCCGGCCGGCACCCATGAGTACGCGCGATTCATCAAGCCGGCCGAGCTGGCCCGCATGGCGCGCGACGCCGGCCTGGAGCTGCACAGCAGCAAGGGCCTCAGCTACAACCCCTTCACCCAGCGCTACAGCCTGGGCACCGACACCGACGTGAACTACCTGTTCGCGCTGCGTCGTCCAGCTTGAGCGGCCCGCCCATGGACACCTGCCTGAGCCCCGACACGGGCGCCGCGCTGCAGAGCCGCCTGGCCGGCCTTCGCGCTGTGCTGTTCGACCTCGACGGCACCCTGATCGACAGCGCGCCCGACCTCGCTGGCGCCGCCAACGAGCTGCGTGCTGCACGCGGCCTGCCGCCCCTGGACTACGCGCTGCTGCGCCCCATGGTGGGCTCGGGCGCGCGCGGCATGCTGGCAGTCTCCCTGCAGGTCACCCCGGCGCACCTGGACTTCGAGTCCCTGCGCACCGATTTCCTGGCGCGCTACGAGGCCCGCATGCTCCAGGAGACGGCCATCTTCGAGCAGGTCCATCCCTTGCTGGACGCCCTGGAGCAGGCCGCCATGCCCTGGGGCATCGTGACCAACAAGGCCGAGCGATTCGCCCTGCCCGTGACCGAAGGCCTGGGCCTGGCAGCCCGCGCCGGCACCGTGATCGGCGGGGACACCACGCCGCACGCCAAGCCCCATCCCGCGCCGCTGCTGGAAGCCGCACGCCGCCTGGGCGTCGCGCCCGAGCAGTGCGCCTATGTGGGAGACGACGAGCGCGACATCGTGGCCGGCCGAGCAGCCGGCATGCTCACCGTGGCCGTGGCCTGGGGCTACCTGGGGCAGGGCGAGCCCATCGAGGCCTGGGGTGCCGATTTCATCGTCCAGACGCCAGATGCCCTCTTGAAGTCTCTGCAACTGGCATAATCTGAAGTTCTGAAAGGGGCCGACCTGGTTTCGACGTGGGTGCGGATCCGGAGTAGGGCATGCCGAGCACCAGTTCGCTCGTAAATCCACTGGAAAAAACTACCTGCAAACGACGAAAAGTTTGCCCTCGCTGCTTAATTAGCACGAGGCTCCGCAACAGTTGGCCTATGGGCTGGGGTGGCAACACCTGCGGAGTCATTCACATAGGCTGGTCGCCGGTTGGGCTGTACGGCAGGCGACGAGATCATTCAGCTGGCGGCGTCCAAAGCGTGCTCCTGCGCGTTGGCACCGTGAGAATCAAACCAGAGAGCTAAGCATGTAGAACTGCCCGGTGATGGCTTGCGGACGCGGGTTCAATTCCCGCCGGCTCCACCAACACAGCGTTCAGCGAAGTTCGCTGAAGCCCGAAAGGCCCAAGTAAATCAACGACTTGGGCCTTTTTCTTTGTCCATCGACTTCCGGGTAAGTCCGCCAACATCCAGCATTTGACCGGGTAACTTTCCGGGTAGCTTGCGCCGGCCGGGTAACATGCATTCCAGGGTTACCCGGTGCGGTGCCGGGCTTGGAGGCGATATGGCGGCAAGCGATCTACTCACAGACAAGGCCATTCGGGCTGCGCTTAAGACGGCAGTCACAGAGGCCAAGCCGCGGAAGATCAGCGACGGCGGCGGTCTGGTGCTCGATGTGCGTCCGACTGGTGCCGGCTGGTGGCGTCTGCGTTACTGGCTGGCTGGCAAAGAGCGCATGCTGTCCCTGGGGACGTATCCCGATACCTCGCTCGCACAGGCTCGGGTGAAGCGCGACGAAGCCCGTCGCCTGGTGGCCGATGGGCAAGACCCCAGCGCAGTGCGCCAGGAGGCCAAGGCCGAAACCAAGCGCAAGCGCCAGGCCGAGCGCCTTGCCGACGCCGGTTTGCCACCCGAAGGCTCGTTTGAGGCCGTTGCCCGTGAATGGCTCAAGACGGTTCACGAGGTGAAGGTCAGCGCAAACCATGCCGAGCGCACTCGGATTCGCCTGGAGCAAGACGCCTTCCCGTGGATTGGACGATGCCCGATTGCTGAAATCGAGGCACCTGAGTTGCTGCAGGCCCTGCGAAGGGTAGAGGCGCGCGGGGCCATCGAGACAGCACATCGCATCAAGGACGCCTGCGGCCAGGTCTTCCGATACGGCATTGCCATCGGCGCTTGCTCACGCAATCCGGCCGCTGATCTGCGAGACGCCTTGCAGCCGGTGCAGACCAGTCACCATGCGGCCATCGTGGACCCGGTGCAGGTCGGCAAGCTGCTGCGCGACATGCAGGACTACCAGGGCAATGCCGCCACGCGAGCCGCCCTGAGTCTGTCGGCTCTGCTGTTGCTGCGCCCCGGTGAGCTGAGGCACATGGAATGGGCTTGGCTTGACCTGGAGTCAGCCACGCTGACCGTGCCCGCCGAGGTCATGAAGCGCAAGAAGGCTGACAAGGCAGATGGTCCGCCCCACCTGGTGCCCTTGGCTTCTCAGGCGGTTGCCATCTTGACGGATCTGCAGGCCCTCACCGGATCGGGCCGCTATGTCTTTCCAGCCCTGACAAGCAAGCAGCGCTGCATGAGCGAGAACACGGTGCGCAGCGCTTTGCGGCGGCTGGGCTATGGCAATGACGACATGACCGCGCACGGCTTCCGGGCCACGGCGCGGACCATGATTGCTGAGCGGCTGGGTATTGCCCCCGAGGTGATTGAGGCGCAGTTGGCCCATGCGGTAGCGGACTCTCTTGGTCGGGCCTACAACCGGACGCAGTACCTGGACCAGCGCAAGGCCATGATGCAGGCATGGGCCGACTACCTCGACCGCTTGCGCAAAGGCGCTGAAGTCGTGCCGATCGCCGGCAAGGCGGCATAGCGTGCCAGCTCAGAGTCGGCCGGCGATGACAACTTGGAGGGGCTGCGAAGCCCCTTTTCTCTTGGCCGCGAGGGGCGGCGGCGCCGGGGCATCCTTTCGCGCAGCTTTGCACGCCATGCGGGCGCCAGCGTTGGCAGGAAGGAGTCCTTTCCAAAGCTTGGGCAGCTCACCCGCTGATGTCGCTGGGGCGGTGTGCTGAGCCTGCTGTGGGTTGCCACGCTGCGAAGGCGAGTAAGTTGTCGTGAAGAGGCTGTGGATGTTGGGTACGGCCGGGAACACGGGAACGGGCAGCCAAAAGACACAGCGGGAGCTGGGGGAAGCCCATGTAAAACAATGATTTACGTTGATTGCTGGCGTCAGGTGGGGAACGGGAACAAGAACGGGAACAGTGCGGGAACACGGGAACGGGGCAGGGGATATCGAATGATGGTTCGTTCTTTACTTCTTCCTTCCCTCCTGCCAGATGTATCCAGCTGGAATGACCCGAGGTCCAGGGGCTGGATGAGGTGAGGTGGACGGGGAAGGGGGGTGTAAATCTCTGGGCATGCCTGCATACAGGACCGGCCAGCTAACCAAATTTCTGCGCGCGCAGGTTTTGAGGGGGGAGGGGGGCAGTCTGGCCGTCCATCGATTGCATCTGCCGAACCCTGGTGCTCCGCGAACGCTCTCGGAAAATGCGCGCTATATGCGCCCCCGTGCCCCCAGCCTAACGCGACGAATGGTGCAGGCGTCTGCACGCTCAGCGCGTCCTGCGCTGCTACGATGTGCCCGCGCAGCGTCGTCTGGCGGCTGATCCCCGCCAGATTGCCGGACACCCCGCCCGGTGGCGCTGCGCATCTTTGCTGCGCGGGGCATGCGGGGTATGCATGGTGATGATTCAACACGACGCGGTGCGTTGGGGGTGGGCGCGGGCGGACGATGCAGAGCGTTCATACCTGGTTCGCGTGGGCGATCTGGTGGACATGATTGCCAACCTAGAGCAGCGTGCGCGAGCTGATGCAGCAGTCAGGGTAAGTGGGCGGCTGAGCGCTGCCGCGCTCTTTCTCCTTCGCAAAGATGGCGATGCGCAGCGCGTCACTGAGGACTACCGTTTTGAGAGAACTACGGGCCGTCTCTGGATTGCCGGGGCGGATGGCTGGTACGGCTTTCCCAGCAGGCAGTCGGATGAGGATTACGTTGGGGTCAGTGGGGCGCGTGAGATGTTGCGCTATGCCTGGAACGGAGGCGATGCAGCACACCAACTGCTGGGCACCGCTGACCGCCTGGCCGTGTTCCGAGCTGACGCCGCGACGGCGTTCCCTGAGCTGGACTGGGGTGCAGATCTCAAACTTCCGCATGAAGCTGCATCGCGTGACCGCAAGGCTGCTCAAGCTGCAGCACTGGCGAGCGTTGCTCCGCCTGCTGGCTTCGTGCTGGGACGGCGATGGACTGATGAGATCCGCCTAGCCTTCATTTCCGCTTATGACGCGTTGATTGCAGCAGGCGTTGGCAAGGAAGCAGCCTTGATTGAACTGGCCAGCAGGGGATGGGCGGGCGCCGCCCCGACGCTGCAGAAACGCATTACCGAGGGCAATCAGGCTCGGGAGCGGATGCAGGAAAAGGCCCGTATCTTCCATGTGATCCCAGGCCGGAACCGGAACGGAACCGGAATCTGCTAGACCGTTCCGGGGGCGTCTGCCGATGCTTCCGTTACCGCCCGACTGGGCTTTGACGGAAACGAGCAGACTGCAATGAACCTTGTCTCAGAAACTCGCCCTCAGGTGAAGCGTGATCGCCTGCTGCGCTTGAGTTGCGTGGAGGCTGCAACTGGCCTCAAGAAGTCGACGATCTACCTCCTGCAGAAGCGCGGTGAGTTCCCGCACTGTGTGCAGATCACGCCGCGATGCGTAGCCTGGCCGGAAAGCAGTGTGCTGCAGTGGGTGCAAGACCGCATTTCTGCAGTGACCGTGCCGCAAGCCGGAGGCGAGCAATGAATGCGCAATGCCTCTTGACACTCGCGGCGCGCCACCTGGCCATGAACTGGAATCCGCAGGCCTCACGCGTCACGTTCAAGGCCTGGGCAGGCCCGGCGTGTGAAAGCACCTTTAGCGTGATGCTCGGCTTTGATGCCGGCGCAACAACACTGCGCTGCTTTGTGCACTACGCGACTGACGCAGTCTTTGCGTGCAAGTCCCTGCCTGTGCGAATCGATCTGCAGGAAGCGGTTGCACAGGGCGAGCCTGATGCCGCCGCGAGGCTTGCGCCGGCATGGCAGCAGCCGCTGCTTTACAGCGCGGTGGAGCAAATGGCCGTTACCTGGAATCCCCAATCCAGCGAGTGCGCTTTCGAGGTGGAGGGGGTTGAAGGGACGCTCCGCAAGCTTCGTGCGCAATTGGCTATTTGCCCGAGTACGAGCAACGCCTGCCTGATGGTCTTCGATGCTGGGTCGGGGGTCTGCCTGGCTCAGTCGGCCAAGGTGTTCCTCGACTACCAGGACACGGCAGACATCTTCAATGGCGTCCGACCATACCCGAATCCCCAGCATTGACGCCGCCTTTCCGTAGGCGTGCAGTGTGAGGGAGCCATTGCCGTTGACCTTTCTTGGCGCGGCCTTCCAACCATGAAAACTCCACTGAGATATACCGTGCTACATTCATCTACGGTGCTTCAAAACACCACAAATCACGCGGCAGGCCGCCCCGACAGCGCGGCTTTTTCACGCCCGAATTCCGCAAGGTTTATGGGCGGGATGGGCCTATCTGCAAAGACGGCCGCCCGGCGTGATTCGGGTTTTGAACATCCCGCCCACCCGCTGCGCTTCAAAACGCGGCGAGGTGGCTATCAGTCGCTCATCACGGAGCCTGTGACCATGAACCAATCCACCCTCAGCGGCCTTGGAGCCGTTGGCCTGCGCACTGCGGGCCAGTCCATCCCCAACTACCTGCACCGCGTTGCTCGCGGGGTTGTCATCCGGTCTGCGCTGCGCGGCCGGATCAAGTGGCCAGTCGCCCGGCACATGCTGCGCCCATTGGGGCAGCCTGCAGCAACTGGCATTCCCGCGCGCATGGTGCAGGCGTCTGCACAAGGCGAAGTTGGCCGAGTGGGCGAGGTGGCAGCATGAACACTCGTACTTCACCGCAGCAAGGCACCGCTGACGAGGCCGCGACCCAGCCCAACATGGCGGAAGCGGCTGTGCCGCACGCGGAATCGACTGAAAGCCCGTCCCCGGTGTTTGAGCCATTTAGTTGGATTCATCCTGGAGCCGCGCCTGGCGGGATGGATGCGGGGCGGAGTCTGGAGTTCGTGTGCTCGACCCGTGACGTTGCTGCCGGTGTGGCGTCGATCCTGGAAATGCTGGAGCGGGAAGACTTGGATGCCACCTTTACCGACGAAGGCGGGCGAGACTTGCCCAGGCTCTTCTCCAATGTGGTGAGAGGCAATTTGCAACGGCTGGCCATCGCAAGCTTGCAACTGCTCACGGCGAGTGCAGATGACGAAATCGACCGTGCCAATCGCAAGGCAAGGAAGCCGACCGACACATGAGCAAAGCCCGCCCCAAGAAAGCAGGTGGGGCGGCGCAGCGGGAGCGCCCAATCACGCCAGACCTTGTGCGTGAGGCGCTTCATCATGTGCCGCCAGACGTCGATCGCGAAACCTGGGTGCGCCTGGCCATGGCCATCAAAGCCGAGCTGGGCGCGGAAGGTTTCGAGCTGTGGGACACCTGGAGCCAGCAGGCACGGGACTACAGCGCCACCGATGCCAAGGACACCTGGCGCAGCATCAAGGCCGGCGGACGCGTGACCGTAGGCACGCTGTTCGGCATTGCCAAGGATCACGGCTTCCGCTTCCCCGAACCAGGCGCAGCACCGGCAGCACCTGACCCCGCCGCGCTGGCGGAGGCGGCGCGCCTTGCTGAGCGCAAACAGCAGCAGCGGGACGCAGAAGCTGCCGAGTACCGCGAGCGGGCCGAGCGTGCAGCCCGTGATGCGCAATCGCTGTGGGCTGAGGCCCGCGAGCAGGGCGCCAGCCCCTATCTGCAGCGCAAGGGCGTGCAAGGGTTCGGTGTTCGCTACTTGGCGGACGGCACCTTGCTTGTGCCCATGCGCAACGCAGCCGGCGAACTGCGCAACGTGCAGCGCATCGCGCCGGCCAAGCCAAGCGCTGAGCAAGAGGCGCGAGGATGGCGAGAAAAACGCTTCCTCTCCGGTGGCCGCAAGTCCGGCTTGTTGCATTGGCTTGGCCAGCCGCAGTGCGCGGCGGTGCTTTGCCTGGCTGAAGGCTACGCCACGGCCGCGAGCGTGCATGCAGCGACGGGCTTGCCAGTCGCGGTGTGCTTCGATGCGGGCAACCTGGTCAACGTGGCCAAGGAACTGCAGCCGCTCTTTCCTGGCGCTGCATTCCTGGTCTGCGGTGACGATGACACCGCCACGGCCGAGCGCACCGGCAAGAACCCCGGCCGCGTGGCTGCAGCACAAGTGCGCCGCGCCATGCGTAGCACTGGCGCTGTGGCGGGGGAGGTGTTCACCGATGCCGCTGCTACTGGCTGCAATGACTTCAATGACTTGGCTGCGGCACAGGGCCTGCCTGCTGTGGCGGCTTTGGTCAACGCTGCCGCTGCAGCCGTGATGACGGGCGCTGTAAGGCCTGATGTCAGCACAGCCGCACTCGACCCTAGGCCCAATCCTGACGCAGGTGTCGAGGCGGGGACAGGTGTTGCATATGCCGCGCCGGCTGCTGGTTCGGCAGAGTCGGAGCAGCCTGAGCGCGACCCTTCGGACCCGTTCTTCATTTCTGACGGGGGCTCAGACTATGCGCCAGGTGTGTACTTCGTGGCCAGAGATGCGGAGGGCAACGAGCGCAAGCCGGAATGGGTCTGTGCGCCGCTGCGTGTGACCGCCAAGACGCGCACCGAAGGCGCCGAGGCCTGGGGTTATCTGCTGGAGTTCACCGACCCGGACGGCAATGCCAAGACCTGGGCCATGCCGGCGCAGATGCTGGCCGGCGAGGGCAGCGAATGGGCGGGCTATCTGCGTGCCATGGGCCTGCAGATGGCGCCGGGGACGAAGGCGCGCAACCTGCTGGCGCGGTACGTGGACACCCGGCGAGTGCGCGCTCGGGCGATCTGCACGGATCGTGTGGGCTGGCATGGGGGCGTGTACGTGCTGCCATCGGGAAGCATCGGCCAAGCCGAGGGCCTGCGCTATGTCTTCCAGAGTGAGGGCGGCATTGATGACCAGTACAAGCAGCGCGGCGAGCTGCAGGCCTGGCGCGCCGAGGTGGCGGCTCTTGCGGCAGGCAATTCGCGCTTGGTATTCGCCCTGTGCTGTGCTTTTGCCGGGCCGCTACTGCGCCTGGCAGGCGTGGAGAGTGGCGGGTTTCAGTTCAGAGGAGACTCCAGCGGTGGCAAGACCACTGCACTGAAGGTGGCCGCATCGGTGTTTGGCCCGCCAGGCTATATGCAGCGCTGGCGCACCACGGATAACGCTTTGGAGGCGACGGCCGTGCAGCACAGCGACTCACTGCTAATCCTGGATGAGTTCGGCCAGCTCGATCCCAAGGTAGCCGGCGAATGCGCCTACATGCTCGCCAACGAGCAAGAGAAGGGCCGCGCCACTCGGGGCGGCCTGGCGAAGCGCCGCCGCAGCTGGCGCCTGCTGTTCCTGTCGTCTGGAGAGCTGGGCTTGGCGGACCACATGCGCCAGGCCGGCAAGGAAATGCGGGCCGGGCAAGAGGTGCGCTTTGTCGATATTCCCTTGGATGCCGGTGCCGGCATGGGCGGGCTGGAATGCCTGCATGGCTTCGATACCGCACAGGCCCTGGCCGAAGGCATCACGCACCGCGCGGCACAGCATTACGGCACGGCGGGCCGGGCCTGGGTCCAGTGGCTGGCTGAGCGCTTCGCTGCACTTCCGGCCGAGCTGGGCGCGCAGATCGAGCGGAACAAAGGCGACATGGTGCCCGAGTCGGCAGCGCAGCAAGTCTTTCGCGTTGGCAATCGCTTCGCTGTGGTGGCCGTGGCGGGCGAGCTGGCCACGCAAGCCGGCATCACAGGTTGGCAAGTAGGCGAGGCGGCAGCCGCTGTACGGGCTTGCTTCAATGCCTGGCTCAGTGCTCGGGGGCACATGGACAACGGCGAGGAAGCGGCGATGCTGCGCCAGGTGCGGCTATGGCTTGAGGCGAACGGCGATGCTCGGTTTACCTGGAGTCACCGGGCCATGGACGATCACCGAGGCAATACACCCTATCGGGCCGGTTTCAAGCGCTCGGTGGATGTGTCCGGCAAGCCCGTGAAGTTTGATGCAGCAACTGACTACATCGAAAGGCGCACTTCTTCCGAGTCAAGCGAGCGCCAGGCGGCAGAGGTTGAATACATGGTGTTGCCCGAGGTCTTCCGCCAAGAGGTGGCCAAGGGCTTCGATCCTGGAACGTTGGCAGCGATGTTGAAGCGGCGCGGGCACTTGATCCATGAGAAGGACCGGACAACAAACAAGCAGCGCTTGCCGGGCATTGGCTTGGCCCCGGTCTATCACATCAAACCGAGCATATTTTCTGATGAGCTGTAAAGCGTTGCTGCCCGAATGCTGGCGCTAATCACGGTTGACCGCTTTGCCGGGATGGATTGAGTGAGATGCTGGTGTCGCCTTCAAGCGGCCGGCTGCCTTGCAGCGGATGCTGTCTGTGGGCGCCGACGGTCGTACTCTCGCTGGATGCACCCAAGCAGTCGCTGGGCCCCGCCACAGGCGGCAGTCGAATCACTGCATGTTGGCGCCGACTGAAATTTGACCCACCCGTGAGGGCCCTGCCGATCCAAATTTGACCCAGGTGTTCAACCTACCCTGCCCGAGATATCCACAGCTGGGCGGGGGTGTGAGGAGTGATCA
>NZ_JBDPZC010000002.1:141527-503494 GCF_039872765.1 Roseateles flavus | reverse complement strand
GGGGGGCGCGCCCTACCAGCCCACGGCCGTGCACCTGGTGGCCAAGACGGGGATCGCCCGCACGTTCCAGAACATCCGCCTCTTCTCGGAGATGACGGCGCTGGAGAACGTGATGGTGGGGCGTCACGTGCGCACGCACTCGGGGCTGATCGGAGCGGTGTTCCGCACGCCGGCGTTCAAGGCCGAGGAGGCCGCGATCGCCAAGCGGGCGCAGGAGCTGCTGGACTATGTGGGCATCGGCAAGTACGCCGAATTCAAGGCACGCACGCTGTCCTACGGCGACCAGCGTCGGCTGGAGATCGCGCGCGCGCTGGCCACGGACCCCAAGCTGATCGCGCTGGACGAGCCGGCCGCGGGCATGAACGCCACCGAGAAGGTGGTGCTGCGCGAGCTGATCGACCGCATCCGCAAGGACGGCCGCACCATCCTCTTGATCGAGCACGACGTGAAGCTGGTGATGGGCCTGTGCGACCGCGTGACGGTGCTGGACTACGGCAAGCAGATCGCCGAGGGCACGCCCGCGGACGTCCAGAAGAACGAGAAGGTGATCGAGGCGTACCTCGGCACCGGTGGTCATTGACAGCCCGCCCCCTACTGGCTTCGCCAGCCCCCTCGAGGGGGCGAGCCTCCAGCGCCGGCAGAGCCCGACCCTGAGGCTCCGCGCGGGAAGACCGCGCAGCGAGGCAGTGACGCAATAGATTTGGAGTCAAAGATGACGAATGAAGTGCTGTTGAAGGTCAGCGGGCTGAAGGTGGCCTACGGCGGGATCCAGGCGGTGAAGGGCGCGGACTTTGAAGTGCGCCGCGGCGAACTGGTGAGCCTGATCGGGGCCAACGGCGCCGGCAAGACCACGACGCTCAAGGCCATCACGGGTCTGCAGCCGGTGGCCGCGGGCGACATCGAATTCATGGGCAAGTCCATCAAGGGCCAGGGCGCCTGGGACCTGGTCAAGCAAGGCCTGGTGATGGTGCCGGAAGGCCGCGGGACCTTCACGCGCATGACCATCGTGGAGAACCTCCAGATGGGTGCCTACATCCGCAACGACAAGGCGCAGATCGAGGCCGACATCGACCGGATCTTCGGCATCTTCCCGCGCCTGAAGGAGCGTGCCACGCAGCTGGCCGGCACCATGTCCGGCGGCGAGCAGCAGATGCTGGCCATGGGCCGCGCGCTGATGACGCAGCCCAAGGTGCTGCTGCTGGACGAGCCCAGCATGGGCCTGAGCCCCATCATGGTCGACAAGATCTTCGAGGTCGTGAACGACATCCACGGCCAGGGCGTGACCATCCTGCTGGTGGAGCAGAACGCCAGCCGCGCGCTGGCCGCCGCCAACCGCGGCTACGTGATGGAGAGCGGCCTGATCACCATGACCGGCGCGGGCAAGGACCTGCTCAACGACCCCAAGGTGCGCGCCGCCTACCTCGGCGAATAAGGGCCCACCCCCTACCGCCTGCGGCGGCCCCCTCAAGGGGGCAAGCCCGTAGGCCCGGCAGAGCCGGATCCTCGGGCTTCGCTGGGGCGGCCTCATGGCTGCGCCACTGACCGACTAGTACATGCCAGGAGAGGTTCCCGCCGTGCCGAGACGGCCGATGGCGTAGCCACTCGGCCCCCGCACGAAGCCCGTAGGCCCGGCAGCGCTGGATCCTCGGGCTTCGCTGGGGCGGCCTCATGGCTGCGCCACTGGCCGACTAGTACATGCCAGGAGAGGTTCCCGCCGTGCCGAGACGGCTGGTGGCGTAGCCAATCGGCCCCCGCACGAAGCCCGTAGGCCCGGCAGCGCTGGATCCTCGGGCTTCGCTGGGGCGGCCTCATGGCTGCGCCACTGGCCGACTAGTGCATGCCAGGAGAGTTCCCCGCCATGCCGAGACGGCCGGTGGCGTAGCCACTCGGCCCCCGCACGAAGCCCGAGGATCCGGCTCTGCCGGGCCTACGGGCTTGCCCCTTGAGGGGCCCGCGAAGCGGGTAGGGGTGGTCAATCAGACAGGCTTCACGAGCTTGGAGCGGGCCCAGGCGTCGGCCTCGCGGCCCGGCGTGTTGCCCGAGACCTTGATGCGCTCCAGCAGTTCGGCCACGCGGCCGCGGATCTCGCTGACCTCGGCCATCACCTTGGACTCTTCGCCCTCATTGCGGAACTCGCGGGCCACGCTGACGATGCCGCCGGCGTTGACCAGGTAGTCCGGCAGGTAGGTGATGCCGCGGGCCTGCAGGGCGTCGCCGTCGGCCACGGTGGCCAGCTGGTTGTTGGCGGCACCGGCGATCAGCTTGGCCTGGATGGCGGGGATGCTCTGGGCATTCAGCACGGCGCCCAGGGCGCAAGGTGCCAGCACGTCGGCCTGCACGGACAGGATCTCGTTGACGCTCACGGCACGGGCCTTCAGTTCGGCCTGGGCGCGGGCGACCTTGTCGGCGTTGACGTCAGCCACGACCAGCTGCGCGCCGGCCTGGTGCAGGAACTCGGCCAGGTGCCAGCCCACGGCGCCCAGGCCCTGCAGGGCCACGGTCACGCCTTCCAGCGAGCTGCGGCCCAGCACGCGCTTGACGCCTTCGTCGATGGAGACGAACACGCCCCAGGCGGTCTTGGGGCTGGGGTCGCCGCCGAAGGCGCCTTCGCGCGGGATGCCGCTGACGAACTGGGTGTGCTGCTGAACCACGCGCATGTCGGCCGTGGTGGTGCCCACGTCTTCTGCAGTGATGTAGGCGCCATTGAGCGAGGCCACGGCGCGGCCGAAGGCGGCGAAGAGGGCGGGGCGGTCGAAGTCGCCGGCCGGCTTGATGATCACGGCCTTGCCGCCGCCGAAGGGCAGGTTGGCCAGGGCGTTCTTGAGGCTCATGCCTTGCGACAGGCGCAGTGCGTCGTTCAGGGCGGCCAGCTCGTTGTCGTAGGTCCAGAAGCGGCAGCCACCGAAGGCGGGGCCACGGGCGGTGCTGTGCACGGCCAGGATGGTCTTCAGACCGGTCTGCTCGTCAGTGGCGAAGAGCACGCGCTCATGGGCGGGCTGCTCGGGCAGGCCGAAGAGGGAGGAGGGGATGGAGGCCGGCGATTCGGTCAGGGCGCGGACGAGGTCAGACATGGCGTGCTTGCACTTGTGATGCGAGAGGAATGGAGCGCCACACCCGTCTGGATCAGCCCAGGCCAGGCCCTGTGGCGGCGAAGCAGCGCGGCTCGTGACCGCGCTGGGCCGAGAGTGTAGGGGTGATGGCGGCCTCGCGCCTTCGTCAAGGCACAAGCATTCGGCATGCCGTGATGCATGGCACGCATCCCCTGGCAGGGCGCCAGGGCAGGGTGCTCAGACCGGGTCCTGGAAGCTGCCGCGGCGCAGGGTCACGACCAGGGTGTCGCGGTGGCCATGCTCGGCAGCGGGCTGGATGGGCGTGGTCTCATGGATCACACGCTCGTCGTCCAGCAGCAGCAGGGTCCAGGGCTCCTGCAGCGTGAAGCGCTCGCCGCGCGGGCCGTTGGCCTCGAAGACGCGCGATTCGCCGCCCTTGATGCCCACCCGGCTCACCAGGAACACGGCCACCAGGTCCACGCCATCACGGTGTGCGCCCTCGGGCGTGGGGCGGCCGATGCCGTCGGTGGTGTCGATGCGGAACTGGTGGGTCTCGATGAACCAGGGCTGAGGGCCCTTGAGCGCATCGGCCGCGCGTGCCAGGCGCAGCAGCAGGGCCTGCCAGGCAGGCAGCGCTGCCAGGGCCGGCTGCACGGGCTCGAACCAGCGCTCCAGGCCGCCGTGCAGGGCGTTGTAGTCCAGGGGCTGCCAGTGAGCGCGGTGGGCCTGCTGGCGCAGCTGCCCGCCCTCGGCCACGAAGCTGCCATGGCGGCGGAAGCGGTAGCGGCCGCCGTCGCGCAGATGGGTGTCGGGCGGGAGCTCGTCCCAGAAGGGCGTCAGGGACTGGAGGTCCTCGGCGCGCAGGCCCGCCCACAGGCAGAGGCCCTCGGGCGCAATGACGGCCGAGCCCAGCTCGCGCAGCCGGTCTTCGAACTGGGTGGCGCTGGCGTAGGGCGGCGGGAAGTGCTTCATGAGGGCAAGTATGAGGCTGTCATGCCGCCCACCGCGGTCCGGGCGGTCCGGGCGGGCGCACAGCGTGCGTAGCGCTCAGCCGCCGTGCTTGTCGGCTTCGGAGGTGAAGGCATCGGCGTAGAACTCGTCCTTGGGCAGGCCGCCCTGGGCCGAGAAGTCGCGCTGGGCGCTCTCCACCATGATGGGCGCGCCGCAGGCATAGACCTGGAAGCCGCTGAGGTCCGGCAGGTCGGCCAGCACGGCCTGGTGGACGAAGCCGGTGCGGCCGCTCCAGGCGTCCTCGGGCTTGGGCTCGGAGAGCACGGGGATGTAGCGCAGCGTCGGCATGGCTGCGGCGGCCTGCTCGGCCCAGTCGTGCAGATAGAGGTCCGACTTGCTGCGGCAGCCCCAGTACAGGTGCACCGGTCGCGTCAGGCCCAGGTGCTGGATGCGCTCCAGGATGGCCTTGATGGGCGCGAAGCCGGTGCCGCTGGCCAGCAGCACGATGGGCTTGTCGCTGTCCTCGCGCAGGAAGAAGCTGCCGAAGGGGCCTTCCATGCGAAGGATGTCCTTCTCCTTCAGCGCGCCGAAGACGTGGTCGGTGAACTTGCCGCCGGGCATGTGGCGGATGTGCAGCTCGATGGCGGCCGGCGTGCCCAGGTTGTGGGGCGCATTGGCCATGGAATAGCTGCGGCGGGCGCCGTCGCGCAGGATGAACTCGACGTACTGGCCGGCATGGAACTGGAAGTTCTGGTTGGCGGCGAGCTGCATGCGGAGCACGGCCACGTCAGGCGCGGGTTTGTCGATGCTGATCACGCGGCTGGGCAGCTTGAGCACGGGGAACTCGCCGGCGCCGGGCACTGTGCGGGCTTCCAGCACGCAGTCGGTCTGGGGCGTGGCGCAGCAGGTCAGGACCATGCCCTGCGCCTCTTCCTCGGCACTCAGGGCCTTGCTCTGGTGGGCGCCATGGATGACCCGGCCTTCCAGCAGCTTGCTCTTGCAGGACCCGCAGGCGCCGTCCTTGCAGCCATAGGGCAGGCCGACGCCCTGGCGGATGGCGGCGCCAAGCAGGGTTTCATCGCGTTCGACGGCAAATTCGCGGCCGCTGGGCTGGACGGTGATCTGGAAGTTCATGGTGGTGAGGTCCGGACGATAAAGCGGCCCGTGTCCTGCCGAGGAGTCGGCGGGGCGGGCCGTACACTGGGTCGACATTTTGCCTGAGCAGGGCCGGGCGCCGTCAGCCTGTCCTTTCGGGCCTGGCCATCCTGCACTTCGTCCATGTCCATGTCTTCCCGTTCCCAAGCTTCCGAGGCCCCGGTGCGCCTGCTGATCGTCGGCTGCGGCGACGTCGGGATGCGTGTGCTGCGCCGCCTGCCTGCAGGCTGGCAGGTCTGTGCGCTGACCTCTTCGCCCGCGCGCCAGGAGGCCTTGCGGGCCGCCGGGGCGCATCCCTTGCTGGGCAATCTGGACGATGCCCGGACCCTGCGCCGCCTGGCCGGCCTGGCCACCCACGTGCTGCACCTGGCGCCGCCACAGGCCAGCGGCGCGCAGGACCTGCGGACCCGCCGCCTGCTGCAGGCGCTGCGCCGTGCGACGCCGCCGCAGGTGCTGGTCTACGCCAGCACCACGGGCGTCTACGGCGATGCCCAGGGCGCGTGGCTGGACGAGACCGCCCCGCTGCAGCCGCGCTCCGATCGCGCACACCGCCGTGTCGATGCCGAGCAGGCCCTGCGCCGCTTCGGGCGCGAGACCGGGGCGCATGTGAGCGTGCTGCGCGTGCCGGGCATCTATGCCTGGGACCGCGAGGGCGGGCATCCGCGCGAGCGCCTGGCGCGCGGCACGCCGGTGCTGGAGGCGCCGGACGACGTCTACACCAACCACATCCACGCCGACGACCTGGCGCGGGTCTGCGTGCGCGCGCTGCTGCGGGCGCCGGCGGGGCGCTGCTTCAATGTCTGCGACGACACCCAGCTGCGCATGGGCGAGTACTTCGACCTGGCGGCCGATCTCTGCGGGCTGCCCAGGCCGCCACGCATCAGCCGGGCCCAGGCGCAGGTGCAGATGTCGCCGATGCAGCTGAGCTTCATGGCGGAATCACGCCGCCTGCTCAATGCACGCATGAAGCGCGATCTGGGCCTGCGCCTGCGGTATGCGGACGTGCGCGAGGGCCTGCTGGCGGGGCGCTGAGACCCCGGGACCCGGGCTTCAGCGGCGGCCGCCGCTGCGCCAGTTCCGGATCAGCAGCCAGGCGCCGATCATGCCGCCCAGGTGGGCGAAGTGGGCAACGCCGCTGGCGCCGCTGAGACCCATCAGCAACTCGAGTGCGCCGAAGAGGGCCACGAAGACCTTGGCCTTCATGGGGATGGGGGGGAACAGGGGCATGATGACCCGGTCCGGGAAGAGCATGCCAAAACCCAGCAGCAGGCCGAAGAGCGCGCCGGAGGCGCCCACCGTGGGCGCGTAGGAGCCGATGGCGAAGGTGAACAGCAGCTGCATGGCCGCCGCACTGAGCGTGGAGGCCACCAGCAGCTGCAGGTAGCGGCGTTGGCCGAAGACCAGCTCCAGCTCCGATCCGAACATCCACAGGCCCAGCATGTTGAAGAACAGGTGCATGGCGTCGCCATGCAGGAAGGCGTAGGTGACCATCTGCCAGGGCAGGAAGTTGCCGCTGGAGATGGGCCACAGCGCCAGCCAGGGCTTCCATTCCGGCACCAGGATGAACAGGCAGAAGAAGCCCACGCAAGCCAGCATGAAGGCCTTGGTGATGGGGGGCAGTTGGGGCATGGCGGTGTGTCAGGTCTTGCGCTGAGAGACAGAACGGCCGGCATCGGCCTTGGACGCAGCGAGTGTATGCGTCCGCGCGACTTCCGGCCGGGGGCTGCGCGGAAATGAAAAAACCACCGTGCGGTGGTTTTCTTCGCGTTCAGCAGCCATTGCGTATTTCGTGGTGCCCGGAGTCGGACTCGAACCGACACGCCTTGCGGCGGGGGATTTTGAGTCCCCTGCGTCTACCGATTTCGCCATCCGGGCCATCGGCGCTGTGCGCGAGGGGCGGATTATGACATGGCTTTGGCGGCGCCTCCGGCTCGCGCTGCCGGAGCAGGCGCGGGCAAGACCCGACCCCATGTGCCAGAGAGGTCGCAAGGCCCCGTGACCGCGAAGGGCGGGCGCCCTGGTGGACAATCACCGCCATGAGCACAAAACAGTACCCGAGTCTGGAGGACGTGATCGGCAATACGCCGCTGGTGCGTCTGCAACGCATCCTGGGGCCGGAGCTGGCCGCCCGCGGCAACGTGCTGCTGGGCAAGCTGGAGGGCAACAACCCTGCCGGCTCGGTCAAGGACCGCCCTGCCATCAGCATGATCCGCCGGGCCGAGGAGCGCGGCGAGATCAAGCCTGGTGACACCCTCATCGAGGCCACCTCGGGCAACACCGGCATCGCCCTGGCCATGGCCGCCGCCATGCGCGGCTACCGCATGGTGCTGATCATGCCGGAGGACCTCTCCATCGAGCGGGCCCAGACCATGAAGGCTTTCGGCGCCGAGCTCATCCTCACGCCGCGCTCCGGCGGCATGGAATACGCCCGCGACCTGGCCGAGCAGATGCAGCGTGACGGCCGCGGCCGCGTGCTGGACCAGTTCGCCAACGAGGACAACTCGCGCATCCACTACGAGACCACCGGCCCCGAGATCTGGCGTGACACCGGCGGCGAGATCACCCACTTCGTCAGCGCCATGGGCACGACCGGCACCATCACCGGCACCTCGCGCTTCCTGAAGGAGAAGAACCCGGCGGTACGCATCGTGGGCGCCCAGCCGGCCGAGGGCTCGCGCATCCCCGGCATCCGCAAGTGGCCGGAGGCCTACATGCCCCGGATCTATCACCCTGAGCAGGTCGACGAGCTGGTGCAGGTCAGCCAGAGCGACGCCGAGGACATGGCCCGCCGCCTGGCCCGCGAGGAGGGGCTCTTCGCCGGCATCTCCGCGGCCGGCGCCTGCTGGGTGGCTCTGCAGCTGGCGCGCACCCTCAGCAACGCGACCCTGGTCTTCGTGGTCTGCGATCGCGGTGATCGCTACCTGTCCACCGGCGTCTTCCCTGCCTAGGGGCTGTGCACCCAATGAAGGCCCGGGTCTGCGTTGTGTGAACCGGCCCTAGAATCCCGTCCAGGAAAGAGACGCACATGGACATCCATAAGGAACTCGACACCCGCGGCCTTCACTGCCCCCTGCCCATCCTCAAGGCCAAGAAGGCCCTGGCGGAGATGCAGAGCGGCCAGCTGCTGAAGGTCGTGGCCACGGACCCGGGCTCCACCCGAGACTTCCAGGCCTTCGCCCGCCAGACCGGCAACGAGCTGGTGGCGCAGAGCCAGTCCGGCGAGGAGTTCGTCCACGTGCTGAAGCGGCGCTGAGCCGCCCGCCTCTGCAAGAAGGCCTGCCGACTCTCGCCGAGTCCGCAGGCCTTTTGCTTGTGTCCGGCCGGGCTCGCTCAGACGTCGAGCGACTTCAGGTACTCGCGGAATCCGGGGCCCAGCGCGGGATGCGCCAGGGCCAGTTCCACATTGGCCTGCAGAAAGCCTTCCTTGGAGCCGCAGTCATAGCGCTTGCCCTCGTAACGATAGGCAAAGACCTTCTCGCGACGCAGCAGGCCGGCGATGCCGTCCGTCAGCTGGATCTCGCCACCCACGCCGCGCGGCTGGCTGGCGATCTCGAGAAAGACACCCGGCGTGAGGATGTAGCGCCCCGCCACGCCCAGGCGCGAAGGCGCGACCTCGGGCGCGGGCTTCTCGACGATGCGCTGGACGTCCACCAGCTTGTCGCTCACCGGGGCGCCGGCCACGATGCCGTAGCGCCGGGTGTGCTCAGCAGGGACTTCCTGCACGGCAAGGATGGAGGCGCGCCATTCGCTGAACTGCTCGACCATCTGCTTGAGCACGGGATGGCCTTCGTCGGGGCCGACCATCAGGTCGTCCGCCAGCAGCACGGCGAAGGGTTCGTTGCCCACCAGACGCTGCCCGCACAGCACCGCATGGCCGAGGCCCAGGGCCTGCGCCTGGCGGACATAGATGCACTGCATGTCATCGGGCTTGACGCTTCGCACGACGTCGAGCAGCTCCTGCTTGCCGGCCTGCTCCAGGCCGACTTCCAGCTCGAAGCTCATGTCGAAGTGATCTTCGATGGGGCGCTTGTGACGGCCGGTCACAAAGATCATCTCGCGGATGCCCGCGGCATAGGCCTCTTCGACCGCATACTGGATCAAAGGTTTGTCCACGACCGGCAGCATTTCCTTCGGCTGCGCTTTTGTTGCCGGGAGAAAACGCGTGCCGAGGCCCGCAACAGGGAAAATGGCTTTGTTGATTTGCATCTGGCGAGCTGCCTGGGACGAATGCGTGGGATTGTGGCACGGGGGGTCTGGCCCCGGAGCAATGCCATCTGGAACATGAAAAGATGAATCTGCTGGTGCTGGAACCTCTGGATGTCGAGGTGGTCGAATGGCTGGGCAAGCGCCATGCCGTGCGCGTGGCGCCGGAGCTGGCCCGGGACCCCGCCGCGCTGCGTGAAGGCCTGCAGCAGGTGCACGGCCTGATCCTGCCGCCCACCGTGGCGGTCGACCATTCCCTGCTGAAGGCCGCGCCGCGCCTGCGGGTGATCGGCCGCGTGAGCGCCGGTATCGAGACGGTGGACATCGAGGCCTGCCGCATGCACGAGGTCGAACTCGTGCGTTCCGGCGCCGCCACGGGGCAGGCCGAGGCCGAGTACATGCTGGGCGCGGCGCTGAACATGCTGCGCCGGGTGCCGGTCTACGGTGCCGATGGCCTGCTGGTGGGGCGCGAGCTGGGGCAGTCCACCGTGGGCCTGCTGGGCTTGACGCCGGCCTCGCGCATGCTGGCCCAGATCCTGCCGGCCTTCGGCGCCAAGGTCCTGGGTTACGACCCCTCGCTGCACGAGAGCGAGGACCTCTGGAAGCAATGGAACATCCCGCCCGTGGCCCTGCGCGCCCTGATGGAGCAGAGCGACGTGCTCTGCGTGCAGCTGCCCTTCTACCCGCGCTACAAGGGCCTGCTGGGCCACCGTGTGCTGGGCCATGCCAAGGCCAACCAGGTGGTGGTGGCGCTCACCCACTGCGCCATGTTCGACGACGTGGCCCTGGCCGGCGCCATGCGCAGCGGCCGCATCCTCGCGGCCTGGATGGACAGCGTGGAGCCGGGCTGGCTGGAGCCCGACCGGCCCCTGCACGGCATGCCCAATCTGCAGATCACGCCGCGAGTCGCCAGCACCACGCGGGAGTCGCGCGTGCGGGCCGCCTGGGCGGTGGCGCGGCGCATGGACGAGTTGCTGAGCAAGCCAGAGACCACGGCGGGTGCCGTGGCGGAGCCCAGCGGGGCTTGAACGCCCTCCCCCGGGGATGGGCTCTGCCGGGGGCCCGTATGGCTGCTGCCGGTCCGACGGTTCCAAATGCACAGGGGGCCCTTGCAGGCCCCCTTGTGCTGACGGGCGTGGATCCGGCAGCAGGATCCTGTGACGGGCCTCAGCCCAGACGGGAGGCCTGGGTCTTCAGCCGCTCCAGCGTCGCTCCGAACTCGGCCACGCGCTGGCGCTCCTGGGCCACGACAGCCTCGGGCGCGCGGGCCACGAAGCTCTCATTGGACAGCTTGGCCGTGGCCTTGCTGATCTCGCCTTCGAGTCGGGCGATCTCCTTGCCCAGGCGGGCGCGTTCGGCCTCGACGTCGATCTCCACCTTCAGCGCCAGGCGGGCCTCGCCATGCACCAGCACGGGCAGCGCGGCGGCGGCCTGCTCGAAGGTGGCGTCATCCACCAGCTGGACCTCGGCCAGCTTGGCCAGGGTCTTGATCAGCGGAGCGGCTTCGGCGATGAAGCCCTGGCCGCCAGCCACCAGCAGGGGCACGCGCTCGGCGGGCGAGAGGCCCATCTCGCTGCGCAGGCTGCGGCAGGTGCCCACCACGGCCTTGAGCTGCTCCACCCAGGCGATGGCCGCCGGGTCAATCTTCTCGGGCTGGGCCACGGGGTAGGCAGCGTTGACGATGTACTCGGTGCTCTTGCGGCCGGCCACCGGCGCGACCGTCTGCCACAGGGCCTCGGTGATGAAGGGGGACACCGGGTGCAACAGGCGCAGCGTGGTCTCCAGCGTGCGGATCAGGGTGCGGCGCGTGGCGCGCGCTTCAGCCTCGTTGCCGACCTGGATCTGCACCTTGGCGATCTCCAGGTACCAGTCGCAGTACTCGTTCCAGACGAAGTCGTAGATGGCGTTGGCGACGTTGTCCAGGCGGTAGTCCGCGAAGCCCTGGGCCACGGCCATCTCGACCTTCTGCAGCTCGCTCGTGATCCAGCGGTCCGAGGGGCTGAAGCTCAGGTAGCCGCCTTCGCAGTCCGCCGCGGTGTGCTCCTTCAGGCCGCAGTCCTGGCCTTCGGTGTTCATCAGCACGAAGCGCGTGGCGTTCCAGAGCTTGTTGCAGAAGTTGCGGTAGCCCTCGCAGCGCTTGGAGTCGAAGTTGACCGAGCGGCCCAGCGTGGCCATGGCTGCGAAGGTGAAGCGCAGGGCGTCGGCGCCGTAACCGGGGATGCCCTCGGGGAACTCCTTCTCAGTGGCCTTGCGGACCTTGGGCGCCGTCTCGGGCTTGCGCAGGCCTTGGGTGCGCTTGTCCAGCAGGGGCGCGAGCTCGATGCCGTCGATCAGGTCCACCGGGTCCAGCACATTGCCCTCGGACTTGGACATCTTCTTGCCCTGGGCGTCGAGCACCAGACCGTGGATGTAGACGTGCTTGAAGGGCACCTTGCCGGTGAAGTGCTTGGTCATCATGATCATCCGGGCGACCCAGAAGAAGATGATGTCGTATCCCGTCACCAGCACGGAGGAGGGCAGGAAGAGGTCCTGCTCCACGGTGGCCTCGGGCCAGCCCAGGGTGGAGAAGGGCACCAGGGCGGAGGAGTACCAGGTGTCCAGCACGTCCTCGTCGCGGGTCAGGGTCTTGCCGGGGGCCTTGGCCTGCGCCTCCGCCTCGCTGCGGGCGACGTAGACCTGGCCGTCCTCGTCATACCAGGCGGGGATCTGGTGGCCCCACCACAGCTGGCGGGAGATGCACCAGTCCTGGATGTTCTTCATCCACTGGTTGTAGGTGTTGACCCAGTTCTCGGGCACAAACTTCACGTCACCCGAGCTGACGGCCTCGATGGCCTCCTCGGCGATGGACTTGCCGTTGGCGCCGGCCTTGCTCATGGCCACGAACCACTGGTCCGTCAGCATGGGCTCGATGACCTGGCCCGTGCGGGCGCAGCGCGGCACCATCAGCTTGTGCTTCTTGACCTCGACCAGCAGGCCCTGCGCCTCCAGCTCGGCCACGATCTTCTTGCGTGCGACGAAGCGGTCCAGACCGATGTACTCGGCCGGGATCTCGGTGGCCTCATGGGCACTGACCTTGGCCTCGAGATCGAAGATGGTCAGCATGGGCAGCTTGTGGCGCAGGCCCACCTGGTAGTCGTTGGTGTCATGCGCCGGGGTGACCTTCACCACGCCGGTGCCGAATTCCTTGTCCACGTAGTCGTCGGCGATCACCGGGACCAGACGGCCGGTGATGGGCAGCTTCACCTGCTGGCCGATCAGGTGCTTGTAGCGCTCGTCCTCGGGGTGGACCATCACGGCGGTGTCCCCCAGCATGGTCTCGGGGCGGGTCGTGGCGACGACGAGGGTCTCCGATCCTTCAGCCATCGGGTAGCGGATGTGCCACAGCGAGCCGTCTTCCTCCTCGCTCTCCACCTCCAGGTCGGAGACGGCGGACTTCAGGATGGGGTCCCAGGACACCAGGCGCTTGCCGCGGTAGATCAGGCCTTCTTCGAAGAGGCGCACGAAGGTGTCGGTGACCACCTTGGAGAGCTTGTCGTCCATGGTGAAGTACTCGTGCTCCCAGCTCACCGAGTCGCCCATGCGGCGCATCTGGCGGGTGATGGTGCTGCCGGACTGCTCCTTCCACTCCCAGACCTGGGCGACGAAGTTCTTGCGGCCCAGGTCATGGCGGCTCTGGCCCTTCTCCTGCAGCTGGCGCTCCACCACGATCTGCGTCGCGATGCCGGCGTGGTCGGTGCCAGGCACCCACAGGGTGTTGTGGCCGCGCATGCGGTGGTAGCGCGTCAACGAGTCCATGATGGTCTGGTTGAAGGCGTGACCCATGTGCAGGGTGCCGGTCACATTCGGCGGCGGCAGCTGGATGCAGAAGGAGTCGCGGCTCTTGTCCAGCGTGGGACGGTAGAGGCCTTGGGACTCCCACAGAGGGCCCCAATGGGCTTCCAGGGCGGCGGGCTCGAAGGACTTGGCAAGTTCGGTCATGACGCGCTTTGCTGCTTGAAATGGCCGCGGGGCGTCTCCTCGCGGAGGCGCCCCGTCGGCGGGAATCAGGGGTTGCCCGATTGTAGGGGCCACCTTGGCGCCCCCAGGCGCTGAATCCTGGGGGCGGTGCTCGATGGCGCCAAAGCTGCTTCAGCGCGATTGCAGGGTCAGGCGCTGCGTCTGCCCCGGGGCGAACTCCAGGCTGTACTCGAAGGACTCGCCGGCGCGCACCGGGTTGCCGTACAGCGGATCCCGCGTGTCCAGCACCAGGGCCAGGTAGTGGCCGGCGGGTGCGTCATAGGCCGTGGCTACCAGGTCCAGGCCGAGGTTCATGGCCTGCCCTGGCTGGGCCTGGTGCCAGGCGCGGGCGCCATGGCTGATCAGCGTGCCGAAGCCGGCGGCGTCCACGTCGTAGAGATAGGCCACGACCATGCCGCGCGCCTGCGAGGGCTTGATGCGCAGCTGCAGGCTGGGGATGCCGCGCAGCTTCAGCGGGCTGCGCAGCCAGTCGCCCTCGTAGCGGATGCCATTGCCCCACAGGATGGTGGCCTGGTGGTTGATCACGGGCAGGCCCACGCTCTCCATCAGGGGCGAGAGCACGGGCAGGGGGCCGCTGCTGGCCGTGGTGTCCGAGCTGTTGCCGATGCGGTCGCTGACCGTGTCGCCGCTGGGCGCGCCACCCAGGCCGCCGGTCCAGCCGCGGGTGCAGACGCAGCGCCAGTCCCAGCGTATGGCGCCGCGGGGCTGCAGGTACAGGGTTTGCGTCTTCAGCTCGGGCGCCGGCCAGTTGGACAGCAGCTCGCGGTAGCCCTGGAACTTGGGCTGCAGGTCGACCTTGGGCTCGGTGTCGATGCCATTGGCCTCGTTCTTCAGCCAGCGCGCCAGCCAGCGCTGGGCCTGGGTCCAGATGTGCTGGTCCACGCCCAGCACGGCGCCGGGCAGCTCGGCCGAGGCGTGGATGCCGCTTTGCAGCAGCAGCTTCTTGGGCCCGCTCAAGGCGGTGAACAGGGTCATGCTGGAGTTGGGCGAGAACATGTCGTCCTGCCAGTTCTTGACCAGCATGACGGGCACCTGGCGGCTGTTGAGCTGCGGGACCGCACTGCTGGGCGAACGGGCCCAGGCCCAGCTGGCGATCTCGCCGATCTTGGCGGCGGGGGTGTCAGGGTTCTGCAGCAGACTGTTGTAGCTGGCGACCAGCGGGTCCAGCCGGCCGGTCAGCTGGCCGGAGAGCTGCAGGATGTCCAGCCAGATGGGGTTGGGCACCTCATTGCGGTACATCTGCTCGATCAGCGAGGCCCAGCCGGACATGGCCACCACGGCCTTGATGCGGCTGTCCCGGGCGGCGGCCAGCAGCGAGAGCCCGGCGCCATAGGAGATGCCGGCCGAGGCCAGGCGTTGCGGGTCGGCCGGGGTGTTGGTGCTGAGCCAGTCCAGCATGCTGGAGGCGTCCGCCACATCGGCCGGACCGGCCACGCCCACCGTGCCCTCGGAACCCCAGAAGCCCCGCGCGGTGTAGGCAAAGGCCACATAGCCCTGCTGGGCCAGGCGCTGCTGCTGGCCCACGTACTCAAAGAAGTCGGCCGCCGCCCAGCTGCTGATGAACATCACGCCGGGCGCCTTGGCGCCCGAGGGATCCGCCTTGGGCAGGAAGACATTGGCGCTGAGCAGGGTGCCGTCGCTGCCCGGGATCCTGAGCCCGCCGATGAAGCAGGTGCCGTCCCGCGGCGAGGTGACACCCGGCATCAGCTGGGGCACGGTGTAGACCGCTGCCTCGGCCGGGGTGGCGCTGCGGCAGCCCAGGGCCTGGGCGCCCAGGGCCAGCAGGCCGAGGCTCACCCCCAGCAGGGCGCTGGCGAGGCGCCGGGTCCCCGACTGGGGGCGTGAAAAAGGTTTGCCGCTCTCGCGGGCTGTGTTGTTTCGCATGGCTTGTCTCCTGTTTGTTGTGACGGTCTTGATGCTGAAATAGCACGACCGTTCGTTTTATTGTTGGAGTCCGTTCCGACACTGAGTAGCGGTGAAATCCCAGCAGAAGCTGCAAAAAGACGACGCCGGCGTGCATCAAGATGACGCAAACCGGCGTGATTGAAAGAACTGACAGGAGACAGGATCAGGGTGATGTGCTGGGTTGCGCGGTCGCCGGCCCCTGCGGCGCGGCAGGGCGGGGTGTCGCGAGGCCGGCCGCCGGTGGGGGCAGCCCCGTGGGCCAGGCATGAGGCAGGGCGTCGGACAGACTGGCGGGCGGCTCGCCCGGCAAGGAGGCCGAAGCGGCATTGGCAGCTTCCAGCGTGGGCTGCCCGGCCTGCAAGGCCTGACGGAACACCGGCACGAGCCGGGCACTGCCATACGCGCTGAGGTGGTTGTCATCCATGTACAAGGGCTGTCCTTGATGGCTGGTGGCGCAGCGGCGGGTGTCGCACAGCAGGCTCGTGGGGTCCACGATGCGCACGCCGCATTGCCGGCGAGCGGCATCCTGCGCCTTCCAGATCCAGCCGTTGCGCTCCTGGTAGTCAGCCCAGGCCAGGCCCAGCTCGGGGTCCTGGCCCATGGCCAGTCGGCGGGAGATCAGATGCGGGACGTGGCGCCCGATCTCGGGGATGGGGCGCACCAGCCAGACTGGGCGCTGAGCCGCCAGCTCGCAGCTGTCCCGGATGATCTGGGCTGCGAAATGCCCCAGGCGGTCGGGATCGATGGGGCCGTTGGCGGGGAAGTCGATGGCCGGCCTGCGCTCCTCCGGGGGGTCCTCGTTGGCCCCAAGGGCCCGCGAGGCGTAGCGCGACACGAGGATCACGCCCACGTCTGGCGGCAGGGCCCTGATGGTGTCGCGGGCCCACTGGTTGAAGCCGGCGCAGTCGTAGTGGGCAGAGGTCCAGGGCGTATCGAAGCGGGCGTCGAGCACATATGGGCAGCCCGAATAGCTCAGTTGCAGCATGGACCTCCCGGCCGGCAGCGCGTCCCGGACGGCGCTGACCAGCACCGAGGCATGACTGTCCCCAAGCAGGACGAAGGCGGGCGGGCCATCCCCATACTTGCACATGGGCGAGTGCCGGCCCTCGCTGACATGGCAGGCCTTGTTGGCCGAGGAGGGCCGGGCGGCCGCGGCGGCGATGGCCTCCGCAGAGGCCGGGAGGCGGCCGGGCCAGCCCTGAGCCACCCACAAGCCCAGGGCCAGCAGGGCCGGCAGCGCGGTCCAGCTGCCCAGCCGGATCCAGGCCTGCCGTGCTGGCTGGCGGTTGAGGCTGCGCCCGGCGCCTTGCTCCGCCAGGCGCCAGGACAGCTCGGCGAGCCCCAGCATGGCAAGCAGCGCCAGCAGCTGGGGCATGGCCTGCTGGTTGAGTCCCAGGTAGCTCAGCAGCACGCAGGCCGGCCAGTGCCAGAGGTAGAGGGAGTAGGAGCGGCTGCCCAGGTACTGCAGAGGGGCCGACGCCGTGAGCGGCGAATCCTGCCGGGCTGCCAGCATCATGGCGGCAGTCCCCAGGGTGGGCAGCAGGGCCGGCAGGCCTGGCCAGGGCCAGCGGCCGTCGATGAAGAAGACGCTGCCCACCAGAAGGGCAAAGCCCGTGGCCTCCAGAAGCCTGCGCTGCCGGTCCTGACCCGGGCGCCAGGCCGGCGCCAGGTGCAGCAGGCCGCCCAGCATCATCTCCCAGGCGCGGCTTTGAAGGCCATAGTAGGCGGCCGTCGGGTCCGAGAAGCTCTGCCAGATCGACAGCGCCAGGCTCAGCAGGCCCAGGCCCGCCAGCATTGACCACAGGGCTCGGCGCCCCCATTGCAGTCGCCAGAGGGCCCAGAAGAGGCAGGGCAGGAGCAGGTAGAACTGCCACTCGACCGACAGCGACCACGTGTGCAGCAGCCACTTCTCATGGGAGCTGGCGTCGAAATAGCCGGCCTCGCCCCAGTACTTGAAGTTGGAGAGGAAGGTCAGGCTCGCCAGGCTGTGCGAGGCCAGCTGCTTGTAGTCCAGCGGCAGGAGCACGCGGGCTCCCAGCAGGAGCAGGCCCAGGCACAGCAGCAGCAGGGCCGGCAGGATGCGCCGGGCCCGGGCCAGCAGGAAGTCGCCAATGGAGACCTTGCCGGCATCGAGCCCCTTCAGCAGGATGCCCGTCATCAGGAAGCCGGAGATCACGAAGAAGGCATCCACCCCCACAAAGCCTCCCCGGAGGCCGGGCACCCCCAGGTGAAACAGTACGACCGACATGACGGCCCATGCGCGCAGGCCGTTGATGTCCCGGCGAAAGCTGGTGGGAGTCGGTGCAGGGGGCGTGCGACGCGTCATGCAGGGAGCGGGTGGCGGTTTGGAGACTCCCGCATTGTGGCGAGCACGCGGCGCCTGTCAGCCCCCTACATGCATTGAAAGGGTGATTTTGACGGCGGTAGGAAACGTCTTGATGCAAGAAGACGAGTTATCAATACATGCTGTTGCATCATGAAGCGCTTTGCGCGAGGTCGGAACGGTGAGGCGGCCCGACTCTGCAGCCGGGCCGATGATCCAGCGGGCGACCACAGGCCGCCCGCGCCTCACATGAACAGGTGCTCGCCGGCGTTTTCGCCGCCGAGGATCACGTAGTTCACCTTGCGCAGGTCCGCCAGCTGGCGGCCGCCGGCGTAGGAGATGGAGCTCTGGAGGTCTTCGCGCATCTCGCGCACGGTATCGGCGAAGCGGCCCTTGACGGGTTCGAGGATGCGCTTGCCCTCGACGTGCTTGTACTCGCCCTTGTTGAAGTCCGAGGCCGAGCCGTAGTACTCCTTGTAGAGCTTGCCGTCCACCTCCACCGTGTTGCCGGGCGATTCCTCATGGCCGGCGAACAGCGAGCCCACCATCACCATCGAGGCACCGAAGCGCACACTCTTGGCGATGTCGCCATGGTGGCGGATGCCGCCGTCCGCGATGATGGGCTTGGTGGCCACGCGCGCGCACCACTTCAGCGCCGAGAGCTGCCAGCCGCCCGTGCCGAAGCCGGTCTTGAGCCGGGTGATGCAGACCTTGCCCGGGCCGATGCCCACCTTGGTGGCATCCGCGCCCCAGTTCTCGAGGTCGATCACGCCCTCGGGCGTGCCCACGTTGCCGGCAATGACGAAGGTGTCCGGCAGCTTCTGCTTGATGTGGGCGATCATGCGCTGCACGCTGTCGGCATGGCCATGGGCGATGTCGATGGTGATGTAGTCGGCCCCCACGCCTTCGGCGGCCAGGCGGTCGATCAGGGCGTAGTCCGCCTCCTTGACGCCGGAGCTGATCGAGACGAAGAGGCCTTTGTCGCGCATGCTGCGGGCATAGGCCACGGCGTCCAGGTCGAAGCGGTGCATCACGTAGAAGTAGCCGTTGGCGGCCAGCCATTCGGTGATGCGCTCATCCACCACCGTCTTCATATTGGCCGGCACCACCGGCAGCTTGAAGCGGCGCGGGCCGAACTCGATCGAGGTGTCGCATTCGGCGCGGCTTTCCACCCGGCACTTGCGCGGCAGGAGGAGGATGTTGTCGTAGTCGAAGATTTCCATGGTTCAAGGGAGTCGCATTGCGGCGTGCGTTGGTGCAGTGCACGGCCTCGGCTGCGAGCGCTTGACTTGGAGTCCCGGTCAGAAGCTTGTGGATCCGCGAGGCCTTGCAGCGGGGCAAGGTGCGGGCACAAAAAACCGGGCGCCAAAATTTGGGCCCGGTGATTGATTCTACGCGGAATGCCTGTCCGCAGTGCAAGCGGATCTGGGGGAAGCCGCCAATGGAGCGTGCTGGGCTGCTCGCTACACTTGCCCGCTTCAGCAGGCGCCCCAGGCGCCGCCCACAGGATTTGTCCATGCACGCAGTCGTCATCAGCGGTACCGGCCTCTACCAGCCGCCTCACACCATCAGCAACGCCGAGCTGGTCCAGGCCTTCAACGCCTATGTGGACCGCCACAATGCCGAGCAGGCCGAGGCCATCGCGGCCGGCACGGTGCAGCCGCTGTGCCACTCGAGCGTCGAGTTCATCGAGAAAGCCTCGGGCATCAAGCAGCGCTATGTGCTGGAGAAGGAGGGCGTGCTGGACCCGGCGCGCATGTACCCCCGCTTCGCCGAGCGCCCGGACGAGGCACTCTCCCTGATGGCCGAGATCGCCGTCGACGCCGCGCGCCAGGCCCTGGCCGCCGCCGGCCGCGAGGGCAAGGACGTGGACATGGTCATCTGCGCCGCCGCCAACATGCAGCGCGCCTACCCGGCCATGGCCGTCGAGATCCAGCAGGCGCTGGGTGCCGGCGGCTATGGCTTCGACATGAACGTGGCCTGCTCCTCGGCCACCTTCGCGCTGGAGCAGGCCTGGAACGCCGTGCGCAGCGGCGCCTCGCGCTGCGTGCTGGTGGTGAACCCCGAGATCACCTCGGCCCACCTGGAGTGGAAGGACCGCGACTGCCATTTCATCTTCGGCGACGTCTGCACGGCGTTGCTCGTGGAGCGTGCCGACGAGGCCGTGGCGGCCGAGCAGTGGGAGGTGCTGGGCAGCAAGCTGGCCACGCAGTTCTCCAACAACATCCGCAACAACTTCGGCTTCATGAACCGCAGCGAGGACAGCGACCCCCTGGCCCGCGACAAGACCTTCCGCCAGGAGGGCCGCAAGGTCTTCAAGGAGGTGGTGCCGGTGGCGGCCGCCCATATCGAGGCGCATGTCGCCGCACTGGGCCTGGAGACCACGGCCGTGCGCCGCTACTGGCTGCACCAGGCGAACCTGGGCATGAACCAGCTGATCGTCAAGAAGCTGGTGGGTGGCGAGGCCGGCTCGGACGTCGCGCCGCTGATCCTTGACGAGTTCGCCAACACCGCCTCGGCGGGCTCCATCATCGCCTTCCACCGCCACCGCGCCGATCTGAAGCCGGGTGACACGGGTGTGATCTGCTCCTTCGGTGCCGGCTACTCCGTGGGCAGCCTGGTGGTACGCCGGCGCTGAGACCCTGGCCCGCCAAGGCCGGGAGCGAGGAGGCCGCCCGGACCCGGACGCAGGCATGAGGCGTGCCTGTGCAGCACAAGAATGCAGGAGGAGGCACGACCATGAAGCAGTCGTCAGCATCGCAAGCAGCAGGGCGCGGCGCCCAGTCCGGCGGGGCGCAGGCCCCGGCAGGGCCCGCGACCCGGAGGCAGGCCCGCGGGCATGCCTGGATGCACGCCCGGACGACAGGCTGGCTGATGGCCGCGTGCCTGGCTGCCGCGTGCCCGGCGTGGGCTCAGGGCGTGCAGGCGGCCGAGCATGCGCTGGGCGCCGGCGATGCCTGTGCCAAGGACCTCGAGGCCATGCCAGCCTTCCTGATGGAGAACGATGCCGGCGCACGCGAACTGCTGCCTCAGCGCGGCGAGCAGTCCATGGCGGCGGCCTTGCTCAAGGCCCGCAGCGAGGCGGCCCAGATCGCCGATGACAAGGCCTGCCTGGCCCTGCTCAACAGCTACCTGAAGCACTGGCGCAAGGGCCATCTGTGGGTGAGCAGCAGCCCCGGTGCGGAGGCGCAGGCGGCCGCCGCGCCGGGTGCCGCGCCTGCCAGCGCCGCGACCGCGCCCCCCGCTCCCGAGCCGGCGTCCGGCGCCCGCCAGCCCACACTACGCCTGCTGACGCCTCGCACGCTGGTCATCCACCTGCCCAGCTTCTCGCCGCAGCACCGTGCGGCCCTGGAGACCCTGCTGCGCAAGCAGCGGGCCGCCTTGCTGAGCCGGCCCAACTGGATCATCGATGTGCGCGACAACGACGGCGGCGCCGACAGCAGCTATGCGCCCCTGCTGCCCTGGCTGCTCGCCGAGCAGCCGGTGAGCGTGGGCGTGGAGTGGCTGTCCACGCCAGCCAACCAGCGTGCCCACGAGCAGATCTGCGCACGCTATGCCCCGGGCGACGCCGCCTGCGTGCTGTTCGCGCAATCGGTGCTGGCCGCGCTGCGGGCGGTGCCCTCGGGCGCCTGGGCGCGCGTGCAGGCCGACCGCTTCGTCTACGAGCGCAGCGTGGTGCCCGAGAAGCGCCGGCCGCAGAAGGTGGCCGTGCTGATGGACCGGGACTGCGGCAGCTCCTGCGAGCAGTTCCTGCTGACGGTGCGCCAGGGCCTGGGCGTCAAGCTCCTGGGGCGGCCCAGCTTCGGCGCGCTGGACTACAGCAATATGCGACCCTTCACCCTGCCGTCCGGCCGCCGTGACCTCTGGTATGCCACCTCGCGCAGCCTGCGCCTGCCGCAGCTGCCCGTCGATGCCTTCGGCGTCCTGCCCGACATCCTGCTGCCCGAGCTGCAGGGGCCGGCCGACGCCGCGGCGGAGCTGCAGGCCGTGCAGCGCTGGTTGGAAGGCGGCTCGCTGCAGCGCCTGCCTGGCACGGGCGGCGGCAAGCCCTGAGGTCGCTGCGGTTCCATTGGCGTCCGGGCTGGTGGAGCGGTGCTGCGTGGATGGGCCAGGTTACCCAGCCCTGACCACCCAGGCCTGATCTCACCCGCCTTGGCGAAGCCCGCGGTGTCAGGGCACCGAGCTTGCCGCGCTGGAGGCCGCTGAAGCCGCGCCGGCCGGCGCGGCCGTGAGGCCGATCTGCTGCAGCCCCGCCGGACCGGCGAACTCCTCGAAGATCCATTCCTGGCCTTCGCGCACCAGGCCTTCGCTGGGCGGCTGGAGCTCGGAGGGCGGCACGCCGCGCAGGGCCACTTCCATGAAGCTGATCCAGGCGGGCAGGGCCAGGCCGCCGCCGCTTTCGCGGTCACCCAGGCTGCGCGGGTTGTCATAGCCGATCCACACCACGGCGGCCATGCGCGGGTGGAAGCCGGCGAACCAGGCGTCCACGGAATCATTGGTGGTGCCGGTCTTGCCGTAGAGGTCGGTCCGCTTGAGCTGGCCGGCGGCACGCGCCGCCGTGCCCCGCGTCGTCACTTCCTGCAGCAGGCTGCTGATGGTGAAGGCGTTGCGCGCCGAGATGGCAGGCTCGCCCTCGGCCAGCGCCGGGGCCTGGAACAAGACCTGACCCTTGGCGTCGATCATGCGCTGGATGATCACCGGCTTGCGCAGCTGGCCGCCATTGGCGAACACGGCATAGGCGCCCGCCATCTGCATGGGCGTCACCGAGCCCGAGCCCAGGGCCAGGGTGAGGTTGTCGGGCTGCCGGTCCACGTCCAGGCCGAAGCGCCCCGCCCATTGCCGTGCCCGCGGCGGGCTGACCTGTTCCAGCAGACGGATGGTCACCATGTTCTTGGACTTGGCCAGGGCCGTGCGCATGGGCATGGGGCCGTCGTAGCTGCCGTCGTAGTTGCGCGGCTCCCAGTTGTCATAGACCAGGGGCGCATCGTTGATCAGGGTGTTGGGCGTGACGCCCAGCTCCAGCGCGGCCGAGTAGACGATGGGCTTGAAGCTGGACCCCGGCTGGCGGTAGGCCTGGGTGGCGTGGTTGAACTTGTTGCGGTTGAAATCGAAGCCGCCCACCAGGGCGCGCACCTCGCCGCTGTCAGGCGCCATGGCCACCAGTGCGCCCTCGGCCTCGGGCGATTGCGTCACCGCCCAGGCGCCTTGCGGGTACTCCTTGGTGGGCGAGCCCTTCAGCACCCGCAGTATGGAGCCACGGCGGACCTGCAGCTCGTGCCGCGCCTTGTCCGACAGCGCATTGCCCAGGGCGCGCAGCCCGTCGCCGCTGATCTGGAGCTCGTCCCCGCTCTGCAGCGAGGCATAGACCTTGCCGCCCGCGACCTTGGTCACGACGGCGGCGCGCAGCTCGTCGTTGTCCGGGTGCTCGGCGAGGGCCTGCGTGATGGCGGCGTCCTCCTCGGCGGGCTCGTCGGGCAGCTCCACAAAGCCTTCTGGGCCGCGCCACGGACGGCGGCGCTCGTACTCCAGCAGGGTCTTGCGCAGGCCGCGGTAGGCCGCCTGCTGCTGGTCGGCGACGAGGGTGGTGTAGACCTTGAGGCCCAGCGTGTAGGCCTCCTCGCCGTACTGGGCGAAGACCTGCTGGCGCACGAGCTCGGCCACGTACTCACCGTGCAGGCGTTCGTCCTGGCTGCTGCGGATGTGCAGCTTCTCTTCGCGGGCGCGGTCATGCTCCTCGGGGGTGATCACGCCGGTGTCCTTGAGGCGCTCCAGCACCAGCAGCTGGCGGCGCTTGGCGCGCTGGAAGTTGGCGACCGGGTTGGCATAGGCCGGGTTCTGCGGCAGGCCGGCCAGCATGGCGGTCTCGGCCACATCCAGGTCCTTGAGCGACTTGCCGAAGTAGGTCTGCGCCGCGGCCTCGAAGCCATAGGCCTTCTGCCCCAGGTAGATCTGGTTCATGTAGACCTCGAGGATCTTCTCCTTGGGGAGCTGGCTCTCGATCTTCAGGGCCAGCAGCATCTCGATGAACTTGCGGCTGTAGAGCTGGCGCTTGGTCAGGTAGAGGTCGCGCGCCAGCTGCTGCGTGATGGTGGACGCGCCCTGCTTGCGGCTGCTGACGGTGTTGCTGAGCATCGCCCGCAGGATGCCCGTGTAGCTGATGCCGCCATGCTCGTAGAAGGCCGAATCCTCGACGGCCAGCAGCGCATCCTGCATGCGCTTGGGGATGTCCTTCAGCGGCAGGTAGCTGCGGCGCTCGGCGCCGAACTCACCGATCAGCACCTCGTCGGAGGTGTAGATGCGCAGGGGCTGCTTCGGTTGGTAGTCGGTCAGCTTGTCCAGCGAGGGCAGGGAGGGGTAGATGAAGGCGGCAGCCACGCCCAGCAGCAGCAGCAGGGCCAGCGGCAGGCCGAGTCCGATCCACAGCAGCAGCTTGCGGGAGATCCATCCCTGCTGGGCGCGACGGGCGGAGCAGGGCAGGGGGGGCTTGATCAAGGTCATGGGAAGCGGGGGCTCGGCAATGCGCTGGATTATGGGCCGCGCGCCGGCCCCGGCCCCATGCCGGTCCGCATGTTGGATGACTTCCCCCAGGCGGGGGAAAAAGATGGAAAACCCTGAGGCTCCAGACCCGTGCGCGGTCGGGTCGGCGCGGAGAATGCTGCTGCCTCGCAATCTGGGGTCAAGGAGGATGTGGATGAAGAGAAGAACCGTGCTGACGACCGGCGCACAGATGCTGGGCCTGGCCGCCCTGCCCGCCGCGATGAATCTGGCCCGCGCCCAGGCGGCGCGCACGCCGCTGCCCCTGCGCAGCTTCAGCCGCCGGCCGCTGATGGAGCAGGTCTCTCTGTCTCCCGACGGCAAGCGGCTGGCCGCGCTCGTCAACGGTGAGTCCGGCACCATGCTGGTCACCCGTGCGGCGGCTGGTGGTCCCGTGCAGAACCTGATGACCACGGACAACCTGGAGTTCATCTTCAGCTGGATCCGCTGGATCAACAACGAGCGGCTCATCCTGGGCCTGCGCTACCCCTCGCACCGCGAGGACGACTTCCTCGGCGTGTGGGCGACCACCGAGACGCGCCTGGTCGCCATCAACGCCGACGGCAGCAACCCCATCAATCTGATCAAGAACCGCGGCGCCTCGGCCAAGAACCTGCGCTGGGCCCAGATCCAGGACGAGGTGCTGGACTACCTGCCAGACGGCAAGCACATCCTGCTGGAGCTGCCCGCCAGTGACCGGGTGTTCGACACCGCCGTCTACAAGGTCAACGTGGACACCGCGGAGCGCAGCACCTACTTCACCGCCCGCGATCGCATCTACGACTGGGTCACCGACGCCTCCCACCAGGTGCGCGTGGGCATCGGCCGCACGGAGCAGGGCGTCATCTCGGTGTGGGTCTGCGATGCCAATGGCAAGAACTGGCGCCAGATCTCTCATTACGCCGCCTTCGACCGCGAGCGCATGTACCCGCTGGGCTTCGGCCTCGACCCGGACCAGCTGTACCTGCAGGCCCTGCACGAGGGCCTGCCCGCCGTCTTCACTCTGGACATCAGCAAGCCCGACAGCAAGCCCGTGCTGAAGCTCGCCGACAAGCGCTATGCACTGGACGGCAGCCTGATCCACGACGAGCGCGGCGAAGCTGTGGGCATCCGCAAGGCCGTGCTGGGAGAGATGGCCAGCTTCTACTGGGATCCGCGCTACAAGGCCTGGCAGAAGGAGCTGGACGAGTCGCTGCCGGGGCGCTTCAACATGCTTTACGCCGGCGCCCGCAACGGGCAGGACTTCATCCTGACCTCCGAGGTCCCGGGGCAGCCCGAGAGCGTCTACATCGCCAACCTCGGCGACGCGCCGAGCATCAAGCTGCTGGCCCAGACCTATCCCGAGCTGCACAAACAGCCCCTGGGCAAGAAGCAGCACTTCCTCTACAAGGCCCGGGACGGCATGGAGTTGCATGCCTTCGTCACCTACCCCCCGGGGGCCGAGAGCAACGAGAGGCTACCGGTGGTCATCATGCCGCACGGCGGGCCGCAGGCCGCTGACGGGCTCGAATTCGACGCCTGGGCCGCCTTCATCGCCGACCGCGGCTACCTGGTGGTCCAGCCCAACTTCCGCGGCTCGACCGGCTATGGCGAGGCCTACATGGAAGCCGGACTGCGACGTTGGGGCCTGGAAATGCAGGACGACCTGGAGGATGTGGTCCGTCACTGCGTGGACAGCAAGTGGGCAGATCCCTCCCGCGTGGCCATCGTGGGGGCCAGCTACGGCGGCTATGCGGCGCTGATGGGGGCGGTCAAGACACCGGACCTCTACCGAGGGGCCTTTGCCTTCGCGCCCGTGACCGACCTGATCGATTTCGTCGATGACGCCGGCCAGGGCAGTCGCCGCGAGGCCGTGCGCCGCCAGATCGGCGATGCCCGCGACGATGTCGAGCGCCTGCGCAGCACCTCGCCCGTGCTCCATGCCCAGAAGATCAAGGTGCCCGTCGTGCTGCTGCATGGCACGCACGATCGTCAGGTGGACTACAAGCACTCGGTCAAGATGGCCGAGGCCCTGAAGAAGGCCGGGAAGGTCCACAGCTTCCATACCTTCGACAAGGGCGACCACCAACTGAGCCACCAGGCCTACCGCGACCAGCTCTTCGGCCATCTGGAGAAGTTCCTGGCCCAGGTCCTGGCGCCCAGGGGCTGAGGGCGGGGGCCGGCCTCGTCCGCCTTGCTGCGGATGGGGCCGGCGCCGAGCCCTCCCGGATGGAGTATCGTGCGGGCCCATGCAGACCCTCAGCTTTCTCTGGCACGACTACGAGACCTTCGGCCGCGTGCCGCGCCATGACCGCCCCGCCCAGTTCGCCGGCATCCGCACCGATGCCGAGCTCAACGAGATCGGCGAGCCCCTGGCCCTCTACTGCCAGCCCTCGCCGGACTACCTGCCCGACCCCGAGTCCTGCCTGCTGACCGGCATCCTGCCCCAGCAATGCCAGGCCGAGGGCGTGCCGGAGCGCGAGTTCGCCGCCCGCATCGAGGCCGCACTGGCCCAGCCCGGCACGGTCGGCGTGGGCTACAACACCCTGCGCTTCGACGACGAGGTCACCCGCTTCCTCTTCTGGCGCAACCTCATCGACCCCTACGCCCGCGAGTGGCAGAACGACTGCGGCCGCTGGGACCTGCTGGACGTGCTGCGCTGCACCTTCGCCCTGCGCCCCGAGGGCATCGAGTGGCCGCGCCATGAGGACGGCCGTGTGTCCTTCAAGCTGGAGGACCTCAGTCGCGCCAACGGCCTGGCCCACGAGCAGGCCCATGACGCGGTGTCCGACGTCCGGGCCACCATTGCCCTGGCCCGCCTGGTACGCCAGAAGCAGCCCCGGCTTTTCGACTTCTGCCTCAAGCTGCGCAAGAAGGAGGCGGTCTGGGCGGAGATCGGGGTGAACCGCCCCTTCTGGCACATCTCCGGCATGTACGGCGTGGAGCGGGGCTGCCTGGCCCTGGTCTGGCCCCTGGCGCCCCACCCGAGCAACAAGAACGAGCTGATCGTCTGGGATCTGTCCCATGACCCGTCCGAGCTCTTCACCCTGGACGCCGAGGCCGTGCGCGCACGGCTCTTCACCCGTCAGTCCGAGCTGCCCGAGGGGCAGATGCGCCTGCCCATCAAGTCCATCCACGTCAACAAGTCGCCTGTGGTGATCGGCAACCTGGCCACCGTCAACGACGCCCTGGCCCAGCGCTGGGGCCTGGACAAGGCGCAGGCCCTGGCCCATGCCCAGCTGCTGGCCGAGAAGGGCGGGGCGCTGGCGGGGCTGTGGTCGCGGGTCTACCAGCGCGAAGCCCTGCCGCCCCTGGACGTGGACGAGGACCTCTACGGCGGCTTCGTCGGCAATGAGGACCGCCGCCAGCTGCAGCGCCTGCGCACCCTGGACGGCGCCGCCCTGGCCGAGCGCGTGGCCGCCGGCCGCATTGCCTTCGAGGACGGGCGCCTGGAGGAGCTGCTGTTCCGCTACCGCGCCCGCAACTTCCCCGGCTCCCTCACGGACGCCGAACAGGCGCGCTGGCAGCAGCACTGCGTGGCACGCCTGCATGGCGGCGAAGGCGGCGCCCTGAGCCTCAGCGCCTTCTTCGAGCGCATCGACGCCCTGGGCGAGCAAGCCGACCACGCCGAGGACGAGCGCAACCAGGAGATCCTCGGAGCCCTGTACGACTACGCCGAGTCCATCGCACCGCCGCTGTGAGCGCGGCCGTCACCCGGCATGACATCGCTCAAGAGGCCCCGCCCCTGCGAGTGTGGGGGTGTCCCTGCTGCAATCTTCGGCGCTTGAGGGCATGATCCCGCCGCAAACCTTCGGAGACATTGACTTGAAACTGCGCGCCCGACGTCTGAGCCTTCCCCTGGTCCTGAGTGTGAGCCTGCTGGCTGCCTGCGGTGGCAAGAGTGAAGAGGAGTTGATGGCCTCCGCCAAGACGGCCCTGCAGCAGCAGGATGCCAAGACGGCCACCATCGAGCTGAAGAACCTCCTGCAGAAGAATCCGTCCAGCCCGGAAGGCCGCTTCCTGCTGGGCAAGGCCCTGCTGGACAGCGGTGACCTCGCCAGCGCCGAGATCGAGCTGCGGCGCGCCCTGGAATACAAGCACCCCCAGGAGCAGGTGCTGCCGCTGCTGGTGCAGGTGATGCTGAGCCAGGGTCAGCTGAAGAAGGTGCTCAGCGACTACGGCAGCACGCGCCTGGCCGACAAGTCCGCCCAGGCCGCCCTGGACGCCCAGCTCAGCGCCGCCGCCCTGGGCACCGGCGACAAGGACCGCGCCCGCCAGCTGGCCGATGCCGCCGTGGCCGGCGACCCGGGCTCCGAGCAGGCCAGCCTGGCCCAGGCGCGCATCCTGTCCAGCCAGCAGGCCTTCGACCAAGCTGTGCAGCGCCTGGACGAACTGCTCAAGACCCACCCCAAGTCCGTCAATGCCCTGCTGTTCAAGGCCCAGCTGCAGCTGCGCGCCCTGAACCAGCCCGCCGAGGCCACCAAGACCTTCCAGCAGCTGCTGGCGGTGCGGCCGGACCAGTTCGATGCCCATGACGCCCTGCTGAGCCTGGCCCTGGCCCGCAATGACGTGGAAGCCGCCCGCCAGCAGCTGGCCGCCATGAAGAAGGCC
This sequence comes from Roseateles flavus, assembly GCF_039872765.1. NCBI lineage: Bacteria > Pseudomonadati > Pseudomonadota > Betaproteobacteria > Burkholderiales > Sphaerotilaceae > Roseateles > Roseateles flavus. The sequence goes on along the minus strand of NZ_JBDPZC010000002.1, from coordinate 474,766 downwards.
GGCGTGCCCGGTGGCCGTTCGGCCCTGCTGGAGGCCAAGGTCGAGATGGCCGCCGGCAACTACAGCCGCGCCAAGGAGCTGGTGCAGGCCCTGCGCCGTGGCGCGCCCGAGCACCTGGGCCTGCTGAGCATGGCCGCCATGGCCGAGGCCCGGCTGGGCAATTACAGCGAGGCCGAGGCGCTCTCGGCCAAGGCCGTCCAGCTGGCACCGCAGTCATCCCAGCTGCGCTACCAGCACGCCCAGGCCCTGATCAAGCTGCGCCAGCCGGCCAAGGCCCTGGCCGCCCTGAAGCCGCTGCTGGACAGCAGCAGCAAGGACAGCGAGGCCCTGGCCCTGGCCGGCCAGGCCAGCATGCTGCTGGGCGAGCAGAAGCAGGCCGAGGACTTCTTCAAGAGAGCCTCGGCCCTGCGCCCCGAGGACCAGCGCTACCGCGCGGCCCTGGCCATCGGCCAGCTGGGCCGGGGTGGCTCCGGCGAGGCGGCGCTGAGCGAGCTCAGCAGCATCGCCGCCACCGAGAAGGGTACGGGCGTGGACCTGGCCCTGATCAGCGCCCTGGCCGGTCGCCGCGACTACGCCGGCGCGCTCAAGGCCATCGAGGGCCTGGAACGCAAGCAGCCCGACTCCGTGGACGTGCCGCTGCTGCGCGGCCGCGTGCAGCTGGCCCAGGGCAATCTGACCGAGGCCCGCAAGTCCTTCGACATCGTGCTCAAGAAGGACCCCAAGATGCTGCTGGCGGTGGGCGGGCTCGTGACCATTGACGTCAACGAGAAGAAGCCCGACCAGGCCCGCACGCGCCTGGAGGCCTACATCAAGGACAACCCCAAGAACTCGCAGGCCCTGCGCGCCCTGGCCGAGCTGGATGCGCAGCTGGGCAAGCCGCACGACCAGATCCTCAAGACGCTCAATGAGGCCGTGCGGGTCGACCCCAACGACGCCATGGCCCGCGAGATGCTGCTCGACGTGCTGCTCGCCGGCCGCGATGCCAAGCTCACGCTCAGCACCGCGCAGGCGGCCGTGGCTGCCATCCCGAACAATGTCGAGCTGCTGGAACGCCTGGCGCGCGCCCAGCTGGCGGCCGGCGAGAACGGCCAGGCCCTGAGCACCTTCGGAAAGATCACTTCGCTGATGCCGGAGTCCGGCGTGGGCCAGCTTGGCACGGCCGGCGTGCAGATCATCAACAAGGACTACCAGGCGGCGCAGCGCGAGCTGAAGAAGCTGCTGGACGTGAAGCCGGATGACCTCCAGGGCCGCGCCATGGCCATCCAGGTGGAGCTGCAGCTGAAGCGCCCGCAGGAGGCCCTGGCCCTGGCCAAGGATCTCCAGACCCGCCACCCCAAGGCCGCGGCCGGCTACCTGGCCGAGGGCGTCGTCCAGCAGGAGCTCGGCGCGACCGAGCCGGCCCTGGCCGCCATGCGCAAGGCCCTGTCCCTGGAGCAACCGGGCGAGGCGCCGTTGCGCCTGCATGCCTTGCTGCGCAAGGCCCGCCGCGCCGCCGAGGCCGACAGCTTTGCCGAGGGCTGGCTCAAGTCCCACCCCGAGGACACCACCTTCGGCCTCTACCTCGCAGACCTGGCCCTGGCCAGCGGCGACTATCCCGGCGCCGAGAAGCACTACCGCGCCCTGCTGGCCAAGCGCCAGGACCTGGTCGGCGCCCTGAACAACATGGCCTGGCTGCTGAGCGTGCAGAAGAAGCCCGGCGCCCTGGACTACGCCCAGAAGGCCCTGGCCCTGGCGCCCGAGCAGCCCGCGATCATGGACACCTATGCCAGCGCCCTGGCCGCCGAAGGGCAGTCCAAGAAGGCCCTGGAGGTGCAGCGCCAGGTGGTCCAGCTCTCGCCCGAGGTGCCCACCTACCGCCTGGCCCTGGCCCGCTACCTGCTCGCCGCCGGCGAGAAGGCACCGGCGCGCCAGGAACTGCAGCAGCTGAGCAAGCTGGGCAAGGGCTTCCCGCAGCAGGACGAGGTCAACAAACTGCTGGCGGAGGCCAACCGCTGAGTGGATGCCCGGCGGTCCCCGGGGCTGGCAAGGCAGGGCCAGCCCGGCCTTCGGGCCGGACGTGACGGTGGCAAGGGCGAAGCCGAAGCCGAAGCCGAAGCCGAAACCGTACGCGTGCCGTCCCCCCGCTGACCCGGCAAGGCCGGCGTCGCCCGCCCGTGTACGAGGCCCTGCCGCTTTCGAGCCATGCCGTCTGCAGGTATGGGGCTGCAGCCGTCAGCGGCTGGGGACACGGCGGCTGGGGTCAGGCGGCTGGGGTCAGGTCTTGACACCCCGACGCATGCCCGCCTGGCCTCCGTCGTCGACCGACGCGGCATGCGGCCCCCCAAAGGTTGGCGTTGAGGTTTGCCGCCCGAACACCCATCATCCGTGCACGCTCCAGGAACTCTTTTCGCACCTGAACGAACACCGATGAAGATCACCCGCCTTGCCCTCAGCCTCGGCCTCGGCCTTTTGTCTCTCCCCGCCTTTGCTGGCGAAGTCCCGGATGCCACGGTGGCCAAGATACTCGGCCTGCCGTCCGTGAAGCACACCGTGCGGCCCATTGCCGCGTATGGGATCAAGGCGACGGACGTGCTCTACCAGGACACCCAGGGAACCACCGTGCTGACCCTGCGCCTGGCGTCCGCCGACCAGTTCGCCATGTGGAAGTCCGTGACCGGCATCAAGATCCGCCCGTTTCCCGCCCTGGGCGGCGATGCCTTCCAGTACGAGGACATCCGGACCGTCTGCGCCAAGTCCGGCGGCAGTGCCGTGTGCGTGACCCCGGACATCCTGAACAAGGCCAAGCCCGCCAGTGATGCGCAGCTGGCCGAGCTCGTCAAGGCGGCCTTCTAAGCCCCGCAGCGCTGCCGCGGGCCGGTAGCGGGCCGCGCCGCATGCCCGAACGCAGGCGAACTCGCGCACCAGGCGGCCAGACCGGCCAAGGGCTGCGGGGACGCGGCAGCCCATGACCGCTGGGCTCAGGCAAGACCCGACCCCCTTGCGCGCCTTGACCCCGCGGCTGGCCACTCACCTCCCGCAAGCCCGATCCAGTGGACGTTGACGCGTGCGCTCGGCGCAGCCGGAGACCGTCCCGCACGACGCCCGAAGATCCGGCTCCGCCGGCCCTACGGGCGTGCCCTCTCGGGGGGGGGGGCGGCCGCAGGCCGTCGGGGGTCAACCCAGAATCCAGCGGCTGATGTGGAAGGTGGCATAGGACGCCAGATACGCCAGCCCGAACAGATAGCCCACCATGATCAGCGGGATCTTCATGCCGCCGGTCTCCCGCCGCACGGCGGCCAGCGTGGCCACGCACTGCGGGGCGAAGACGAACCAGGCCAGCAGGGAGAAGGCTGTGGGCAGCCCCCAGCTCTGGGCGATCAACGGTGCCAGGGCCTGCGCGGTGTCCTCACCGGTGGCGGCCAGGGCGTAGACGGTGCCCAGGGCGCTGATGGCGATCTCGCGGGCGGCCAGGCCAGGCACCAGGGCCAGGCTGATCTGCCAGTTGAAGCCGATGGGCTCGAAGATCACGGCCAGGCCACGGCCCAGCATGCCGGCGAAGCTGTACTGGATGGCCGGACCCGTGGCACCTTCCGGCGGGCCGGGGAAGCTGGCCAGCAGCCACAGCAGCAGGGTCAGGACCAGAATGATGCCGCCCACGCGGCGCAGGAAGATCACTGCCCGCTGCCACAGGCCGATGGCGATGTTGCGCGGATGCGGCCAGTGGTAGCTGGGTAGCTCCATCATCAGCGGGCGGGTCTGCTGGCCGCTGGTGAAGCGCTTGAGCACCCAGGCCACGGCCATGGCGCCCACGATGCCGGCCAGGTACAGCGCGAAGAGCACCAGGCCCTGCAGCTGGATGCCACCCCACAGCTGGCGCTGCGGCACGAAGGCGCCGATCAGCAGGGCATAGACCGGCAGGCGGGCCGAGCAGGTCATCATGGGGGCGATCAGGATGGTCACCAGGCGATCGCGCGGATTGGCGATGGAACGCGTGGCCATGATGCCGGGGATGGCGCAGGCGAAGCTGGACAGCAGCGGGATGAAGCTGCGCCCCGACAGGCCCACGCTGCCCATGATGCGGTCCAGCAGGAAGGCGGCCCGGGGCAGGTAGCCGGACTCCTCCAGCACCAGGATGAAGAAGAACAGGATCAGGATCTGGGGCAGGAAGACCAGCACGCCGCCCACGCCGGCGATCAGGCCGTCGACGACGAGGCTGCGCAGCCAGCCCTCGGGCATCAGCGAACCCACCTCGGTGCCCAGCCAGGCGATGGACGCCTCGATCAGGTCCTTGGGCGGTTCGGCCCAGCTGAACACGGCCTGGAAGAGGAAGAACAGCAGCACCGCCAGCAGCACCGGGCCCAGGACTGGGTGCAGCACGAAGCGGTCCAGCTGGTCGCTGGGCAGTTCGGGCGTCTGCTGGTCCAGCCCCAGCTCATGCAGCAGGGCATTGACGCGCGCCTGGTCCTGCGGGTCGGTGCTGGGCTCGCCCTGGGCCGGCACGGCCGGCCAGTCCTCGCGCTGGCCCAGCAGGGCGCGCAGATCGTCCAGGCCTTCGCCCTTGGTGGCCACCGTCCGGACCACGGGCACGCCCAGGGCGCGGGACATCTTCTCGGTGTCGATGTGCAGGCCGCGCTTGGCCGCCAGGTCCGCCATGTTGAGGGCGACGACGCAGGGCAGGCCCATGCGCTGCACGGCCAGCACCAGGCGCAGGTTGCGGCGCAGATTGGTGGCGTCCAGCACGCAGACGACGAGGTCCGGCCGCTTCTCGCCGATGGCGCGGCCGGCCAGCACGTCGCAGGTGACGCGCTCGTCCGGCGAACGCGGATAGAGGCTGTAGGTGCCGGGCAGGTCCAGCAGGCGCAGGCTCTTGCCCTGGGGGGTCTGCACGCGGCCTTCCTTGCGCTCGACGGTCACGCCCGCGTAGTTGGCCACCTTCTGGCGGCTGCCGGTCAGGCGGTTGAAGAGGGCGGTCTTGCCACAGTTCGGATTGCCGACCAGGGCCAGCAGCGGGCCTGCCGGATGCAGATGGATGACGGCTTCGTTCATGGGAGCAACTGTTGCACTGCGTGCGATCCCGCAGCGCGGGAAGGAGCCCCTTGGGGCGGCCGGGCCTGGCTCATGCCAGCGCTTGCTGGCTCAGGGCTGGCGCGTTCGTCAGTTCGGGGGCCTCGTGGGGCAGGGCGAGCTCGATGCAGTCGGCTTCGGCGCGGCGCAGGGCGAAGGTCGACTGGCCGATGCGCACGACGAGCGGGTCGGCGCCCGGCAGGCCCTTCGCGATCACCGAGACATGCTCGCCGCTGACGAAGCCGATCTCCTCCAGCCATTGCGGCCATTCCGGCGCATGGGCCGGGGCGTGCAGGGACTTGACCCGGTGGGCCTGGCCGATGCCGGCCTGGGCCAGCGTGAAGGACGGGGCTGCAATCATGGTGTCTGCCGGGAGCGAGGCTCTGGAAGAGGATGATGGCATTCTAAATGAGAAAGAATCGCATTTAGTGGTCAAGGCTTGAGCCAGCGCAAGACTGGCGCGTGAATTTTTGTAGAGGGCCGGCTCCAGACCGGGGGCGGGCGCCCCGGGAGGCGCTCCCGTGCCCCGGTGGTTCGGGACCCGCCGGTGCAGGGGCCGTGGCCGTGACGGCTGCGGTATCCAGTGCGGTGCACAAGGAGGGTTCGCCGCGGCCACGGGGATGCCCCGGCGTGTGGCCCCAGCCCCTGAGGAAACGGGCGCGCAAACGTTTAGCGTTTTCCTCATTCGCCGATACACTCCCGCTTTCTAGAATGCGCTGGCGTTGCCGCAGTGGTGGCGCCGGGCGGGTTCGTCAGGCGATCTTCCGGGAGAGCCCCGTCGGATCTGCGGGGTGGATCTGCCGGCGGGTCGTCCGCCACATCCCTTGTTCGTCCGTTGTCTGTTCTGTCGAGATGGAATTGCCCACCATGAAGACCTTGCACACTCTTGCCGCGACGGCCCTTGCCGCGCTGACCCTGGCCGCCACCACCGCGCAGGCCCAGCAGCCGGCCGTCATCTTTGACATGGGGGGCAAGTTCGACAAGAGCTTCAACGAGGCTGCCTACCGCGGCGTCGAGCGCTGGAAGGCCGAGACCGGCAAGAACTACCTCGAGTTCGAGATCAGCAACGACACCCAGCGCGCCCAGGCCATCCGCCGCATGGCCGAGCGCGGCGCCAGCCCCATCATCTCGGTGGGCTTTGCCCAGGCCTCGGCCCTGCAGCAGGTGGCCAAGGACTTCCCCAAGACCAAGTTCGTCATCATCGACGAGAAGGTCAACATGCCCAATGTGCAGGCCGTCGTCTTCAAGGAGCACGAGGGCAGCTTCCTGATCGGCGCGCTGGCCGCGCTGACCAGCAAGTCCGGCAAGGTGGGCTTCGTGGGCGGCATGGACATCCCGCTGATCCGCAAGTTCCAGTGCGGCTACGAGCAGGGCGCCAAGGCGGCCAATCCCAAGATCGACGTGCAGGCCAACATGACGGGCACCACGGCGACCGCCTGGAACGACCCGACCCGCGGTGGTGAGCTGGCCAAGGCTCAGTTCGCCAAGGGCGTGGACGTGGTCTTCGCGGCCGCCGGCGGCACCGGCGTGGGCGTCTACCAGGCCGCCAAGGACGCCGGCAAGCTGGCCATCGGCGTGGACAGCAACCAGAACCACCTGCAGCCCGGCACCATGCTCAGCTCCATGGTCAAGCGCGTGGACGTGGCCGTCTACAACGTGCTGAAGGAGTGGCAGCCCGGCATCAAGATCCTGGGTCTGGCCGAGAACGGCGTCGAGTACGCCGTCGACCAGCACAACGCCAAGCTGATCAGCCCGCAGGTCAAGGCCAAGGTCGAGGCCTACAAGGCCGACATCATCGCCGGCAAGATCAAGGTCGCCGACTACATGGCGGACAACGCCTGCAAGTACTGACGAGCCCCCGCGGCAAGACCTGACCCCGGTCGGGTCTGCCGCCCGGAAATCGCGGGGCGTCCGGTGTGGCGCCCTCCCAGCGCCACATCCCCATCCACCCATGACAGCTCCGATGAGCACCGCCCAGCCGGCGGTCCGCCTCTGCGAGATCTCCAAGCGCTTCGGCGCCGTGCAGGCCAACCGCGGCGTGAGCATCAGCGTTGCCGCGGGCACGGTCCACGGCATCGTCGGCGAAAACGGCGCCGGCAAGTCCACGCTGATGGCCATCCTCTACGGCTACTACCAGGCTGACGAGGGGCACATCGAGATCCAGGGCCAGCGCGTCCAGATCCCCGATTCGCAGGTCGCCATCGCCCAGGGCATCGGCATGGTCCACCAGCATTTCATGCTGGTCGAGACCCTCAGCTGCCTGGACAACGTCATGCTGGGCGCCGAGGGCGGCTTCTTCCTCGGGGGCGCCAAGAAGGCGGCCCGCGCGAAGCTGGAAGCGCTGATGCGCGAGACTGGCCTGCAAGTGCGCCTGGACGCCCTCGTGGGCGACCTGCCCGTGGGCGAGTTGCAGCGCCTGGAGATCCTCAAGGCCCTCTACCGCGGCGCCCGCCTCCTGATCCTGGACGAGCCCACCGCGGTGCTGACGCCCCAGGAGACCGAGCAGCTCTTCGTGACCCTGCGCCAGCTCCGCGCCATGGGTACGACCATCTTGCTGATCACCCACAAGCTCAAGGAGGTGATGGCCCTGTGCGATGCCGTCACCGTGATGCGCGCCGGCCAGGTGGTCAAGACCGTGGCCATCGCCGAGACGAATCCCGAGGACCTGGCCGAGTCCATGGTGGGCCGCAAGGTCAGCCTGGGCCGCGAGGACGGCGAGGGCGCCAGGGCCGGCGAGCTGCGCCTGCAGGCCCGCGGCCTCGCTCTGCGCAACGAGCAGGGCGTGCAGACGCTCAAGGGCGTGGACCTGGACCTGAAGGCGGGCGAGATCGTCGGCGTGGCCGGTGTGTCGGGCAATGGCCAGAGCGAGCTGCTGGCCCTGCTGTCGGGCATGCAGGCGCCCACGGCCGGGCAGCTGACGGTGGCCGGCCAGACCTTCGAGCCCGGCGCCTGGATGACGCCCTCGCAGGCCCGCACGCTGCGCCTCGCGCACGTGCCCGAGGACCGGCACCTGTGCGGCATGGTGATGAGCTTCCCGGCCTGGGAAACCGCGGCCCTGGGCTACCACGAGCAGGCCCAGTACCGCGCCGGGCCGTTGGGCCTCTCGATGGACCAGGCCCACATGAAGAGGCAGGCCGCGGAGTTCATGGAGCGTTTTGACGTGCGCCCCCGCGACCCGCTGCTGGGGTCGAGCAAGTTCTCCGGTGGCAATCAGCAGAAGCTGATCCTGGCCCGCGAGATCGCCCAGAAGCCCGCGGTGCTGCTGGTGGGCCAGCCCACGCGCGGCGTGGACATCGGCGCCATCGAGTTCATCCACGGCCAGCTGCGCCGGCTGCGTGACGAGGGTTGCGCGGTGCTGCTGGTCTCCAGCGAGCTGGACGAGATCCTGGCCCTGGCCGACCGCGTGGTGGTGATGAACGCCGGCCGCGTGACCGGCGAGCTGGCCATTGCCGACTGCAATGAAAAGACCCTGGGCCTGCTGATGACGGCCCAGCCCGAGGAGGCGCAGGCATGAGCGCGCAATCGTTGACCCTGCCGCGCTGGATGGACCTGCTGCTGCTGCCCCTGTGGAACCTCGTGGTCGCGCTGGGCGTGGCCGCCCTCGTGGTGCTGGCCATCCACCAGAGCCCGGTGCAGACCTTCTCCGTGCTGGTCGAGGGTGCCCTGGGCAGCGGCCGCGGCCTGGGCTACACGCTGTACTACACCACCACCTTCATCTTCACCGGCCTGGCCGTGGCCGTGGCCTTCCACGGCGGGCTCTTCAACATCGGCGGGGAAGGGCAGGCCACCTTCGGCGGCCTGGGCGTCGCGCTGCTGGCGCTGTGGCTCTCGCCCAAGCTGCCGGCCGTGGTGATGCTGCCCCTGCTGGTGCTGGCTGCGGCGCTGTTCGGTGCGGCCTGGGCGGCGGTGCCGGCCTATCTGCAGGCCTGGCGCGGCAGCCACATCGTGATCACGACCATCATGTTCAACTTCCTGGCGGCCAGCCTGAACGTGTACCTGCTGGTGAACTGGCTGCGCCCGGCGGGCTCCATGTCGCCCGAGAGCCAGGAGTTCGCCGAGAGCGCCCGCATGCCCGCCCTGCATGCCCTGGCCGAGAAGCTGGGCCTGGAGTGGCCGTCCTCGCCGCTGAACCTGAGCCTGCTGCTGGCCCTGCTGGCCTGTGTCTTCGTCTGGTGGTTCCTGTGGAAGAGCCGCGCCGGCTACCGCCTGCGCGCCGTGGGCTCGGCGCCCGAGGCCGCGCACTACGCCGGCATCCGCCCGCGCCTGCAGGTGCTGGTGGCCATGGGTGTCTCCGGCGCGCTGGCCGGGCTGATGGCGGTCAACGAGATCTCCGGCGTGCAGGGCAAGCTGACCCTGGACTTCGTGGCCGGTGCCGGCTTCACCGGCATCGCCGTGTCCCTGATGGGGCGCAACCACCCGGTGGGCATCGTGATGGCCTCGCTGCTGTTCGGCGTGCTGTACCAGGGGGGCGTCGAGGTGTCCTTCGAGGTGCCCGGCTTCTCCCGAGAGATGGTGGTGACGGTGCAGGGCCTGATCGTGCTGTTCGCGGGGGCGATGGCCATGGTGTCGGCGCCGATGTTTGCCAGGATCTACGCCGCCCTCAAGCGCAAGGAGTCCAAGAATGGATGAGGTGCTGATCGGATCGGTGATCGCCTCCACCCTGCGTGTCACCACGCCGCTGCTGCTGGGCGCGCTGGCGGGCCTGCTGTCCGAGCGCTCCGGCGTGGTGGACCTGGGCCTGGAGGGCAAGATGCTGTCGGCCGCCTTCGCCGCGGCCGCGGTGGGCGCCCTGAGCGGTTCCACGACGCTGGCCATCGTCGCGGCGCTGCTGGTGGCCTGCGTCTGGTCCCTGGTGCACGGCTTCGCCTGTGTCAGCCACCGGGGTGACCAGGTGGTGTCGGGCGTGGCCATCAACATGGTCTCGGCCGGCCTGACCGTGGTGCTGGGCATCGCCTGGTTCGCGCAGGGCGGGCAGACACCGCCGGTCTCGCCCGAGGTGCGCCTGCACGGCCTGGTGCCAGGTCTTGCCGAGCCGGTGGAAGGGCAGTGGTTCGCCTCGGTCCTGGGCCATGGCCTGCTGAGCCACAACGGCCTGGTCTACACGGCCTTCGCGCTGGTCTTCGCCGTCTGGTATTTCCTCGAGCGCACCCGCCCGGGCCTGCGCCTGCGCGCGGTCGGAGAGAACCCCGCCATGGTGGAGGCCGCCGGCGTCTCGGTGAAGGGTCTGCGCTACGGCGCCCTGGTGCTCAACGGCCTGCTGTGCGGCCTGGCGGGCGCCTACCTGACCCTGGCCCAGAACGCCTCCTTCGCCCCCAACATGACCGCCGGCCGCGGCTACATCGCCCTGGCCGCGATGATCTTCGGCAAGTGGAAGCCCCTGCCTACCGCGGCAGCTTGCCTGCTGTTCGGTTTCCTAGATGCTGTCGCCATCCGCCTGCAGGGCGTGAAGCTGCCGGGCATCGGCGAGGTGCCGGTGCAGGCCATCCAGGCCTTGCCCTATCTGCTGACCGTCATCCTGCTGGCCGGCTTCATCGGCCAGGCACTGGCGCCCAAGGCCCTGGGCCGGCCCTATGTCAAAGAACGCTGAGGGACCTGCCATGCCGCCCCTGAACGACGCGCTGCTGCAGCAGCTGCTGGCCGCCGCGGCCAGCGCCCGCAGCCATTCGCACGCGCCCTACTCGAGGTACGCGGTAGGCGCCGCGGTGCTTGACGAGCAGGGCCGCGTGCACGCCGGCTGCAACATCGAGAACGCCGCCTACCCGCAAGGCTGGTGCGCCGAGACCACCGCCCTGGGCGCCATGGTCATGGCCGGTGGCCGCCAGGCCCGTGCGGTGCTGGTGATGGGCCCCGGCCCCGAGGTCATCACGCCCTGCGGCGGCTGCCGCCAGAAGCTGCGGGAATTCAACAGCGGCGACCTGATCGTCATCGCCGCCGACCCCGCCGGCATCAAGGCCCACTGGACGCTGGAGCAGCTGCTGCCGGCGAGTTTCGGACCAGGCCACCTGCGCTTCTGAACGTCCGACCCAAGAGAACACGGAGAACGAACATGATCGACCGCAACACCCTCAATCCCAAGATCGACGCCAGCGTGGCCAGGCTGCAGGCGCAATTCGGTGCCGCGCCTGCCGTGGCCGTGGTGCTGGGCTCCGGCTGGGCCGGCGCCGTGGACCAGGTGCAGGGCGCCCAGCACCTGTCCTATGCCGAGCTGCCGGCCTTTCCGCAGCCCAAGGTCGAGGGGCATGTGAACGAGGTCGTCGTCGGCACCATGGGCGAGCAACGCGTGGTCATGCTGCGCGGCCGCGCCCACACCTACGAGAGCGGCGACTGCACCGGCATGGCCGGCGCGCTGCGCAGCCTCAAGGCCTGGGGCGTGAAGGTGCTGGTGCAGACCAACGCCTCGGGCTCCCTGCGCCCGCACATGCCGCCGGGCGCCCTGATGCTGATCTCGGACCACATCAATGCCCCGCAGCGTTCCCCCCTCGTGGGCGAGCCGGGCAGCGAGCGCTTCGTGGACATGAGTGCTGCCTATGACGCCGAGCTGCGCCAGCACGCCAAGGCCGTGGCCAAGGCCGAGAATCTGATCGTGGGCGAAGGCGTCTACTGCTGGGCCCTGGGCCCGCAGTTCGAGACGCCGGCCGAGATCCGCATGTTCGCCGCCTGGGGCGCCGACGCCGTGGGCATGAGCACCGTGCCCGAGACCATCCTGGCCCGCCACGCCGGCCTGCGCGTCATGGGACTGGCCCTGATGACCAATATGGCCGCCGGCCTGTCTGACGAGGCCCTGACCCACGCCCTGACCCTGCAGCAGGCCCAGGCCTCCGGCGCCCGCGCCGCGGCCTACCTGGCCCAGGTGGTGGCAGGCATGGCCGGGCTCGACTCGCTCAAGGGCTGAGCCACATCAAGGGCGGCCTGGGGTCGCCCAGGGAGAACCGCATGACAACAACCACTGACCGCCTGGACCTGCTCCAGGCCGCACGCCTGGCCCTGCAGTGCCTGGACCTGACCAGCCTCAACGACGCCGACACCGCCGCTGACGTCACCGCGCTGTGCGAGCGCGCCCAGACCGCCTTCGGCCCCGTGGCCGCGGTGTGCGTGTGGCCGCGCTTCGTGTCGCAGGCGCGCTCGATGCTGCCGCCGGAGATCAAGGTGGCCGCCGTGGCCGACTTCCCCGATGGCGCGCTGGATGTGGCCCGCGCCATTGCCGACATCGAGACCATCGCGCAAGCCGGTGGCGACGAGGTCGACGTGGTGCTGCCCTGGCGGGCCCTGCAGGCTGGCCAGCGCAGCGAGGTCGAGGAGTTCCTGGCCGAGGTGCGCCATGCCAGCCGGCCGCTGACGCTCAAGGTCATCATCGAGTCCGGCGAGCTGGCCGAGCCGGAGCTGATTGCCGAGGCCACGCGCCTCTCGCTCGCCGCGGGTGCCGATTTCGTCAAGACCAGCACGGGCAAGACGCCCGTCTCCGCTACGCCCGAAGCCGCCCGCGTGATGCTGCGCGAGATCGCCGCCTCGGGCATGGCCTCGGCCGGGTTCAAGGCCTCGGGTGGCATCCGCTCCGTGGCCGATGCCCAGGGCTATCTGCAGCTGGCCGCCGACGTGCTGGGTGCTGATGCCCTGCAGGCGCGCCGCTTCCGCTTCGGCGCCAGCGGCCTGCTGAAGGACATCGAGTCCGTGCTGTCCGGCCAGGCCTCGCAGGCCGTCACCTCCGCTTATTGAACCCATGCTTGCCCAAGAAATCATCCGCGCCAAGCGCGACGGCCAGGCCCTCTCCGAGGCCCAGATCCAGTCCTTCGTGAAGGGCCTCACCGATGGCAGCTGGAGCGAGGGCCAGGTGGCCGCGCTGGGTATGGCCGTGTTCCTGCGCGGCATGGGCCGCGAGGAGGCCGTGCACCTGACCCGCGCCATGATGCATTCCGGCCGCGTGATGCAGTGGCCCGACATGCCGGGCCCCGTGCTGGACAAGCACTCCAGCGGCGGCGTGGGTGACAAGGTCAGCCTCATGCTCGCGCCCATGGTTGCGGCTTGCGGCGGCTATGTGCCCATGATCGCCGGCCGCGGCCTCGGCCACACCGGCGGCACGGTGGACAAGCTGGAGGCCATCCCCGGTTACACGACCACGCCGGACCCGGCCCGCTTCGACCGCATCGTGCGCGAGCTGGGCTGCGCCATCATCGGCCAGACGGGCGACCTGGCCCCCGCCGACAAGCGCTTCTACGCCACGCGGGACGTCACCGCGACCGTGGAGAGCGTGCCCCTGATCACCGCCTCCATCCTGTCCAAGAAGCTGGCGGCGGGTCTGCAGGGCCTGTCCATGGACATCAAGTGCGGCAACGGCGCCTTCGCCAGCACGCCCGAATTCGCCCGTGAGCTGGCCGAGAGCATCGTGGCCGTGGCCGGCGGCGCCGGCCTCAAGACCCGCGCCCTGATCACCGACATGAACGAGGTCCTGGGTGACGAGGTGGGCAATGCGCTGGAGATCGCCGAGACCATCGCCTACCTGAAGGGCGATCGCCGCGAGCCGCGCCTGCATGAGGTGACGCTCGCGCTGGCGGCCGAGATGCTGGTGATCGGCGGCCTCGCGGCCGACACCGCCGCCGCCCGCGCCCGCCTGCAGCAAGCCCTGGACAGCGGCGCCGCCGCTGAGAAGTTCGCGCAGATGGTCGTGGCCCTGGGCGGCCCGGCCGATCTGATGGAACGCCCGCAGGCCTATCTGCCGGCCGCGCCCGTGATCCAGGCCATTCCCGCGCCGCGTGCCGGCGTGCTGTCGGCCATGAAGACGCGGGACATCGGCCTGCTGATCGTCGAGATGGGCGGCGGCCGCCGCGTGGCCAGCGATGCCATCGACTTCCGCGTGGGCCTGTCCGGCGTCCGCCATGTGGGCGCCTCGGTGGCCGCGGGCGAGCCCCTGGCCCTGGTGCATGCGGCCGACCAGGCCCAGGCCGATCGCGTGATCGCGGCCTACCAGGCAGCCGTCACCTTGACCGAGCCCGGCACCGCCGTGGCGCCGGCGCCCATCGTGATGGACGTCATCGGCTGACAGCCTCCGCGGCGGACGGGCAGGGCGCCGGTAAAATCCCGGCCCTTCGCCCGGAATTTCCCATGACCACGCCGCCTGACCTCACGCCCCCCGACACCCAAGACGCCACGCTCGCTGAGGGCGAGGCCCCGCGCCGCGCCATCAAGAGCTTCGTCGTGCGCGCCGGCCGCATGGGCACGGGCCAGATCAAGGCCCTGGCCGAGCTGGGCCCGCGCTTTGTGCTGCCCTTCCAGGCTGGCACGCCCCTGAATTACGAGGCCGTCTTCGGCCGCAAGGCGCCGGTGGTGCTGGAGATCGGCTTCGGCATGGGCGGCGCCACCGCGCAGATCGCCCAGACCCTGGCCGACCACGACTTCATCGGCTGCGAGGTGCACGAGCCCGGCGTGGGCGCGCTGCTGAAGCTCATCGGCGAGCAGGACATCCCCAACATCCGCATCTTCCAGCACGACGCCGTCGAGGTGCTGGAGCAGATGATCCCGAAGGCCAGCCTGGCCGGCATCCACATCTTCTTCCCCGACCCCTGGCACAAGAAGCGCCACAACAAGCGGCGCCTGATCCAGACGCCGTTCGTGGCGAAGCTCATCGAGCATCTCGCCCCCGGTGGCTACCTGCACTGCGCCACCGACTGGCAGCCCTATGCCGAGCAGATGCTGGAGGTGCTCAGCGCAGAGCCGCAGCTGCAGAACACGGCCGAGGGCTATGCCGAGAAGCCGGCCTACCGGCCCCTCACCAAGTTCGAGAACCGCGGCCTCAAGCTGGGCCACGGCGTCTGGGACCTGGTCTTCAAGAAACGCTGAAGCGCGGCTGCGCCCCGGCTGATAGAGTCCCCGCTCATGTCTGACGCACTCCCACTGGCCGGCAAGCACATCCTGCTGGCGCTCTCCGGCGGCGTGGCCTGCTACAAGGTCGCCGAGCTCACCCGCCTGCTCGTGAAGGCCGGGGCCACCGTGCAGGTGATGATGAGTGAGGCCGCCGAGGCCTTCATCACGCCGGTCACGATGCAGGCGCTCTCGAACCGGCCGGTCTACACCAGCCAATGGGACGCCCGCGAGCCCAACAACATGGCGCACATCAACCTCAGCCGCGAGGCCGACGTGATGCTCATCGCCCCCGCCAGCGCCGACATGATCGCCCGCCTGGTCCAGGGCCGCGCCGACGAGCTGGTCTCCCTGACCGCGCTGGCGCGCCCGCGCGAGCGCTGCGGCCTGCTCGTCGCCCCCGCGATGAACCGCGAGATGTGGACCCACCCCGCCACCCAGCGCAACATCGCCCAGCTGCAGGCGGACGGCGCCCAGGTGCTGGGCCCCGGCCATGGCGATCAGGCCTGCGGCGAGGTCGGTGACGGCCGCATGCTGGAGCCGCAGCAGCTGCTGGACGCCGTGATCGCGCACTTCCAGCCCAAGCTGCTGCAGGGCCGCCGCCTGCTGATCACCGCGGGCCCGACCTTCGAGGCCATCGATCCGGTGCGCGGCATCACCAACCTCTCCAGCGGCAAGATGGGCTTTGCCATCGCGCGCGCTGCCGCCGAGGCCGGCGCCGAGGTCACGCTGATCGCCGGCCCCGTGCACCTGCCCACGCCGGTGGGCGTGCGCCGCATCGACGTCACCAGCGCCCAGCAGATGCTGGAAGCCGTGCTGCCGCGCGCCGCGCAGCACGAGGTCTTCGTGGCCACCGCCGCCGTGGCCGACTGGCGCCCCGCCCAGCTCAACGAGCACAAGATCAAGAAGGACGGCAAGAAGAGCGCCCCCACCTTCGAGCTGACCGAGAACGCGGACATCCTCGCCACCGTGGCCGCGCTGCCCGATGCGCCGTACTGCGTGGGCTTCGCCGCCGAGAGCCAGGACCTCGTCAAGCATGCCCGCGAGAAGCTGCTGCGCAAGAAGCTGCCCCTGGTGGTGGGCAATCTCGGCCCCGCCACCTTTGGCAAGGACGACAACAGCCTGGTGCTGGTCGAGGCCGACCGCGAGACCGAGCTGCCCCGCGCCGACAAGCTCACGCTGGCCCGCCAGCTGGTGGCCGAGATCGCCCGCCGCGTCGGCTGAGCGCCGCCCCGTTCAGTCAGGTGGCAAGACCTGACCCCTTTCGAACTCTCTCCCCGACATCCATGAGCACCATCGACCTGAAAGTCCTCGACGCCCGCATGGCCGAGCAGCTGCCCGCCTACGCCACGCCCGGCTCGGCCGGCCTGGACCTGCGCGCCTGCCTGGACGCCGCCGTGACCCTGGAGCCCGGCCAGACCCATCTGGTGCCCACCGGCCTGGCCATCCATATCGGCGACCCCGGCCTGGCCGCGGTGATCCTGCCGCGCTCAGGCCTGGGCCACAAGCACGGCGTGGTGCTGGGCAACCTCGTGGGCCTGATCGACTCCGACTACCAGGGCCAGCTCATGGTCAGCGTCTGGAACCGCAGCCAGACCGCCTTCGTGATCCAGCCGATGGAGCGCATCGCCCAGCTGGTGATCGTGCCGGTGGTGCAGGCCCAGTTCCGTGTGGTGGACGAGTTTGGTGCCAGTGATCGTGGCGAGGGTGGGTTCGGGTCGACGGGCAAGCATTGAGGCGCTCAGCCTGACGCGGGCTGGTGGCAAGATCCGCTCCCGCTTGTTCGAGAGGCCGGCCTTCCATGATGGACAAATTCTTGCTGCGGCAGCGAGTGCTGGACCAGCTCGCCGATGACCTGCTGCAGGCTGAACAGGCGGCGCGGGTGGCCCATGAAACGGCGACGCATGAAGAGAACGTCGCCGAGAACAAGTACGACACGCTCGGGCTCGAGGCTGCCTACCTGGCCACCGGCCAAGCGCGTCGCGCCGAAGCCATCCGCCAGGCGATGGCCCAGTGGCGCCAGTTCCAACCCCGCCCCTACGACCCGGGCAAAGGCATACAGCTGGGCGCGCTGGTCTGCCTAGTCGACGCCGACGGCGTGGAGCAGCAGCTCTTTCTCGGCCCTGAGGGCGGCAGCATGAAGCTGCTCAGCGGCGCACAGAGGGTGCAGGTCATCAGCAGCGAAGCGCCCTTGTGCAAGGCCGTGCTTGGCAAGTGCGAGGGGGATGAGGTGTTGATGCAGGTCGCTGCCGTCCGACAGCAGTTTGAGGTGCTGGGGGTTCAATAGGCTGACCGTCAGTTCAAGGCTCCTGCTGCCAGCGTCGCAGAACGGTAGACGCACGGCCAACGGCCGTCCTCGAGAGAGGCCCAGGCTTCGGGGCCACGATGCGTCGCATCAGTTGCAGCCCGTGCCGCTTGTGTCCGGATTTTTAGTATCCTGGTCGGGACTGGAGACTGGGAGAAATCACCGATGAATCAAGGGATTGAGAGAGCTTGTTGCGGTGTTGTTAGGTGGGTGGCATCGACGTTATGCGGCAGTGTCTGTCTCCCCATAGCAGGTTGGGCGTCATAGAGAGAATCTTCGTGTTACCACAAAGAGACGACTTCTCAGCCCGCACGCTTGATACGCTCGCAAAGCGTGTCGGATTTCGCTGCTCGAACCCGATTTGCGGAAGACCAACTGCTGGCCCGCGGAGCGAGGCTGACGCAGTAGTAAACATTGGTGTTGGCGCACATATCTCTGCGGCGGCACCTGGTGGGCCGCGCTTTGACCCAACAATGTCAGCTGCTCAGCGACGGTCTATAACAAACGGCATCTGGCTCTGCCAGGTTTGCGCCAAGCTCATAGACAACGATTCCACCCGCTACACGGCAGACGTACTTAAAGACTGGAAGCGCCTAGCAGAGACAGCGGCTATCGCTCAGTTGGAAAGACCAATGCACCAGGAGACCGAAGCGGAACGAATTGCCAAGCGAACAGAACGCCGCAAGCTCATTGACTCCTGGCGGTCGGCCATCTCAAAAGAGAAGCACGACTTCATTGACTATCGAAGCAAGTTCTTATCCTCGGCCACCTACTCAAGTCTGCGCCACCATCTTTCACCAGAGATAGTTCGAATGATCGAAGCTCCTCGCACCTTTTACGTAGGTGGCGCTCGCGGAGACAATATTCGTCAGTACACGTTGCTTGATGAAGTAGCTCGCCTGGAGCGCGAGTGGGGCTTGTTGTGAGAATGACGCCCAACCCTTCAATCGAGAGGACTTGCCCCGGCAAGCCGGGTCAGCTTCTCATCTGAAACTACAAGGGCTTCCCCGTCCGTCAAGCCAAACGCATCCCTAATGGCCCGCTGTGCGGGCCATTTCTCCATCTGAACTTCTTTCTTCAAGACCTGCAGCCGTGGCAGGGGCTGGCGTTGGCAAGGACAACAAGGTGCGGACTGGCCAATCAACAAACGGTCATTCGTGTGGCGCTCGATGCTACGGACCCTGATGAAGGACGCACGCGGGGGGGCCATTCGTTAGCCGGCAAGTCTTGCGCCGCCCTTGAGCTAGTCGGTCACGCCCCGCGCAGGTCCAAGCCTGTTGTCATCAACGCTTGCTGTCACACGGCGGTGGTTCTGTGTTGCTTTTGAATCGATGATGGACAAGCCGATGGGGCTCAGGCAGGCAGCGCAAAAGCCTCGCCACGCCGCAGCACTGCCCAAGCCTTGCGCGCGTTCTTCGCGGCGATGGCGACGACCGTCCGCCAGTAGCCGCGTCGCTCGGCGAGGGCTACCGCCCATCGGCTGATTGCATCGGTCTTGTTCTTGGCGGCCGCCAGCAGCGCCTTAGCGCCCAGCACGAGCAGGCTGCGCAGATAGGCGTCGCCCGCTTTGGTGATGCGCCCCAGCCGCGTCTTGCCACCCGAGCTGTATTGACCCGGCGTGAGGCCCAACCAGGCCGGGAACTGGCGGCCGCAATCGAAGTCGTGCCCATTGCCAATCATGGCAAGCAAGCAAGTGGCGGTAGTGGGGCCGACAACGCCCAACTTCATCAGTTGGTGGGCGCGCTCATCGTCTTTGGCCATGGCCTGGATGTGGGCGTCCTACAGCGCCACACGCTCGTCCAGCCGCGTGACTTCGCTGAGCAGATCACCGATCACGGTGTTGGCGTAGCCTGGGAGATCTTCCAGGCACGCGCAGGCACGCCGACGCACGGTGGCGGCCTTGAGTGGCAGCACGATGCCGAATTCGCTTAGCAGCCCGCGGATGCGACTGAGCGTGGCGGTGCGCTGCTCGACGAATCCCTGGCGGGCACGGTGCACCATCAGGCGCGACTGCTGCTCAAGATTTTTGATCGGCACGAAGCGCATGTGGGGGCGCTGGATGGCCTCGTTGATGCCATGCAGGGCAAACACGTTCTTGGCGAGATCGATACCCACGTACAGTCATGGCCATGACGTCCCCTTCCGAATGAGTTGATGAGAGATCGCGCTTCCCATCGTGGCACTCAGTTGCCGTTCGCCGCATCGCGGCTGGTTCGGGACGGGGAAGTCGTTAGGCATCGCAACAAACCCGCTGCTACACATGAACCACGCTGCCCGAGATCAGATCCTGAATGCCAGCTACACGCTGTTTCGCGATGGCCAAGTCGACGCCATAAGTCAGTACTTCGCTCCGGACTACGTTGTTCACATCACGGATCAGGACGTACTAGGTGGAACAAGTTTGGTTCGATCAGTTGTCGATCTGTATCGCGGAGCGTTTTCCGACCTGAGTGTTGAGGTGCGGTTCTTCCTTGATTCATCAGACACCGTGAGTTGGCAGAGAACCATGCGCGCAACCCATACAGGTCCCTTCAAAGGCTTCCCTGGTACAGGTCAGCCCATCATCTGGCGGGAGATGGTGGTAAGTCGCTTGTCCGGCACACTCATTGCGGAGGAGTGGGTTGTCACGGAACTTGCTGAACGACTGCTTCTCGGCCGAAAGTCGCTTTCTCGAACCTTGCGGAAGCCGAACCGGCAACGCGGCGATGCCTAACCCTTCTACAGGGACCTCCCGGTAACTATGCAAGCTCAATGAGGACTGTTTTCGATACGTGCCTTTGCTGTTTTCCCGTCCGGACCTGAGTTCGGGATCGCTGCAGTGCCACAGGGAACAGACGGCACATCGACAGGCGGCCTTGTCGCACTCACTCGGGTGTCGGTGCGGGCCCGAATACCAAACGCTCAGCAGGGCTCCATTCACTCGCCGCCGCCATCCGTGGCGCGGCACAGGTCACGCAAATGCGGTCTGGAGCTGCGCACCTATGCGATGTCAGGGCGGGGTCGCGGCGCCCCCGCTCGCACCCGAGGCACCGCTCGCACCTGAGGCACCGCTGGCGCCCGATGCACCGCTGGCGCCCGATGCGCCTCCACTGCCCCCACTCTCCCCACCACCGCTGCCACCGCCTCCAGTCCCACCCGTACTCCCCGGCGCCGGCACCGGCAAGGGCGCGTCCCGCATGCTGGGCTGGCTCACCCCGCCCACGGCGCTGTTCATGCCTGTGCGGCGCGCCTCGTCGCCCGTGCGCACCCCCTCGCGGCGCTGCTGGCGGGCGTTCAGGTGGGCGGTCTCCAGCTCCGCGCTCGGATTGATGCTGGCATTGCGAATGCGATCGGCCTGGGCCTGCGCCGCCAGGCGATTCAGCGGCACCGCATCGGTGTGGAAATGCAGTTCCACCGAGGAGTTCAGCTCGGCCTCGGTGTTGATCTCCTCGGTGCGCTGGCTGCGCTCGGTGTTGACGTAGGAGATGGTGTTCTCGACCTCGGCGCTGGCGCCCCAGGCGCCGATGCCGAAGCTGCCGCCGGCCTTCACGCGGTTCTGCATGCCGAACTGGCTGCCGCGGTCCTGGGAGGCGGCGCTGCGGGTGTCGATGTGGAAGCGCATGGCGGCGTTGATCTTGCCGGCGTCGATCACGATGCGGTTCATGCCCATCATCACCATGGTGGCCAGCATCTGCTGGCGCTGGCGGGCCAGCTGGCGCCGCGCGAAGGGCACCAGAGCTTCCGGGCTGGAGGCCTCGATGGGCTCGTTGGGGCCCAGGCCGAAGGCGGCGCGCAGGGTGTCGGGCTCGGGCATGTGGCCGCCGGGGCGCAGGCGCAGGCGCGGCACCTCGGGGGCGTCGTCGGGGTCGGGCGTCTCGCCGGGCTCGGGGCGGTCCTCGGGGTCCGGGGCCTCGGGGGCGTCCATCTCCAGCTGGTCGGGGAAGTGGTCGACCAGCCACTGCCGGGCCTGTGTCTCATGCGTGGCCAGCTGCTCGAAGCCCTGGGCCGAGCCGGAGACGGCATTGAGCAGCTGCAGGTACTGCTGCAGCTGGGTCTGGTTGGAGTCGTTCATGGCGCGGAAGACGCCGTTGAGCAGGTCGGTCACGAAGCGCGGGAAGCTGATGGCATTGAGCGTGTCCCGCGTGGTCTGGCCGATCTGGCGCGTGGCGGTGCCGAAGTCGGGCTGGGCCTCGAGGCTCTGCACCGAGGCCTGCTGCGCGCGGGGCTGCCGCCGGCGTATGGCCTGCTCGGCCTCGTGCTCCTCCTGCAGGCTCAGGGCCACGAGGTGGGAGACCTTGACCATGGCCTGGGCCAGGTCGCGGCGCTGCTCCGGGGGCAGCTCTGCATAGGCCTGGGTGTGGGCCAGCTGCTGGCGCACGGCGGCGCGCAGCCAGGGCGGCGGGGTGTCGGCCTCCAGGCCCAGCGGGGCCGCCGCGTGCACGGCCTGCGTGGGGCGGGCGGGGCTGAGGGCCTCCATGCTCAGAAGGCCTCCAGCACGGCGAGGTTGACCACCTCGGGGCGCTGTCCACGGGCCGAAAGCCGCCAGCGCTCGGCCGCCGCGATGAGGGTCTGCAGCGCCGGGTCCGCGGGCGCGATGGCAAAGCCCTGGCTCGCCGCCTGAGCCAGCCACATCAGCACCTGGCTGCCCGCGCGGGCGCGGTCGAAGCGCTGGCGCAGGTCGCCCAGCACGTCGCGCTCATGGACCAGGGCCGCGCGCACCAGGCCGTGCAGGTCGCGCACGCCGAAGGCCGTCTGCAGCTGGCGGTCGCCCAGCAGCTGCAGGGCGCTGCGCAGCTGGCCCAGCAGCTCGTCGGCCGCCTGCAGCAGCATGCCTTCGAGGCGGCTGGCGGCGATCTCCAGCAGGCCCTGGGCCGCATGCTGCAGGCCGACTTCCTCGCGCACATCGTGCTGGCCGGCGTTGTCGGCCAGGGGCACGATGGCGTCGCAGAGGCGGGCCAGGGCGGGCTCGAAGTCCTGCGGGTCGAAGGCCTGGGCCAGCAGGGCGCGGCGCTCGTCACCGGAAAGACGCTGGCGGCGCTCCTTCCATAGCTTCTTCAGCAGGGGCTCCAGCTTGGGCAGGGCCACGCTGATGGCGCCGCTGCTCCACAGCGCGGCAACGCGCTCGCTGGCGCGGATCATGGGCTCCAGCTCCTGCACGAGGTAGAGGCTGGCCAGCACGCCCAGCTGGGCCGGTGCACGCGTGGGGCGGGCGGGCTCGGGCAGGTCGATGGCGCCGAGGTCCAGGCCTTGGGCCAGCAGTCGCAGCCCCGGCAGGTGCGCGGCCTGCAGCGCCTCGGCCTGGTCCAGCAGGGCCGACAGCGCCAGCACCGCCGGCTCGGGGGCGGGCGGGGTGGCCTCGGTGCCCGCGAGGGCCTCGGCGGCGGGATGGGGGGCGGTCTCGCAGCTCACGGCGATGCTCCGGGGCGGGACTCAGGCGGCCATGCGCGGGGGCGTCTGACCGGCCGGGGCGGCGGCGTTGCCGGCCGGCGCGGGCGTCGTCCCCGGTGCAGCCGGGGCGGCAGGCCGCGGCGGGTTCGGGTCGAAGGGCGTGGCATTGCCCTGGATGGACGCCAGCATGCCCGGCGTGGCCAGCTTCTCCATGGGAAAGTAGTCGCTCTTGAAGTTGACCCGCACCTCGCCGGTGAGCTTGGCCTTCAGCGAGGCCTTGGACTCGCTGCTCTCGTCGACCGAGGACTGCACCGTGGTCATGTGGTCGTAGTCGTTGCGGTTCATGGTGGCCGCGCCCCAGCCGAAGAAGCCGCCCGCCGCGCCCGAGATGTTGGTGTTGTGCATGTGCTCGCGGTCCGAGAGCCCGGCCTTGGCCTTGCGCAGGGCCTGGTCGCTGGCGCGGAAATCGAACACCACCTTGGCGTTGATGGCGCCGTCGGTGATCACGATGCGGTTGATGCCCAGCAGCGTCATCGAGGCCAGCAGCTGCTGGCGCGAGCGCGCCATCTGCACGCGGGCGGCGGCCACGAGGCGGGCCTCCTGCTCCTCGTCCGAGAGGTCGGTGACGGGCTTGAGCAGCTGCAGCTCCTGGTTGATGCGGGCCAGCGCCCCTTCGTTGTCCTCGTTGCGCAGCTGCAGGCGCTGGCCGGTGCCGCCGTCCTCCTGCTCGCCGCGCCCGACGCGCAGCGCGTCGGGGAACTTGTCGCTGAGCCAGCCGCGCGCCTGGTCCAGGCTGATGTTGTCTTGGGCGAACTGGTCCACGGTCTGGGCCACGGACTTGAGCAGTTCGCCATAGGCCTGCATCTGCTGGATGCTGGCGTTGACGATGGCCTGGAAGACGTTCTGGATCAGGCCACCCACGAAGGCGGGGAAGTCCACCGAGTTGACCAGGTTCTTGAACTGCTCGGTGCCCTGCTGGAGGGCGCCGGCCTTGAAGTCGGCGCCGGCAAAGGTGCCCACCTTCTCGGAGGCCTTGTTCTTGGCCGCATCCACGCCGCCGGCCAGGGCCTCGGCGGAGGCCGCCTCGCTGCGGGGCAGCCGCGCTGGCTCATCGACTGAGCCACCGTCCTTGCGTACCACGGGGTTCTCGAACTCCTCGCGCGCCAGGCCCTGAGGATTGGCCATGAAGGAGGCCACGCGCACCATGGTCTGGGCGATCTCGCGCTGCTGCTCGGGCGGCAGGGCCCGGAAGCCCTCGCTCTGGGCCAGCAGGGCCCGCACCTGGGGGCGCACGGTGGCCAGGGTGGCATCGTCCAGCCAGTCGTGCGGGGCCGCCGAAGTGCCCGAGGCGGCGGACGTGAGCGCGGTGCTTGGCATGGCGGCGTCCTCAGGCGGCGGGGGCAGGGGCAGGCGTGCCGGCGGCCGGCGCTGCAGCGGGTGCCGCCGCGCCAGGTGTGGTGGTGACCGGCCGCGCAGCCATCGTCTTGACCATGCCGGGCTGCGAGTTCATCTGGATGGCGGCGATGGCCGCCGGGTCGGCCATCTTCTCCAGCGGCAGGTAGTCGCTCTTGAAGTTGACCTCCACGTGGCCGGCCAGGCTGGCCTTGGTCTGCAGCGAGGAGTCGTCGCGCAGCTGGCTGGTGCTCATCAGGGTGACGACAGGCGCCTCGTTGTACTTGTAGGAGCCGTTCGAGTAGGTGCTGGCGTCGGTCTTGCCGGTCAGCACGCCGGTGTCGCTGCGGGTCTCGCTGCCGCCTTCCTTCTTGTAGTCCCACTGGCCTTCGCCGCTGTGGGTCTTCTGGACGTTGCCGTACATGTCCGTCGCGTAGTCGTACTTGACGGCGCTCTTCTGGAAGCGGCGGTTGTCGCGGGCCTGGAAGTCGAACAGCACCTTGGCGGAGATCTTGCCGTCGGTCACCACGATGCGCTGCATGCCCATCATGACCATGGTGGCCAGCAGCTGCTGGCGGCCGGTGGCGATGGTGGTGCGCGCGGCGGGTACCAGCAGGGCCTCGATGAGGTTGTCGTCGATGCGCTGCAGGGGCTGGGCCAGGGGCAGGCCGCTGCCGTTGATGCGGGCGATGGCGTCCTTCTCCTCCACGCCTTCGCGCAGGGTCACGCGCGGGCCGGTGGCGGGCGCGTCGCCGAAGCTGAAGTCGCCCTGGCCGGGCTCCTGCAGCTGGAAGAGGTCGGGGAAGCGCTCGATGAGGTTGTCCCGGCCCTGGTTGGCCGTGGTGTTCTCGTCGCGGAACTGGTTGAGGCTCTTGGAGACGTCGGCCACCAGCTTGGCGTAGGCCTCCATCTGCTCGATGCTGCTCGTGACGATGCTGTGGAAGACGCCGTTGATCAGGCCGCTGACGAAGCCGGGGAAGTTCACCCCCTTGATCATGGCCACGGCCTGCTCCACGCCCGTGCGCACGGCGGCGCCGAAGGCCGGGGCGTCGTCCGCCTCCACGTCCTTGACGCCGCTGGTGCTGCCGCGTGCATTGGCCTGGTTGTTCAGCGCACCGAAGCCCAGCAGGCCGCCCGCGGCCAGGGACTGCACCTCGGGCGCGGCCTGCTGCGGGTCGACCTTGATGCCCGGCTCGGCCAGGAAGGCGCCGACCTGCACCAGGTCATGCGCCAGCTGGCGCTGGGTGTCCGGCGCCAGGCGGGTGTAGGCCGGGCTCTGCTCCAGCAGGGCGCGGACGGAGCTGCGCGTCGCCTGCAGGGTCTCGCGGCTGACGGGCGGCGTGGCGGGCGAAGGGCTGGGGGCGGGCAGTGCACTCATCTCACACCTCGGGGCTCAGGACGTGACCGGCGGATGCGCGCTCGTTCATCTGGTCGCGCAGCTCGAACTCGATGGGGCGCACATAGAGGCTGATGCGGGCGTCGCTGCGCGGCGTGACCCGCACGGACAGCACCGAGAAATGGCCCTGCTCGCGCGCATCATCCACGCCGAAGGCCTGCAGCCAGCGCTCCAGGGCCATCAGCTGGCGCGGGCGCTCGGCCAGGCCCAGGCGCACCAGGTCGACGAAGCCGGTGGGCAGGTCGGGCAGGGCGGAGAGCAGGATCTCCAGCTTGAGCTCCGCGCCCTCGGGCGTCTCGCGCAGGCCCAGCAGGGCTGAGCCGTGCGGCAGCTCGAAGCGCCCACCCAGGGCCACGCCCACGGCGCGCATCAGCGAGGGCAGGCGCTGGGCCAGGCCCAGCTCGTTCATCAGCGATCCCAGCTCGGACAGCACCAGCGGCCCGCGGTGCATGAAGGTCACGCGCTGCGAGCCCGCGTCGCGCTTGCAGCCGATGCTGGTGAAGATGGGCATGAGCCGCGGGTAGAGCATCATCACCCGGCGCGTGAGCCGGGCCAGGCCCGGGCTCAGGGCCTCGATCTGCTGCGGATTGAGCTCGTAGTAGATCTTGGCGGCGTAGAGCCCGTCCTCGTCGAAGGCGCTGCCGAACCAGGCGCCGAAGTTCATCCACGAGAGGCCAGACATGCCCCGCCAGGCCTCGCTGCGCTCGTCGAACCAGCGCAGGGCATCGCGGCCGAAGATGGGGTAGACCAGGCGGCGCAGCTCGCGCGTGGCTTCGTCGCGCCGGGCCATGGGGCTGGCCTCGGGCTCCAGCGGCGAGATGGTGAAGCGCAGCATGCGCGGCTCGCTCTCCGAGAAGGAGGGCTCGTAGGGCACGGCGCCGGGCGTCAGCGCGTTGTTGGCATAGGCCAGGTCGTTCTCAGGCCGGGCGAAGCTGCGTTGCAGCATGGGGCCCACATAGTCCATGGGATCGCTGACGCCGAGGCGGCGCGAGGCCACCGCCAGCGACTGCGCCACGTGCTTGAACATCGGTTGCGTCATGACAAGCCTCCTGGGCTCAGACCGGCAGGTTCACGCCCACGGAGGCCAGCACATCGCGCGCGGCCTGGGGCATGTCGATGGGCCGGCTGGTCATGGCCGGGGCCTCGATGGACTGGGAGTAGTGCTCCACGCTCTGCTCCTGCACGCCCATCACCGCCAGCCATTGCTCGCAGGCATTGACCAGATCCCAGTCGGTGGGCTTGAGCGTGGGGTTGGCGCCGCTGGAGATGCGCATCTGCGGGTTGGAGATCTCGTCGATGGACAGCACCGGGCCCGAGATGTTGGCCAGGCGCTGGATGTTCTCGGAGATCCAGCGAATGATGATGGCCCCGGCGCGCGACTGCGTGCGGAAGCGGTGCGTGTTCTTGGCGCCGCCCAGGTAGTTGACGTTGACCATGTCGATCACCTGCCACATGTCGCGGGCGCCGAAGGCCGAGCGCAGGTCGGGGTCCTGCAGGATGTCGCGGAAGTTGATGATGGTGTTCTGCAGCTCGGTCGCGGCGAAGTAGGCGATGCCGTAACCGTTGCGCGAGAGGTTGGCGCCCAGGTCGCGCGCGGCCTTGCGCACCTGCTCCTGGCTGACGGCCATGGGCACGTTGTTGCGCAGCAGCCGCTCCACCGAGATCTGGCGCGCGAAGCTGGACACGGCCGAGACGAAGCGCAGCCACAGCTCGTTGAAGTCCCGGTTCGGGTCGCCGGCACTGGGGTTGCCACCGGGCGCGCCGAACATGCGGTAGTAGAGCTCGCGGCGCTCGGCCTCGGTGATGCGCTCGGTGCTGGTCTTGAAGTACTTGAAGAGCTTGTCGCCCACCGTGCCCTTGCCCAGGGGCAGCAGGCCGCCGCGGAAGAGGTCCACGATCTTGTCCACCACCTGGAACATGCGCATCTCCTCCAGCTGGTAGGCGAAGTAGATGGCCTGCGAGGCCTGGAGGTTCTCCTTCTGGATCTCCACGTCCACGGCCTCTTCCAGGTCCGGCAGCATGATCTCCAGGGCCGAGGGCGGGGCGCCTTCCACCATGCCGGTCAGCAGGTTGAAGGCGTTGTCCATGCGGCTGGTGAGCCACGGGTCGTTGGGCGAGATGCCTTCGTCGCGAATGCGGCGCACGATGGAGGCCAGGCTGTTGGCGGAGACGGCGTACACGGTGTCGTCCGGGTCCGGCACCAGATAGCTGCTGCCCTTCGTGCTGCTAGTGCTGCTGCGGCCGCTGATGAAGCCGGGCGCCTCCGGGTCCACGTAGCCTTTCTCGATCTGCGACTTGAGCGTCACCTCATGGCGCGTGGTGAAGCGGTTGAAGGCGGCCATGAACAGGGCGCGGTTCTGCTCGAACTCGCCGCGCGCGATGGTGACCTTGGAGACGAAGTTCAGGTTGTCCGGACCCTGGATGCCGTCCAGCAGCAGCAAGCCGCAGACGGCCAGGATCTCCTTCTCCTCCACGCCCAGGTCATTGGGCTGCACGCCGTACTGGCTGCCCATGAAGCCGTAGCGCATCACGTAGTCGGTCTGCCCGGTCTGCGACAGCACCGCCCAGGGCTTGCCCGAGACCTGCTCGGCCACGCCGCGGTAGAGCTCGTCGGTGGTGTCGCGGTCGGCGAGCTGGGCACGCAGGTCGTCGAGTTCCTTCTTCAGGTCCGGGCCCAGGCCGCCGGAGCGGGCCTTGGTGTTCTCGATGCGCTCCAGGTTGGCGATGCGCACGCGGATCTCGGCGCGGCGGTTGCGGTCACGTTCGGCCAGGTCGATGAAGAGGATGCGGTTCATTTGGGTGGCTCCTGTTTGGGTGTTGGCTGCCGCAGCGGGGGCGGTGGCTTTGGGTGCGGCGAGGCCCGCACGGGAGGGACGGGCCCGCGCCGGGGCGCTGGCCTTGCGGGTGGGGGGTGGCGGCGCTGCAGCGGCGGCGCTCGTCTTCTTGCGCGGGGCGCGAGGCGCCGCAGCGACCGGTGGGGCCGCCTTGCGCTGCGCTGTCTTCTTGGGGTTTTGGCTGGCCATGGGGGCTCCTTGTCACTCGGTCATGCACAGGGTCAGTCGTCGGCCTGGAGGCCGTCGTGGCGGTCCAGCCAGTCGTCCAGGGCGCGCAGGGCGGCCAGGGCGTCGAGCACGCCGCGGCCCATGCCGGACTCGCCGGCCTGGGCATGGGGCCGGCTGCTCTGCATGAGCAGCTGGCGGGTCATCTCGGGATCGATGGGGCAGGCCCGGGCCTCGGCCCGCGCCGCCATCAGCGCGCAGACGGCCGACACGAAGGGCGCCGCGAAGCTGGTGCCGTTGGCGCGCTGCCAGCCGTTCAGGCCGCAGGTCCAGATGCCCTGGCCGGGCGCGCTGAGCGCCACGTGATCGCCGCGGGTGGAGAAGCGGGCGGGCTTGCCCTGCAGGTCCACGGCGCCCACGGCGATCACGCCGGGCAGGGCGGCGGGGTAGAAGGGCTCGGTGAGGCCGGAGTTGCCGCTGGCCGCCACCAGGATCACGCCGCGCGCCAGGGCATAGCGCACCACCTCGCTGTGGGGCGGCGGCTCGTCCGGGCTCAGCTGGGAGGAAGCGGTGCCGAAGCTCATGTTGATGACCTTCACGCCCAGGTCGATCAGGCGCTTCATGCCCGCGTCGATATTGGCCACGGACCCGATACCCACGCGCCGCTGGCCCTTCAGCGCCGCGCCCAGCACCCGGGCAGGCAAGACCTGGCACCGGCCCGCCGCGCCCGGGGGCAGCTCGGGGCTGTCGGCGCAGACGATGCCGGCGCAGCCGGTGCCGTGGCCGACTTCGTCCTGCGGGTCGGCGTCCGCGCCGGCGTCGTCGCCCACCAGCTCGGGGCCGCCGGCGCCGGCCTGCAGGTCCACGGTGTCGAAGCCGGGGCGCAGGGCGCGGTGCAGGGCGGGGTGGTCCATCACCACGCCGGTGTCGGCCAGGCCCATGATCACGGTCGGGTCGCCCGGTGCATAGGCCAGGGCCTCGGTCAGGCGGATCAGGTCGCGCGCGGCCCAGGCCTCCTGCATGTCGACGCTGGCCGCCTGCGGCACGGCGGCGGGCAGCGGGGAGGGATGCACGGCGCTGCCGTCCAGCCCCATGTCGACGAGGCGCTCGGGCCGCGCATGCTCCACCGTGGGCAGCTGGGCCAGGGCCGTCATCAGCTCGGGCAGGCGATCGCCCTGCTGCAGCTCGATGCGCAGCACGCGGGCCACGCCGCTGAGCTGCTCGATGTCGTCGAAGCGCCGGGCGCCCACGCGCGAAGGCGCCTGCTCGCGGCCGGTGCGCGCGCTGTGCACGCGGGCCAGGCGCATGCCGCCGCCAAAGTGGGACAGCAGGCGGTCGATGGGGCCGCCGTCCAGGTGCTCGCCAAAGGGCACGCCGTGGCGCTGGCAGGCGCGCCAGGCGGGCACATGCTCGGGCATCTCGCCCAGGCGCAGGGTGAGCAGCAGGCGGCGCGGCAGCTGCTTGGGCCAGTCGGAGGGCAGGGCCATCATGGCTGCTCCTTGGCGGTGGCCTCGGCCTCGTGCCAGCTGCCCATGGCACCGGCGCTGAGGCGCAGGCGGGCGGTCTCGCCGTCGCCGAAGTCGATCTCGGCTTCCTGGCCCATGTGCTCGGGGTCCACGCTCAGCTCCAGGGCCATGGCCTCGGCCTGGCGCACGGGCAGCCGCTGGCCATTGACCCGTACCTGGGGCAGCCGCCCGCTCTTGAGTGAAGGCGTGCTGAGGGTGACGCGCGAGCGGGCACCGCCCTCGTCGCCGACGGCGGGCGCGCTGTCCACCCGCTGCACCCGCGGCGCGGTGGCAGCCATCATGGCCTGCTGCAGGCGGTTCACCGGCATGCGGGCCAGGCGCGCGACCACATCGGCCCCGGCGGACTTCTTCAGCTCCTGCAGCTGCTGGATGGTGTGCACGCCGATGCGCTCCAACTGGCGCTGTTCCTCGGTGCTGATGCGCTCGCCCAGCGCTTCCTTCAGATCCAGCTTGGCATCGTGAGCCTCGTAGCTGACGGCGTTCTCGTCGATCATGGGCTTGGTGACCGTGGTCAGCGCCAGCTTGATGCTGCTGGCCTCGGCCTCGCCCGGGCCGGCAGGGCGCACCCAGACATCCTCCTCGACCATGCGCACGAAGGCGCGCAGGTCCAGCTGCACGTCCTTCACGGCAAAGGTCAGTGGCAGCTTGCCCACGCGGGCCTTGAGGGCCATGGCGGCCTGGGCCTTGTCCAGCTGCAGGGTCAGCGCCTGGATGAAGACGTCAAAGGGCACACCCAGGTCGCCTACGCCCGAGAGCTGGCTGACCTGGGGGGCGTCATCCCTGCCGCTCATGGCGACACCTCCTCTTCCAGCTCGGCGCGCAGCACGAAGCGCAGGCGCGAGCGGTCCACATGCCAGTGGCCGTCGCTGCTGGAGCGCGGCAGCTCGGCCAGCAGGCAGGGGCCGCCGTCAGAGAAGACCAGGGCCAGGTCCAGGGGCAGGTCGAACTGCGCCTCGGCCAGCCGGATGCGGGCCACGCCGGCGGGCGCCAGCGCCTCATGCAGCAGGGGCGCCATGGCGGTCTGCAGCTCGTCGATCACGGTGGAGAGGGCGCGCAGCATCAGCTCCTCCCGGGTTCAGTGGGGGCGGCCGGAACGGCGGGCGTGGCCGGCGTGGCGGCAGGCAGAGGCGCCGCGGCGCGCGGCCCCAGCGCGGCATGGCGCTGGACCATGGCCAGCTTCATCGCATCGGCCATCTTGTCCAGCGGCAGGGTCTCGGAGACGAAGTTGAGCTTGACCTCGCCGAACATGGTCGCGCTGAGGCTGGTGTCGCTCTGGGCGTTGAGGTTGAGCGTGCTGACCATGGTCGACACGCCCGAGGACGCCGCCAGCGAGCCGCGGCTGCCCCAGTTGCTGCCCGAGGCCGAGCCGGGGTCCTGGCCTTGCGCGTACTGCACCGTGGCCTTGTCGTTGGCCACGGCGCGGAACATGACCTTGGCGCTGATGGAGCCGTCCTTCACCGCCACGCGGTTGAGACCCATCATCACCAGCGTGGCCAGCAGCTGCTGGCGCTCGCGGCCCAGCTGGGCGCGGGCCTGGGGCAGGACCACGCTCTCCAGCAGCTCGCTGCTGAGCTCCTGGTCACCGACGCCGTAGTTCGCGAGCCAGGCCGGGCTGTGGCCTTCGCCGCGCGGCACCAGCATGGGCTGGCGCAGCTGGTCGTCGCTGCCGCGGGGCAGGAGCACGGCCACGTCGGCACCGTACTGCTGGGCCACCCAGTCGCGCGCCTGGTTGGTGCTGACGTTCTCCTCGGTGAACTGCTCGGTGGTCTTGGCCACGGCGGCCACCAGCTCGGCATAGCTCTCCATCTGGCGGATGGAGGCGTCGACGATGGCGTCGAAGGTGCCGTTGACCAGCTGGGCCACGAAGCCGGGGAAGTCGACCTCGTTGATCAGGTTGCCGGTGCGCTGGGCCAGGGTCTCGGTGGCGGGCGGCTTGGGCGGGGGCGAGGGCGAGGCTGGCGCCGGGCTGGGGGTCAGGGCTTGCCTCGGGGCAGGCACGGCGTTGCCGCTGAGCCCGGGCAGCATGCCCGGCAGGCCGCCCAGGGCCTGCACCCCCTCGTCGAAGCCGACGGTGGGCGCCGGGGCGCTGGCGAACTGCGGATGCGGGTCCATGGCCATGGGCGGGATGGGTCTCGTGGTCGGGGCTTCAGCTCAGCACGCCGAAGCCGGCGATGGCGGCGCGCTGCTGGCCGTGGCTGGGCCGGATGGTGCGTTCCATGACGCCTGACTGCGCCGGCCCGCCCGCGCCCCAGGTGTTGCCCTCGATGGTGTGCAGGGTGCCGTTGTCCTCCACGGCCACCACGATGCCCACATGCGTCTCGTGGCCGTGGGCGCCCTTGAAGTAGAGGTCGCCGGGCTGGGCGCGGTAGTCGCGGGCGGGGTCGTAGGGCCGGCTGGCGTCCAGCAGCTGGAACTTGCCGGCGCTCTCGAACTGCTGGCGCAGCCGCGAGGCGCTGGCGCTGCCGTTGACGCCGCGGTAGCCGGCCTGACGCAGCATGGTGGTGGCGAAGGCGGCGCAGTAGGCCGGGTTGGCCTGGCCTTGCGCGGCGCCCACCCCGCATTCCTGCAGGTACATCACGATGCGGCCTTCGCTGTCGGAGTTGATGGTGGGGTCCTGGCCCGATTCGCCGGCGCGAGGGTTGGCCTCCTCGCGCACGCCCAGCTCGCGGGCCGCCACCTCCAGCAGGGCCTTGCGCATGCCGCTGGTCGCGCCCAGGGCGTTGCGCAGGGTCTGCGAGGGGGCCGTGGGGGCGGCGGTGCGGGCCATGAAGGCCAGGGCGCCGCTGAGCTCCTGGGCCGGCATCTGCGCCTGCAGCAGGCGCGGATCCTCTTCCTCCACGGCCAGGCTGAAGGTGCTGGCCTGCGTCCATTCGCCGCTGATGTTGTGGCGGCCGTTGCCGAAGAGGTGGACCTCCTGGTGGGCCAGCACATCGGAACCGACGGCGCGGGTGAAGCGGTAGTCGAAGCGCACGCGGATGGCCGCGAAGCTGGGCGACTGGCGCGGGTAGACGATGGCGTCGTCCATGATGCGGGCGTGCACCTGCAGGCCCCAGCCCACGGCGTCGTTGCTGCGCGAGAGGGCGATCTGCACATTGCCCAGCGAGCGGCCGTTGAACTGCCAGCGGATCTCGAAGCCGGCGGAGATCTCGTCGCCCAGGTAGTTGCTGACCTTGGGCCAGCCGGTCAGGCGGATCACCGGCGCGTCCTGGAAGGGCGCTGGGTTGGCGGGCGCCTGGTCGCCGGGATGCTTGAGGCCGCGCAGCTGGTCCAGCTCGACGTTGATGTCGCCCTGGTTGCTGCTGAGGCGCTCCATGGCGGCACCGGCGATGGCGCTGGCGATCTCGACGGCCGCGGCCGGTGCGGCCTGTGCCTCGTCCCAGCCCAGGGGCTGCTGCATCTGCGGGGCCGGGGGCGGGGCGAGGTGCAGCTCGCGCTGGGGCGGGGCCGTGGCCGCCGGCTCCTGGGCAGCGAGACTCTGTGCCTCGATCACCTCCTGAGCCAGGATGGCCGCCACCCGCGGGTGGAAGCGCTCGCTGAAGTGCGGCAGGATGCTGGCCGCGCCGCCATGGCTGTTGACGTAGTCCGTGACCTTGCGCTGCAGGCTCTGCCACAGGTGGTTGGCGCCGGCCCAGACCACGGTCTCGGCGATGCCGTCGGTGGCGCGGTCCGCGGCGCGGGTGAAGAAGATGAAGCCGTCGCCGTCCGGCCGGATGCCGAATTCACGATGCCCGCTGACCGGATGGTCGCCGGACCACGGCGCATGGATGGTGGTGAAGCGCCAGCGCCGGGCCTCGGCCAGGCTGCAGACCACGCTGGCGTTGTCGGGGCCCAGGATGTCGATCTTCAGCACCGCGCCGAAGGGGCTGTTGGAGCTCCACAGCGTGGCGTCGCTGGCGTCGTAGGGGATGAATTCCGAGTTGCGGGTGTCGACGTACTGGTTGATGTTCTTGCGGATCTCCGCCACCAGCGATTCCGGCGTCGCCCCGCTGGGCAGGCGGCTGATGCGCACCTCGTAGCGGTCCAGGTTCAGCGCGCCGTGGGCGTCGGCAAAGCGCTGGATGCGCATGTTGCGGGCCGCCAGCGGCGCCGTGAGGCTGCTGGGCGCGGTCCAGGTGTAGAGGTCGCGCCAGGCGGGCAGATGGCGCTGCAGGCGGGTGACGTCGTCGCTGTCGATGATCAGGGCCTCGGCGGATTGAGCCTCGCTGACGTGGTTGGGCTCCTCGCCGCCTTCCGCCTCAAAGCTCACGCTGACGCCCATGTCGCGGGCGCGGTCGCGGATCCACTGCACCTTGGCGCGGGTGAGGCGCACGCCGGAGTTGGTGGTGCCGTCACGCGGGCCGGCGTTGACGCCCACCACATGCACCCGCGGGAAGGCGCCGCCCTCGATCCAGTAGACCGGCGAGCCGCTGGAGCCGGCGAGCTCCTGCACGTCGTAGTGCATGACCTCGTCGGTGATCTCGCGCACATAGCCGCGGTGCACGTGCTGCTTGTCGGGGTTGAGCACGGCGTTGACGATGGTGCCGACCGGATCGTCACGCCGGGAGCGGGCCGAGTAGCCGCAGACGGCCACGCCCTCGGGCCGGCTCTGGGTCAGCTCCTCGACGGGCGAGAGGAAGCCGCCGGGCGCATTGCGCGGGGCCAGGACCACGGCGAAGTCGAAGTCGCGGCTGCCGCGGCTGTAGCTGGGGTGGGCGCGCCAGGTCGTGGTCTCGAAACGGCCGAAGGGCTCGCTGCCTGCGCCATCGCCCACCTTGCCGGGGATGATGACGAGCTTGGTGCAGCCGTTCACCACATGCGCATTGGTCAGCAGCAGGCGCTGCGCGATGAAGAAGGCCGTGGCCTTGCCGATCATGCGCTCGCCGTTGTAGCAGAGCACCTGGCAGATGGCGCTGTGGGGCAGGGCGCGGGTGTCGTCCACGCCGGCGATCCAGCGTACGGTGTCGGCGAAGAGGCGGATCTGGTCGCCCAGGGTGCCGTTGTAGGCCTTGAGCAGCACCTCCTGGGGCTCGACCCAGCCCTGGGGCTGGACGGCCTGCTCGGGCTTCTGCGCGGCGTACGGTGCGCCGGCCTCGGGGCTGTCCTCGTCCAGCGCGAACTGGATGCCCAGGGGCACATCCTCGGCCTTGAGATGGCCCACATAGCCCAGGCGGCCCTGCGCGAAGCGGGCGACGGCCTCGGGCGTGCTCTGCGAGGCCGGGCTGCTCAGCAGGCTGATGCCGGCACGCTGGTAGGCCTCCAGCACCAGCTGCGAGCAGTAGACGGCATGCGCCTGCTGGCGCGGCACGCTCAGCAGGCGGCTGATGGCATCGACCACCGCACCCGTCACCGGCGCCACGATGGCCACGCCGCGCTGCACGATGCCGGGGTAGTTGTAGGGCTGGTCCTTGAACTGGCGGGCCTCGCGCAGCACGCGGTCGCGCTGGGTGGCCGAGAGATTGGGCACGCGGTAGGCCACGGCCAGGATGGCGTCGGCGATGGCGGCTTCAAGCTGCACCTCGCGCACGCCCGAGCCCACGGCCTCGATGACTCGGCCGCCGCCCAGGTACAGCATCACATGGCTGACCGGCGACAGCGTGCCCAGGCGGATGGCCCGCGAGACCCAGGCCCGCGTGGTGCTGACGATGATGTCACCGGCCTGCAGCGCATCCAGGCCGATGGAGCGGCCGCCGGCGCCGGGGTCCAGGGGGATGTCCATGGCCTGGGTGTCGGGGGACTGGCTGGCGGGCTGCTCGCCCGTGTCCTTCTGGCGATAGGCCTGCACGCCTTCGTCCGACTGCGCGGCGGGGAAGGGGCCGAAGCCGTCGTCATAGTCCAGGCCGGCGGCAACCGGGGTGGCGGTGCCGGCAGGGGCGGCCGCGCCATTCGCTGCAGCGGGGCGTGCGGCGCTCGGGGCGGCGGCCGGCGCAGGCGCGGTGGCCGGGCGAGCGGCCGTACTGTCCCCGCCCCATTCGAGGCTGGGGTCGCGGCCCGTGGCGGCCTGGCCGTAGGAGCTGCCGTTGAAGGCCCCGACGGACCGGCGCAGGCCGCGCTCGCTCAGTCCGCTGAGGGAGACGTACATGTTCCCGCTCTGCGGCAGCTGCACGAAGTCCGGCTGCTGGGGCGTGCCGTCCTTGTAGGTGGCCAGGCCGAAGTAGAGCTTGGGCTGGCCCACGAAGTTGGCCAGCACGTCCTGGGGCAGGAGGTAGACGGCCTCGCCGCGGCGCGCGCGCAGCACGCCCTGGGCCCGGCTGGAGTAGAAGTTGCGCCGGCCGCGCCGGCCGCGGGCGTCCGCGCGGAACAGGGCGGGGTCGGTGGCCACGGCCACTTCGAACAAGGGACTCTCCGTGCGGATGGTGAAGCCCAGCACGCTGAAGCGGTCATCCACCTGGTCTCGATTGGCCTGAATGCGTGGCATCGCTCACTCCTTGGGTCGCTGCTCGGGGGGCTCGTCCTCGTCGAAGACTTGCTCCCAGAATCGGTTGGGGGCCTCGATGCCGAGGGTCCGCAGGTGCCGGTCCATGAAGCTGGGCACTGCGTTCAGCTCACGGAAGAAGGCCCGCTCGCCGCTCTCGACATGCTCGATGGACCCCCGCCAGTCACGCACGCCACGCGCCGGTTGATCGCCGTGCTCGCACCACACCCTCACGATGAAGGCGGCGCTGCGGTCGTTGATCAAGGCCATGGCGTTGGGGCGCTGGTAGGGGCGCAATGTGGGCGAGCTCATCTTGCGACCCGGCGCATCACCGCCGCATCACGGCGCCATCACACGGCCATCACAGGAGGGGGCGAGGGATGTGATGGGGCAGTGATCTGTGGGGCGGGACGGGCGCACAGGGCCAGGCGCTGCGGCCCCGGGGGTGGGGCTGCAGGCTCAGGCGGCGAGCCAGGGGGGAGGGGGCGGCAGGGGGGTCAGTGGCCGAAGTCCAGCTGCGTCTGCAGATGGGCGTCGGCCTGGGCCAGGTGCCAGCGGGCCTGGAGCAGGGCCTCGTTCCAGGGCATCAAAGCCTGGAGGTTCACCGGGCGTTCGCCCGGCGGCAGGGCCGTGACGGGCGTCAGCAGGGGCGCGTCGGGAGCCGTCGCCGCGGGGCGGGTGGCCTCGCGGGCGATCTCCTGGTAGAGCGCCAGGGTCTCCGCCATGGGAGCGATGGCGAGCTCGCGCCGGAGCGCGGCACGGCAGCGCTCGAACTGGGTCAGGGCCAGGGCGCGCTGGCCGGCGGCCAGGTGGCAGCGCATGAGCTCGCGGTGGATGTCCTCGCGCAGGGCGTCCATGTCCAGCATGGCCTCGCCGTGCTGGATGGCGTCCTGCCACTGGCCCTGCAGGCTGCTGAGGTGCATCAGCCGTGCCAGGGCGCCCAGCTGCATGCGCCGGTGGCGCTCGCGCAGGCGCAGGGCCCAGTCGTCCTGGTAGCCGGCCAGCACGTCCCCACGGTAGAGCTGCACGGCCTCGCGCAGGGCGTACACGTCTCCCGTCTCCAGGTGCTCCACCGGCTTGGCCAGGGGCTTCTCGACCAGGGCCAGATAGCGTTCCAGATCGGACTGCACCTGCACATGGCGGGCGATGCGCACGCCGCCCTGGCGGTCGGTCTCGATGATGGCGCCGCTGGCCAGGGGCGGCTGCTCCAGGGCCCGGCGCAGGCGCCACAGCAGGGTGTTGAAGCAGGCGGGGCTGGCCGATTCCGGCCCGCCGCCCCACAGCTCGCGGCACAGCTCGCCGCGGTTCAGGGCCTGGCCCCGGCCCAGGGCGAGCAAGGCCAGCAGGCCGCCCAGGCGCCCGCTGAGGGCGAGGCTTCGCTGCGGGGCCCAGTGGCCGGTGTGCAGGCTGACGCTGTAGGCGCCGAACAGTTCCAGGCGTAGCTGAACGTCCATATCGCTCCGGTGGCGCCTGCCTGCGCTGGCGCGCGTGAGAACCGCTGGGCTGGCGATCTTTGCACAACTGCTCAGCTGAGCAGCCCCCCACTGTCAGAACTAGCAGGGTCGAAGTTAGGGATTTCCAAGACGGTCCGACTGCCGCCTAGAAAGCAAAAAGGGCTGCACGAGGCAGCCCGCATTGGCGAGGCGCGGGGCCTCAGTGCAGCGCTTCCCCGGGAGGCGCGCCGTTGACGACGCTGAAGACCGCCTCGCCGACGGAGCCGGCCTCGATCTCTTCCTCGGTGGCTTCACGGACGTCGCGCACGCGCAGGTGCATGCGCAAGCCCACGCCGGCGAGCGGGTGATTGCCGTCCAGCACCACGTGCTCCGGGTAGACCTCGGTGACGGTGTAGATCAGCTCCTGCGGCATGTCCTCGGTGGCCGCGCCCTCGGGCATGCCTTCGAACTGCATGCCGACGTCGACGTTCTCGGGCATCACGCTGCGGGCCTCGAAGCAGACGAGCTTGGCGTCGTAGTCGCCGAAGGCATGTTCCGGGTCCAGGGCCACGCTGGCCTCGAAGCCGGCTTCCTGGCCGGCAATGGCTTCCTCGACCTTGGCAAAGAGGTCGTCGCCGCCGAAGAAGAACTCCAGCGGTTCGGCCAGTTCATCGATCAGCTGGCCTTGGGCATCTTCCAGTCTCCAGCTCAGGGAGACGACGCAGGGGGCGGTGATTTGCATGGCACGATTGTCCCACGGCAAGAGACCCGGTCCGCCGCGCGGCGACAATGGCCGGATGAACACAAGCCTCAAGACCCCGCTGCTGGGCGGCCAGAGCCCGGACCAATTCATGCGCAAATACTGGCAGCGCAAGCCCCTGCTGGTGCGCCAGGCCCTGCCGGGCATCCAGCCGCCCGCCACTCGCAGCGAGCTCGCCGCGCTGGCCGCCAGCGAGGACGTGGAGTCCCGCCTGGTCTCGCAGTTCCAGGGCAAGTGGGCCCTCAAGCAGGGCCCCGTGGCCAAGCTGCCGCCCTGGAGCAAGCCGGGCTGGACGCTGCTGGTGCAAGGCCTGGACCTGCATGTGCAGGCCGCGCACGAGCTGCTGGCGAAGTTCCGCTTCGTGCCCGAGGCGCGCCTGGACGACCTGATGATCTCCTACGCCACCGACGGCGGCGGCGTGGGCCCGCATTTCGATTCCTATGACGTCTTCCTGATCCAGGTCCATGGCAAGCGCCACTGGCGCATCGGCCGCCAGGGCCACGCGACGACGGGCGCGCTGCGTCCGGACGTGCCGGTCAAGTTGCTGGCGGACTTCGAGCCCGAGCAGGAGTTCACCCTGGAGCCGGGCGACATGCTCTACCTGCCGCCAGGCTGGGCGCACGACGGCATTGCCATCGGCGAATGCATGACCTGCTCGGTCGGCTTCCGCACTCCCTGGCGCGCCGAGCTGGCCCGCGAGCTGCTGCAGCGCCTGATGGACGATGAGTCCCAGGCCTATGCCAACAAGATGTACGCGGACCCGAAGCAGCCGGCCACCGAAAGCCCGGGCGCCATCCCCCAGCAGCTGCTGGACTTCTCCCGCGATGCCTGCGAACGCGCCCTGCGCGAGCCGCTGGCCCTGGAGCGCGCGCTGGGCGAGGCCCTCACCGAGCCCAAGCCCAAGGTCTTCTTCGAGATGGGCGACGCCCTGCCCGAGGGCGCCGCGGCGCAGCTGGACCGGCGCAGCCGCATGATGTATGACGCGGCCCATGTCTTCATCAACGGTGAGTCCTACCGCGCCGGTGGTCGTGATGCCAAACTGATGCGCCGGCTGGCCGATCAGCGCGCGCTCAGCGCCCGCGAGGTAGCCCAGCTGTCGGAGGGCGCGCGTGAGCTGCTGGACCAGTGGGCCGAGGACGGCTGGGTGCAGCCCGCGAGCGACCCGGCCTGAGCCCCTGGAACCGCCTGGCCCAATGACCTGAAGGAGCAGCCCATGGACGCCTCAAAGGACAGCCCCGATCCCGGCACGGCAGCGCCGTCCGTGCTGCTCGAGGGGCAGGCCGCCGTCGAGGCGGCCTTGCTGGAGCAGCTGCTGCAGGCCTGCCGCGACGGCGCGCCCCAGATCTGCTGCTTCGATGCGGACTTCCAGCACTGGCCACTCTCGAACCCCCAGCTGCTGGAGGCCCTGCGCCAGTGGGTGGGACCACGGCGGCGCCTGCGCCTGCTGGCGCGCGACTACCAGGCCATGGCCCGCCGCCATCCGCGTTTCGTGCAGTGGCGCCAGATCTACGGCCATGTGGTGGAGGCCCGCCAGCTCAGCGACGAAGGCCCGGTCGACCATCGCCGCCCGGTGGCCCTGCTGCTGGGGCAGGTGCCGCAGATGTGGCGGCTGATCGATGCGCGGCAGGGGCGGGCAGTGCTTGAAAGCGATGCCAGTGCGCATGGCGCCGCGCTCGAATGGTTTGATGCGGTCTCGCAACGTTCAGAAGAATCCTTTGCCGCCAGTACTTTGGGGCTTTAACTAGCGCCGAAAGCTGACGCTATAATTTCTGGCTAGGCGAGGGAAGCGCTCGAGGTTTCCACGTCTTGTTCTGCCGAGTTGCTCATGGGCGGAGTCGTTTCGGACGTTGGTGTCCTGGACGCAATCGTTTTGTGGCCGGCTCGAAGAATTACCGGTAATTGAATCTTCGTCTAATAGATCTTGAGGACAAGTATGAATAAGTCGATCCTGTTGGCTTCCCTGCTGGCTGCTGCTGCCCTGACCGCTTGCGGCAAGAAGGCTGAAGAAGCTGCTCCCGCTGCTGCCCCGGCTCCTGCCGCTGCCCCGGCTCCTGCTGCTTCGGAAGCTGCTTCGGCTCCCGCCATGGACGCTTCGGCTCCTGCCGCTGCTGACGCCGCTTCGGCTGCCGCCAGCAAGTAATCGGATCCCCGGTTCAGGAAAAACCGCCGTGCCGCAAGGCCGGCGGTTTTTTCTTGCCTGTACGTTTTTTTCCTGGCTTCGGGCGCAAGGCCTGGCCCCAGCAAGGCCTGACCCTCCGCAACGCAGCCTCGGGCGTGCCGTTGCCGTGCGTTGATGGCGCACCGGGCCGCGGCCCGGTGCGGTGCCATCGTCTCTCTGTACACCTGACTCGGTGTCGCTCCAGCGGGACTGCGGGTGTGCGCCTTTGCGCAGGCAAGAGGAGGAGGCCCGCGCAGCGGGCCGGGGGACACGGAGCAAAGGCGTGCGCCCGCAGTCCTGCGTCGCCTGCCCTGCGCAGGAGAGAAGTCAGGAACTGAGGACACTCCGCCGCTCCTGCCCGAAGACCTTGCTGCGGCTGCGGATCGCAAGCCTTCCAAGGAAGAGAAAAAGCCTCTGAGGCCGAAGCGCCCAGAGGCTTTGTCGTCTGTCCGGTCAATCAGATGGGGCGCCAGCCCCACCCCCTCACCGCAGGTCTTCCTGGAGGAGGGAGAGGATGCGCTTGGCGTTGTCGTCGGTCTGCCGCACGCCCTGGCTGTCGGTCACGCTCACCACGGTCTTGCCGCCCTCGCTCTTCACGAGCACGCGGTAGCGGTTGGCGGTGACGGTCTTGCCGAAGCCGAACAGTCGCGAGAAGAAGTTGGGCTCTTCCTTGCCGACCAGGTTGGGATCGGCGTAGCGCAGGAAGAACAGGCCCAGCTTGCGGTCGCGGTCCTCGACCGTGAAGCCATGGCGGTCCAGCGACTGCCCGACACGGCGCCAGGCGCGGTCGAAGTCCTCGTTGATGCTCAGGCTGGTCGGCACTTCCGACAGATTGCGGGCCGTCGGCTCCACGGCCAGCTTGGTCGTGCTGGCGCTGCCGGCATTGGCCTGCAGGGCTTCCTTGGCGTCCGCCTCGCGGCCGCCGAGCTTGAGCATCAGGCGGGAGAGCATCTCGCCTTCCAGCGATGGATCGGCCGCACGGGGCTGCCACACCGTCTGGTCGCGCTGCTGGCTGGTGTAGACCTCCTGCATGCCGCGGTGGTAGATGGTGATCTCGGTGCCGCCGTTGACGCGCTCGACGCGGGTGCGGTACTTGTCCCGCTCGCCGGTCGAATAGAGGTTGTCCAGGGCCTGGCCGATGGTGCGACGGATGAAGTCCAGCGGCAGCTTGGCGCGGTTCTCAGCCCAGTTGGTTTCCATCACGCCGACTTCGGCCTGCTCGCTGGCAATCTCGAAGCCCATGCCCATCCAGAAGCCGCGGATCTGCGGCCACAGCTGCTCAGGGGCGAGGCTGCTGCGCAGCACGCGCTGGCCGTTGACGCGCTCCAGCTTGATGTCGCCCACCGCGTTGAGCGCCACGTTGGTGGCGGCTGCGGTGCCTGCGTTGCGGGGGGAGGCCTTCTGGCTGGCCATTTCGGAGGCCGTCACCACGCCGCCGCTGTTGCGGCGTTCCTGGTTCAGCTGGGTCAGGTCCGGAGGCACGTCCAGGCCACTCGTCTGCCTGGCGCCGGTGCGGTAGTCGACCTTGTCGGTGCCGATCATGCCTTCGATGGAACTGCAGGCCGTCAGCGAGGTCAACGAGGCCAGGACAAGACCGGAGGCCAGGCCCTTGGCCGGGGCAGAAAGAGAACGAGTCACGCTAGACATCTCCAAGAGAACACGGGCGGTGTTGTACCGCAGATTTGACACAAATCCGCGGCTCACACCTCAAATCACAGCAGGCCGCCTTCGTGCAGGGCCTGTTCGACGCTGGCCTGGCCCGCCGCGGTCAGCGGGGTGATGGGCAGGCGCAGCGCGGCCTTGCAGCGGCCCAGGCGTTCCAGCGCCCACTTGGTGGGAGCCGGGCTGGGTTCGCAGAACAGCTGCTTGTGCAGGCTCAGCAGCTGGAAGTGGATGCGGGTGGCTTCCTTGACGTCGCCGGCCAGGGCGGCCTTGCACAGCTGGTGCATGGCGCGTGGCGCGACGTTGGCCGTCACGCTCACATTGCCATGGCCGCCCAGCAGTATCAGGGCGATGGCCGTGCCGTCGTCGCCCGAATAGATGTGGAAGCCCTTGGGGGCGTTCTTCACCAGGTAGGCGGCGCGCTCGATGTTGCCGCTGGCTTCCTTGACGCCGAAGACGCCGGGCAGGCTGGCGCAGCGCAGGGCGGTCTCCGGGCTCATGTCTGCCACGGTCCGGCCGGGCACGTTGTAGAGCATCATGGGGATGTCCACGGCCTCGGCGATCGCCTTGTAGTGCTGGTAGATGCCTTCCTGCGAGGGCTTGTTGTAGTAGGGCACGACCGACAGCGTGCAGTCGGCGCCCACCGATTTGGCGTAGCGGCTGAGGTTGATCGCCTCGGCCGTGCTGTTGGCGCCGGTGCCGGCCATGATGGGCACGCGGCGGGCGGCGTGCTCGACGGCCACGCGGATGATCTCGCAGTGTTCGTCGACCGTCACCGTGGGCGATTCGCCCGTGGTGCCGACCACGCCGATGCAGTCAGTGCCTTCGGCGATGTGCCAGTCAATCAGGCGACGCAGGGCGTCGTAGTCGACGCTGCCGTCGTCCTGCATCGGGGTCACCAGCGCCACGATGCTGCCAAGAATCGGTTTCATGAGGGTTCCTCGTAATCAGCGGATTCTACTGAAGCGCCGGATGGGTCTGGCCGGTCCGGCTTCAGGGTAAGTGATAGCGGGCCTGCGGGTCGCCCGGCGTTCGCTCGCGAACGGCGGCAACGCGCTGGATCTGGCGTGGGTTGACGCCGGCGCCATCGCCATCGGCGAAGCCGTCTTCGTAGGCCACGATGCGCAGGCCCCGGGCCGCTTCGAGCAGCTCGCCATGGCGCAGCAGGAAGTCCGGGCGCGAGGGCCGGCCCAGCAGCTGATGGCCCTCGGCAAAGGTCTCGTAGACCAGCCAGCCGCCCGGCGCCACCGCCTCGATGAGGCGCGGCAGCAGGGGGCGCCACAGGTAGTTCGTCACCAGCACGAGGTCGAAGCGGCGATCGGCCAGGGGCCAGGGCGCGCCTTCGAGGTCGGCCACGAGCAGCTCGGCGCCGCTGTCCTGCAGGGCGGCCAGGGCCCGGGCGTCACGGTCCACGGCGCAGACCTGGAGGCCGCGCCCGCGCAGCCAGCGCACATGCCGGCCGCTGCCGCAGGCCAGGTCCAGCGCGGTCTGGCCGGCGCCGAAATGGCGCTGCCAGCGCAGGAGCCAGGGGGAGGGCGCAGCCGTGGGGGTCAGGTCTTGCATGGCAGGTCGCAGCTCAGTGCTGCCTGTTGAGGGCCTTGAGCGCCAGGCGGTCGACCACGCCGGGCGCGATCAGCTTGAGCCAGCGGCCCAGACGGCCCTTGGCGCTCATGACGATGTCGCGCTCGCGCTGCAGCGTGCCGTCCAGGATGAGCCGTGCGCAGGTGTCCACGCCCATCGCCCCGCGCTCGTCCAGGCCGCTGCGGCCCGCGGGCTGGCCATTGGCGCCGAAGCCCCGGTAGCGGATCTCGGTGGCGACCACGCCCGGATAGGCGATGGTCACGGACACGCCGGCCGGCGCCATCTCCACCCGCAGGGCCTCGAAGAAGCCGGTCATTGCGAACTTGGTGGCACTGTAGGCGGTGCGGCCCGGCACGCCCACCAGACCGGCGAGGCTGGACACCGCCACCAGCCGCCCCTGGCTGGCCTTGAGCCAGGGCAGGGCTGCATGACTGCACCAGACGGCGCTCCAGTGGTTGACGCGCATCAGCTGCTCGTACCAGGCCAGGTCCTGGACCTCCTCCAGCAGCGCATGGGCCGACATGCCTGCGTTGTTGACCAGCACATCG
Source organism: Roseateles flavus (assembly GCF_039872765.1). Lineage (NCBI taxonomy): Bacteria > Pseudomonadati > Pseudomonadota > Betaproteobacteria > Burkholderiales > Sphaerotilaceae > Roseateles > Roseateles flavus. Next base: position 430,353 of record NZ_JBDPZC010000002.1, on the reverse strand, counting down.
ATGCCGCCGAAGGCCTCCGTAGCGGCCCGGATCAGGCCCTGACAGGCAGCCTGCTCCGCGAGATCGGCGGCATGCACGCGCACGGTGGCGCCGAGCGCCTCGCAGTGCGCCGCCACGGCCTGCAGCTTGGGCAGCTGGCGGCCGCTGAGCACCAGCTTCAGTCCCTGGCCCTGGCGCGCGGCCCATTGCCGGGCCAGTTCGGCGCCGATGCCATCGGAAGCGCCGGTGATGATGACGATCATGAAGGGTCCTGCAGAGGTGGGAGCTGCCCGGAAATGGGCGGCACCGGGCGCATGCCCGGCCTCAGAAACAGCTCAGCAGCTGGTTGCCCAGCTGCAGCATCAGGGTCGGGTCCTGGTAGGCCGCGAAGGCCAGCAGCAGCGCGAGCGCGATCATGCCTCGCGTCAGCCAAATGCGCCAGAGACGCCCGTTGCGCCAGGGAGGCCGGGGCAAGACCTGTCCCCTCATGGCGTCACGCCGGCAGCGGCTGGCGCGCGATGGCCTGCTCGCGCACCGGCAGGTTGACCAGGGCCGCCATCACGCCCAGGGCGATGGCGAGCAGCCAGACGACGTCGTAGCTGCCCGTGGCGTCGTAGAGCTTGCCACCCAGCCAGACGCCCATGAAGCTGCCGATCTGGTGGCTGAAGAAGACGAAGCCGCCCAGCATGGACAGGTGCTGCGGCCCGAAGATCTGCAGCACCACGGCATTGGTGGGCGGCACGGTGGACAGCCACAGGAAGCCCATCACCGCTGAGAAGATCCACACGCTGGGCGCGCTCAGCGGCACCAGCAGGAAGACCGTGATGGTCACCGCCCGCAGCGCGTAGATGGCCGAGAGCAGGTAGCGCTTGGGATAGCGCTGGCCCATCAGGCCGGCGGTGTAGGTGCCGAAGATGTTGAAGAGCCCGATCAGGGCCAGCGAGGTGGTGGCCAGGCCCGGCTCCAGGCCGTGGTCCTTCAGGTAGCTGGGCATGTGGACCGCGATGAACACCACCTGGAAGCCGCAGACGAAGTAGCCCAGCATCAGCAGCTGGAAGCTGCGATAGCCGAAGGCCTCGCGCAAGGCCTGGCCGATGCTCTGGTGGGGCCCGGCATGCGCGGGCCGCGGGCCCTTCTCGCGCAGGCCCAGGGCCAGGGGGATGATCAGCAGGGCCGCGCCGGCCAGCACCCACAGGGCCTGCTGCCAGCCCATGCCGGCGATCAGGTGGCTCTCCAGCGGGATCATGCAGAACTGGCCGAAGGAACCGGCCGCCGCTGCCACGCCAAAGGCCCAGGAGCGCTTCTCGGGGCTCACCGCCCGGCCCAGCACGCCGTAGATCACCGCGTACGTGGTGGCCGACTGCGCCATGCCGATCAGCAGGCCGGCGCTGCCGGTGAAGGCCAGGCCCGACTGAGAGACCGACATCAGCACCAGGCCCAGGGCGTACAGCAGGGCGCCGATCACCAGGGCCTTCCAGGCCCCGAAGCGGTCGGCCAGCATGCCGGCGATGGGGCCGGCCGCACCCCAGGCGAGGTTCTGCACGGCCAGGGCGAAGGCGAAGGTCTCGCGCGGCCAGCCCCGCTCCACGGTGATGGGCTGCAGCCAGAGGCCGAAGCCGTGGCGTATGCCCATCGAAAGGGTCACGATGAGGGCCCCGCACAGCAGGACCTGCTGCACGGATGGGGAACGCGAGGGGAGACCGGGATGGGGCGGGTACTGCATCCGCCGCACTGTAGCGGGCTCAGCGGCGCTTCGCTGTCCCCTGGCGGACTGCCGCAGCGCCGCGTGGGGACTTCCCGGCGGCGCTGCCGGCGCTGGTCTTGCGCGCCGTGGCGGCGGTCTTGCTGCCGCCCTTGCCGCCGGCCTTGGCCGTGCCTGCCTTCTTGCCCTTGGCGGGCTTGGCGGCCTTGGCCGCCACGGCGGTGGCCTCCGTGCTGGCGTCGCTGGCCTCGGCCACGCTGTCCAGCTGGGTCAGGAGCCGGCCCTGCTTGATGCGCATGAGCGGCTTGTCCAGCGTGTGCAGATCGTCCAGGGGATTGCTCACCAGCACCAGGAAGCTGGCTTCGCAGCCCTCGTCGAAGCAGGCCAGGCGGCGCTTGGGGAAGAGGGCGCGCGGCGTGCTGATGCTGGCCATCTTCAGCAGCTCGGCCGGGCTGAAGACCTCCAGGCCGGCCAGGTGGTGGACCTCGGCCAGCGAGGTGCCGGGGAAGTTGTCCGAGCCCAGCAGCAGCTGCGCGCCGGCGGCCTTGAGCAGGCGCAGGTTCTCGGCCAGCACGGCGCGCTGGGCCTGGCGTTGCTCCTCGCTCATGGGGAAGAGGGTGTTGGCCACCGTGGCCGTCAGCACCTGGGTCTTCTGGCTGGCGGCGCGGGCGGCGGTGGCCTCGTCCAGGCGGAAGCGCTCGGGGCCGTCGCCAAAGTTCGCGAAGTAGCCGGGCACGTGGCCGATCTGGTCGACGCCGGCCTCGAGGGCGGCACGGAAGTCGGAGGCGGTCTCCACATGAGCGCTGACCGGCAGCCTGTCCTTGTGCGCCAGTCGCACGAGGGCGGCAGCGGTCTCGGGGCTGAGCCCCAGGCGGCCCAGGGCGGCCGGGTCGCCGCGCAGCTCGGGCCGGTCGCTGTAGGCCAGGATGATCTTGAGCCAGTCGGTCTTGCGTGGCGCCACCAGGGGCCACTTCTGCTGGGCCTGCTCCGGCGTATCGACCAGCAGCAGCTGCCGGTCCGCGAAGTCGCTGACCTGGCGCGGTGCCTGGCCCTCGGCGACGGGCTGGGCCAGCAGCGGGGCCAGCGGATGGCCGTCGGAGCTGGTGACGCAGGCGGTGGTGAAGCTCACGTCCACGCTGTCCGGCTGGTTCAGCAGGGGGCGGGCGCTGGCAATGCTGTCCGGGTCACCGCACTGCATGGCGGCATAGAAGACGCCGTCCTGCAGGTAGCGCTGGCCGAAGGTCTGCACCCCCCAGCCGCTTTGCAGATTGTGGTTGTTGGCCTCGGCCAGGGGCGGGATCAGGTACTGGTCCCGCAGCTCCAGGCGGCGGTGGATGCGCTTGGGGCGTGCCTTGGTGAACTTGCCGTCGACGACGTAGAGCGTGCCCTTCTGGAAGCCCTGGCCGTCGAACCAGCGGGCATTGTGCAGCTCCATGGCCAGCGGGGCGCTGGCCTTGAAAGGCTGGGACTGGCCGACCGTGGGCGCGGCGGCGGTCTGGGCCTGGGCGGCGGTGCCCAGGGCCAGGGAAGTCAGCAGGACAGAAATTCGCAGGACGTACAACAAGAGAGAAGGCCCCAGGCTTCAGCAAAGTGGCGGATGCTACGCCGGAAATAAGCCGCTCGGCTCAAGTCAGGCTTGGGGATTCCCCCGCCCGCCGTTGCCGGAGCCGGGCCGGCGCCTCCCTACAATCGCCGCCATGGCAAGCAAAGCAGTCTCCCCCGCGTCCGCCGCGCCCTCGGGCTATGGCGAGGCCTCGATCCGCGTTCTCAAGGGCCTGGAGCCCGTCAAGCAGCGCCCGGGCATGTACACCCGGACGGACAACCCCCTGCACATCATCCAGGAGGTGATCGACAATGCCGCCGACGAGGCCCTGGCCGGCCACGGCCGCCGCATCGACCTCACCCAGCACACCGACGGCTCCATCACCATCGAGGACGACGGCCGCGGCATCCCCTTCGGCCTGCACCCGGAAGAGGGCGTGCCCGTGGTCGAGATCGTCTTCACCCGCCTGCATGCCGGCGGCAAGTTCGACAAGGGCTCGGGCGGCGCCTACAGCTTCTCCGGCGGCCTGCATGGCGTGGGCGTCAGCGTGACCAATGCCCTGGCCAAGCGCCTGGAGGTGACGGTCTGGCGTGAGAAGCAGGTGGCACGCCTGGCCTTCGAGGCCGGCGACGTGGTCGAGCCCGTGACGGTCCGCCCCGCCGCCAGCGGCGACCGCAAGCAGGGCACGACGGTGCGCGTCTGGCCCGACGCCAAGTATTTCGAGAGTCCCGACCTGCCCAAGGCGGAGCTGGTGCACCTGCTGCGCTCCAAGGCCGTGCTGATGCCCGGCGTCACGGTGACGCTCAAGCAGGAAAAGACCGGCGAGGTCCAGACCTGGGCCTACAAGGGCGGCCTGCGTGACTACCTTATGCAGACGCTCAACAGCGATCCCCTGATCCCTCTGTTCGAAGGCGAGCAGTACGCCAGCAAGGCCGAGACCGAGAACTTCGCCGAGGGCGAGGGCGCCGCTTGGGTAGCGGCCTTCACCGAGGAAGGTGCGCCCTGGCGCGAGAGCTACGTCAACCTCATCCCCACCGTGGCCGGCGGCACGCACGAGTCCGGCCTGAAGGACGGCCTCTTCGGCGCGATCAAGAGCTTCATCGAGATGCACAGCCTGCTGCCCAAGGGCGTCAAGCTGATGCCGGACGACGTCTTCTCGCGCGCCAGCTTCGTGCTCTCGGCCAAGGTGCTGGACCCGCAGTTCCAGGGTCAGACCAAGGAGCGCCTGAACTCGCGGGACGCCCTGCGCCTGGTCTCCGCCTTCGTCAAGCCGCAGCTGGAGCTGTGGCTCAACCAGCATGTGGAGCACGGCAAGAAGCTGGCCGAGCTGGTCATCAAGCAGGCCCAGACCCGCCAGCGCGCCAGCCAGAAGGTCGAGAAGCGCAAGGGCTCCGGCGTGGCCGTGCTGCCCGGCAAGCTGACCGACTGCGAAAGCCGCGACCTCCTGCACAACGAGCTCTTCCTGGTGGAGGGCGACTCCGCCGGTGGCTCCGCCAAGATGGGCCGCAACAAGGAGACGCAGGCCATCCTGCCCCTGCGCGGCAAGGTGCTCAATGCCTGGGAGGTCGAGCGCGACCTGCTCTTCAAGAACAACGAGATCCACGACATCTCGGTGGCCATCGGCGTGGATCCGCACGGCCCCAACGACACGCCGGACCTCAGCAACCTGCGCTACGGCAAGGTCTGCATCCTGTCCGACGCCGACGTCGACGGCTCCCACATCCAGGTCCTGCTGCTGACGCTGTTCTTCCGCCACTTCCCCAAGCTGGTCGAGGCCGGGAACATCTACGTGGCGCGCCCGCCGCTGTTCCGGGTGGACGCGCCGGCCCGCGGCAAGAAGCCCGCCGCCAAGATCTATGCGCTGGACGAAGGCGAGCTGACCGCCACGCTGGACAAGCTCCGCAAGGAAGGCGCCCGCGAGAACAGCTGGACCATCAGCCGCTTCAAGGGCCTGGGCGAGATGAGCGCCGAGCAGCTCTGGGACACCACGCTGAACCCCGAGACGCGCCGCCTGATGCAGGTGGCCTACGGCATGTTCGACTTCGCCGCCACCGAGGGCGCCATCAACAAGCTGATGGGCAAGGGCGAGGCCGCCTCGCGCCGCGAGCTCATGGAGCTGCATGGCGACTCGGTCGAGGTCGACATCTGATCGATCGCCGGGCAAGACCTGACCCTCTGCCGTTCCAGCCATTTCGGGGATCCCCATGAAGATCGTCTACAACGAGCGCCACGCCGAGCATGCCGCGCAGAAGGAATTCTTCCGCGGCCAGCTGGTGGATGCCTTCGAGATCCCGGCCCGTGCCGATTACGTGCTGCAGGCCTTGCAGGCCAGCGATCTCGGGCCCTTCGTGCCCGTGGTCGACCACGGCCGAGCACCGCTGGAGCGGGTGCATGCGCCACGCTATCTGCGCTTCATCGAGGGCGCCTACGCCGAGTGGCAGGCGCTGGGCGGGCAGGGCGATGCCTTCCCGGCCGTGTGGCCCATCCGCAGCCTGCGCAGCGATGTGGAGCCGCGGAGCTTCGCGGCCCGCATGGGCTTGTACTCGATGGACAGCGGCTCCCCGTTGACCGCCGGCACCTGGTCCGCCGCCTACTGGGGCGCCCAGGCCAGCCTCACGGCGCTGGACCTGGTACTGGCCGGCGAACGCTCGGCCTACTGCCTGACCCGCCCGCCCGGCCACCATGCGGGTGCCGACTTCTTCGGCGGCTACTGCTTCATCAACAACGCCGCCGTCACCGCCCAGGCCGCGCGCGATGCGGGCAGGAAGCGCGTGGCCATCCTCGACGTGGACTACCACCACGGCAACGGCACGCAGGCCATCTTCTACGAGCGCGCCGACGTCTTCTTCCTCAGCATCCACGGCGATCCGCAGACCGAGTACCCCTTCTTCCTGGGCCATGCCGACGAGCGCGGCGCGGGCGCGGGCGAGGGCTTCAACGCCAACTGGCCGCTGCCCGCCGGCGCCAGCAACGAGCAGTGGTTCGAGGCCTTCGAGAAGGCCCTCGTGCAGCTCAATGCCTATGCGCCGGAGCTGCTGATCGTCTCGCTGGGCGTGGACACCTACGGCGGCGACCCCATCTCGCATTTCCAGCTGGACGAGCCCGAGTTCCGCCGCATGGGCCAGAGCCTGGCCTCGCTGCAGCTGCCCACGCTGTTCCTGCAGGAGGGCGGCTATGCCACCGCCGCCATCGGCCGCAATGTGCAAGCCGTGCTGGCCGGCTTCGAATCGACGGCCCAGGGCCAGCCCGGGGTCTGAACACCATGAACGGCCTGCCGCGCGTGCACCTGCGCCCCACCATGCTCTCGGACCTGGACTACGTCGTCTCGGTCGAGCAGGACGGGGCCAACCTGCCCTTCATCACGCCCTGGGAGCGCACCCAGCACGAGGGCGCGATCCGCTTCCCGGACTCGCGCCACTTCATCGTGGAATGGGGTCAGGACCTGCAAACCCAGGCCCAGCCGGCCGGCTACGTGATCCTCCAGGGCTGCCGCAACCCCAACCGTTCGGTGGAACTCAAGCGCCTGGTGCTGCAGCCCAAGGGCCAGGGCGTGGGCCGCGCATGCGTGCGCCTGCTGAAGCAGCTGGCCTTCCAGCAGCTGCATGCGCACCGCTTCTGGCTGGACGTCAAAGGCCTCAACACGCGCGCCCAGGCGCTCTACCTCAGCGAGGGCTTCGTCGAGGAGGGCCGGCTGCGCGAAAGCGTGCGGGTCAGCATCGAGGGCGCGGACGGCTATGACAGCCTGATCGTGATGTCCATGCTGGACCGCGAGTACCAGGCCCGCCGCGCCATGAACGAGGAATCCGCGTGAAGTGGCTGTCGGCCTTCGTGCTCCTGATGCTGGCCACGGCTGCGCAGGCGGAGCTGTGGGCCTATGTGGACAAGACGGGCGTCGCGCACTTCGCGGCCCAGCGCCTGGACGAGCGCTACCAGCCCGTGATGAGCCTGGGCGCGCGCCCGCAGCGGGTGCCGGGCAAGACCGACCACGGCCGCTCCCTGCTGACCTGGCTGGAGTTCGCGCCCGAGGTCAAGGCCGTGCAGCCCTATCTGCGCGAGGCCTCGCAGCAGACCGGCGTGGACACGGAGCTGCTCAAGGCCATGATCGCGGTGGAGAGCGGCTTCAAGGCCGACGTGGTGTCCCCGCGCGGCGCCACCGGCCTCATGCAGATCACCGCCCTTGCGGCCGAACAGTACGCCACCGCGGCAGAATCCCGCCAGCCCGTCGAGCAGCGCCTGCGCGAGCCGCGCAGCAACGTGCTGATCGGCGCCCGCATGCTGGCCGACCTGATCAAGCGCTACGGCCGCATCGACGCGGCCCTGGCCGCCTGGAACGCCGGCGAGTCGGCGGTCCGCAAGGCCGGGGGGCGCATGCCTCCCATCGACGAAACCCAGGCCCATGTGCAGATGGTGCTGGAGCTCTACTGGGCGCTGCTGCAGCGCAGCCAGAGCCAGCAGCTGCAGGGCATGCAATTCCACAGCGCGCCGGTCTCCCAGCAGTAGGCCCGCATCAGGCCCGCAGGCAAGGCGCCATTCCCCATGACGATGAACCAGAACTCCTTCGATTTCGACGACCCGCAATCGGCTCCCCAGCCCGCCCCCGGCGGCGGGGGCAGCGACGACGGCAACAGCCTGACCCTGGCCCACTATGCCGAGCGCGCCTACCTCGAGTACGCGCTCTCCGTGGTCAAGGGCCGCGCGCTGCCGGACGTGTGCGACGGCCAGAAGCCGGTGCAGCGCCGCATCCTGTATTCGATGGAGCGCATGGGCCTGTCCTTCACCACGGCCAGCGGCCCCAAGGCGGTGAAGAGCGCCCGCGTGGTCGGTGACGTGCTGGGCCGTTTCCACCCGCACGGCGACCAGGCCGCCTACGACGCCCTGGTGCGCATGGCCCAGGACTTCAGCCAGCGCTACCCGCTGATCGACGGCCAGGGCAACTTCGGCAGCCGTGACGGCGACGGCGCGGCGGCCATGCGGTACACGGAAGCCCGCCTGGCGCCCATCACCCGCCTGCTGCTGGACGAGATCGACGAAGGCACGGTGGACTTCGTGCCCAACTACGACGGTTCCACCCAGGAGCCCCGCCAGCTGCCCGCGCGCCTGCCCTTCGTGCTGCTCAACGGCGCGTCCGGCATTGCCGTGGGCCTGGCGACGGAAGTGCCCAGCCACAACCTGCGCGAGGTGGCGGCCGCGGCCGTGGCCCTGCTGAAGAACGAGAAGCTCAGCGACGAGGAGCTGTTCAGCCACCTGCCGGGCCCGGACTATCCCGGCGGCGGCCAGCTGATCTCCTCGCCCGAGGACATCCAGGCCGCCTACCGCAGCGGCCGCGGTTCGCTGAAGCTGCGCGCCCGCTGGAAGATCGAGGACCTGGCCCGCGGGCAGTGGCAGCTGGTGGTCACCGAGCTGCCGCATGGCACCTCCTCGCAGAAGGTGCTGGAGGAGATCGAGGAGCTGACCAACCCCAAGATCAAGGCCGGCAAGAAGGCCCTGACGGCGGACCAGCAGCAGCTCAAGGCCTCCATCCTGGCCGTGCTGGACGGCGTGCGCGATGAGTCCAGCAAGGACGCGCCGGTGCGCCTGGTGTTCGAGCCCAAGAGCCGCACGGTGGAGCAGCAGGAGCTCATCACCCAGCTGCTGGCCCACACCAGCCTGGAGACCAGCGCCTCGATCAACATGACCATGATCGGCGCCGACGGCCGGCCCACGCAGAAGAGCCTGCGCCAGATCCTCACCGAATGGCTGGGCTACCGCATGGCCACGGTCGAGCGCCGAACCCAGCACCGCCTGGACAAGGTGCTGGACCGCATCCACGTGCTGGAAGGCCGCCAGCTGGTGCTGCTGAACATCGACGAGGTGATCCGCATCATCCGCAACAGCGACGAGCCCAAGGCCGCGCTGATCGAACGCTTCAAGCTGTCCGACCGCCAGGCCGAGGACATCCTCGAAATCCGGCTGCGCCAGCTGGCGCGGCTCGAGGCCATCAAGATCGAGCAGGAGCTCAAGGCCCTGCGCGAGGAGCAGAACAAGCTGCAGGACATCCTGGACAACCCCAGCGTGCTCAAGCGCACCGTGGTCAAGGAGATCGAGGGCGACGCCAAGACCTACGGCGACGAGCGCCGCACCCTGATCCAGGAAGAGAAGAAGGCCGTGGCCGAGATCAAGGTGGTGGACGAGCCGGTCACGGTGGTCGTCTCCATGAAGGGCTGGGTGCGGGCGCTGAAGGGGCATGAGGTCGACCCGGCCGCGCTGTCCTTCAAGTCGGGCGACCAGCTCTACGGCACCTTCCCCTGCCGCAGCGTCGATCCCCTGATCGTCTTCGGCAGCAATGGCCGCGTGTACTCGGTGCCCGTTTCGGTCCTGCCGGGCGGTCGCGGCGACGGCCAGCCCATCACCACGCTGATCGAGCTGGAGAGCGGCACGCAGATCGTCCACTACTGGGCCGCCGCCACGGCGCAGCGCCTGGTGCTGGCCAATACGGGCGGCTTTGGCCTCATCGCGCAAGTGGGTGACCTGATCAGCCGCCAGAAGGCCGGCAAGACCTTCCTGAGCCTCGAAGGCGAGGAAAAGCCGCTGCCGCCCAGCCCCGTGCCGGGTGGCGAGGTGCTGGGGGTGCAGCTGGCCTGCCTCTCGCTGGGCGGCCGTCTGCTGACCTATGCGCTGGACGAACTCAAGCACCAGCCCAAGGGCGGCCGCGGCCTGACCCTCATGGAGCTGGAGGGCAAGGACCTGCTGCTGAGCGTGGCCGCCTTCACCCAGACCCTGCAGGTGCTGGGCTCGGGCCGCGGCGGCAAGCCCAAGGAGGAGCTGCTCAAGGGCGCCGGCCTGGCGGGCTACGCCGGCAAGCGCGCGCGCAAGGGCAAGCCGGTCGAGGGCCTGCAGAAGGTCGCCCGCGTGCTGGCGGGCTGATCCCAGGGGCTGGACAGGGATAATCCGCGCGATGACCGATTCCCAGACCCGCGCCGTGGCCCTGCCCGAGCAGGACGCCGCGGCCGAGCGCTTTGATGACGCCACCGAGGCGCCCCGCTTCGAGGACTACTTCCGCGAGGGCGCCGTGCCCGGCGAGGCCCTGCTGTGGTGGCAGCTGGAGCGCAACGAGCCCCTGATCCAGGCCATGCGGGCCCTGTTCCACGGGCCTGCGGCACTGGTGCGCCTGCGCTTGTGGGTCTTCATGGAGCTGATGGCGCTGCCGGAGTCCCGCCTGCCGCGCGACACCCTCAACCGCCACTTCCACGCCCTGCGCGACGAGGCCCTGGAGCTGGTGCTCAAGCGCCTGCGCGAGGCCCAGCTGCTCGCCTGGGACGGCTCCAACCAGCAGTACACCATCACGCCCCTGGCCCAGCAGCTGGTGGGCCTGCTCTCGCCGCTGACCGTGGCGGGCGAGCAGGATGCTGACCTCGCCGCGCTGTTGGCCAACGTGGCCGGTGCCCATCAGCTCGGCACGCTGGACCCGGCCCAGCTGCACCACCTGCAGGCCCAGCTGGCGCGGCTCTACGACGAATTCGCCGACGCCATCGCGAGCGGCTCCGAGTTCCATCTGCGCCGCGCCCGCCAGCGTTTCGAGCGGGCGCTCGGCCTGGTGGAGCGGGCCAGCGAGGCGCTTTCGGCCATCATCGAGCAGGCCCAGGCGGACGGCAACGCGCGCCTGGAGCGCCTGGCCCGCGAGCTGGGCCTGGCCCAGGCCCGCCTGCTAGCCATGGCCAGCCAGTTCAACCGCGCGCTGCAGCAGGTGGACCGCCAGCGCGTGACCCTGGGCTCCACCGGCATCACCACCACGGACGTGCGGCGCTGGCTGCAGAACGTGCCCTTCCTGGAGAACCTCAGCCTGGGTGCGCTCTCCCGCCCCGTGCTGCCGGTGATGGTGGCCCAGCATGAGCTGCTGGACACCTGCGAGGCCGAATTCGAGCGCGACCGCCCTAAGCCGCCTACCCCCGAGCCGCTGCCGGCCGGCCTTGTCGCGCCCGAAGGCCAGCTGGCCGTGATGAGCCTGCCCGAAGACCTCGCCGGCATGCAGACCCTGCTGGGCCTGTGGCAGTCCGAGGGCCGTGGCGCGCAAGACCTGACCCCCGCCGTGCTGGGCGGCAGCTATGCCCGCGCGGCCTACCGCGCCCAGCTGCTGCCTTTGCTCGGTGACCCCCAGGCCCAGCATCTGCAGGGCGCGACCGGCGACATGGCCCGCCAGCCCTGGCGCGTGCGCTGGTCCGTCGAGCAGGGCGAGGTCGAGGACGAATTCGTCAAGTGGATGAGCCGTGGCCATCTGCTGCCGGTGGACGGGGCGGGGCAGGTGATGCTGCCGCCCGAGCTGGCCTCCACCCCCGCACCCGAACCCGACGCCGCCCCCGGCCCCGCATCCGAATCATGAGCAACACCCTGGACGACGCGGCCCACCTGGCCGCGCAACTGATCGCCCGCCGCTGGCTGCCCCGCAGCCACCCGCTGGTGCGCCGCGCCCTGATCGACACCGAGCTGTGGGCCGCGCTCAACGACCGCCTGGCCGCCGTGGGCCTGAAGCTGGTCGAGAACCTCTACGCCGACCACATCACCGTGGCCATGTTGCGCCCGGCCGAGGTGGCCGTGTTCGGCGAGACGGGGCTGGCCTCCAACAACAACCTGGACCTGCCGCGCGACGGCGTGGCCCTGCTGGTGGTGCTGTGGTCCCTGATCATCCTGCCCAAGCGCCAGCGCCAGATCGCCCGCACCGAGGCGCAGGCCGAAGGGCAGGGCGAGATGTTCGCCACGGACAAGCCGCTGCCGCTGGCGTCGAGCGTGTCGCCCACGCTGTCCTACCGCAGCCTGCTGGCCGACTTCGGCAACCAGCTGGGCAAGAAGATGCGCCTGGACGCCAACCTCAAGCTGCTGGAGCGCAACGGCTTCATCACCCGCCGCGCCGAGGACATCGCCGAAGGCCCGCTGCTGGACCTGCTGCTGGACTACGACGTGCTGGCCCCGCGCGTGCTGGACGGCGCTCTGGCCGATGTGCTGGCCCGCGCCACCGACCCGCTGGCCGGCCCGGCGATCAACGCCATCATCGCCAAGCGCAACGAGCCCGAGGCTGAGCCTGAGCCCGAGGCTGAACAAGACATGAACGACGCCGCCCCGACGCAAGCGGGCGACGCGCCGGAGACGCACTGATGTTTCACCTGCAATCGCTGGAACTGCTGCACTGGGACTACTGCCGCCGCGTCTCCATGCCGCTGGACGGCAACATCATCACCATCGCCGGCCCCAACGGCTCGGGCAAGACCACGCTGCTGGATGCCATGCGCACCCTGCTGGGCCTGGAGTGCTCGGGCGGCCGCACCTACAAGACCTACGCCCGTCACGCCAACGCCGAGACCGCCTGGCTGCGCGCCCTGGTGGACAACCGCCCGCGCGGCCGCCAGAACAGCAGCCGGCCCTTCGCCAGCTCGCTGCTGTATGCCGACCAGGTGACGCTGGCCTGCCGCATCGAGCGCCACGGCGGGGACTGGCAGCGCCGCTACCTGCTGGTCGACGGCGTCCATGAGATCGAGGCCCTGGCCGAGCGCGCCGAGAAGGACTGGCTGGGCATCGAGGCCTGGAAGAAGCGCCTGGAGGCCGCCGGCCTGACCCGCGCCATCGGCCGCGTGCTGGCCCTGGAGCAGGGCCAGACCGACCGCCTGTGCGAGCTGAGCCCCAAGGAGCTGCTGCGCCTTGTGTTCGAGGTCTTCGGCGACCAGGAGGTGCTGGACCGCTACGACCAGGCCCGCAGCCACCAGCAGCAGCTGAGCAAGGAAGTGGAGCAGGCGGCACATGAGCTCTCCCACACCCAGGCCCAGCTCTCGGACCTCGCCAACCGCGTCAACAGCTACCAGCAGTACCAGCTGCGGCTGAAGGAGCGCGAGCGCCTGGCCACCGAGGTGGTGCCGGTGCTGCAGTGGTCGGAAGGGCGGCTGCGCACGGCCCAGGCCCTGCGCGAGCTGCACCGCCAGCGCCTGTTCGCCTCGGGCGATCAGCGCAATATGGCCGCCAAGCGCGCCGAGCTGCATGCGCTGTTCGAGAAGCACGAGAACGCCAAGGCCGAGCTGCAGGACCTCGAGCGCCAGCGCAAGGAGGCCCGCGCCGCCTTCGACGCCGCCCGCGAGGCCGAGCGTCCCGCCGAGCTGCTGGCCAAGCGGGAGGAGGAGCTCAAGGCCCTGTCCGCCGTCGAGGCCGATGCCAAGGAGCTGACCGCCCGCCTGGAAGACCTGGGCAACCGCCAGCACGCCCTGCGCGAGAGCTACACCCGCACCAATGACCAGGCCCGCAAGGCCCAGGCCGCGATGGACGCGCTGCAGGGCCAGCGCCTGCCGCCGCCACCGCCCGAGGTCACGCGCTTCCGCAAGGCGCTGGACGACGCCGACATCGGCCACCATGTGCTGGCCGACTGCATCGACATCGCCGACGAGGCCTGGCGCGCCGCGGCCGAGGGCTTTCTGCGCCCCTCGCGCTGGGTGGTGGTGCTGGAGCGCTCGGGCGACGAGTCCCGCGCCTTCGCCCTGGCCGCCAAGGAGCGCTACCGCCATTACGTGGTGGGCGACAGCGAGCATGTGCCCTCCGTGGTGCCCAAGGACAGCCTGCTCTCGGCGCTGAAGGTCAGCGCGAAGCTGCCGGGCTGGCTGATCCGTCAGCTGGGCGGCATCCGCTGCGTCAAGGACACCGAGGCCGGCCGCGACGCGGGCGGCGAATGGATCACGCCCGACGCCTACTACCGCGACGGCCGCGGCGGCCGCAGCCTGTGGGTGGAGCCGCGCGAGTACCAGTTCGGCGTCTCCGCCCTGGATTCGCGCCGCCAGTCCCTGGAGCGCGAGCTGGCCCGCTACGACGGCGAGCTGACCCGCATTGCCAAGGAGCAGGCCGAGGTCGAACGCCAGCTCAAGGATGCGCAGCGCGCGGCCCAGGGCCACAAGGCGGCGCTGGAGCTGTCGGAGCGTTCCGACGAATTCGCCGAATGCCGCGCCCGCATGCCGGCGCTGCGCCAGGCCCGCGTCGAGGCCGCGACCCGCATGGCACAGCTCGACCAGGCGCACGACCGCGCCCTGGCCCAGGTCACGCGCAGCGAGCGCGACTACGAGTCCGCGCAAGGCTCGCTCAAGGCCAGCGAGGAGAACGTGCTGCGTGGCCAGCGTGACCAGGAAGGCCGGCTGCGCGAGCTCAAGGCCGCAGCGAAGGCCTCGCGCGAGGCGCGAGCCAAGTTCCCGTCCAGCTGGACCCAGCCGGCCCGCGTGGCCGCGCTGCGGGACGAGTTCGAGAACGCCAAGCAGGCCGAGATCGCCATGCGCCATGTGCAGCAGGAGCTGGACACCGGCCTCAACGCGGGCACCTGGGAGACCGACCCGGCCGTGGCCGACCGCCACACCCGCATGCACCTCTCCGTGCTGGAGCAGACCACGCAGCTGGAGGACCGCCGCGCCAGCAACGAGATGGCCCGCATCGCCGCCTTCAATGCCCGCGAGCGCTACATCGACGTGCTGCGCGCCACCGTGCGCCGCTACAAGAAGAACGTGCAGGAGCTGGGCGAGCTGGCCGGCGTGATCGCCCAGGCCGAGCTGCCGCACCTGGACAACGACGACCTCGTGCTGGCCCAGGCCGGCCTGCACGTGCGCTTCAACTTCGATGGCAAGGGCGAGGTCGGCCTGAACGACGGCGAGGCCTCGGGCGGCCAGCAGGTGCTCAAGAGCCTGATCCTGCTGGTGGGCCTGATGAAGGACGACGACAGCCCCGGTGGCTTCGTCTTCATCGACGAGCCCTTCGCCCACCTGGACGTGCGCAACATCCAGCTGGTCGGGCACTTCCTGCGCTCCACGCGGGCCCAGTACCTGCTGACCACGCCGATCACGCACAACGTGGAGGTCTTCGAGCCCTCGGAGATCACTCTCGTGACCAGCAAGAAGCCGCGCGGCGAGCGCTGGGCGCCGCCCATCGCGGTGCTGGCGCGGCGGCCGGAGAAGTCGATCTACGACTGAGCAGGAGGAAAGGGCGCCGCGGTGCCCTTTTTGCTGCCTGAGTCCTCTGCAGCGGCTCAGTTCCGCGCGTGGGTCACGCGGTACTCGCTCACCCCGGGCAGCTCGCCCAGGCGGCTGGAGAAGCGGGTGAGCGTCTCGCCCCGGTAGTTGCGCTTGGCTGTGCACACGAAGCGCCATTCCTCGTGCTTGCCCATGCGCTCGATGCTCAGCGAGCCGGGCGCGAAGCGGTAGCCCAGCTGCTCGGTGAAGGCGGCCAGCTCGGACTGGCTGAAGTGCCGGCCGTCCACGCCGCGCATCATCACCGAGATGGCCGGGTGCGAGGGCAGGGCGGACTCCAGCTTGGCGCCCCACATCATCAGACTGGCGCACAGCAGCGTGAGCGAGATGGCCGCGAAGTAGAAGCCCATGCCCAGCAGGATGCCGATGGCCGAGGCCGACCACAGCGAGGCCGCGGTGGTCAGCCCGGAGATGTTCATGCCCTCGCGCATGATCACGCCGGCACACAGGAAACCGATGCCGGTGACCACGCCCTGGATCACGCGGGTGGGGTCGGCGATCAGCGGGGCCGCGCCGCCCGCCACATGGCCACCGAACCACTGCTGCGGGTAGGCCAGCAGGATGACCACGCCCGTCGAGGCCATGCACACCAGCGCGTAGGTGCGCATGCCCGCGGCCCGGCCGTGAAAGGCGCGCTCGTAGCCGAGGATCAGCCCCAGCAGCATCGCGCCCATCAGGTGCAGCAGCATCAGCACATTGGCTTGCCACTGCTCGGCGGTCCAGTAGCGCAGCAGTTGGTCCAGGTCCAGCAGGCTCATGGGGTGATCTTGTCAGCGTGCAGGGCGCACCATGGCCTGACCATAGCCCTGCGCCGTGTGGCGAACAAGCCGAAGAGTGGCGAAATTGCCGCTTTGCTCGCGCTTCAGAAGCTCCATTGCGGCTTGGCCACCATCAGCCAGAAGATGAGAGGCATGGCCGCGAAGGCCGGGTAGCCCAGGCCCTCCCACCAGCGCGCATAGCGCCAGTAGCGCGCCGGGAGGGGCTCGCCATGGGCCAGCGCGGTCTCGGCCATGTCCCGCATGCGCAGCTGCAGCCACACCACGGGCAGCCAGCAGCCGCCGGCCACGACGAACAGGAGGAGGGCCGCCAGCAGCCAGGGCGTGTCCAGCGGCCAGCCGGCCAGGTGGACCATCCAGAGCCCGGTCAGCGGCTGCACGATCACGGTGGGCGTGGTGAACCAGGTGTCGGCCTTGACGACCATGCGGCACACGGCGGCCTGCGTCTCCAGCGAGCCCGTCCGGTTGGCGAAGAAGAGGTAGAAGGCCGAGCCGAAGCCCGTGCCGGCCAGCAGCACGCTGGAGATCACGTGCAGGGTCTTGAGGATCAGGTACTCATTCATGGCGCGGGGTCAGGTCTTGCAGGATCAGGAGCAGGGCGGCAATGGGCAGGTTCTTGCCCAGCGGGCCCAGGGGATGCAGCCACAGCGCGGGCTGCAGCACGGTGGCGACGAGCGTCATCAGGCCGACCAGGGCCAGGCAGGCGCGGTAGACCCAGGGCCGGTCCCAGCGCCACAGGGCGAGGCCCAGCAGGGCGTCTGCCGCGCTGCCCGCGGCGATGGCCGCGCCGTGCCAGGCCGGCGGCAGCAGCGTGCCGGTGAGCAGCTCGCGCGAGACACCCTGCCAGCCCAGCAGGCTGACCACGGCCGTGCCCAGCCACAGGGCGATGAGGCTGGCGCGGGCCCAGCGGCGGTGGCTCGGATTCATGCGGGCGCTCCTTCGAGCACCGAGCGCGGCACCCGGCCCAGCAGCGCCTGCAGCGGCGCGGCGTCCGCGATGTTGTCGGCGCCCAGCAGGGCCAGGGTCTCGCTGCCCCAGGGCTGGCGCGGGCAGAGATCGCCCATGCGGGCGGAGGCGGTGCCCAGGGCGGCCGGCAGCACCAGCAAGTGGGCGGGCCGGCCTCCGTGCCTCTGCCGCAGCGCGGCGATGAAGTCGGGCAGGGTGTAGCGCGCCGGGCCGACCAGGTCCAGCGTGGCGGGCAGCGGCCCCGGCGCGTCCAGCAGGCGGACGCAGGCCTGGGCCAGGTCCTCCACCCGGATGGGCTGGATGCGCGGGTTCACCGCCTGTGCGGGCCAGGGGAGCCAGGGCAGGCGGGCCAGGCGCTGGAAGAGGGCGGTGCTGGCGCCGCCCTCGCCAAAGACCACGCTGGGGCGCAGCACGCAGGCGTCCAGCCGGCCTTCGGCACGCAGCGCCAGCAGCGCGGCCTCGGCCTGGCGCTTGCTCTGGGCGTAGCGGGTGCGGCTGCCGGGCGGCATCAGGGCCGAGACTTGCAGCACCCGGCGCACGCCCGTGTTGGCGCAGGCGCTGAAGAGCGCCGCGGGCACGGCATGGTGGATGGCGTCCATGGACTGCCCGGCCTGCTCGCGCAGCACGCCCACGGCGTTGATCACGGCCTCGCAGTCGGCCACGCGGGCATGCCAGGGCTCGGGGCGGGTGTCGCGGCTGAAGTCCATGAAACAGGGCTCGACGCCCGCGGGCAGGGGGGCCGTCGAGCTCGCGCGAACGCCGGCCCGCACCGTGAAGCCCGCCTGCAGCAGAGCCTGCACGATGTGCCGGCCGATGAAGCCCCGGGCCCCGCACACCAGGACGCGACGCACGGGGCCGTTCATGAGCGAGCCTCAGGCGACCGCTCGCAGGCGCCGTCGCTGCAGCGGGGCTGCGCTGCGGCGCGCTGGGCAGCACGCCGGGCCGCGCGCTCGAACAGGCCCCGGATCAGCGAGCGCGGCAGGCGGTAGCGGTTGCGCACCACCCAGGGGTAGGCCCGGTCGGCGATCGGGCGGATCAGCGGATGGATCAGCAGCCGGCTCACCCAGGGCAGGCCCACGGCACGGTAGGCCGCCTCGAACAGATCCACCGCGCGCAAGACCTGACCCCCGGCGCCGACGCCATGGATGACGTTCATCAGCGCCGCCCGGTCCGCGCCGGGCACGGGAGAGACGAAGTCCGCGGGGCTGCAGTCCACGAAGCTCAGGCGGCCGTGGGTGTCCCGCAGCTGGAGGTTGCGGATCTCGGCGCTGCAGAGCTGGCAGGAGCCATCGAAGTAGATCGTCAGCGGGTACAGCGCTTCAGGCGTGTCGGTGGTATTCATTTGTCTGATATTTCGGTAGTGACAGAAATTGAAAGACAAAAAAGGGGCGCCGGGGCGCCTCAGGCGGTGCCGCCCGGCTTGCTCTCGCCGCGCACGAACTTCTGCACGCTGGCGCCCATCTTCAGCACCTTCTCCAGCGTGCTGGGCGAAAGGCGCAGCATTTCCTCGGACCAGGAGCCCAGCGTGTCCATGAAGCGCAGCGCCTCGCGGACGCGGTCCTGGGCATCCGGGCTTTCGCTGACGAAGGCCGGGTCGGCCACGATCTCGCTGAGCACGCGCACGGTGGGGTCGAACTCGCGCTCCTTGCGCTCGCGAACGATGGTGCGGAACAGCTCCCAGACGTCGACCGAGGTCTCGAAGAAGTCGCGCCGGTCGCCCAGCTGGTGGGTCACCCGGATCAGCTGCCAGTTCTGCAGCTCCTTGAGGCTGGTGCTGACGTTGGAGCGGGCGACGTTGAGGGTGTCGGCGATCTCCTCGGCGTTCAGCGGCCGGCCGTGGAAGAAGAGCAGGGCGTGGATCTGGGCCACGGTGCGGTTGACACCCCAGGCGGTGCCCATTTCTCCCCAGTGGACGATGAATCGACGTGCGCTGCTGCTGAGTTCCATGGCTGGCAGTCTAGAGCATCTGTAATTTCTGTCAACACAGAAATTGACCGGCTGTGAACCCGTGGGGCGGGGCTGGGACAATAGCGCCATGAGCCTCAAAGCCCCCGAACTCCTTCTCCCGGCCGGTTCCCTGGCCAAGATGCGCGCCGCCTACGATTTCGGCGCCGACGCCGTCTATGCCGGCCAGCCGCGCTATTCCCTGCGTGCCCGCAACAACGAATTCCGCCTGGAGCAGATCGCCCAGGGCATTGCCGAGGCCCACGAGCGCGGCAAGAAGTTCTTCGTCACCAGCAACCTGATCGCCCACAACGACAAGGTCCGCACCTACCTGCGGGACATCCAGCCCGTGGTCGAGCTCAAGCCCGACGCCCTGATCATGGCCGACGCCGGCCTGATCATGCAGGTGCTGGACCAGATGGAGCGCGGCCTCTTCCCCAAGGTGCCCGTCCACCTCTCCGTGCAGGCCAACACCACCAACTGGGCCGCCGTGAAGTTCTGGCAGAAGGCCGGGGTGGAGCGCATCATCCTTTCGCGCGAGCTGAGCCTGGACGAGGTCGAGGCCATCCGCAACGAGTGCCCGGACATGGAGCTGGAGGTCTTCGTGCACGGTGCGCTGTGCATCGCCTACTCGGGCCGCTGCCTGCTCTCGGGCTACTTCAACCGCCGCGACCCCAACCAGGGCACCTGCACCAATGCCTGCCGCTGGGAGTACGGCACGACGGCGGCCAGCGAGGATTCGGCGTCCGGCGAGGCCATCCCCGTGGGCAAGCTCGAGGCCGACTTCAACTTCGCCGAGGCACAGGCCGAGGCCGAGAGCAGCTTCTCCACCTGCGGCGGCGGCCAGCGCCACCCGGCGGCGGACAAGGTCTACTTCCTCGAGGAGAAGGGCCGTCCCGGTGAGCTCATGCCCATCATGGAAGACGAGCACGGCACCTACATCCTGAACAGCAAGGACCTGCGCGCCGTTGAGCATGTCGAGCGCCTGGCGCGCATCGGCGTGGACTCGCTGAAGATCGAGGGCCGCACCAAGAGCCTCTACTACGTGGCCCGCACGGCCCAGGTCTACCGCCGCGCCATCGACGACGCCGTGGCCGGCCGGCCCTTCAATCCCGAGCTGCTGCTGGAGCTCGAAGGCCTGGCCAACCGCGGCTACACCGGCGGCCTGCTGGAGCGCCGGCCGGCCCAGGACTACCAGAACTACATCAGCGGCCACAGCGAGCTGCACCGCAGCCATTTCGTGGGCGAGGTGACCGGGGTGCGCGAGGACGGCTGGGTGCAGGTCCAGGCCAAGAACCGCTTCGCCGTGGGGGACCGTGTCGAGCTGCTGCACCCGAGCGGCAACCGCATCGTCGAGCTGACCCAGATGCAGAACCTGGACGGCGAGCCCGTGCAGGTGGCGCCTGGCGACCCGGTGCGGGTCTGGGTGCCGCTGGGTCTGCCGGCGCAGGGCGGCCTGCTGGCGCGCCTGCTCTGATCGATTCAGGCGCGATGGGCCGAAGGGGCCAGTGCCGCCTTCATCGGCGGGCCGCAGTCGCCGCACAGACTGCCTGCTTTTTTGCGGCAGCAGACCGCCAGGAGACAGCATGGCCCCCGATTCCCTCGACCCTTCCGACATCAGCGAGACCGGCGTGAACCCCTCGCGTCGCGGCCTGCTGCTGGGCGCCGCGGCGGCTCTGTCCTCGGCGCCAGGCTTCGCCCAGACCATCGCCCGCGCCCTGGCCGTGCCGGCGCAGCGCCTCAGCGGCGGCCTGGGCGACATCGAGCATGTGGTCTTCCTGATGCAGGAGAACCGCTCCTTCGACCATTACTTCGGCAGCCTGGGCGGCGTGCGCGGCTTCAGCGACCCACGCGCCGTGCCGCTGCCCTCGGGCAAGCCCGTCTGGCAACAGCCCAATGGCACGGCGGACGTCTCTCCCTACCACTTCGACGTGCGCAACACCAATGCGCTGCGCGTGGGCCTGGACCATTCCTGGAAGGGCAGCCAGGCCGCCTGGAAGGACTGGAACGCCTGGGTGCCCAGGAAGGGCGTGCGCTGCATGGGCTTCTTCAACCGCCAGGACCTGCCCTTCTACTACGCGCTGGCGGACGCCTTCACCGTCTGCGACGCCTACCACTGCTCGATCTTCGGGCCCACCGACCCCAACCGCTTCTATGCCCTCAGCGGCCACTGCGGCGGCGTGGTGACGGGCATCGGCGACTCGCGGCTCTACAACGTCACCGGCGGCATCTACAACGCCGACATCGCCAATGACAACAGCGCCGCCAGCGGCATCAGCTGGCCCAGCTACGCCGAGCAGCTGGACGGCCTGGGCGTGAGCTGGAAGGTCTACCAGGAGTGGGACAACTACGGCGACAACTACCTCCAGTACTTCCGCCGCTACCGCGTGGACGCCAGCGGCGCAAAGCTGACCCCGGCCTCGCCCCTGTACCAGCGCGCGCGGGCCATGGCGGCGGGCTCGGGGCCGGGCGGCGTGGGCAGCACGAGCGGGCAGTACCTGATCGACGCCTTTGCCAAGGATGCGCGGGAAGGGCGGCTGCCGGCGGTCTCCTGGATCTGCGCGCCCACCGAGTACTGCGAGCATCCGGAGCAGACACCCAATGCCGGCGAGCACTTCACGGCGCGCCTCCTGGCCGCGCTGGTGGACCAGCCCCAGGTCTGGGCCAAGACCCTGCTGGTGCTGACCTACGACGAGAACGACGGCTTCTTCGACCACATGCCCGCGCCCGTGCCGCCCCTGAGCAGCGTCCAGGGTCGCAGCACCGTCAGCACCGCCGGCGAGACCTACGGCAGCGAGCCCATCGGCCTGGGGCCTCGCGTGCCCATGCTGCTGATCTCGCCCTTCACCAAGGGAGGCCGCGTGAATTCGCAGCTGGCGGACCACACCTCGCTGATCCGCCTGCTTGAGGAGTGGCTGGTGCAGGGGCGTGGCCTGCCGCGCGAGCGCGTGCAATGCCCGCACATCAGCCCCTGGCGCCGCGCCGTGTGCGGTGACCTCCTCAGCGCGCTGCAGCTGGGCACCGCGGATGCGCGCTGGCCGGCCAGCGTGCCCCTGAGCGCCAGCTATCCGCGCAGCTGGGGCACGCGCGAGGCCCTGCCGCCCGCGCTGCAGCCGCTGCCGGCCCAGGAAGTGCTGTCGGGCTTGCCGCGGCCGGCCTGCCCGCTGCCCTATCGCTCCGTGGTGACGGGTGCCGTGCAGGGCGATGCCCGCCAGTTTGCCCTGAGCTTCGCCAACCTCGGCAGCGTGGGCGCCAGCTTCATCGTCCATTCCCAACTGCGCAGCGACGGGCCCTGGCACTACACCGTGGAGGCCGGCAAGCGGGTGGACGCAGAGGTGTGGAACTGGTCCGGCCCGGCCTACCACCTGCGGGTGCAGGGTGCCAACGGCTATCTGCGCGAGTTCGCGGGCGCGCTGGGCGCCGGCACGGCACGGGCGGACTTCAGCCTGGAAGAGGATCCCGCCAACGCCGGCGTGCGCCTGCGCCTGTCCAATGCGGGCAGCCAGCCGATCCGCCTGACGCTCAAGGACTTGGCCTATGGCGATGCCGCCGTGCTCACCGTGGACCTCGCCCCCTCGCAGTCACGCGAGTTCAGCCGGCCGCTGTCCAACAGCCGCGGCTGGTACGACCTGGGGCTGACGGTCGAGGGCGATGCCCGCTTCTGGCGGCGCTTCGCGGGCCACCTTGAAGGTGCCGGACTGGACTTCAGCGATCCGGTGCTCAGCGGACAGGCTCTTGCCCAGCCTTCACCGGCGCTTCCCGGCCTGCCCGCCGCCGCCCGCTTCGGCGCCAGCGCCCCGCAATGCCGGGTGGGCGAGAGCGTCACGCTCAACTGGGTCAACCTGCCGGCGGGTGACAAGCACTGGATCGGCGTCTACCGCAAGGGCGACACGCCGGGCAGCACCTCCTCGCTCAAGTGGAACTATGTGAGCGCGCCGGCCGGCAGCCAGGCCCTGGGCGGCCTGCCCGCCGGTGACTACCTGCTGGGGCTGTTCCTCAACGACGGCTATGTCCAGGCGGCGCCGGCGCTGGCCCTGAGCGTGAAGTGAGCCGAACCGCCAGGGCGCGCCCCTGCGCCCATCGCCGCCGGCTCCTGCGCCGCGGGACGGGGCTGCTCATGGCCTGACCCGGCATCGCGGCTGCGGTCGATCCCGCGGGGCCGGAGGCCGCTGCGGCCGCCTGTGTCCAGTCGACCCCCCGGCTTGTGCGGGGCGAGCGGGTCGATCCGGGGCCTGCCGAGGGCTGCGGCGGGTCCGCCACGCCGGGCGTCTTCCAGGGCGCCTCCCTGGCCAAGCCCGTGGTGGCCACCCTGGTCTTGCGCCGGGTGCTGAAGGGGCAGCTGGAGCTGGACGGCCGACTACGCCCGCTTCCTGGCGGCCACCCTGGCGGCCACCCTGGCGGCCACCCTGGCGGACGGCGAGCTGCTGGCGCTGGTCACGGCCTCGCCCGTGGCGGTTCCGGAGGTGCCGGGCGTGTCCGGGGGCCTGGGCAGGGGCCTGGAGCAGACACCGGGCCGCCGGGCGCTGTGGCAGTGGGGCGCCAATCCGGGCTTCCGTTCGCTGGCCATGGCCGAGCTGGAGTCCGGGAACGCGGTGGTGGCGCTGGTCGCGAAGGACAGCGGCATGGACCAGGCCAAGGCCCTGCTGCGCCAGGCGCTGCCCGGGCCGCATCCCGCACTGGCGCTCAGGCTGGTCGGCTGAGCAAGGGGTCAGGTCTTGCTGACCCGGGCCTACTTTGCGCGCCGGTAGCTGCCGGGCGCCAGGCCCGTCCAGCGCTTGAAGGCGCGCTGGAAGGCCGCCGTGTCCGAGAAGCCCAGCTCCAGCGCCAGCTTGCCCAGCGGCAGGGCACTGGTGTGCAGGCGGTAGATGGCCACCTCGCGCCGCAGCTGGTCCTTGAGGGACTGGAAGCTGCTGCCCTCGGCCGCCAGGCGGCGCTGCAGCGTGCTGGGTGACAGGTGCAGGGCCTCGGCGCAGCGCGCCAGGTCCGGCCAGAGGGGCTGGGCCCGCTGCAGATGGGCGCGCACCTGGCCGCTGATGCCCGCATCGCGCCGGGGCAGGATGACCTGCACCGGCGCATCGGCGACGAAGCGCCGCAGGGCCTGCTCGTCGCGGCAGACGGGCAGCTTCAGGCGTGCCGCCTGGAACCACATCGCGCTATGGGCCTGCTCGAAGCGCCAGGGGGCCGGGAAGATGGGGCCATAGCCCTCCGAATAGGCCGGCCGCGCATAGGCGAAGTCGAAACGGACCGCCGGCAGCTGGCCGCCCACCAGCCAGGCCAACAGCCGCCAGTAGACCCGCAGCACCAGCTCGTGCAGGTGGGGGTTCGCGGCCACCTCGGGGTTGTGGAAGCACAGCTGCACGCCCGCCAGCTCGGGCCCCTCGTGGACCAGGACCAGGCTCAGGTCGTCATGCAGCAGTCGGAACACATGGGCGATGTGGCGGATGGCCTGCTCCAGCGTCGCGCCGGCAATGCCGGCCCGCACCTGCAGGGCAAAGGAGCCGCGCTTGGAGGGGCGGGACATCATGCCCAGCACCTCGTCGTCGTGGCGCTCGATCAGGGTGCGCAGCAGCGTGGCCAGCTGCAGAGTCGAGATGCGGGCGCCGGGCTGGCTCAGCGCCTCGGGCGGGATGCCGGCCTCCAGCAGCAGCTCGCTGCCCTCGATGCCGCGCCGGCGCAGGCCGGACAGCAGGTTCAGCGCGAACTCGATGCCCACGGTCAGGGCCGGGGCCGGCTTGAGGGACAGGCGGGATGTCACAGCCGTCCACTGTAGCGCGGGGTGGGGGCGCGGCGTGGCGATGCCCTGCCCAGGGTGCGCGAGGTGAAATGACATCACGGCGCGGTCTTTTGCCATCGCCGCGGGCACCGGCCCTGCCTAGCATGGCGGGGTCGCCGGCTCCGGGGCT
Organism: Roseateles flavus; assembly: GCF_039872765.1. NCBI lineage: Bacteria > Pseudomonadati > Pseudomonadota > Betaproteobacteria > Burkholderiales > Sphaerotilaceae > Roseateles > Roseateles flavus. The sequence continues at coordinate 405,526 of NZ_JBDPZC010000002.1, read as the reverse complement.
GCGCCGAGGGGCGCGCCGGTCGGGTGGCAGGCAGAGGAGCAAGGGCCATGAATCGCAAGGTACTCGTCGCCGGGGTCGGCATGATCCCCTTCACCAAGCCCGGCGCCAGCGCGCCCTATCCGCAGATGGCCGCGGAGGCCACGCGCCTGGCCCTGGCTGATGCCGGCCTGGGCTATGCGCAGGTGCAGCAGGCCTATGTGGGCTATGTCTATGCCGACAGCACGGCCGGCCAGCGCGCGCTGTACGAGGTGGGCATGAGCGGCATCCCCATCGTCAACGTGAACAACAACTGCTCCACCGGCTCGACGGCGCTGTTCCTGGCGCGCCAGGCGGTGGAGAGCGGGGCGGCGGACTGCGTGCTGGCGCTGGGCTTCGAGCAGATGAGCCCCGGTGCCCTGGGCTCGGTCTTCAAGGACCGCCCCAGCCCCTTCGACCGCTTCGACCAGACGACGGACGAGCTGGTCGGTCATGCCGAGATTCCGCTGGCGCTGCGCTACTTCGGCGGCGCCGGCCTGGCGCACATGCAGCAGTTCGGCACCCGGCTGAGCACCTTCGCCAAGATCCGGGCCAAGGCCAGCCGGCACGCCGCCCACAATCCCCTGGCCCTGTTCCGTACGGTGGTCAGCGAGGAGGAGGTGCTCAATGCACCCGTCATGTGGCCCGGCGTGATGACCCGCCTGATGGCCTGCCCGCCGACCTGCGGCGCCGCGGCCGCCCTGGTCTGCTCGGAAGACTTTGCCGCGCGCCACGGCCTGCGTGCGGCGGTGCGGATCCGGGCCCAGGCCATGAGCACCGACGGCCCCGAGACCTTCGAGTCCCGCGACATGCGCGAACTGGTCGGCTTCGGCATGGCCCGGCGCGCCGCCGAGCAGGTCTACGAGGCGGCCGGCGTGGGGCCGGCGGACCTGGATGTGGTGGAGCTCCATGACTGCTTCGCGCACAACGAGCTGATCAGCTACGAGGCCCTGGGCCTGTGCCCGGTGGGCGGCGCGGAGCGCTTCGTGGTCGACGGCGACAACAGCTACGGCGGCCAGGTCGTGACCAACCCTTCCGGTGGCCTGCTCAGCAAGGGCCACCCGCTGGGCGCCACGGGCCTGGCGCAGTGCACCGAGCTGGTCCAGCAGCTGCGGGGCACGGCGGGCCCGCGCCAGGTGCCGCAGGCGCGGCTGGCGCTGCAGCACAACCTCGGCCTGGGCGGTGCCTGCGTGGTGACGCTCTACGAGCGGCTGTAGACCGACCCTTTTGCCCGGATTGGCGGCCGGCTGCGGCGGGCCGCATGTCTTCAGGAGTTCCCCCATGAGTCAGTCCCTGTTCCCCCGCTTGCACCGGCATGCCTGGATGGACGAGCAGATCGAGGCCTTCCGCGAGCAGGTGCGCCGCTACGTCACGGCCGAGCTGGCGCCCCAGCTGGAGGGCTGGCGGCGCCAGGGCTACATCCCGCGCGAGGTCTGGCGACCCTTCGGCGCCCTGGGCTTCCTGCTGCCGGAGCTGGACGAGGCCTGGGGCGGCGCAGGCGCCAGCCTGGCCTACCAGCTGGTCGTGCAGGACGAGCTGGCCCGCGCCGAGATGCCCGCCAACACGGCCGTGCACACCATCGCCGCCCACTACATCCTGGACTACGGCACGCCGGCGCAGAAGGCGCGTTGGCTGCCAGGGCTGGCCAGCGGCGAGCTGCTGGCCGGCATCGCCATGACCGAGCCGGGCTGCGGCTCCGACCTCAAGGCCCTGCGCACCCGCGCCCGCAAGGAGGGCGACGGCTATGTCCTTGACGGCGCCAAGACCTTCATCACCAACGGTTTCACGGCCAATCTGCTGGTGGTGGCCGTGCGCACCGGCGAGGCCGGCAGCCGCGGCGTCTCTCTGCTCGTGCTGGAGACCGAGGACCTGCCGGGCTTCAGCGTGGGGCGGCGCCTGGAGAAGCTGGGCCAGCATGCCTCGGACACCGCGGAGCTGTCCTTCCAGGGCGTGCGCGTGCCCCAGGACCAGCTGCTGGGGGGCGTCGAGGGGCAGGGCTTCCGCCAGCTGATGAGCCAGCTGCCCTATGAGCGCATGCTGCTGGCCGTCCCGGCGGCGGCCACCATCGAGCGCGCCGTGGAGCTGACCGTCGAGTACACCACCCAGCGCCAGGCCTTCGGCCAGTCCGTCGCCAGCTTCCAGAACACCCGCTTCAAGCTCGCCGAGTGCGCCACGCTGGCCCATGTGGTTCGCAGCTTCGTCAACGACTGCGTGCAGCGCCTGCTGGACGGCACGCTGGACGACGAGGCCGCCTACATGGCCAAGTGGTGGACCACCGAGCAGCAATGCCGGGTGATGGACGAGTGCCTGCAGCTCTTCGGCGGCTACGGCTACATGGCCGAGTACCCGATCGCCCGGCTCTATGCCGATGCCCGCGTGCAGAAGATCTACGGCGGCACCAACGAGATCATGAAGGACCTGATTGCCCGGCGCCTCCTGGGCTGAGGCCGGGGCCACCGTCCCGCGGAGGCCGTCAGCCCTGAGCGCCAGGGGCAAGCTCAGGGCGCCATGCGCGCCGGGCTGATGCTGGGCAGCAGCCACAGCCAGTCCCAGTGCCGGCCGAGCTGGCCTGGCTGCTGCGAGTTTTCGACGCCGCCCTGCCCGTATTCGTAGGCGAACTGGGGCAGCGTGACCGGGGCCGAGGCCCTGACCAGCACAGCCTGGCCCGGATGCTCGCGCGCCAGCTGCTGTTCCAGGGCCTGCGGCGGCTGCGCGGGCACCTCAGCCTCCTGCAGGCTGACGTAGTCCAGGTAGCGGCCGCCTGCGGCGCTGAACTGCAGCACCTGGTAGGCCGGCCCCCATTGCCGGTGCATCACCTCGCCGGCCTGCAGGTGGCCGGGGTCGCGCTGGAAGCCGCGCGCCAGGTGCACGGTGTGGCCCCAGACCACGGCCTTGCGGCCCGGATGGAGCTGCTCCATCAGCCAGATGGCGTTGTCGCCCATGGCCTGGTCGCGCTGGTAGTCGGCGCCGTTGCTCCAGAGGCTGCGGGCCTGCGCGTCCATGCTGCGGATGACGCGGCACCACCAGCCTGCCCCCCCTGGCTTCGCGCGCGCTTCCCTCACGGCGCACAGCGCGTCCTGGAGCGCCTGCGAGCGGGCCAGGAAGGCCTGGCGCTCGGCCGCCGGGGGCGCCTGCCGCGAGAGCGTGAACAGGGTGTTCAGCTGCCGCGCATAGGCCTGCCAGCCGGCATCCTCCGCCAGGGCACGGCCGCGCGCGCCGCCCACGCCGCGCTGCAGCGCCCGACGCAGCCCCCGTGCCAGGTCTTGCTGGCTGCGCAGGCCGCTGTGCTGGCTGTCGATGCCGGCCACCAGCAGGGGCCGGCCCATCGCCTGCTGCTGGTCGAGATAGGCCATCAGCGCCTGGCCCTCGACGCTCTTGGAGTACATGTAGAAGACATTGCCGGGGGCGCCCCTGGTCCAGCTCGACGCCCGTGCGGCGGAGGCCTTGCTCCGAGCCTTTGCGGCCGCCTGGACGTCCTGCTGCAGCTGCCCCACGTCGAAGAAGCCGCTTTCCAGCAGCAGCACGTCGAAGCCCTGGGTCTCGTGCAGATGGCGCAGCAGGCGCAGCTTGGTGGCGAACTCCTCGTGCCCGCCATGCGTCTGCTCCGCCAGCCCCAGCACCCGTACGCCCGCGAGGCCGGCCGTGAGGGGCGCGAAGTCGGCGGCGTCGTCGCTGCGGGCATCGCCCGTGGCGCTGCGCACCGGCCAGGCCTGCCAGGGCGGGGCCTGCTCGGCCCGGGCCGGCGCGGGGCCGAGGAGGCCTGACAGCAAGGTGGCCAGCCCGATGGACAGCAGGCGGGCAGGCGGGCGAGCCAGCATGGCAGGGCGGGGGCGCGGAGGCAGGACGGGCATGGCGAAGTCAAAGGAGCCGCAGGACGACGCGATGCTAACCAGCCCCAGGGCCGCCCGGACCCTGCAGGCCACCCGGCTCAGCACGCTTGTGCGAGGGCCCCACCTCGAGGCATGGGCGGTTACGACGCTCGGGGCCAGACCCCAGGGCGGCCTGCCGCCGGGCCATGGCCTGCCGGCAGCCCCGGCAGCAGGAGGGTCAGGTCTTGCTATGCTGGACGATGACAACGCCAGACTTCACGGAAGGACCGCCCCATGCCTAGGGTGCATCTCGTCGAAGGCCCTGTGGGAGCAGGGAAGTCCACCTTTGCCGCCTCGCTTGCCGCCCGCACCGGCGGCGTGCACATCGCGCTGGATGCCTGGTTCGCCCGGCTGTTCAGCCCGGACCGTCCGGCCGGTGACTTCATCCCCTGATACCTGGAGCGCAAGGACCGCCTGCTGGCACTCATCTGGGCTCACAGCCAGGCGCTGCTGGCCACCGGGACGGACGTCATCCTGGAGCTGGGCCTCATCCAGCGTCAGCCGCGCATGGACTTCTGCCGCCAGGTGCTGGACCTGGGCTTCGAACTCCTGGTGCATGAGCTGGACGCGCCGCGCGAGCTGCGACGGACCCGTGTGCAGCGGCGCAATGTGGAGCAGGGTGCGACGTTTTCCATGGTCGTGCCGGAGGCGGTCTTCGAGCTGGCGAGCGATCTGTGGGAGCCGGCGGATGAGCAGGAGCGAGACGAGTACGCTGTCGAGCGGGTCTCCACCGCATCGGGCAAGGAAGGCGAAGGCTGGGTGCCGTACCGCACCAGCCCGGAAGCGCCTGGACGGCCGTGAGAATGGGGCCTTCGGCCTGTCGGGGTCACCCGGTGCGTCGGTGCCGTGTTCCTTTGCGCAGCCGCCCATGGCTGCGTCGCGCCAAGCCTATGCGTGTCCGCAGGGCCGTTCGACTTGGGACGGCTCTCGGGCTGGCGCAAGGGCCCTGAAGAGGAAGTAGCCGCCCTCAGGGCTTCAGCACCTTCGCCACCGGATTGGGCCGCAGCCTGAACGCGTCCGGCATGCCCGAGCCCAGCAGTGGGCGCAGGTAGAGGCGGAAGGCGTCGGTGACGTCCGTGCCGCTCTCGCTGATGAAGTGGTCCTCCATCACCCGGGTCTTGCCGGCCACGGCCTCCAGGGGCAGGAGCTCGTAGTCCACCGAGTAGTAGCCGTTGCGGCGGATGGCCACCGAGCCGTCGCGATCGCCCCACATGGCGTACTGCACGGCCTTCTCGCCCACTTCGCGGGCCTCGCGCTGGTCGACGTCGGACACGCAGCCCACGAAGCTGCGCTGCAGGTAGCCGAAGGTGTCGCCGCGCACGCGCTTGATCTTGAGGCGGGTCTTGATCTCCTCGCACAGCAGATCGGCCAGGGCGCCGGTGCCGGAGAGCTGCACATTGCCGTGGGCATCGTGCTCCAGGTCCTTGGCCAGCCGCGCGGCGATGGGCTGGCCGCTGGCGTCGTGGATGCCCTCGCTGACGGCGATCACGCAGCGGCCATGGCGCTCGTGGACCGCCTTCACGTCGGCCAGGAAGCGGTCGATCTCGAAGACGCGCTCGGGCAGGTAGATGAGGTGGGGGCCGTCTTCATCGAACTTCTTGCCCAGGGCCGAGGCCGCGGTCAGGAAGCCGGCATGGCGGCCCATCACCACGCCCACGTAGACGCCGGGCAAGGCGGCGTTGTCCAGGTTGGCTCCCGCGAAGGCCTGGGCCACGAAGCGCGCGGCCGAAGGGAAGCCGGGCGTGTGGTCGTTGCCGACCAGGTCGTTGTCGATGGTCTTGGGAATGTGGATGCAGCGCAGCGGATAGCCCGCCTGGCGCGCCTCCTCGGCCACGATGCGAACGGTGTCCGAGCTGTCATTGCCGCCGATGTAGAAGAAGTAGCCGATGCCATGCGCGCGCAGCACCTCGAAGATCTGCTGGCAGTAGGCGAGGTCGGGCTTGTCGCGGGTGGAGCCCAGGGCCGAGGCCGGGGTGCCGGCCACGAGCTCCAGGTTGTGGCTGGTCTCCTGGGTGAGGTCGACGAAATCCTCGTTGATGATGCCTCGCACGCCGTGGCGCGCGCCATAGACCAGGTCGATGCCCCGGTGCCGTCGCGCCTCCAGCACCACGCCGACCAGGGACTGGTTGATCACGGCGGTCGGACCGCCTCCTTGGGCGACGAGAATCTTGCGGGCGGCGTACATGCTCACGGAGGGCTCCTTGGGTGGTCGGGCGCTGGCTGACGTTCTACACCATGCCGGCCGTGTTGGCACCTTGGATTGGCCGACTTGATGCAAAAGCTAATGTCGAAAGCACATCCTCAAGAGGGTGGACGGTGGCGGCTCTGACGGCGCCCCCGGCTTCCTAGAATTCCGCGGCTGGCCGGGCAGGCCAGGGAGGGGGCGGGTGGTGCAATTCATGGCAAAGGTGGGGCACAGGCAGGGGCTGAGGCCGGGGACGCTGGACCTGACCGGGCGCCAGCGCTGCCAGTGGGGTCAGGTCTTGCGCGAGCTGGAGGCCGAGGGTCAGCTGGCGGCCAGCCTGCCCGAGGGGCTGGGTCACCTGCCGCCCGGCAGTTCGCCAGAGGCCTGGATCGATCTGGCGGAGGCGCGGGGTCAGGTCTTGCCCTGGCTGCTGCGTCAGCTGAGCCTGCGGGCCCACGACCTGAAGCTGCACACGCTGGGTCGGGACCTGGGCCTGTGCGTGGACAGCCGCGAGCGCCTGCAGTGCAGTCCCGGCTGGCGCCACTGGACGGGGCTGGACTCGCCGGCGCAGGGGCTGTTGCCCGGTGCCGGTGCACTGAGGCCGGCGCTCGCTCCCACGATGGTCCTGGAGGTCTGGGTGCGCCGCCTGCTGTGCCTGTGGCAGGGCGGGGCGGCGCCCGCGTCCTGGACGCCACGCAGCCTGGTGCTGGACCTCGGCTCAGACCTGCTGCCGCTGGACGAGACCGTCGTCCCTTCGGACGAGGGCAGCGCGCCCGCCGTGCGCTGGCAGCTGGCGGCCCTGCCTCGGCATGTGGCGGACGAGCCGCCGCGCGTCGAGGCCCGTTTCCGGCCTCCCCGGCCTTCTTCCCGTGAGGCGGGGCCGGCGCTGCCACGGCTGCAGCAGGACGGGCCTGCCGCGCCCCCGCCGGACCCGGCCCTGCTCGGACAGCCGCAGGCCGGGCCGGTGCTGCTGCTGGGGGCCGATCCCGGCCGGCCCCCTCAGCTGTGCCTGGTCCTGCTGCAGCGGCGGGGAGGCGTCTGGTGGCATGACGGCCGCCCCGTCGCCATGGCCGGCGGTGCCCTGTGCCTGGACCTGCAGGGCCGGCTGCTGGGCTATTGCCAGCCCTTGAGCCTGGAGGCCGTCTGCCTGCTGGCGCAGCCCGCGGCCTGAGTGGCGCCCTTCATCAAGGCGAGGGTAAGCGGGCTCAGCCGGCGTCCGCGGGCCCGATGCCGGCCGGGCTGCCGAGGCAGCGGGCGCGCAGCTGCTGCAGCAGCGCCAGGTGCCAGGTCATGCCCAGGCGCTGCAGCGGTGGCTCGGCGGCCTCCAGCTGTTCCAGGGCTCCCGCGCGGTCGCCCTCCAGGGCCAGGACCTCGGCCTGGCACAGGCGATTGAGCGCGGTCTCATGCAGCGACCCGCGGCGCCTGGCCATGACCTGGGCCAGGGCGAGGTAGCGGCCGGGCGGGTGGAGCAGGAAGCCGCGCGCCGCGGCCAGGGCCAGGGCGCGCAGGGCGGTGGGGCCGCCGAGCAGGTCCCCCTCGCGGGCGCGGCGCAGGGCCTGGGCGGCCTGCTGGCGCAGCTGGACGGGGCGGCCCTGGGCCTCGTAGGCCTCCGCCAGCCAGCCGTGCAGCAGAGAGCCGAACAGGCGCTTGCGGCGGGATTGCAGCCATTGCAGGGCGTCTTCCAGGGCCTGCAGTGCGCGCAGGGCCGCGGTGCTGCCCGGCTCGCACTGGCGCCACTGCGCGCGGCTCAGCAGGGCCCGGCTCATGCCGAAGACATAGAGGTTGCGCACCCGCTGGGCGATCTGCAGCGCCTGGCTGGCCGACTGCTGCGCCTCGGCCCAGCGGCCCTGCCACAGCTGCACCAGGGCCAGCAGGCACAGCACCGAACCCTCGACTTCGTGGCCCGCGCCGTAGATGGCCTGGCGCGCCTCCGCGAAGCACTCGGCGGCCTCGTCGAAGGTACCCCAGTCGCCCAGCACGGCGGCCTTGCAGGCCAGGGTGTAGGCCGAGCCCACGGCGGGGCGGGCGCCGCTGCGGTGCTGGCGCTTGATGGCGATGGCGCTGTCCATCAGGTGCAGTGCGGCCTCGTAGTCTCCGGCAGCTGCCAGGGCTTGGCCCAGCGTGGCCTGGGCCTGCACGAGCAGGGGGAGCCAGGTGCCGGCGCTGCCGTCGGGCGGGGGCGCGGCACTGAGCTGCTCCAGGCCCAGCAGCGCTTCACGCAGATGGGCCACCGCGGGCTGGGTCATGCCCAGCGCGTAGGACACATAGCCGCGCCAGTAGACCGTCAGCGCCATGGTGGCGTGGTCGTCGCAGCGCCGGGCCAGGGTCCAGCCGCGTTCGAAATAGGCCAGGTCTTCGGGCGTGGGATCGAAGACACAGGCCAGGCCCAGGCGCTGCAGGATGCGCACCTGCGCGGCGTAGCACGCGGCGCTGGGCGGGCACTGCTCCAGCGCGTCCAGGGCCAGGTGGTAGAAGTACTGGGCACGGTCGGGCGCGGCCCCCTGCTCGGCGCGTTCACCGGCCCGTTCGGCCTGGTGGGCGGCTTCGGCCCATTCGCCCGCCTGGGCCAGGTGGTAGGCCAGGGACGACTGCCCGCTGGCGGCCTCCATCGCAGGGGCTGCGGCCTTGGCCGCCGCCAGGCTGCGGGCGATGCGGCGGTGCAGCTCGCGTCGCTGCGGGCCCCCGACCAGCTGATAGACGACCTCGCGCGTGATGCCGTGCTTGAAGCGCAGCAGGCCCGGGGTCTCCGCCGGGTAGAGCAGGTCGTGGCGCGCCAGGCAGGCCAGGGCGGCCTCGGTGTCGATGGGGGCCGTGGTGTCCTCGCTGCACAGGCCCTGCAGCAGCCACAGGGGCAGGTGCGGGCCGATCACCGCGGCCGTCTTGAGCAGCGCCAGCGGCTCGGCAGGCAGGCGTTCGAGCCGGGCCTCGACCAGGCTGCGCAGCCAAGGCAGCTCCAGGGCCGTCCAGGCCGCCTGGGCGGGCCGGGGCTCCTCCAGGCGCTGGGCCAGCTGGCTGCGGGGCAGCTGGGCGGCGCAATGGCACAGCTCCTCGATGTAGAGCGGATTGCCGCCGCCCTGGGCATGGATGCGCTCGACCAGGAAGGGGTCCAGCCCCGGCAGCAGCTGCGCGATGGCGCCGCGACAGTCCTCCAGCGACAGCGGACCCAGCGCGAAGGATTGGAACTCGCCCCGGTGCTGCACGGGCCCGAGTTCGGCTTCCCGGCTGGTCACCAGCAGCATCAGAGGCCAGTCGCCCAGGCGCATCAGGCGCTCGAGGATCTGTTGGCTGGCCTGGTCCGCCCACTGCCAGTCATCCAGGAAAACCAGCTGCGGCTGCTGCCGCCCCAGCGCCCGCAGCAGGGCGGGCAGGCGGGGCAGCCAGTCGCGCCATGATCGTGCGGCCGCACGGGCATGGGCCGTGGCGTGGGCCTGGGGGCGCAGGGCCTCCAGCCACTCGGCGGCGTCGGCCTGCAGCTCCGTGGGCAGAGCCTGCAGCAGGGCGGCGAGGTCCGGGGCGGTGGGCAGCTGGTCCTGGGGACTCAGCTCGGGCTGGCCGAAGCAGGCCCGCAGCAGCTGCATCCAGGGCTGCATGAGCTCGCCGTGCAGGTGGCCGTCGCAATAGCCGCGGTGGATGCGCCAGCCCTGCTGGCGGGCCTCGGCGATCAGGGCCTCGCACAGCCGCGTCTTGCCCAGGCCCGGCGAGCCGTGGACCAGGGCGGTCCGCGTCTGGCCCGTCGCGGCCTGGGCCAGCAGCTGGCGCAGGTCCTGGAGCTCGTCAACGCGACCGATGAAGGGCAGGGCACCCTGGCGCTCGCGGGCGGCCAGCCGCGTCAGCACCTGGCCGCGCCGCGTGATGCAGACCGCGGGCAGCGGCTCGGCCAGGCCGCGCAGGGGCAGGCGCTGCATGGGGCGGTGCTCGAACTGGTGCAGCTCCGGCCCCAGGGCGGCCTGGCTGACCCAGATCTCGCCGGCCTCGGCCTGCTCGCACAGGCGGGCGGCGATATTGGGCGGCTCGCCGAGCAAGTCCAGGCGGCCGCGTTCGCAGTCGCCCTCGATCACCAGGGTGAGGCCGGCATGGACGCCGCTGTGCATCTGCAGGGGAGGCTGGCGCAGGCTCTCGGCCGCGCGCAGCCGGGTGACGCCGGCATGCAGGTCCAGGGCGGCTTCGGTGGCGCGCCGCGCGGTGTCCTCGCCCCCTTGCGGGTAGCCGAAGACCGCCAGCAGGCCATCGCCCTGCAGACGCACGACCAGGCCCTGATGACGCTCGACGGCGCTGCGGCAGCAGTCGCGCACGCGCGCCAGCAGTTCCAGGTAGTCCTCGGCTTCCAGCTGGGAGGCCAGGAGGCTGGAATCGCTGAGGTCGCTGAAGAGGACGGCCAGGTGCAGCCGCCTGGCGGACGACGGTTCGCGCGGACTCTGTTCTGTGGACACGACGACGCTGGCTCCCTGGCGATGGGGGCAGGTCTTGCCACTGGATCCCGTGGCTTGGTCCCGAGGCTTGGCGCCGGCCCCCGCTGCCGCGCAGTATGGGGGCGCCGGCGCCGGCCGTCCACCGCCGCAGGTGACGACGGACTTGCGCCGTGATCTGCGCCGGACCGGCGCTCAGTCGCCCAGCTCGAAGATCTGGGCCGAGCGCGCGGGCAGGGGCAGGGTGTCTCCCGACTGGGCCAGGCGGCCCTGGCGCCCCGTCATGACCTCGCGCCAGGCCTGGCCCGGCTTGAGCATCTCGGGGAAGCGGCCGATGTCCAGCTGCGCGTCGGTCGCGCCCTTGTGCAGCACCAGCATCAGGGTCCGGCCGCCCAGCTGGCGGAACAGCACATAGACGCCCTGGCGAGGGCTGTAGTGGACGAGCCGCCCCTCGTGGATGGCGGGCTGCCCCTTGCGCCAGTTCAGCAGCCGGCGCAGCCAGTCCTGGGCCTCGCGCTGGCGGGCGTCCAGGCCCTGGCCGGTGAAGGCGTTGACGGCATCGCCGGCCCAGCCCCCGGGGAAGTCGCCGCGCACGGCGCCGTCATCGCGCTCGCGCGGGCTGCTCAGCAGCACCTCGGAGCCGTAGAAGAACTGCGGAATGCGCCGCGTCATGGCCAGGTAGGCGGTGGCCATCTTGTAGAGCGCCAGGTCTCCGTGCAGGGCGGCGATGACGCGTGGGGTGTCGTGATTGCCCTCGAAGACCACCAGGCGTGCCGGGTCGGCGTAGACGAAGTCGTGGGCCAGGGCCTCGTAGAGCTTGGTGAAGCCGCTGTCATGGCCCTCGGGCTCGGTCAGTGAGGCCAGCAGGGCCCCGTGCAGCGGGAAGTCCATCATGGAGGGCATGTGGGAGACGTAGCCGTCGTGGTTGCGCTTGCCGCGCTGCCAGTAGGCCACCACCGCCGGGTGCGGGCTCCATTCCTCGCCGACCAGGTTCAACCGTGGGTACTCCTCCAGCATGCGCTGACTCCAGCGGGCCAGGAAGGCCTTGTCGGAGTAAGAGTAGGTGTCGGTGCGCACGCCGCTGAGGCCGGCGTACTCGATCCACCAGAGGCTCATCTGGATCAGGTAGTTGGCCAGCACGGGCTGGCGCTGGTTGAGGTCCGGCATGTTCGGCGAGAACCAGCCGTCGCTGAAGGCGCGGCGGTCGCTCTCGGTGCCGTAGGGGTCCTGGACGGACATGCGGAAATGGCTGGTCTCGGTGTAGCGCGGCCACTGGTTGACCCAGTCGCGCGTGGGCAGGTCCTGCATCCACCAGTGGCGGGCGCCGATGTGGTTGAGCACGATGTCCTGGATCACGCCCACGCCGCGCTCGCGGGCCTCGGCCGCGAAGGCGCGGAAGTCCTCGTTGCTGCCGAAGCGGGGGTCGACGCGGTAGAGGTCGGTGCTGGCATAGCCGTGGTAGCTGTACTCGAGGCCGTTGTTCTCGGTCAGCGGCGTGGGCCAGATCTGGGTGAAGCCCATGGCGGCCACGTAGTCCAGGTGCTGGCGCATGCCGGCCAGGTTGCCGCCGTGGCGGCCGCCGGGCAGCTCGCGGCGCTCGCCCTCGCTCATGCCGCCGGCATCCGGTGCGGGCAGTCCCTTGGCGAAGCGGTCGGGCACGACCAGGTAGATGGCGTCCTTGGGCCCGAAGCCCTCGCGCTGCGCCGAGCCCGGCGCGCGGGCCTGCAGCGGGTAGGGGTGGCTCAGCACCAGGCGGTCGCCTTCTCGCAGTTCGATGCTCAGGGTGCCAGGTCTTGCCTCGGCGCCGATCTCGAGGTCCAGCACCAGGTAGTTGGGACTCTCCAGGCCCTGCTGGCGCAGCAGGCGCACGCCGGGATACTCGACGCGTGCCTTCAGGCGACCGATGTCCTGGCCATGCAGCATCAGCTGCAGGCCGCTCTGCTTCATGCCCACCCACCAGGAGCGGGGCTCGATGTGATCCAGGGTCATGGCATGTGCGCTGCTGAAGAGGGAGGTGGCCAGGAGCATGGCGCGCAGCCAGGGCTGGCGGCTCAGGAGGGAACGCAGGGGCATGGTCGCACCATTCTCACGGGAGGCGGAAGACGGCAAAGGACTGTGGCGGCAGCTGGAGCTGGTCCGCTCGCAGCGCAGGCGTCGCGCGACGGCGCTCGTGCGCCAGCCGGGCCTGGGCGGCGCTGCGCAGCACGGGGCGCAGGCGCTGGTCCGCGCGGACACCCGCCGGCAACCCCCGCCAGGCCTGCGTGCCATAGTTGATCAGCACCAGCAGGGTCTGGCCCTCGGCGCTGCGCTGGAAGCCGATGACGCTGCCGTCCTGGAAGGCCTGCCGGTAGTCGCCCCGCTTGAGCGCGGGCTGGGTGCGGCGCAAGTGGATCAGCGCACGGTAGTGGTTCAGCAGCGAGCCCGGATCGCGTGCCTGTGCCTGCGCATTGTGCGTGGCCGCGTTGGGCGAGACCGCGCGGAAGGGCCGGCCCTGCGTGAAGCCGCGCTCGTCGGCGGTCCAGCTCATGGGGGCGCGCAGGGGCTCATCGCCCGGGCCCTCGACGCCGGCCATGCCGATCTCTTCGCCGTAATAGAGGAAGGGGATGCCGGGCAGCAGCAGGTAGCTCGCGGCGGCCAGGCGGTAGCGGGCTTCGTCTCCGCCGAGCTGGTCCCAGACGCGGGCGCCGGCAAAGATGTCGTGGTTGGCCAGCATGGTGGCCATGTTCAGGGGCGTGGTCTCGAAATGCCGGGCCAGGGGCGCCAGGGCCTGCGCGTCGCCGCGCACGGCGCCGAGGATCAGCTTCTCCAGGCCGAAGTCGAAGGCGCTGCCGCAGACCTCGGGGCTGGCATAGGCCGCAGGGCTGGCCGTGGCCTCGCAGACGGTGAAGCGCCCGGGATAGCTGCGGATCAGGCGGGTGAAGTCGGCGGTGAGGGCGCGGCTCTCGGGCTGGTCGTTCCAGTCCCTGGCGCTGTTCTCGATCAAGTGGGGCACGGCATCGAGCCGGAAGCCGTCCAGCCCGCGATCCAGCCAGAAGCGCAGGCTCTCGCGGTGATCCTCGACGACGGCCGGGTTGCGCAGGTTGAAGTCCGGCATGTGCGGGCCGAAGGTGGCGAAGTAGCGGGCGCTCGGCGACGCCTGGTCCGGGTCGGCATACCAGGGGGTGTGGCCCCAGATGTCCCAGTCCTTGAGATCGGCGGGGGCCGGGTCTTGCCAGACGTACCAGTCGCGGTAGGGGGACTGCGGATCGCGCAGGCTGTCCTGGAAACGCGGATGCTCGCGGGCGCTGTGGTTGAGGATGTAGTCCATCACCACGCCGATGCCGCGGCGGTGGGCCTGGCGCAGCAGTTCGTCGAAGTCGGCCTGGCTGCCGTAGTCGGGCTCGATGCCGCGGAAGTCGGTGATGGCGTAGCCGTGGTCGTGGTCCGCGCTGCGGGTGATGGGCATCAGCCAGAGGCCGGTCACGCCCAGGCGCTGCAGGTAGTCCAGCCGGCGGGTGAGGCCCCGCAGGTCGCCGATGCCGTCGCCATTGCTGTCCTGGTAGCCGCGCACGAAGACTTCCATGAACACGCCCTGGGACCAGTCCGGCGGCGGGCTGCCCTGGGGCGCGGCGCTGGCGGCCAGGCTCAGACAGCCGAGCCAGCAGCTGCTGAGAAGTTTGTAGTTGAAATACATGGTGGGACGGATTGCAATGAAGGAATGTCCGCGAAGCAGCATAGTTGCAAACGGGCATCCTGAAAACTCAGGTTTTGTTTGTATGTAGTTTTGCTACTATTTGCGCGGCCGCAGGCGCTGTGGCCACCCCGCATCCCCGACCTCCACTGCATTGTCGCCATGGCCTCTCCTATCTTCATCACTCCCGCGTCGTCCCTCCGCCTGGCTGCTGCGGCCATGGGTTTGCTGCTGGCGCTGCTGCCCGGGCTCGGGCATGCGGAAGGGGCGGCGCTCGCGAGCGAAGGGCTGGCGGCCTGCGATGCGCCGGGCCTGGCCGAGGTCCTGAGGGCCCCGGCGCCGGGAGCGCCCGAGTGGCCGGCGCGCGCCCATGCCCTGGACCTGCAGCATCTGCAGTGGCCCGGCCTCAAGGCGGAGGGGGTGCTTCGCCTCGTCGCGGCATGGCGTGGCGGCCTGAAGGCGGTGGCGGGTGAGCCTGTGCAGGGGGTCGACGCCAGCCTGCCGGTCCGGCGTGGCGAGGCGCTGCCCGAGGCGCTGGCCCTGAAGTTCCCGCACCTCCGCGCGGGTGGCGTGCTGACGCTGCCGCCGGGCCTGGGCCTGGACGAGCGCTGGTTGCGCGCCGAGCTGCTGCTGCTGCGGGAGGACGCGCAGGGCCGCGTGCTGGAGGCCAGCCGCCTGCAGCTGCCCGGTGCGCTGGACCAGCTGTATGCCGAGGCCGCCGAGCGCCTGGACTACGGGCCGCTGTTCGCCCCCGCCACCCGGGCCAGCGGCCTGCGCCTGTGGGCGCCGACGGCCCACCAGGTGCAGCTGTGCCTGTATCCCGACGCCGAATCGCCCGCAGCGCGCCTGCTGCCCCTGCAGTGGGAGCCGGCCAGCGGCAGCTGGTTTCTGTCACCGACCGAGGACCTGCGAGGCCAGTACTACCGCTTCCTCCTGGACGTGCTCGTGCCGGGTCAGGGCCTGCTGCGCCAGCGGGTGACCGATCCCTATGCTGTCAGCCTGAATGCCGATTCGCGCCGCAGCTTCATCGCGGACCTGGACGATCCCGCCTGGATGCCGCCCGGCTGGCAGCAGCACCGCCGGCCCGCCCCTGCGGCCGCGCCGACAGACATGAGCATCTACGAGCTCCACGTGCGGGACTTCTCCTGGCATGACCCCAGCCAGCCACCCGCCCTGCGCGGCCGCTTCGGCGCCTTCGCGCAGGCCGAGTCCCTGGGCGTGCAGCATCTGGGCCGGCTCGCACGGGCGGGCATGACGGATGTCCACCTGCTGCCCGTCTTCGACATTGCCAGCATTCCCGAGCGCGGCTGCGTCCAGCCCGCCGTGCCTGATGCCGCGCCGGACAGCGAGGCCCAGCAGGCGGCCGTCAGCGCACTGGCCGGCCGCGACTGCTACAACTGGGGCTACGACCCCCTGCACTACAGCGCCCCGGAAGGCAGCTACGCCAGCGACGCCAATGCCGGCGGGCAACGCCTGCTGGAGTTCCGCCAGATGGTCATGGCCCTGCACGGGCTGGGCCTGCGGGTGGGCATGGATGTGGTCTACAACCACACGCCAGCTTCCGGCCAGCACCTCCATTCGGTGCTGGACCGCGTGGTGCCCGGCTACTACCAGCGTCTGGACGCCGAGGGCCGCGTCGAGCGCTCCACCTGCTGCGACAACACCGCCACCGAGCACCGGATGATGGCCAAGCTGATGAGCGACTCCGTACTGCTGTGGGCGCACAAGCACGGCATCGACTCCTTCCGCTTCGACCTCATGGGCCACCAGCCGCGCGCGGTGATGGAGGCCCTCGCGGCCCGTCTGCGCCGGCAGCTGGGGCATGCCGTGCCCTTGATCGGTGAGGGCTGGAACTTCGGCGAGGTCGCGAACGGCGCGCGCTTCGTGCAGGCCAGCCAGCTGTCGCTCAACGGCAGCGGCATCGGCACCTTCAGTGACCGGGCGCGAGACGCCCTGCGCGGGGGCTCGCCGGGCGATGGATCGCCGGCCGGCCTGGTGCGCCAGGGCTGGGGCAACGGCCTCTTCAGCGCGCCCAACGGCGTGGGGGAACCCGCCACCCGGGCGGCGCTGCAGCAGGCGGCCGACCTGGTCCGCGTGGGCCTGGCGGGCAGCCTGCGCAGCTACCGGCTGAGGGACTGGCGCGGTGTGTCGCGCCCCCTGTCGGGCATCGCCTATGGCGACCAGCCGGCTGGCTATGCCAGCGAGCCGGCGGAGGTCGTCAACTACGCCGAGAACCACGACAACCACACCCTCTTCGACAACCACGTGCTGCGCCTGCCCCGCGATGTCTCGCACGAGGAGCGAGTGAGGGCGCAACTGCTGGCCACGGCGGTGACGGCCTACAGCCAGGGCGTGGCCTACTTCCATGCGGGCATGGAGATCTTGCGGTCCAAGTCCCTGGATCGCAACAGCTTCGACTCGGGCGATGCCTTCAACCGCCTGGACTGGCGCCTGCAGGACAACGGCTTCGGCGCCGGCCTGCCGCCCGCGGCCGACAACGCCGGCGCCTGGCCCCTCTACCGCAGCCTGCTGGCGGATCCCGCGATCAAGCCGCGCCCCCAGGACATCCGCCAGGCTCGCGACATGTTCCTGGACCAGCTGCGCGTGCGCGCCAGCTCCAGCCTCTTTCACCTGCGCAGTGCGGCCGAGGTGCAGCAGCGCCTCAGCTTCCCGCGCCTTCCCCGGGGTGTCCCGCCCACCGTGCTGATGGCGCGGCTGGACGGCCGGGGCCTGCCCGGTGCCGGCTTTCGCGAGCTGCTGATCGTCTTCAATGCAGGGCGCGAGGCGGCCCGTTTCAGCTGGACGCCGGCGCGGCTGGGCTGGCGTCTGCACCCGGTGCTGGCAGCCGCCGACGCGGCGGACACCGCCCTGCGCCAGGGCGCCCGCGCGGATGCCGCGCGGGGCGAGCTGCAGGTGCCGGCCTGGGCGGCGGCGGTGTTCGTGCGCTGAGGCCCTGCCGCAGGCCTGCGACCGCGCCGGTGTTGCCGGCGCCATGAGTTCCGGCACGGCTTGCCAGCGCGGCGCCAGGCGCTCATCATGGGCCGGGATCCCAGCCCTGCGAGGCCCGCATCATGTCTCAGCCCCGACTGTCCGCCCGTCTGCGTCTGGCCGGCATGGCCCTGGCCCTGAGCTTGCTGCAAGCCTGTGCCACCGCGCCCCGGCAGGCCCTGCCCACACCGCCCCTGCTGGACGAGGCCTATGCCCCGGCGCCGGTGCTGCCGAGCAGCCAGGAGCTGCTGGCCCTGTCGCCGGCCATGCGCGAATTCCTGGAGCAGACGGTGCGGCCCAAGGTCCGGATGTATGGCAGCAAGGAGGGCCTGCTGAAGGCGCTCTACCGCGAGGGGCAGCTGCGCCTGCAATACGACGCCGAGAAGACCCGCACCGCCACCGAGACCTTTGCCGATGGCCGGGGCAACTGCCTGTCCCTGGTGCTGATGACGGCCGCCTTTGCGCAGGAGCTGCAGCTGCCGGTCTACTTCCGTTCCGTGCTGGTCGACCCGCAATGGACGCGCAGCGACAGTCTCATCTTCCAGTCCGGCCATGTGAACCTGGGCCTGGGCACGCGGCTGCAGGAGCGGGCCTTCACGGGCACGGTGGAGGCGCCCGTGATCGTGGACTTTCTGCCCGAAGAGGGGCAGTACAGCAGCCGGGCGGTGGAGGTCAGCGTCGCGACCATCACGGCCATGTACTACAACAACCGTGCGGCCGAGCAGCTCAATGCCGGCGACGTCCATGGGGCCTACTGGTGGGCGCGCGCCGCGGTGCTGGCTGATCCGCGCTTCAGTGCCGGCTTCAACACCCTGGCCGTGCTGTACCGCCGGCAGGGGCGGCTGGACCTGGCCGAACGCGTGCTCGAGCAGGTGCTGGCGCAGGAAGCGGACAACGAGGTCGCCCTGGCCAATATGGTGGTCGTGCTGCGCGAGGCCCACCGGACCGAGGAACTGGCACGCTATGAGCAACGGCTGGCGTCCGTGCGGCCCGTGCCGCCCTTCAAGTATTTCGACGACGGCCAGGAGGCGATGAAGCGCCAGGACTACCGTGCGGCTGACGCCCTCTTTGCACAGGAGCTGGCCCGGTCCGGGAACAACCACGAATTGCATTTCTGGGCCGCCCTGGCCAAGCTCGCCCTCGGGCAGCAGGAGCGCGCCGCCCGGCATCTGGCATTGGCCGCCGAAACCAGCCCGACGCCGGGGCAGCAGCGCATCTACCAGGCCAAGCTGAACTGGCTGCAGTCCCATGCAAGATCAAAGGAGCGGATGCAATGAGTGAACGGATCCTCGCCGGCAGGGCCCTGCCGGCCCTGTTGCTGCTGGCCTCGCTGGTCCTGGCCGCTTGTGCCTCGGCCCCTGCGGCCCGGCCTCAGGCCGCCCTGAGCGAGCGTCTGCCCGTCTTCTGGGCCGACGAGCGATTTGCCGAGGACACCGGCGCCCAGATGAAGGGCGAGCTCGCCCTGGCGCTCAGCGAGGACATGGAGCAGTTCGCCCAGCGCTCCCTGGTGCCGATGGCCTCGCGCATCGGCGGGCCTCAGGCGCTGTTCTCGGCTCTGTTCGAGCGGGGGCGGGTGGTCGTCGAGTACAGCTCGGACTACACGCGCAATGCCAGCGAGGCCTGGTCCGCACGGCGCGGCAACTGCCTGTCGCTGGCCCTCATGACGGCGGCCTATGCGCGGCGCCTGGGGGTGGAGCCGCACTTCCACCTCGTGCGCACACCCAATGTCTGGAGCCGCGGAGAGCGCCTGAATTTCCTGGTCCGGCATGTCAACGTCACCCTGGTCGGCGATGGCTCCGACGGCTCGGTGCTGGCTGCTCCCGGCAGCCAGGGCCTGACGGTGGACTTCGTGCCGCCCAACCGGCGCATCCGCGAGGTCGTCAAGGAGATCTCCGAGGCCACCGTGCTGGCGATGTACCTGAACAACCTGGCCTCGGAGGCCATGGACGGCGGTCGCTACGACCAGTCCTACCAGCTCGTGAAGCAGGCCCTGCTGCGTGACCCCGCCTTGCCCGAGGCCTACAACACCCTGGGCCTGGTGCTGCAGCGCCGGGGCGCGACGGACAAGGCCGAGGCGGCCCTGCGGCAGAGCCTGGCCCTGGCGCCCGAGGGCGTGGCCGCGCTGAGCAATCTGCTGGCCCTGCTGGAGCAGCGAGGCGGGGCGGCGGCGCAGGCCGAGTTGCCGCAGCTGCGCGAGCGCCTGGCCGCCGTGCAGCCGCGCGCTCCCTTTGCCGACTTCGACGCGGGCGAGGTCGCGCTGGCCCAGGGCGATGCCGAAGGCGCGCTGGCCGCCTTCCTGAGGCAGCGCGAGGTGACCGGTGACGATGCCCGCATCGAGCAGATGCTGGCGACCAGCTACGCGCGGCTGGGGCGCTTCAGCGAGGCCCGGGACGCGCTGCGCCTGGCGCTGGAGTACAGCGACAACGAAGGCCAGCGACACGAGCTCAGTGCCAAGAAGAAGCTGCTGCTGCAGGCGCGCGCGCAGCAGCCCTGATCCCGCCGTCTTGCGCCTGGTCTTGCTTCACAGGGCCGGCAGGCCGTGGCGCTGCCGGGCCCGGGTGCAGGCCTCGTCACCCAGCCCCAGGGGGGCGCGCAGGCCGAATTCCCGGCAGGGCGAGGGGCGCCACTCGTAGATGCCGCAGTGGGCATCGACACCCACCTGGCCCACCAGTGCAGCGCAGCGCGGGCGCGCATGATCGGTGCCTCGCAGGCGGCACAGGCTGCCGGTGAGGTCCACGCAGAGGCCGTCGGGCACGGAGCCCCCCTCGCTCTGCAGTTCCTCGCGGGCGAAGTCGACGCGGAAGCTGGCGCAGCAGGCGCCGCAGCGGAGGCAGGGGTTGTCGGTGCTCATGCCGGCCAGTGTAGGGGGGCCGGCGCCGCCGGCCGGTGAGGATCAGCGCGGTGGTGGCTCCAGCGATGGCGCTGGCTGCGCGCGTTCCGCCGGGGCCGGCGGCGGCGCGGCCTTGTGCCCGGAGTGATGGCCCGAGGCCACCTCGCGGACCACGGTGACGCTGCAGTCCGACTCCGCCACGACCTGGGCCGACACGCTGCCCAGGTAGCGCCGCAGTGCCGAGTTGCCGCGGGCGCCCATCACGATGTGGTCGGCCCCGTTGCGGGCGGCGAAGTCGATGATGGCTGAGGCGGGGTCCGGCGCCTCCAGCACGTGGAAGGTGAGGCGGCCATCTTCAAGGCTCAGCGCGCGGCTGATGGGGCGCGCCCAGTGCTTGAGTGCGACCAGTTGCTTGACGTGCACGCTCTTGCCGTCCTTGTCGGTCAGCACGTCCATGCCGATGCGGGCGGTGCGCATCACGCTGACGCAGGCCAGGCGCGCCCCCGGCTCGGTCTGCACGATGCGGCGCACGGTCTCGCGCAGCTGTTCCAGCAGGCCCGGGGTGGCGTTCTCGATGTCCACGGCCGCCATGATGATGGGGCTGCGCGCCACCTGCTCGGCCACGCTGGGCTGCAGCACGGGCTCGGAGCCCAGCGCGAAGAACCAGCGCTTGAGTTCCTTGATGGCGCCGCTCTTGCTCATGCGTTCGGCGCGCCGCGTCAGCGTGACGCCTTCGGGGCGCTGCAGGTCCAGGGCCAGCTGGGCCGCGCTCTGGTAGCGGCGCTCGGCCTTGACCTCCAGGCAATGCAGGATCACCTCCTGCAGCCAGGGCGGGATGTCGGGGTTGATGGCGCGCGGCGGCACAGGCTCCACATAGAGCCGCCGGCGCAGGCCGCGCACGGAGGAGGGCTGGCCGAAGGGCCGCTCGCCGGTGGCCAGGTGGTAGAGCATGACGCCCAGGGCGAAGAGGTCGCTGCGCGGGTCGTTGCGCACGAACTGCACCTGCTCGGGAGACATGTAGGGCCCCGTGCCCATGGGCAGGCTGAACTCCTCCTCCAGCAGGTCGGGCAGGTGGTCGTGGCGCGAGAGGCCGAAGTCGATCAGCACCGCACTGCCGTCCGGCCTGAACATGATGTTGCTGGGCTTGATGTCCAGGTGGACCACATGCTGGCGGTGCAGGTCCTGCAGCGCGGTGGCGACGCGGCTGCCGATCTCGACGACCTCGTCCAGCGGCAGCGGTGCCTCGTCCAGCCGGGGGCGCAAGGACTGACCCTCGATGTGCTCCATCACGATATAGGCCTGGCGGGTCCAGTCGCCGCGCGCCACGTAGCGGGGCACATGGGGGCCCTTGAGCGCGGGCATCAGCATCTGCTCGACCTCGAAGCCCACGATGGTGGCCGGGTCCTCGCCGCCCTTGATGCGCGGCACCTTCATCAGCAGCGGGAAGTCCTCGCCCGGCAAGGGGTCCAGCCGGGTGACGCGCCACAGATTGGCCATGCCACCCTGGTGCAGCCGCTCTTCCAGCCGGAAGCCGTCCAGCACCATGCCGGGCTCCAGCGGGCCGACCGCGGGCGAGGGCAGGGCGGTGTCGGTCTTGGCGCTGGGCTTGTCTTCTCGGGCGGCGGTCACTCGCATGGCTGGGTCCCGGGGCTGGTGGCGATGCTCATTCTCCGAGCAGCAGACGCTGCGCAAGCCGCTCGGCGACCGCAGCGTTGAGCCCGGATTGACGGACGCGCGCAGCCGCGGCGTCCACGTCATACGGTACGCGCTGGAAGCTCAGCAGACCCGTGGCCATGTCAAACAATGCGTAGCAGGCCGCCGGGTTGCCGTCACGCGGCTGGCCACAGGAACCGGGGATGACCAGCCACTGCCGGTTGGGCAGCAGGGGGATGTCCACGCCCGGCGAGGGCACGAACTCGCCGGCCTTGCCGGTGCCGGACAGGTGGTAGAGCCGCGGGTCGTGCATGTGGCCGCAGAAGGTGTAGCGGCAGTGCGTCGCATGAAGGCTGCGCATGGCCTCCAGCCGGCCCTGGATGTATTCGTAGCCGGCCGGGTCGAAGGCGTTGGCGTGCACGAAGAGGCAGTCGTCGCGCTCGTGGTGCATGGGCAGCCCGGCGAGGAAATCCAGCTGCGCCGCATCGAGCTGCGCGCGGGTCCAGAGGATGGCGTCGCGGGCGTCGTCGCGCATGCTGGGGAGGGGCCCGGTGACGATGGCGCTGTCATGGTTGCCCATCACCGCGATGGCGCCCTGGCTGACCAGCTCCCGCACCTGGTCGACCACCCACGCCGGGTCACCGCCGTAGCCGACGAGGTCGCCCAGCAACGCAAATTCCTGCGCGCCGTTGATTCGTGCATGGTCGAGCACGGCGCTGAAGGCCTCGCGGTTGGCATGCAGGTCGGAAATCAGGGCAAGCTTCATGTCCGGAGTTTCTCCTGGGACTCTGACGGCATGCTGATGCTTTCATGGCATGCTGAGAGTTCGTGGCTTGGAGTATCACGGATGGTCGTCGGGTGTTGGATGCGTGTGTGGGGGCTGCTCCTGGGCAGTATCGCGGCGGGCATGGCACAGGCGGCCTGCAGCCGGGTGATCCAGGTTCCGCTGGCGCCGGTGGGGCTGAGCGTGCTGCTGCCTCCGCAGGGCGCGGCAACAGGGGTCTATCCCGAGCTGCTGCGCCAGGTGGGTGAGGCCGATGGCTGCCTCTTCGCGATGAGCGCCGTGCCCCGCGCCCGCCAGGAGCTGATGTTCGAGTCCGGCCGCAGCGACGTTCTCGTGCCCGCCTCCCGCACGCCGCGGCGCGATGAATTCGGCGACTTCGTGCCCTTGATCCAGGCGCGGGCCATGATGATCTCCCTGCGGTCCGACCGTGTCCTGCCGAGCAGCCTGCGGGCGCTCGCGCAGGCCAGCGAGCTGCGGGTGGTCCTGGTTCGGGGCTTCGACTACGGGGATGCCTACCAGGCCCTGCTCAAGGAACTGGGGCGGCAGGGGCGTCTGCGGCTGGAGGTGGACCCTGTTTCGGTGGCGCGGGTGCTGGATGCCGGCGGTGCGGACCTGACCGTGATGGCCCCGTCCATCCTGGCCAGCGCCCTGCATGCGGATGAACGGGTCAGCCATCTTTTGGGGCGCCTGCGCCTGGATGCGGCCGAGGAGCTGGGCTGGAACGACAGCGGTGTCTACCTGTCCCGCGCCGCGCTGGGCGAGGCTGATCGCCGGCATCTGCAGGAGTCCCTGGACAAGGCCGCCCGCAGCGGCCTGGTCTGGAAGCTGTTCAAGCAGTTCTATCCGGCCGGCAGCATGGAAGGCAGTCTGCGGCCCAAGTACTGAAGAGGGCGGGTCATCCCGCGAATCCAGATGCCTGACGAAGCCAGCCAGACGATGCTCCAGGGCGCCTGCCATTGCGGTGCCGTGCGCCTGACCCTGCCTTTTGCGCCGGAGACGGCCACGAGCTGCAACTGCTCCCTCTGCCGCCGCACCGGCGGGATCTGGGCCTTCTATGGCCTCGGGTCCGTCACGATCGAGGGGCACCCGGAGCACACGGAGTCCTACGTCTGGGGCGATCGCACCCTGCGCAATCTGCGCTGCCGGACCTGCGGTATCGCCACCCACTGGGAACCGCTGGAGGGCGGGCCCGGCGCCCGGCACGGCGTGAACCTGCGCAACTTCGATCCCCGGCTGCTGGAGTCCGTGCTGGTCAGGCGGTTTGACGGGGCGCAGACGTGGGAGTTTCTGGACTGATGCCGACGTAGCGCCGCCCTCACGGAGGGGTGGTCAACGGGGCCACCTCCCCGTGCGGGGATCGAGGAAGCCAAAGTTCAGCGTGCAGTGAAGGTCTTGCTCCGCAATCCATGCGCCGCGCATCTGGATCGAATGCTCGTCGCGCCGCGAGGCAAGACCTGACCCTGGGCCCGAGCTTCAGCCGATGCGGCCCAGCAGCAGGTACTCCATCAGCGCCTTCTGGACATGCATGCGGTTCTCCGCCTCGTCCCACACGACGGACTGCGGGCCGTCGATCACCTCGGCCGAGACCTCCTCGCCGCGGTGCGCCGGGAGGCAGTGCATGAAGAGGGCGTCCGGCTTGGCGGCGGCCATCATCTCGGCGTCCACGCACCAGTCGGCAAAGGCGGTGCGGCGGGCCTCGTTCTCGGCCTCGTAGCCCATGCTGGTCCAGACGTCGGTCGTGACCAGGTCGGCGCCGCGGCAGGCTTCCATGGGGTCGGTGAAGACCTTGTAGCAGTCGGGATTGCTGACGCCCGCCACCTTGGGGTCGACGCCATAGCCGCTGGGCGTGCTCACGTGCACGGTGAAGCCCAGGATCTCGGCGGCCTGCAGCCAGGTGTTGGCCATGTTGTTGCCGTCACCCACCCAGGCCACCACGCGGCCCTTGAGGCAGTTCATGTCGATGCCGCCGCGGCGGTCCATGCCGCGGGCCTCGAGGAAGGTGAAGAGGTCTGCCACGATCTGGCAGGGGTGGAACTCGTTGGTCAGGCCGTTGATCACAGGCACGCGCGAGTGCGCGGCAAAGCGCTCGATCTTGCTCTGCTCGAAGGTGCGGATCATCACCAGGTCGACCATGCGGCTGATGACGCGGGCGCTGTCCTCCACGGGCTCGGCGCGGCCCAGCTGGCTGTCACCGGTGGTGAGGTGCACCACCGAGCCGCCCATCTGGTACATGCCGGCCTCGAAGCTCACCCGCGTGCGGGTGCTGGCCTTCTCGAAGATCATGGCCAGCGTGCGGTCCTGCAGGGGCTGGTACTTCTCGTAGTTCTTGAAGCGGCGCTTGATGATGGAGGCGCGCTCGAACAGGTGGGCGTACTCTTCGGCGCGGAAGTCCTTGAACTGAAGGTAATGGCGCATGAGGCTGTCCCCGGGCTTCATGCCTGGGTCTCCGAGAGGAATTGCTTGACCACGGGCACGAGCAGGCTCACGACCTGCGCGGCTTCGTCGCTGGAAAGGATGAGGGCGGGCACCAGGCGGATGACGCGGTCAGCGGTGACGCTGATCATCAGGCCGGCCTCTGCGCAGCGGCCCAGCAGAGCGCCGGCGGGGCGGTCCAGCTCGATGCCCAGCATGAGGCCCTGGCCGCGCACCTCGCGCACGCCGGCCACGCCGGCCAGCTCGCGCTCCAGTGCGGCCTTGAGCTCGGCGCCGACCTTGGCGGCATTGGCCAGCAGGTCTTCCTCGACCATCAGCCGCAGGGTCTCCACGCCGGCCCGCATGGCCAGCGGGTTGCCGCCGAAGGTGGTGCCGTGGTTGCCCG
Organism: Roseateles flavus; assembly: GCF_039872765.1. Taxonomy (NCBI): domain Bacteria; kingdom Pseudomonadati; phylum Pseudomonadota; class Betaproteobacteria; order Burkholderiales; family Sphaerotilaceae; genus Roseateles; species Roseateles flavus. The sequence goes on along the minus strand of NZ_JBDPZC010000002.1, from coordinate 380,308 downwards.
GCTGCATGACCTGGGCCGCTCGCGGGCCGCAGACCACCGCACCCACCGGTACGCCCGAGCCCAGGCCCTTGGCCAGCGGCATGACGTCAGGCTGGATGCCGGCCCACTGATGCGCGAACCACTTGCCTGTGCGGCCGATGCCGCATTGCACCTCGTCCAGCATCAGCAGCAGGTCGCGGCGGTCGCAGACGGCGCGCAGCTGCTGCAGGAACTCGATGCGGGCCGGCTTCACGCCGCCTTCGCCCTGGATGGTCTCCAGGAAGATGGCGGTGATGTTGGGATGGGCGTCCAGGGCCTGCTCGACCGCGGCGATGTCATTCAGCGGCACTCGGACAAAACCTGGCACCAGCGGACCGAAGCCGGCGTGGATCTTGGGATTGGCCGTGGCAGACAGCGTGGCCAGCGAGCGGCCGTGGAAGGCGCCCTCGAAGACCAGGATCTCGGGATTGGTGTTGCCGCGGTCGGTGCCGAACTTGCGGGCGATCTTGATCGCGGCCTCGTTGGCTTCCAGGCCCGAGTTGCAGAAGAAGGCGTTGGTCAGGCCCGAGAGCTCCACGAGCTTCGAGGCCAGTTCCTCCTGCAGCGGCACGTGGTAGTAGTTGCTGCAGTGGATCATCTTGCCGATCTGCTCCTGCAGGGCAGGGACCAGCTTGGGGTGTGCATGACCCAGGGTGTTCACCGCGATGCCGCCCAGCGCGTCCAGGTATCGTCGCCCGTTCACGTCCCAGACCCAGACACCCTGGCCATGCGACAGCGCGATCGGCAGGCGGCCATAGGTTTGCATCACATGCGGTTCGGACGGAACGGAAGGCGCAGAGGCGTTCATCAACTCTCCATGTCGGATGGGTGGGGTAAGGGCGCTCCGGGCCTGGTGCTGCGTCAATCCAGCGTCAGGCCGGGAGCCGATGATTCTAAGGTTGCGTCCCAGGCAGCTGAGGGTTTTCGCCAAGAAGTGCCGGGCAAAAAATGAAGCCTTGTAACTCACCCGTGCTGCGGCGCAACACATCCAAGGCACAATAGCGGTTTGCCGTTCATTCCGTTGTCCGGGCGGCCGCCGTTTCCATCCATGACCCAAGTCCCCAAGCCCCGCGAAGTGTTCATCCAAGGCGTGACCCTGGAAGGGCGCACCTTCCGTCCCAGTGACTGGGCGGAGCGGCTGGCGGGGGCCATGTCCTGCTTCCGTCCCGGGGGCGCGAAGGCGGGCATCGGGGCGCACATCGGCTATTCGCCCTACTGCGTGCCTCGGGTGATCAACGGCATCAAGTGCGTGATCGTCAACGAGGAGCTGAAGTCGGTCGAGCCCATGGCCTGGGACTTCGTCATGAACTTCGCCCGTGACAACCACCTGCAGGTCGCCGAGGCCTGCCTGCTGCCCGAGCGCGGCGAGCGCTGAGCGGCGCCTGCCCCACGTCCCACGGTCCTGCGATCAGCCGCGGCGCCGGCGCCGGGTGCGCCACAGCGCCAGGCATTCGGCACCACCCCACAGGAGCAGGCAGGTCGCGACCCTCAGGCGCTGCCCGAGTCGCAGGGGGGGCTTGTGCAGGGCGTTGTCCATTGGGCGTTGCCTCTCGGGGGTGTCTTCAGGGGACATGCCCGCAGCCTAGTCCAGGGGCATGACGGCCAGGTGGCGGCGTCCTGGGCCGTTTGGCGCATGGCGGGCACCGCTGCCGCTGGCTATGCTGCCGGCTTGTCCTGCCTGCCTCGGCCGAGGTCGCCGCCGCGATGCCACCGGGCGGCGCGCCGGCATCCGCAGGTCTGCTGCACGTCCGTCGCCCGACACCCTTGCTGGAATCACTCACCCTGCTGGACCGGCTGCAATCGCAGTCCCGCGGCCTCCTGGAGCGCCGAGACGTGGCCGTGGTGGAGGTGGCCGGGCAGTCGCTGCCCGTGCCGGTGCTGAGCCTGGGCAGCCGCGCGCCGGAGGTGCCGGCCATTGGCTTCTTCGGTGGGGTGCACGGGCTGGAGCGCATCGGCAGCCAGGTGGTGCTGTCCTATCTGGCCAGCCTGGTCGCCCGGCTGCGCTGGGACGAGCTGCTGCACCAGCAGCTGCAGGGCCTGCGCATGGTCTTCATGCCCCTGGTGAATCCGGGCGGCCTGCTGCTGGGCACACGCGCCAATCCCGCGGGGGTGGACCTGATGCGCAATGCGCCCGTGGAGGCCGAACGCCCGGTGCCTTTTCTGGTCGGGGGGCAGCGCCTCAGCGCGAACCTGCCCTGGTACCGGGGCAGGGCGGATGCCAAGATGCAGCCGGAAGCGCAAGCCCTTTGTCAGGTGGTCTGTGAGGAACTGTTGCGCCATCGCGCCGCCTTGTCCATCGACTGCCATTCCGGCTTCGGCCTCGATGACAGAATCTGGTTTCCGTTCGCTTGTAGCACAAGGCCGATCATGCATCTGCCGGAGATGCTGGCGCTCAGTGAATTGCTGGACCAGACCCACGCCCAGCACCGCTATGTGTTCGAGCCGCAGAGCCGGCAATACCTGACGCATGGGGACCTGTGGGATTACCTGTATCTGGAATCCTGCCAAATGCTTGACCGGCCCGACCGCGTTTTTCTTCCCCTGACCCTGGAGATGGGCTCCTGGATCTGGGTCAAGAAGAACCCCCGCCAGCTCTTTTCCCGGGACGGCATCTTCAACCCCAAGGTGAGCCATCGCCAGCAGCGGGTGCTGCGCCGCCACCTGGGCTGGCTGGACTTCTGCGCCAGGGCCGCCTTCAGCCTGCCGCGCTGGCTGCCGACTGGCGCCGAGCGGGAGCGGGCCCGCGAGCGGGCGCTGGATCGCTGGTATCGCGGGGGGCGGGCATGAGTGAAGTACAGGCGGCGACCTGGGTGCTGCTGCGTGGCCTGACGCGCGAGTCCGGCCACTGGGGGAGCTTCCCCTTGCAGATGGCGCGGGGCCTGCAGGCCACGCAAGGCTCGGTCCGCGTGCTGACGCTGGACCTGGCCGGCAATGGCAACCGCTGCCGAGAAAAAAGCCCCGCCGACATCGGCGAGATGGTGGAGGACCTGCGCGAACAACTGCGCCAGGCTGGCGTGGAGGGGCCGGTCCATGTGCTGGCCCTGAGCCTGGGCGGCATGGTGGCGGCCGAGTGGGCCCAGCGCTACCCCGCGGAGCTGGCCGCCGCCGTGCTGGTGAGTACGAGCATGAAGCCCTTCAGCCCCTTCTTCAGGCGGCTGCGCCCCACGAACTACCTCACCCTGGTCGCCATGAGCCTGGCGCGCTTCGCGGCGCGCTGGCGGGAGCGCCATGTGCTGCAGCTGACCTCTCAGCTGATGAGTCACTCCGAGGAGGTGCTGGACGCCTGGGTGAAGCTGCACCGGCAGCACCCGGTCAGCGGCCTCAATGTGCTGCGCCAGCTGTGGGCGGCGATGAACTACCGGGCCAGCCGGGCGCGGCCGCGGGTCCCCATGCTGCTGTTGTGCGGGCAGGGTGACATGCTGGTGGACTGGCGCTGCTCCCAGGCGGTGAGCCGGGGCTGGGGCCTGCCCCTGCGCATGCACACCCGGGCCGGCCACGACATCCCGCTGGATGACCCGGACTGGGTGGTGCGCGCCGTGGGCGACTGGCTGGCCAAGCGCGAGCTGATGAGCGGCCCGAGCACGCAGCCCATGGACCTGGAGACGGTGCCGCTGCACCTGGCCTGAGCCCGGCTTGATGCCTGGGCTCCAGGGCCGCCTGCAGGTCGGGTGCCCGCCGTCTCGTGCAAAGAAGCCGGGCAGCCAGCTCGGGCGCCATGAAAAAGGCCCGCCAGAGGCGGGCCTTTCAGTTCTTTGCACCAGGACTGGTGTTTCAGGCAGCCAGTGCCTTGATCTTGGCGGACAGGCGGCTCTTGTGGCGAGCAGCCTTGTTCTTGTGGAAGATGCCCTTGTCGGCGACCGAATCGATCACGGCCTGGGCAGTCTTGAACAGTTCAGCAGCCTTGGTCTTGTCGCCAGCGACCACGGCCTTTTGCACGTTCTTGATGACCGTGCGGAATTTGGAGCGCAGAGCCGTGTTGGCGGCGTTCAGCTTGACGTCCTGGCGAGCGCGCTTGCGGCCCGATGCCAAACGGACGGTTTTCTTCTTGGCTTTGGAAGAGCTTGCCATGTTCTTTGTTAATCCAGTTGGTGCAAAGACCGCGAGTATAGCACTTGCAATTGGAGTTTCATAGGCCCGACATGCAAATTCGGTCCCCTCGCGGAGAAAACGGGAAGAAGGGGCCGGATTCTAGTCCAAGGCCTTCGCTCATAATCGCCGGCCACCTGCATGGTCCCGCCCGGCCTGTCTCCCAGGAGGGTGGGACCTGGCCCCGCCGGCTAGGCATCCCGAGACAAGAAAGACGATATTCCCGATGAGCCTGCTGCGTTCCGCATCCCTGATTTCCGTGCTGACCCTGGCCTCCCGCGTGACGGGGCTTGTGCGGGAGCAGATGGTGGCAGGCCTGTTCGGCGCGAATGCCATGACCGACGCCTTCCTGGTGTCCTTCCGCATTCCCAATCTGCTGCGCCGCCTGTTTGCGGAAGGGGCCTTCTCCCAGGCCTTCGTGCCCGCCCTGGCTGCCACACGCGCCAAGCATGGGGATGAAGCCACCCGCGAGCTGGTGGATGCCGTGGCCACGGTGCTCACCTGGGCCCTGCTGGCCACCTGCGTGCTGGGCGTTGTGGGCGCGCCGCTGCTGGTCTGGGCCCTGGGTTCGGGCATGTCGAAGGAGGGGCATGAGGCCGCCGTGGTGATGACGCGCTGGACCTTTCCCTACATCGGCTGCATGTCCCTGGTGGCGCTGTCGGCCGGCGTGCTCAACACCTGGAAGCGCTTCATGGTGCCGGCCGTCACGCCGGTGCTGCTGAACCTCAGCTGCATCGTCGCAGGCGTGCTGCTGGCCAAGCGGCTGCCGGCCTGGGGCTATCCGGGCATCTATGCCATGGCCCTGGGGGTGATGCTGGGTGGCGTGCTGCAGCTGGCCGTGCAGGTGCCGGCACTGCGCCGCATCGGCATGCTGCCGCACATCGGGCTGAGCTGGGCGGCCCTGCAGCGAGCCCGGCGCCATGGTGGCGTGATGCAGATCCTCAAGCAGATGGGCCCGGCCCTGCTGGGCGTGGGCGTGTCCCAGGTCTCGCTGCTGATCAACACCCAGATCTCCACCCACATCGCCGATGGCGCGACTTCCTGGCTCAACTACGCGGACCGCCTGATGGAATTCCCCATCGGCCTGCTGGGCGTGGCCCTGAGTGCCGTGCTGACGCCGCAGCTGGCCGCGGCGCAGGCCAGCGAGGAGGGCGAGCGCTACTCAGCCCTGCTGGACTGGGGCCTGCGCATGGTGATGCTGCTGGCCCTGCCTTGCGCTGTGGCCCTGCTGGTCTTTGCCGAGCCTCTGGTGGCGACGCTCTATCACCGCGGTGCCTTCCACGACGTTGACGTCACGCGCACCGCGCAGGCCGTCATGGGCTGGGGCGTCGGCCTGCTGGGCCTGGTGGCCATCAAGGTGCTGGCGCCGGGGTTCTATGCCCGCCAGGACAGCGCCACGCCGGCGCGCATCGCCATCGGCGTGCTGCTGCTGACCCAGGTGTTCAACCTCGTCCTGGTGCCGACCATCGGCGTGGCCGGGCTGGCGCTGTCCATCGGCCTGGGGGCCCTGGTCAACGCGGCCGTGCTGCTGCGGGGCCTGCGCCAGCGTGGGGCCTACACCCCGGCGCCGGGCTGGGTGGCCTTCATGGCGCGCGTGCTGCTGGCCTGCCTGGCCATGGGGGGGCTGCAGTGGTGGCTGGGTCAGGCGCTGGACTGGGTCGCCCTGGGGCGGCACGAGATGCAGCGCGCGGCCTGGATGGCTCTGAGCCTGGCTGGGTCGGCCCTGGTCTACTTCGCGGTCCTGCTGTTGTCAGGGCTGAAGCTGCGTGAATTTGCGCGCCGCCACTGAGGCGTGGATGATGTGCCCATGACTGCCTATCTGGACCTGGCCGCGGTGGATCCGCTGGACTATTTCGCCCGCCTGGTGGCCGAGGACGACAGCCTGAACCTCCTGGAGGCCGCCGCCACGCTGGCCCAGGACGAATGGCCGCAGCTGGACGTGCAGCAGCTGCTGGCGGATGTCGACGAGCTGGCGCTGCGGCTCAAGCGCCGGGTGCCGGCAGATGCCGTCGCCAGCCTGCGCCTGCGCCTGCTGAACCAGTTCTTCTTCCAGGAGCAGGGCTTCGCCGGCAATGTCAATGACTACTACGCCTCCGGCAACTCCTACCTGCACGAGGTGCTGAAGACCCGTCGCGGCATCCCCATCAGCCTGAGTCTGCTGTATGCCGAGCTGGCCCTGCAGCTGGGCCTGCGCGCCCGTGGCATCTCCTTCCCGGGGCATTTCCTGGTCTGCCTGAAGCTGCCGGCCGGCGAAGTGGTGATGGACGTCTTCCACGGCCGCTCCCTCTCCCGCGACGCCCTCGAGGAGCTGCTGCACCCCCTGCGCGAGCGGGCGGGCGTCAGCGACCCGGCGGACCTGCCCCTGGAGCTCTTCCTGCAGCCCTGCAGCCCGCGCCAGTGGCTGGCACGCATGCTGCGCAATCTCAAGGAAATCCACCGGCGTGCGGCGGCCTGGGCCTTGCTGCTGCAGGTCCAGCACCGGCTGCTGATCCTGTTGCCGGGGGATGCCGAGGAGCTGCTGGACCGCGCCCACACCCTGGAGCGCCTGATGCAATGGCCCGAGGCCGTGGCGGACTATGAGCAGCTGCTGAGCCTGCATCCCCCCGTGGAGCTGGCCCAGCAGGCCCGTGAGCGGCTGGAGCAGCTGCGCCACTCGCCGGGCGGGCGCCTGCTTCACTGAGCGCCGGGTGTCCCGCCCGCTCAGGACCCGGGTCGGGGCCCTGCAACAGACCCTAGAATCCGGCCCTGCCTGACGCGGCCCTGCCGGCTGCGCACAATGCCCCCGCCGGCTGACGGCCTTCATCCGCAACACATCTGCATGACCCTGAGCAAGACCCAACGCTACGCGCTGGCCTGGACGGCCCTGGCCCTGCTGAGCCTGGGGCTGGTGTGGCTGCTCTCGCCGGTGCTGGCACCGTTCCTGACCGCGGGCATCCTGGCCTATGCCCTGAGCCCCGCCGTCGATGCCCTCACGCGACGCCGTGTGCCCCGGCTGCTGGCCGTGGTGCTGGTGGAGCTGGCGGCCGTGGTGGCGCTGCTGTCACTCTTCCTGCTCCTGCTGCCCATCCTCAGCCGCGAGCTGCCCCAGCTGCGCGAGCAGATCCCCGTGCTGGCCAATGCCCTGAACAAGCACGTCTCGCCCTGGCTGGCCCAGCACGGCGTGAACGTGGCCTTGGACACGGCCAGCATCAAGGCCTTCGTGCTCAAGTACCTGGATGCAAACATCGAGGACTGGCTGGCCACGGCCTTGAGCTCGGCGCGCATCGGCGGCAGCTTCGTGCTGGCCATCGTGGGCAATGCCGTGCTGCTGCCGGTGGTGCTGTTCTACCTGCTGCATGACTGGCACAGCCTGCTCGGCCGGGCCTGGGACCTGGTGCCGCCGCGCCTGCGCCCGCCCGTGGGCCGTTTCCTGAAGGAGTGCGACAGCATGCTGGGCCAGTACCTGCGCGGCCAGCTGCTGGTGATGCTGCTGCTGGCCGTCTACTACAGCCTGGCCCTGCTGCTGGCGGGCTTCGACCTGGCGCTGCCGGTGGGCATCTTCACCGGACTGGCCGTCTTCATTCCCTACCTGGGCTTCGGCCTGGGCCTGCTGCTGGCGGTGATGGCGGCCCTGCTGCAGTTCGCCAACCTCTATGGCTTGCTGGCCGTGGCCGTGGTGTTCAGCCTCGGCCAGCTGCTGGAGAGCTTCGTGCTGACGCCCCGCCTGGTGGGCGAACGCATCGGCCTGTCGCCCCTGATGGTCATCTTCGCCCTGCTGGCCTTCGGCCACCTGTTCGGCTTTGTCGGCGTGCTGATCGCCTTGCCCGTGTCCGCCCTGGGGGTGGTTGCCGCGCGCCGCCTGCGCGAGGCTTACCTGTCCAGCGCCCTGTACCAGAGTCCCCGTTCTTGAAGCAGATCCCGCTGGCGCTCGGTCCCGAGCCGCATTACTCCTTCGATAACCTCCTGCCTGGCGCCAACGAGGCGGCTCTGGCACATCTGCTGTCCCTGCGCCCGGGCGAGCCGCCCGTGTTCCTGTGGGGGCAGGCGGGCTGTGGCAAGACCCATGTGCTGCGCGCCCTGGCCCAGTCCTGGCAGGCGGCCGGCGCCCAGGTGGGCTGGTACGACGCCGAGACACCGCTGCCCTGGGAGCTGCCCGCCCACCCCAGCCTGCTGCTGCTGGACGACTGCGACCGCTTCGACCCCGGTCAGCAGCACGCCGCCTTCACGCTCTTCGTGGAGGCGGCCACCCTGGGCCTGGCCGTGGTGTCCACCGGCGTGGCACCGCCCATCGACCTCGAACTGCGGGAGGATCTGCGCACCCGCCTGGGCTGGGGTCCGACCTACGCCCTCCAGCCCTTGCCTGAAGGCGAGATGCGCGCGGCCCTGCGCCGCGAAGCCGACCGCAGGGGCATCGTGCTCAGCGACGAGGTCATGGACTATCTTCTGACCCGTTTCGCCCGCGACCTCAAGCACCTCATGGGCCTGCTGGACAGGCTGGATGAATTCGCCCTGGCCAACAAGCGGGCCGTGACCGTGCCCCTGCTGCGTCAGATGCTGCTCGACCAAGGAAGCTGATGAACCTCACCCTCTTCGACCTCGACGGCACCCTGATCCCGGGTGATTCCGACCACGCCTTCGGTGACTTCATGGTCCGGATCGGCTGGGCCGACGGTGGCGAATGGCTGCGCCGCAACGACGCCTTCTACGCCCAGTACCAGGCTGGCGAGCTGAATCTGCCCGAGTACATCGCCTTCGCGACCTCGGTATGGCGCTCGCGTCCCCTGGACGAGGCTCTGGCCGCGCGCCAGCGTTTCATGGCCGAGGTGATGCAGCCCATGATGCGCGACAATGCGCGAGCCCTGGTGCGCCAACATCAGGAGCGCGGTGACCTGGTGGCCATCGTGACCGCCACCAACGAATTCGTGACCACCCCCATCGCCGAGGCCTTCGGCGTGCCTGATCTGATCGCCGTGCAACTGGAGCGCGACGCCACCGGCCACTACAACGGGGCCATCCGTGGCGTGCCGTCCTTCCAGGCCGGCAAGATCACGCGCGTCGAGCAATGGCTGGCCGGGCAGGGGCGGGCACTGAAGGACTTCGAGCAAGTGCATTTCTACAGCGATTCGGTGAACGACCTGCCCCTGATGGAGCGCGTCAGCCATCCCATCGCGACCAACCCGTCGGCAGCGCTGGCACAGATTGCCCAGACCCGGGGCTGGCCCATCCTGAATCTCTTTGCATGATCAAGAACCTGATTGACAAGCTGCTGGGCAAGCCCGGCAAACCCGATGCCAAGCCCAAGGCCAAGGCCTCATCCGGGGCGCATGCGCTGGGCAAGCGGCTCGAGATCGGCGTGGCCGAGCATGGCATCGACCCCGAGCTGCTGGACGACCGCGCCGTCAAGGTGGTGCGCACGCTCAGCGACGCCGGCTTCGAGGCCTACATCGTTGGCGGCGCCGTGCGGGACCTGCTGCTGGGCCGCCGCCCCAAGGACTTCGACGTGGCCACCAATGCCACGCCCGAGCAGGTCAAGGCCCTGTTCCGCCGCGCCTTCATCATCGGCCGGCGCTTCCGCATCGTTCACGTCGTCTACGGCCGCGGGCGTGAGCACGAGGTGATCGAGGTCTCCACTTTCCGTGCCCTGCTGGCCAACGAGGCCGCGGAGCAGGTCAGCGGCAACGAGAAGACCTCCAAGGACGAGCTGGCCGGCAAGAGTCATGTGGTCGATGCCAGCGGCCGCGTGCTGCGCGACAACGTCTGGGGTCCCCAGATCGAGGATGCCGCCCGGCGCGACTTCACCATCAACGCCCTGTACTACGACCCTCAGCGCGAGCTGGTGGTCGACTACCACGGCGGCTTTGCCGACGTGAAGAAGCGCGTGCTGCGCATGATCGGCGACCCTGAAACCCGCTACCGCGAGGACCCGGTCCGCATCCTGCGCGCCGTGCGCTTCGCCGCCAAGCTGGGCTTCGAGCTGGAGCCCAAGACCCGCGCGCCGGTCAAGGCCATGATCCCGCTGCTGCAGAACGTGCCCATTTCGCGCATGTTTGACGAAATGATCAAGCTGCTGCAGACGGGCCACGCCCTGGCCAGCCTGGACGAACTGCGCAAGCAGGGCCTGGGCCGCGGCGTGTTCTCCATCCTGGACGCGGTGCTGGACGAGAAGGGCGCCTTGCCGGACGAGGCCCGCGGTCAGTTCGTGCGCCGCGCCCTGGAAGACACCGACCGCCGCGTGGCCGAGGGCCGCAGCGTGGCCCCCAGCTTCATGCTGGCCTGCATGCTGTGGCATGAGGTGCAGGGCCGCTGGCAGCGCCTGCGTGACGGTGGCGAGCCGGCCGTGCCCGCGCTGCAGCAGGCCATCGATCTGGTCTTCGATGCCCGCATCGGGGACATCTCCGGCCGTGGCAAGCTGGCCGCCGACATGCGCGAGATCTGGATGATGCAGCCGCGCTTCGAGCGCCGCAGCGGCAACGGCCCCTACAGCCTGGTCGAGCAGCCGCGCTACCGCGCCGGCTTCGACTTCCTGCTGCTGCGTGCCGAGGTGGGTGACCTGGACATGGCCCTGGTCGACTGGTGGGAAGACTTTGCCCTGGGCAGCGACGAAGAGCGCCGCGCCCTGGTCGAGCAGGCCCGCGAGAGCGAGCGCCAGCAGCGCAAGAGCGGCGGCGGTCGCGTGCGCCAGGTGGCCAAGGGTGCCGTCAGCGGTGAAGCCCGCACCGGCGCGCCGGCCCGGGCGTCCGCTGACGACGAGGCCGACGACGGCGCCGATGCCAGTGACGGCCCAGACGAGGCCGGCGAGGCAGGCGAGGGCGCCTCGGCCCCCGCACGCAAGCGCCGCCGGCGTCGCAAGCCGCGCAGCGGTGGCGGTGCTGGGGGGGCGGGCCCCGCGGATGCCGGCTGAGCCTCTTCGTCCACGGGATCCCGCGTGAAGGCCTACATCGGGCTCGGCGCCAACCTCGGCGACCTGGCGGCCACGCTGCGTGCCGCCCTGCAGGCCCTCGACGGCCTGCCGCAGTCGCGGCTGCTGGCCGTGTCCTCGGGCTGGCGCAGCGCGCCGGTCGATGCCGGCGGCCCTGACTTCCTCAATGCCGTCGCCTGCCTGGAGACGGCGCTGGCGCCTCTGGAACTGCTGGACGCCCTGCAGTCCATCGAGCAGGCCCACGGTCGTGAGCGCCCCTACCACCATGCGCCGCGCACCCTGGACCTGGACCTGCTGCTCATGGAGGGTCAGGTCTGGTCCGATGCCCGCCTGAGCCTGCCGCATCCGCGCCTGCACCAGCGCGCCTTCGTGCTGCACCCCCTGCTGGAACTGGCGCCCGGGCTGTCGCTGCCCGGCATCGGCCCTCTCGCGGCGCAGCTGCCGGCGGTGGCCGACCAGCGCCTGCATCCTGACGGGGCCCTGTGGCCCGCCGCCGGGTGCGGGAACACGCCGCCTTGAGCCCGGGAGGCCAGGTGCCCGTGCATCCTGTGAAGGCGGCCTTCGTTCGCGTCGCGGAAGGATTGAGGCGGGACCAGTTCTTCCTGGTCCTGCTGGGTGCGCTGTTCCTCTTCAGTGTCTTCGGGCCGGATCGCATCGCCCGCTACCCGTCGCTGGTGGACTGGCCGACCCTGGCCGCGATGACCGGACTCCTGCTGCTCACCAAGGGCCTGGAGCTGAGTGGGGCGCTGCACCGCCTGGGTCGCACGCTGATCGAGTGGATGAGGACCGAGCGGGCCGCGGCGCTGTGCCTGGTCCTGGTGGCGGCGATGCTGTCCACCGTGCTGACCAACGATGTCGCGCTGTTCGTCGTCGTCCCCTTGACGCTGAGCATCAGCAAGCTCACCGGCATGCCGTCCACGAAGCTCATCGTCTTCGAGGCGCTGGCGGTCAATGTCGGGTCGACGCTGACGCCCATCGGCAATCCTCAGAATATCTTCCTCTGGCAGATGTCCCGGATGAGCTTCGGGGACTTCGTCTGGCACCAACTGCCCCTGGTGGCGGCCATGCTCGCGGCACTCCTGTTGCTCACGGCCTTCGCTTTCGGTACGCGCTCGTTCGAGATCCAGGACCACGAGGCACGCCCGCTCGACCGCCCGCTGCTGGCCGTCTCGCTGCTGCTGTACGTTCCCTTCCTGATCGCGACGGACCTCCATCTGGCCGGATGGGCGGCCCTGGCCCTCCTGCTGATGTTCGCCATCTCGCGCCCACGGGTCCTGGCGGATCTGGACTGGGGGCTGCTGCTGGTGTTCGCGCTGATGTTCGTCGACCTGCGCCTGCTGGCCGGCCTGGACGTCGTGAAGCAGCTGATGCTGGGCCTGGGCCTTCAGGACCCTGCGCATCTGTACCTGGCAGGCATTGGCACCAGCCAGCTGCTCAGCAACGTGCCGGCCGCCATCGCGCTCGCGGAGTTCTCGAAGGACTGGGGCGTGCTGCTCTACGGCGTCAATGTCGGGGGCTTCGGATGGATGGTGGGGTCCCTGGCCAATCTCATCGCCTTGCGCATGAGCGGCGACCGCCGGGCCTGGATCATCTTCCATCTGTACGCCGTGCCGGCCCTGCTCGCTGCCGCGGCCATGGGCTACGTCCTCCTGTTCCTCCGCTGACGGAGAGCCTTTCCACTCCTCGTCTCCGTCTGAATCAGCATTTCCCCATCGAGCGTGTTCCTGGCCTGCTGCGTGCCCAGAATCATGTGGGCCGTGCCACCGGCTCCTGCCGGCAGGAGCCGCCGGGAGACCGAGCGGTGCCCGAGTCCTTGCCCGATGTCCCTGCGTGAACTTCTTCGATCGAATGCGCCTGGGCCAGGTCACCCAATTTGGGGAGGCGGTTGCGAGCTGCAAATGCTTGAATAATCAGCCAAAAGAGCGCCCGCCGGATCTGGGGGCAGAGGCTGAGGGTGAATGGACCAGAAGAACATGGCTCGCACCGATGACATGCGGGCCTGCACCGAGGGGCATCCGATCAAGGCTGAGCAGCTGCCAGGCAAGGCGACTGTGGGTGGGCCCGCCGGGAGGCTGGCTGTCCCGCAGCGGGCCGCAGTGCACCCCCAGGCCGGGCATCGAACCGAGGTGAAGGCCGAGAGCGCCAAGCGCACGATCTCGATCCACGCTGTGGATGCGACGCAGATGCAGGTGCCACGGGGCGATTCCCTCTTCGGATTCGCGGCGCTGGGGCTGGCGTCCATCAGGCTTGTCGAGTCCGCGCCTTGTGCGGATGCAATGAAGGGAGCCTCTCAGCTGATCAAGGCTCGCGCGCGAGCCGGCGGCAGCGAGAAGTTCCAGCAGCAACAGGCCATCATCAGTGCCTTCAAGAAGCACCCAGGAGCGCAGGGGCTCGTCGTCATGAAGCAAGTCCATTGCCCCCGTGAAGTTGCCTGCAGTGAGGGTGCATGCCGCTAGCAAGACATCCACGCGTGCCCAGGAAACGGCCTGGCGCCCCGTCCACTCGGCTGCGCGCTGCTGGCTGCTGGGCTTGGCTCGCCCTCTCGCTGACGCTGAACGCCTGCAGCAAGCCCGCTGAAGACAAGGAAGTCCAGGCCCGGGAGGCCGCCTACAAGGAGAAATACGCCAAGGCCAAGGCGCTTTTTGAGGAGCGATGCAAGACGGCCGGGGTGGTGGTGAAGCGGACGGTGAAGGATGTGGAGGGGATTGAGCTCATCAAGGTCCGGCCGAAGCTCGAATGGGGGGACAAGGCGTACTTCGACCCAATGTTCGAAGGAGCGGCGATGGCAGACGAGGCGCAGGGTGATTCATACATCGCCAGCTTCTTGTACTGGGAATTTCGAAATCCCCACACACCAGACAGGCGTGGGGTGATCAAGCCTCCCGGCACCAAACCCGGGCTGAACGAGGAGGCGCCACGAATGGGCTATCGCTATGTCGATGTGCGTGACCAGAGTGGTTACCAACGCTGGCGTTATCAGGCCGTTCGTGGGTTGAGGGACCCCGAGTGGCTGGCTCGTGCCAGTTGGGCCGAGGATCTTGAGCGTTCGCCGCAGTCGGGCAAGCCGGCGCCATTTGCGATCGACTATGAAGACATCGTGGACCCGGCAGACCGGGCTTATTGGGTGGCCGGTACGCGGATCAAGATCATTGACCAGAGTAATGGCGAGGTGATCGCCCAGTTGACTCGATATGTGTGGGATCCGGGGTTTGGGGGTTCTACGACGGGGCGGTGGCCTTGGCAGCATGCAAATGCTCGCGAGAGCCAGCAATGTCCGATTTCTCGGGGGGACCTGAGCTATGTGACTCGCTATTTTGTCGATTCAGTAACTATTCCAAAAATGGGGGATTAAAAATGACCACTAGTTCAGACAATCCAGACGTCACGCCGCAAGCACTTCAAACCTACACATTGCTGCAGATCGCTGCGGAAGCAATGTTTGGTCAGGCTCATGACAAACGTGCCGCAGTTCCCGGAGTAGGTGCTACTGCGCCTGGCAAGGTGGATGCATCGATATTGACCCAAGGCAATAGTCACTCCAGCAAGATGACCACCGAGCAAGCGAAGCAATTTGCCGAAGAGTGGGAAGTCGTCTCTCATCAGCCCAATACCGCCACCGGGTTCAGCGCCACACTGTTCAAGTGGAAAGGCACCCAAGATGACCCGATACGGGGTTTGAAAGCAGGCCAATACGTCATTTCCTTCCGCTCCACGGAATTCATTGAAGACTATGCGCGGGACAACGTCGCAACGAACGATCTGGAGGTGAAGACACTGGGGTGGGCTGTTGGGCAAATCTCCGACATGAAGGCCTGGTGGGATTCGGTCAAGGGGGAAGTCGGTACTTCAAAAGTGACGGTGACGGGCTACAGCCTGGGCGGGCATCTGGCCACCTCCTTCTATGAGATGTACGGCCCTGCCAGTATCGACAAGGTCTACACCTTCAACGGTGCCGGAGTGGGGCCACTCAAGGATGGAAATTCACTGAATTCGGTGATTCAGGCCTTCCGGAGCAACAAGGCTGATGGCGCCAACCGCGGGGCATTTACAGACCCCGCCGCGTCGATCCTCATAACCGGCACCCAGAGAATTCCCAGCCGAACGTCTGAATGGAATCTCGCTGCCCACAAACTGGAGAATCTGCATGCAGTCTAATTCAAAGATGAGATGGATTTTGGTTTCCGCTGCAGCAATGCTGGTCCTGAGTGCCTGCAGCAAACCGGTGGAAGACAAGGAGGCCCAGGCCCGGGAGGCCGCCTACAAGGAGAAATACGCCAAGGCCAAGGCGCTTTTTGAGGAACGATGCAAGACGGCCGGGGTGGTGGTGAAGCGGACGGTGAAGGATGTGGAGGGGATTGAGCTCATCAAGGTCCGGCCGAAGCTCGAATGGGGGGACAAGGCGTACTTCGACCCAATGTTCGAAGGAGCGGCGATGGCAGACGAGGCGCAGGGTGATTCATACATCGCCAGCTTCTTGTACTGGGAATTTCGAAATCCCCACACACCAGACAGGCGTGGGGTGATCAAGCCTCCCGGCACCAAACCCGGGCTGAACGAGGAGGCGCCACGAATGGGCTATCGCTATGTCGATGTGCGTGACCAGAGTGGTCACCAACGCTGGCGTTATCAGGCCGTTCGTGGGTTGAGGGACCCCGAGTGGCTGGCTCGTGCCAGTTGGGCCGAGGATCTGGAGCGTTCGCCGCAGTCGGGCAAGCCGGCGCCATTTGCGATCGACTATGAAGACATCGTGGACCCGGCAGACCGGGCTTATTGGGTGGCCGGTACGCGGATCAAGATCATTGACCAGAGTAAAGGCGAGGTGATCGCCCAGTTGACTCGATATGTGTGGGATCCGGGGTTTGGGGGTTCTACGACGGGGCGGTGGCCTTGGCAGCATGCAAGTAGTGTTGGTCCCGATCGGGTGTGTCCACATGATTGGGGAACGAGAGAGCGTGTGACCAGATTCTTTGTCGACACAATCCTAATTCCACAGCAGGCGGAGGAGAGATAGCCATGAGTGCAGAAAATACAGACGTCACGCCGCAAGCGCTTCAAACCTACACGTTGCTGCAGATTGCTGCAGAAGCAATGTTTTCAGAAGAGCATGCGCGAACGGCCGCGGCTCCCGGGGCAGGAGCCACCAAGCTTGGAATGGTGGCCATAGGCGTACTGACCAAAGGCAACGACCACTCCAGCAAGATGACCACCGAGCAAGCGAAGCAATTTGCCGAAGAGTGGGAAGTCGTCTCTCACCAGCCCAATACCGCCACCGGGTTCAGCGCCACACTGTTCAAGTGGAAAGGCACCCAAGATGACCCGATACGGGGTTTGAAAGCAGGCCAATACGTCATTTCCTTCCGCTCCACGGAATTCATTGAAGACTATGCGCGGGACAACGTCGCAACGAACGATCTGGAGGTGAAGACACTGGGGTGGGCTGTTGGGCAAATCTCCGACATGAAGACCTGGTGGGATTCGGTCAAGACAGAAGTGGGCTCCAGTCGCCTTGATGTGACGGGCTACAGCCTTGGCGGCCACCTGGCGACGGCGTTTTATGAGATGAATTCGTCGAGCGTCGGGAAGGTCTATACCTTCAACGGTGCGGGCGTTGGGATATTGAAAAACGGAACCTCGCTGGCCACCGTGGTTCAAGACTTCCAGACCCGTAACCAGAAGGACGCCAATCGCGCGGTCTTCACGAATCCTGTTGCTCTGCAACTCTATGTGGAATTCCAGGACCGCTATGCCGCTGCTGGCAGGCCTTCTCTTGACGATCTCAAGAGGGATATCGCTCGTGTGTATGCCCTCGCGGGCCAGCCCATTGTCCCTCCGCCGGGCGAACGCGGCGAGTTTCGGCCAAGGCTCCCAACACAGTTTGCCCTGCTTGCAGATGCGTTGTCTCGCATCGAGGCGATTGAGCGGGCGGCGGAGTTCTCGCAGACGATCGGTGATGGCAAGGCCAGTCCGGCCGATATCAAGGACGCTGGCAATATTGCGGGGCTCCGCCTGGACTACCAAATTGCTGCGCTGCGGGCCAAGGATCAGATTGCCGGGGCTTTTGGCAGTTCCGTCAAGAGCACCGTACTGACTTATCTGTTTGGCACTGACGTGCGTACCGTGCGTTCCGATGGCTCCAGGCCGAGCTTCTACGACGTCTACGCTGCCAGCCCCCCCTCTGCCGTGGCGAACTCGCAGATTCACTACGGGAAAGCAACTCCCGTGTTTATTGAAGACCAGCCGCTTTACCGCGGTAAGGTCCTTGGCGACATCGGTTCGACGTTCTTCAAGAAGGGCGAGCTGCGCTTCCTGCATGATCGCTATGACCTCAACGACTTCGGTGACACCCACAGCATCGTGCTCATCGAAGACTCCTTGCGGGTGCAGAACACCCTGTTGGCTCTTGCAGCCAAGACGAGCCCGGGCACTTTGGAGGGACTGCTTCGCGCATCGTCCAATGCCAAGGCTACTGAGGCGTCAGGCACGCAAGGCAAGGCGGATGGCGACACCATGGAGCGGTTTACGGATGCCATGAACTGGCTGCTCCTTGGCACGAAATCGAAACTGTCGGACGGCAAGACCGAGAAGGATCGGTCTTTGCTGGAGGGCGGCACCTGGGCGGACATCGAGTCCCGGCAGAGATTGGAGACTGGCCTGGCGCCCCTGAAGTGCCTCGCCGACACGTTCAAGGGCACCTTGACGGCCAAGCTCAGCAGCCATGATATGAACGGCCGCCGTGACTTCAGCGCCTTCCTGAGCGCCTACATCCTGAGCCCGGTGGTCTTCGGCGGCCAGACGGCGGAAGCGGCGGCGGCGCTTGAAACGCACCTGGCTTCCAAGTGGTCGACGGTGTATGGCACATGGCTGGCTGACCGGAACCTGGCTGCGGCGAGCCGCGACAAGGGGCTGGAAACCTATACCGATACCTGGATCGCCAAGCGCAACGAGTTGACCGCAGCGGTTCTGATGAGGAACACCTTGAATGGGGATGGCCTGGTTCTGAATCAGCTGCCGCCCTCCGGTCGCAGCCTCGCCGCGAGCTATCGCGATGTCGAATCAGGTGTCTCTGTGGTGCTCGCAAAGGACAATGAGTCGGCTACCAGTCCCCTGCCGGAGATCGTTTTTGGCGACAGCAAGGCCGATACCTTGACCGGTGGCAGCCGCAACGATTACCTGTTCGGCGGCGATGGGAATGACACGATCACCGGCGGCGATGGGGCTGACTGGGTCGAGGGCAATGCCGGCAATGACAGCCTCAAGGGGGGCGATGGTGCCGACACGCTGCTGGGCGGAGCGGGTGATGACTGGTTGAGCGGTGGAGACAGCAGTGCTGACCGCCTGATGGGCGGGATCGGCTCGGATGTCTACGCGTTCACCGGCAAATGGGGCAACGACACCGTGATCGATGCCGATGGCGTGGGCAGTCTGCAAGTGGAAGGCTTCGAG
Organism: Roseateles flavus; assembly: GCF_039872765.1. NCBI lineage: Bacteria > Pseudomonadati > Pseudomonadota > Betaproteobacteria > Burkholderiales > Sphaerotilaceae > Roseateles > Roseateles flavus. Next base: position 361,863 of record NZ_JBDPZC010000002.1, on the reverse strand, counting down.
GGAGGCCTTCCGGAAGGCAAGCTCGTCTATGGGAGCAAGAGCGTCTACTACAGTGCCGACAACAAGGTCAGGTATGTGGTCTGCCCGGGCTCTGATGGCACGCAGGCGCTGCTGGTCCTGGTCCGGGGAAGCGCCAGCGCCATCCGTATCGAAGACTGGTCCCCTTCCCGCAACTTCGGCATCACACTGGTTGACAGCACCACCGCTCCCCCCACCACCCGGCATGCTATCGGTGACGTTCAGAAGCTCACCGACAAGGACGGCAAGTTCCTGATCGGCGGGGATTTCGGCTATGTCACCGGTTCGTCCGTTGCCATGGCACAGGACGTCTTCAACGGCAACGGCGCCGCGGACGAACTGCTCGGGGGCCTCGGCAACGACGGCCTGGCGGGCCAGGCAGGCAACGATGTCATCGATGGCGGTGATGGCGACGACTTGGTCATTGGCGGACTGGGCGAGGACGCGCTGGCAGGGGGCAGTGGCAACGACGTCATCATCGGTGGTGAAGCTCGCTTCCTCTACTGGGCGGGCGCTCCCGGCGAGTACTTCACCACCTTGATCACGGCCAAGGAGGACCCGCAACTTGCCACCAAGATTGTTTCCGGCACGGCGGGAGGCCTGGCCCTTAAATCGGTCGGGTTCACCTGGGCCGTCGAACGCACCGACGCCGAACGATTCAGCGCCAGCACCGCGACCTTCAATGGCACGGTCGTGACCGGGAGCGCGGGCCTGTACACGAATGAGGGGCAGCTGATCGGCTTCCGCGCTGCCGATGGCGAGGCTGACGCCGGTGGCAATGTCATTGACGCCGGTGCAGGAAATGACGTGGTGATGGCGGGCGCCAGCGACGACGTGGTGGACGGCGGCGAAGGCGATGACGACTTGCTGGGCATGGGTGGTGCGGATGTCATGTCTGGGGGCAAGGGCAGCGACATCCTCTGGGGTGACGGCCTGGCCGTGGCCGGGCAGCTGGGCGCCACCGACAGCTATGGCGATGACACCCTGATGGGCGGCGAAGGCAATGATGCCGTCGTCGGCCAGGGGGGCAGCGACCAGCTCTTCGGCGGTGATGGCGACGACCAGCTCAATGGCGATGTGATCGTGGACCACGAGCATCAGGAGGTCTCGCTGACCCCGTCTTCGGCGCATGGCAACGACGTGCTCGATGGCGGTGCCGGCAATGACACCGTGACGGCTGATGGCGGCAACGACATCCTGCTGGGCGGTGAGGGCAACGACGTGATGCGCGGCGACGGCAAGGCCCAGACCGTGCCCGTGGGCATCCACGGCGAAGACTACCTGGATGGCGGCGAAGGGAACGACCAGCTGATCGGCGGCGGCAAGAACGACACGCTGCTGGGCGGTGAGGGCAGCGATTCCATGTGGGGCGACGACAGCGATGATGATGTCCCCGCGTCCGCCCATGGCAACGACTGGATGGATGGCGGCGCCGGCAACGACTTCCTCAAGGGCGGGGGTGGCAAGGACACCCTGCTCGGCGGCGAGGGTGACGACCAGCTGGAAGGTGACGACGAGCTGTCTGACCTGCCCGCAAGCGCCCATGACAAGGACTATCTGGACGGCGGTGCTGGAAAGGACAAGCTCTTCGGCTACGGCGGTGATGACGTGCTCTTCGGCGGCGCCGGCGACGACGCACTCTATGGCGGAGATGGCAACGACACCTTGACCGGTGGTGATGGCACCGACTATCTGGCCGGCGGCGCGGGCGATGACACCTATGTGTTCTCGGTGGCGGACCTGGCCATGACGCCGGAAGGCGTCAGCGAGGGCATCATCGACGACGAGGGGATCAACAAGGTGGTGATCACCGGTGGCGCTCCGAAGCAGGTCCAGGTCGTGAGCGGGAAGCTGGTGCTGAGCTTCGGGACGGGCCAGCAGCTGGTGGTCTCGAACGGTGCGGCCGGTGCCGTGTCGACCTATGAGATCGATGGCGCCAGCTACAGCTACGGATCCTTGCTCGCCGCCTTCCAGCCTACGGCCGGGACCTACACCAACAGCCATACCGGCACCACCACCGCCATCGGCAGCAGGGGCATCGACAGCCTCAACGGCTACGGCGGCAAGACGGTCTTCTTTGGTGGAGACGGCAGCGACGTCATGCAGGGCAGCGGCGGGCAGAACACCTATGTGATCGGCCTGGGCTCGGGCCAGAAACGCATCATCGACACCAGCAGCAAGGTCGACGCCGAGGGCAAGCGGCTGCTGAACCGGATCCGCTTCGAGGATGGCATCACGCCGAGCAACGTGCTGCTCACCAACGAAGGGGGATTGACCCTGTACGTCGGCTCGCCTGACCTGTCTGTGCAGATCGAAGGTGGCGACCTCGGCAATACGGCGGCTGCCACGCCCATCGACGAGTTCGAGTTCGCCGACGGGACGGTGCTGAGCTTCAGCCAGCTGCTGGCCAATGGGCTGGAGGCCATTGGCACCGACGGGGACGATCTCCAGGCCGGCACGGCCTTTGTCGACCGGTTCTATGCGACCACCGGCAAAGACACCCTGCGGGGCGGCGCTGGGTCCGATGTGTATGACTGGGGCCTGGGCGCGGGTGAAGACACCATCGAGGACAGTTCCACGGCGGCCGACGTCGACGAACTGCGCATCTTGACCGGGCTCTCTGCGAGCCAGCTGGCCCTGGGGCGCGTGGGTGACGACCTGCTCATCCGCGTGCGCGACGGGTCCGATTCCATCAAGGTGGTGAACCACTTCACGACGTCTGCGCTGGACCGGCTCACCTTTGCCGACGGCACGGTGTGGAACGGTGCGGAGATCGCGGCCCATGTCACGAACGAGCTGACGGATCTTTCCGATCTCTACAACGGCACGGCCGGCGACGACTTCGTCGATGCCAAGGGTGGCAATGACACGGTCAACGCCAAGCAGGGCAACGACCAGGTCAATGGCGGTGCCGGCAACGACACACTCAACGGCGAAGCGGGCAACGACCTGCTGATCGGGGGCACTGGCTCGGACTCTCTGGTCGGCGGCGATGGCAATGACACGCTGGACGGGCGAGGTGACGATGCTGCCGATGCGCTCGATGGGGGCGCTGGAGCCGATGTCTACTTGCTGGGTCGGGGCTCAGGAGCCGACACCCTCAGCGACACGGGCACCGACAGCGGCGTCGACGTGATTCGGCTGGATGCGGGCATCACCCATGCCGACGTCAAGTTCGACGTCACCGCTGCCGGCACACCGATGCGCCTGCGCATCATCGGCACGAACGACAGCATCGCCTTCGCGGCACCCTCGCTGAGCAGCGTCAACCGTGGCCTCGAGCGGATCGAGTTCGCCGACGGCACGGTCTGGAACCGCGAAGACTGGATGAGCCGCTACCTGCTGGCGCAGGCTACCCCTGGCAACGACACCATCACCGGCTTCTACACCCGGGACTCGCTCGCCGGCGGCGCGGGTGACGACTCTCTTTCCGGGATGGAGGGAGACGATTCCATTGACGGCGGAACTGGCGGGGATCGCCTGAACGGTGGCGATGGCAATGACACGCTGGATGGCGGCGAGGGTGGAGACACCTTGTGGGGCGGCGCGGGTGATGATCTTTTGCGCAACGGGGAGAACATGGAAGGGGGGAGCGGCAATGACCGCTACCAGCTGGAGGCTTCTGATTTCAACCGGCAGATCACCGAAGAGGCCGATGCCATCTCGTCGGCCGATGTGCTCGACATCTCCAGCTACGCGTCACTGGACAACGTCCAGTTCACCCGCTTGGGCAACATGCTGCAAGTCCAGACATCCAGCAAGCCTGCGAACATATCGATCACGGACTACTTCAACGGCAAGTCCATCGAGTCCATCGTGCTCTCGGGTGGCGTGACGCTGAGCTTTACCGATGTCGTCGCGCGTGATGCCCGCTATCAGTTCACCTCCAGAAGCGACTCCATTGTCGGCTTCGGCTGGAACGAGACGCTCGCGGGCGGCGCGGGCAACGACTCGATCGAAGGGCAGTCAGGGGCGGACTTGATCACCGGTGGCGTGGGGAACGATGCCCTGTACGGTGATGCCTATTTGCTGGGCGCCTCGGACGGCAATGACACGCTCGATGGAGGAGCCGGCTTCGATTACCTGCAGGGCGGTGGCGGCAACGACACCTACCTCTTCGGTAGAGGCTACGACGATGACCAGATCACCGACTTGGGTGGCACGGACCGCATCGTGCTTGGGGCGGGCATCCTTCCCTCAGACCTCAAGCTGGAGAAGAGCGGGGTGGATCTGGTGCTGGTCTTGACCGGCGGCGGCACGCTGCGCGTCAAGGGTGTCTACGATGCCTCCGGCCAACGCACGGCGCAAGCGGTCGAGGCGATCGAGTTTGCGAACGGGACGGTCTGGGACGCCAACGCCATTGCTGCTGCCACCGTGGTCGGTGTGGCCCCGGCGATTCTGTCTGGCACCAGCGGTAACGACAGCCTGACCGGTACGGGCGCCAATGACTCGCTGACCGGAGGCGTCGGCATGGATACGCTGACTGGCTTGGGAGGAAACGATACCTACTACGTCTCCAGCGGCACTTCGGGGCAGCCCAGCTTCAGCGATGACACGGTGGTGGAGCAGGCTGGCGGTGGGTACGACAGGGTGGTCGCCTCCAGCCACTACTACACCCTCCCCGACAATATTGAAGTGCTTGTCTGGTCACCGGTCACTTCCTGGTCTGGGTCCGGCGGAGCGCGCGTCCTGGGCAAGTTGACCGGCAACAGCCTCGACAACGAGATCAATGCGAATGACCCCAACTACGGGGGAGCCTGGATCGATGGCGGCGCGGGGGCTGACACCATGCGTGGGTCAAGCAGCTTCGCCGACGTGTTCGTCGTGGACAACGCCGGCGACGAGGTCGTCGACTTCGGTGGTGCCGCTGCCGGGCGGGATCTGGTGCGGTCCAGCATTTCCTACTCGCTGGCGGGGCAGGAGCAGGTCGAGGACCTGACGCTGACGGGCACCGACGCAATTGCTGGTACCGGCAACCAGCTCGCGAACGTCCTGGCCGCCAGCGTCAATACCGCGGCCAATGTGTTGGCCGGTGGTGCGGGCGATGACAGCTATGTCGTCGACTGGGTACAGGGCGACCAAGTGGTGGAGCTGGCGGATGGTGGCGTCGACACGGTCAAGGTCTTGAGTGCGTCGAACCAGTCCATCGTGCTTGGGACGGCCTTTTCGAATGTCGAGAATCTCAGCGTCGTGGGGACCAGCGTCACTGTGGTCGGCTCCGATGAGGCCAATGTGCTCTCGGGAGAGGGCGGCTACGTGAAGATCTTCGGTGGTGCTGGCGATGACGTCATTTCCTTGACGTCCTCGTACTCGACGACGGTCGATGGCGGCGCAGGCAATGACACCCTGCGTGGTATTCACCTGGGCACAATTCTGTTTGGCCGAGGATCTGGAAATGACATCTGGACGGCCGGACTCGGGTCGGGCAGCAAGATCCAGCTGAGCCCCGGGACCCAGCTCTCCGAAGTCACCGTGACGCGCAGCGGCAGGACCATGGTGTTGAGCCTGGGGCTGGGGGATTCGCTGAGGCTTGAAGACCTGTTCCCTGATGCGTCCAGCGTGGTTCCTGATGGACGCCTCCAGTCCGTGGTGCTGTCGACGGGAGAGGAGATCCCGACCGCGTTCTTCATCAACCGGATGGTCAATGGCAACCCGAGCCAGGGTACGGCATCGCCCGATGCCTTGGCTGGCACCGCGGGTGCCGATGTCTTGCTGGGCGGCGCGGGCAACGACACGATCTACGCCGACGATGGCAATGACTCCGTGGATGGCGGCGATGACGCCGACATCCTTCGCGGCGAAGCCGGCCATGACAGCCTGATCGGCGGAGCTGGTGCCGATACGCTGCTGGGTGGGGAAGGCGACGACACGCTGGCGGGCGGTTCGGGTGACGACACACTGCAGGGCGGCGAAGGAAACGATACCTATCGCTTCGGACGTGGCGACGGCGTCGACACCATCGAAGACTTGTTAGGTTCGGGCGGCCGGGTGCTGTTCACGGACCTGAACCTTGCAGACCTCGACTTCAAGGCCGACGGGGAGGACATTCTGGTCAAGGTCAAGGGGACCACGGATTCGCTCCGCATCAGCGCGCTGCTGATCGCTGACGCCAAGGTGGACGTGTTTGAGTTCGCGGATGGCACGATCCGAAGCGCGGCACAGATGCTGGCCATGGTGACCCGCATCGAGGGAACGGCCGGCAATGACACCTTGGTCGGCACGCGCCTGGGTGACCAGATGTTCGGTCTGGCGGGCAATGACTCCCTGGTGGGGGACTCCGGCAATGACATCCTCGACGGGGGCGTCGGCACCGACACGCTCAATGGCGGGTGGGGGGACGACACCTACTATGTGGACGTTTCCGGTGACGTGATCACTGAGGCCAATGGCTTCGGCACGGACACCGTCTATGCCTCGCTGACCTGGACCCTGGGATCCAACCTGGAGAACCTCGTCCTCACTGGGGGCAGCGCCCTCAACGGCACCGGCAATACCCTGCCGAACCGTCTGCAGGGCAATTCGGCCGCCAATACGCTCAATGGGGGTACTGGGGCCGATACCCTGCTGGGTGCCGGGGGCGATGACATCTATGTCGTCGACAACATGGACGACACAGTGGTCGAAGTTGCTGGCGAAGGCCTGGACACGGTGCAGAGCAGCGTGAACTATGCGTTGCCCGCTTACGTCGAAAAGCTGACATTGACTGGGTCCGGAGCTATCACCGGTACCGGCAATGAAATGGACAACTCGATCACGGGCAACAGCGGCAACAACACGCTGACTGGCGGTGCGGGCGCTGACACGCTGACGGGCGGCGCCGGGAGTGACACGCTGATCGGCGGCGCGGGCGATGACTTCTATGTGCTGGACTTGGTCACCGATGTCGTGAAGGAACTGGAGAACGAAGGCGTGGACTCGGTGCAGGTCGGCGTGACCTACACCCTCAGCACCAATGTCGAGAACCTGACGCTGACAGGGTCGACCGCCGCCAGTGGTACCGGCAATGGGCTGGCCAACAGCCTCACGGGCAACGGTGCGGCCAATACCCTGACCGGCGGTGCCGGCAACGACACGCTGACCGGCGGGGCAGGCAATGACACATTGGTGGGTGGCACCGGCGACGATTTGTACGTGTTGGATGTGCTGGGCGACGTCGTGACCGAGCAGTCAGGCGAGGGCATCGACACGGTGAAGATTGGCGTGACCTACACGCTGGGCCTCAATGTCGAGAATCTGATGCTGACCGGAACGGCGGCGGTCAATGGAATCGGTAACACGCTGGACAACGTCCTGACCGGCAATGCCGGGGCCAACAGCCTGACGGGCGCAGGGGGGGCGGACACCCTCGACGGAGGCGCCGGCAGTGACATTCTGATGGGGGGTGCCGGGGCGGATACCTACCGCTTCGGCATTGGCTACGGCTTGGATACCATCCAGGAGAACGACAGCACCTCAGGCGTCAAGGACATCGTGGCCTTTGCCAGCGGCCTTGCAAAGGCGGACGCCCAGTTCACCCGCAGTGGCAACGACCTGATCGTCAGCATCCGCAATACGACAGACAAGCTGACGGTCACGGGCTGGTACCTGGGTGGGCAGTACCAGGTCGAGGAGTTCCGTTTTGCCGATGGTTCGGTTGTGACGGCTTCGCAAGCCCAGGGCCTGGTGAGTGCCATGGCCGCATTTGGCGGCGGCAGCTGGGCTGCCATGCCAAACGCTGACATCGGCTCCTTGCGCCGTGACAACATGATGCTGGATATGCTGTCAATGCCCGGGATCTGAGACGCTCGCCGGAACACCAGGAGCGGCGCAATACCGCGCCTCCTGGTCCGTCGCTTTCGCAGGGGGGAGTTGCTGGGGCAACTTTGGCGCCGCTGACTGCCCCACCAGCACGTGGTTTCCTGCGAGGGTGTTGCCCTGGCAACTGTTTCACTGCCGCAAGGCCCCGCCCGTGCTACTGGCGGGGCCTTGCTTCGTCGTTGGAGCCTGGTGCAGTGAACCAAAGTCCTGGTGGAGGCATTTGCGGCCGCCCTGACCGTCATCAAGCGTCACGGAACTGTCACAGTTCGTGCGCTACTCGCCATTACACTTCCGCCTTTGCCGCGTTCACATGACGCGGTGATGACCATTTCTTTAAATCTCACCCCGATTGACTCACTGTGGACGGAGGCCGGCTCACCCGCCAGCCTCATCTGCCAGGAGAACCCATGCTGTTTGGCAAGCTGCTGCCCAAAGAGGGCAATTTTTTTGAGCTCTTCAACGAGCACGGCGCCCAGATCACCGAAGGCGCCCGGGCCTTCATGGCCATGTGCCAGAACTACAGCGACATCACGCTGCGCGAGAAGTACGCTGCCGAGGTGGATGCCCGCGAGCACCACGCCGACCGCGTCACCGCCGAGGTGAACCGCCTGCTGCATCGCACCTTCATCACCCCGATCGACCGCGAGCAGATCCACAGCCTGATCAACGCCATGGACGACATCCTGGACCTGCTCCAGGACTCCAGCGAGACCATGCAGCTCTACGACGTGCGCTCCATCCCCGAGGATGTGCTGCGCCTGGCCGAGCTGTCCGCCAAGTGCTGCGAGCGCGTGCAGCATGCCGTGACCCTGCTGCCCAAGCTGAGCCAGCCTCAGACGGCCGAAGCCGCCATCAAGACCTGCGAAGAGATCGACAAGCTCGAGTCCGACGCCGACCGCGTGATGCGCTCCGCCATGTCCCGCCTGTTCCGCGAGCAGGAAGACGTGCGCGAGCTGATCAAGCTCAAGGCCATCTACGAGCAGCTGGAGTCCATCTCCGACCGCTGCGAGGACGTCGCCAACCTGATCGAGGGCATCGTCCTCGAGAACTCCTGACGCGCCTCGATTCATGGAAAGCATCAACGTTGCGTTCTGGGTCGTGGTGCTGCTGGTCGTGCTGGCAGTGCTGTTCGACTTCATGAACGGTTTTCATGACGCTGCGAACTCGATCGCCACGGTGGTCTCCACCGGTGTGCTGAAGCCGCAGCAGGCTGTGCTGTTCGCCGCGTTCTTCAACGTCATCGCCATCGCCTTCTTCCAGCTCAATGTGGCCGCCACCATCGGCAAGGGCATCGTCGAGCCGGGCATCGTGGACCACCACATCGTCTTCGGTGCGCTGATCGGGGCCATCACCTGGAACCTGATCACCTGGTACTACGGCATTCCCTCGAGCTCCTCGCATGCGCTGATCGGCGGCATCGTCGGCGCGGTGATCGCCAAGGTCGGGGTGCAGGGTCTGGTGGCCAAGAAGATCGGCATCACGGTGCTGTTCATCTTCGTGTCGCCGGTGCTGGGCTTTGTGCTCGGTTCGCTGCTGATGGTGGCGGTGGCCTGGCTGTTCCGCCGCTCCTCACCGCTGCGCGTGGACAACTGGTTCCGTCGCCTGCAGCTGGTCTCCGCGGGCCTCTACAGCCTGGGCCATGGCGGCAATGACGCGCAGAAGACCATCGGCATCATCTGGATGCTGCTGATGGCGGCGGGCTATGCCGAGGCGGGAGCCAAGCTGCCGCCGACCTGGGTGATCTGGGTCTGCTACCTGGCCATCGGTGCCGGCACCATGTTCGGTGGCTGGCGCATCGTGCAGACCATGGGACAGAAGATCACCAAGCTCAAGCCAGTCGGCGGCTTCTGTGCCGAGACGGGCGGCGCGCTGACCCTGTTCCTGGCCACCGCGCTGGGCGTGCCGGTCTCGACCACGCACACCATCACCGGTGCGATCGTGGGTGTGGGTTCCACGCAGCGGGCCTCGGCCGTGCGCTGGGGTGTCGCGGGCAACATCGTCTGGGCGTGGATCTTCACCATCCCGGCGTCGGCCTTCGTGGCGGGTGTCTGCTACTGGGTCAGCTTCCAGCTGTTCTGAGCCTCGCACCTCGGAAGCACCAAGACAAAGGCCCGGCTGCCAGTGCAGTCGGGCCTTTGCATTGGCGGGGCCAGCGCGCGCCGCTTACTGGCTCAGCTCCTTGGCGGCTTCCGCTTGGCTCTCGAAGTAGCGCTGGGCCGAGAAGGCGATGGTGGTCATCAGGCAGGCGCCGCCCACCATGAGGCAGGCCACCACGCCGATGATGGCGCCCCAGCCGCTGGCGCGGCCGCTGCGCCCGCCGTTGTGGGCCTGGTTCCAGCGCTCGTCCGGCGTCAGCCCCCAGACGATGCCCTGCAGCATGGCGATGGACAGCATCAGGCCCAGCAGGGGCATCAGCACCCAGGCCAGGCGGTCGTCCTGGCCCAGCACGTCCATGCGGTGAATGCCGTAGAGCCCGGCCAGGCTGGGCCAGGGGAAGAGCCAGGCCAGCTTGTCCTTGAAGCCGTGGACGTAGAGCCGGTGCAGGCCGAAGGCGCCCAGGCCCAGGGCCAGCCAGGTGGCGAGGGTCTTGGAACGGTAGGCGAGGGCAGGGGTGGCGGCCTGGCTCATGCGCCCTCCGCCGGCAGGGTGTCGCCGTGGCCGAGCTGGCGCTGCATCAGCACCACGTCCAGCCAGCGGCCGAACTTCCAGCCCGAGGACTTGAGCAGGCCCGTGGGCTCGAAGCCCAGGGCGCGGTGCACGCCCACGGAGCCGTGGTTCTGGGAGTCGCCGATCACGGCCAGCATCTGCCGCGCGCCCGCCCGCTCGCAGCGGGCGATGAGCTCCGCCAGCAGCAGGCGGCCCACGCCCTGGCCCTGGGCCGCCGGCGCCAGGTAGATCGAGTCCTCCACGCAGAAGCGGTAGGCCATGCGGGGCCGGAAGTAGTTGGCATAGGCATAGCCCAGGACCTGCTCGCCGCGCACGGCCACCAGGTAGGGCAGGCCGCGGGACAGCACCTCGGCGCGGCGTCGGCTCATCTCGGCCACGTCGGGCACGTCCGTTTCGAAGGTGCCGGTGCCGTGCAGCACGGCATGCTCATAGATGGCCTGGATGGCGGGCAGATCGGCGTCCTGGCTGGGGCGGATCAGCAGCGGAAGGGCTTGGGACATGGGGGAGGACCGAGGGCAGGAGGGGTGAAAATGGCGGAAAACAGGAGCGCCAGAGATTCTCTGCAGCGACTTGCTATCGCAATTGGATTTGCGAGTTTATAATGCCAGGTTTTGGTGCCGGTCGCGGGAGACTCGCGGCGTATCTACGGTACCAACAACCGGTGCACCCCGGAAGCCTGGAGATGGCGCACGGGGTGTCCAATGGTCTGCTTGCCCTGAGTGTCTCCTGGTGCGGTAGAACGCTTCAACTCAAAGGACTCATCATGGTCGTGATTCGACTCGCACGCGGCGGCTCTAAGAAGCGCCCCTTCTACAACATCGTCGTCGCCAACAGCCAGGAGCGTCGTGACGGCCGCTTCATCGAGCGCGTGGGCTTCTACAACCCCGTGGCTTCCGGCGCTGCCGAAAGCCTGCGCGTGGCTCAGGACCGCGTGGCCTACTGGACCGGCGTCGGCGCTCAGCTGTCGACCACCGTGGCCCGTCTGGTCGACCAGGCCAAGAAGGCTGCCTGAGCATCCGCTCAGCTGATATCGAGCCTTGCGCGTGACTGCCCCCGAGACCCGTTCCCCCGCTGACGCTGCCGAGGCAGCCTGGCCGGATGACGCCATCGAGGTCGCGCGCATTGCCGACGCCTGGGGCATCAAGGGCTGGTTCAAGGTCCATGCCCATTCCACGGATCCCCAGGCGATCTTTGCGACCCGGCGCTGGTTCCTGAAACCCGCCGAGACTGCCATTCCTGGCATGGCCGCAGGCAAGGGCACCGTGCCCAAGCTGCTCAAGATTCTTTCCCTGCGTGAGCATGGCGACGGCCTGGTGGCCAGCGCCGAGGGTGTGTCGGACCGCAATGGGGCCGAGGCCCTGCGCGGCGCCCGCGTCTTCGTCTCCCGCACGCATTTCCCCAAGGCCGACCCGGACGAGTTCTACTGGGTGGACCTGGTGGGCCTCACGGTCGTGAACCGCCAGGGCGAGACCCTGGGCGAGGTCATCGGCCTGCTCGACACCGGCCCGCATGCCGTGCTGCGCATCCAGCCCGCCGGGCTGACGGCTCCGGTCAAGCCGGAGCAGGAGCGCCTGATCCCCTTCGTGTCCGCCTTTGTCGACGATGTGAGCCTGCAAGAGCGCCGCATCTCGGTGGATTGGGGTCTGGACTTCTGAGTCCTGCCTTGCCGTGGCGCCTGCCGCATGCGCTTCGACCTCATCACCCTGTTTCCTGAGCTCTTCGCCCCGCATCTGTCGGTGGGCGTGACGCGCCGTGCCTTCGAGAGCCGGCAGGTCGACGTGCAGCTCTGGCAGCTGCGCGACTACGCCGAAGACAACTACCGCCGTGTCGACGACCGCCCCTACGGTGGCGGTCCGGGCATGGTCATGCTGGTCGAGCCGCTGGAGCGCGCGCTGGCCGCCGTGCTGGCGGCCCGCCAGGCCAGTGGTGCCGATGCCGGCGCTGCGCCGCAGATCATCCATTTCAGCCCCACCGGCCGCCGCATGGACCAGGCTCTGGTGCAGGAGCTGGCCCAGGGGCCCGGCGCCGTGCTGCTGTGCGGCCGTTACGAGGGCATGGACCAGCGCTTCCTGGACCGCCATGTCACCCTGGAGGTGAGCCTGGGCGATTTCGTCCTGAGCGGCGGCGAGCTGCCGGCCCTGGCCCTGCTGGATGCTGTCGCGCGGCTGCAGCCCGGCGTGCTCAATGACGCTGCCTCTCATGAGCAGGACAGCTTCTCCGACGGCCTGCTGGACTGCCCCCACTACAGCCGCCCCGAGGTGCTGGAAGGCCTGCCTGGCCAGATCGAGCCGCTGCCGGTGCCGGCGGTGCTGATGTCTGGTCACCATGCCCAGATCGCGCGCTGGCGCCGCGAGCAGTCGCTGGCGCTGACCTGGCGCCGCCGCCCCGAGCTGATCGAGGCCGCCCGTGCCGCCGGCAAGCTCAGCAAGAAGGACGAAGCCTTCCTCAAGTCCTTGATTGGCTGAGACTTTTTCGGCTACAATCGAGGGCTTTTCGCGATCCTCTATCGGGCGGAGCCCAGGTTCAGGTCAGTGTTTCTGACCTTCAGCCAGCTCCAGGAATGCAGGCCAGTTCGGGCCGGTTCCAGTCAATTTCAGGTGCGCCGGTAAGATCGTCAGGAGATCGATGTGAATCTGATCCAAACCCTTGAGCAAGAAGAAATTGCTCGCCTGAACAAGACCATCCCCGCTTTCGCCCCCGGCGACACGGTGATCGTCAGCGTGAACGTGGTCGAAGGTACCCGCAAGCGCGTGCAGGCCTATGAAGGTGTCGTGATTGCCAAGCGCAACCGCGGCCTGAACTCCAGCTTCATCGTCCGCAAGATTTCGAGCGGCGAAGGCGTGGAGCGTACCTTCCAGCTGTACAGCCCGCTGATTTCGTCCATCGAAGTCAAGCGTCGTGGCGATGTGCGCCGCGCCAAGCTGTACTACCTGCGTCAGCGTTCGGGCAAGTCCGCTCGAATCAAGGAAAAGCTGGCCTGATGGCCGGTCGTGGGGCGGCCTTTGGGCCCACCCTCGAAAGCCGCCCGGGTCGCAAGGCCCAGGCGGCTTTTTTCATGGGCCTGCATGGTTCGTGCCGGGCGAAGTCCGTCACCGCCCTTGGCGACGCGGCGCTTGTCGCGGAAGGCGCCATTTCGGGTATGCTGCGGCAAACGTTTGCCCCAGTGCAGTTTTGCGAGCGTTCAGCCCCCTTGCGGAATCACCGGCTGCCTGCCTCTTCCTTCCTGCCGAGACCTGCCTCACCGTGAGCACGATCAAAGACGTTGCCGCCCTTGCCGGCGTGTCCTTCACCACCGTCTCCCATGTCCTGAACGAAACGCGCCCGGTCAGCGCCGAGGCGCGGCGGCGCGTGCTGGCGGCGGTGGAGGAGATCGGCTACCTGCCCAGCGCGGTGGCCCGCTCCCTGCGCAAGAGCGAGACCCGCATCATCGGCGTGCTGGTGCCCAATGTGCAGAACCCCTTCTTCGCGGAGCTGGTCTGCGGCGTCGAGGAGACCTGCCGCCTGGCCGGCTACTCTGTCTTCCTCTGCAATTCCGACAACGACCCCAAGCGCCAGCAGCAGTACATGCGCACCCTGCTGGAGAAGCGCATCGACGGCCTGCTGCTGAGTTCCGCGGGCGATGACGAAGCACTGGCCCAGATCTTCCAGATGGCCCGCGTGCCCTCGGTCACGGTGGACCGCCTGGTGCCGGGCGCCCGGGCCGACCGGGTGAGCGTCAACAACCGCGAGGGCGCGGCCGCCGCGGTGCGCCACCTGCTGGAGCTGGGTCACCGCGCCATCGGCTGCATCAGCGGCCCGGTGGAGTTCGAGGTGGCGCAGGAGCGCATTGCCGGCTGGCGCGAGACCCTGCAGGCCGCCGGCATCGAGCCGCAGGCGCACTGGCTGGTCCACAGCGACTTCAGCTCGCACGGCGGCTACGAGGCCGGCAAGCGCCTGCTGGAGACGGCGCCCGAGCTGAGCGCCGTCTTCGCCAGCAATGACCTGATGGCCCTGGGCCTCATGCGGGCCGCGGCCGAGGCGGCGCGCCCGGTACCGGCCAGCCTGTCGGTGGTCGGCTTCGATGACATCGAGCTCTCGGCCTATGCCTATCCCTCGCTGACCACCGTGGGCTGCTCCATCAAGGAACTGGGCCGCGAGGCCGGGCGGGCCCTGCTGGCGCGCATCGAGCAACCGCAGGCCGGCCTGCGCGAGGTGCTGATGAAGCCGCAGCTGGTGCGGCGCGAGAGCACCGCCGCGCCGGCTGCCAAGAGCCTGGCCGCCAAGACCGCCAAGGCAGGAAAGGCAGGAAAGAGCGCATGAGCTCCGCGCGTGTCGTCGTCGTCGGCAGCATCAACATGGACATGGTGGCCCATGCGCGCCGCCTGCCGCGTCCGGGCGAGACCCTGCCGGGCGAGGACTTCCAGATGACGCCCGGAGGCAAGGGCGCCAACCAGGCCGTGGCCGCGGCCCGGCTCGGGGCCTCGGTGAGCTTCGTCTCCCGCGTGGGCACCCGCGTGCATGGCCGCGCGCTGATCGCGGCCCTGCGCGCCGAGGGCGTGGACACCACGCATGTGGTCGAGGATGAATCGGCGCTGCCTGGCATCGCCGTCATCATGGTGGGCCGCGAGGGCGGCGAGAACAGCATCATCTACGTGCCCGGCAGCAATGCGCAGCTGGCGGCGGCCGATGTGCAGCGCGCCGCTGCACCGCTGCAGCAGGCGCGGGTGCTGGTGGCGCAGCTGGAGGTGCCGCAGCCGGCCATTCTCGAGGCCTTCCGTCTGGCACGCGCCCAGGGCGTGCGGACCATCCTCAATGCCGCGCCGGCCCTGGCGGTCGACCCGGCCCTGCTGGCCCTGACCGACTGCCTGGTGCTCAACGAGACCGAGGCTGCCCAACTGGCCGGGCTGCCCGATGCCGTGCAATCCGCCGAGGCCGTGGCACGCGCCGCGGCCAACGCGCTGCAGGCCCAGGGCCTGCCGCGCCTGCTGATCACCCTGGGTGCGCAAGGCGTGCTGGTGGCTGACGAAGCCGGCCAGCGCCTGCTGCCGGCCCGGCGCGTGCAGGCCGTGGACACCGTCGGCGCCGGCGACACCTTCGTGGGCGGCGTCGCCACCGCCTGGGCCGAGGGGCAGTCGCTGGACGAGGCCGTGCGCCTGGGCCAGGCCGCCGCCGCCCTGGCCGTGAGCCGGGTGGGCGTGCAGGGCGCCATGCCCCGGCGCGAGGAACTGGGCCCCGATTTCGCGGCCCGTAGCGCCTGAGGTCCGCATGAGCCAAGCCCTGCCGCCCCGGCCCGTGATCTTCGACACGGACCCGGGCATCGACGACGCCATGGCCCTGTGGATGCTGGCCCGCCACCCGGGTCTGGACCTGCGCGCCATCACCACCGTGCACGGCAATGCGCCGGTGGGCACCACCACGCGCAACGCCCTGGCCCTGGTCGATTTCTTCGGCCTGGACGTGCCGGTGGCTGCAGGCGCGGACGACGCCCTGCTGCCGCGCACCGAGCGCTTCTTCCCCACCCAGGTCCACCACGAGGACGGCCTGGGCGGCGGGGCGCCTCTGCTGCCGGCCACCCGGCGCCAGCCGGACCCGCGCCCCGCCTGGCAGCTGATCTGCGACGAGATCAACGCCGCGCCCGGCGAGATCACCCTCGTGGCCGTGGCCCCGCTAACGAACCTGGCCCTGGCACTGCGCCACGATCCCGGCATCGCCCGCAAGGTGCGCGAAGTCGTGCTGATGGGCGGCGCCTTCGGCCTGCATGGCCATGGCGGCAATGTGACGCCGGTGGCCGAGGCCAACATCATCAACGACCCCGAGGCCGCCGACCTCGTCTTCACCGCGTCCTGGCCCGTGGTCACGGTGGGGCTGGACGTCACCCAGCAGGTGGTGATGCCCGAGGCCCTGCTGCAGTCCCTGCAGGGCCGCAGGGGGCCCGTGGGCGATTTCTTCTGGCAGATCACCCGCCACTACCAGCGCTACTACGATGGCCGCGACGCCATCGGCGGCCTCTACGCCCACGATGCCAGCGCCGTCGTCTACTGCGTGGCGCCCGAGGCCTTCCAGCTGCGCCGCGGTCCCGTCCGTGTGGCCCTGGAGGGCATTGCGCGCGGCCAGACCATCCAGGACCATCTGGGCCTGCACGAGGACAGCCCCGCCTCGCCGTGGCGCGGCTGCCCGGACCAGCAGGTCTGCGTCGGCGTGGACGCCCAGCGCGTGCGCGACGAATTCATGCAACTGTTCGACGATTCATCCCAGGCCGCATCCCCGGCCGTCTCCGGAGACTCCCAATGAGCCACACCACTGTCCTCAAGGCCCGCTGGATCCTGCCCATGACCCCGGGCTGCCAGGTGCTGGAGCAGCACGCCCTCGTGATCCAGGGCGAGCGCATCGCCGCCGTGCTGCCGCAGGCCCAGGCCGCGATCGCCTACCCGGACGCCGAGCAGGTGGACCTGGGCCAGCACGTGCTGATCCCCGGCCTGATCAATGCGCACACGCACAGCGCCATGTCCCTGCTGCGCGGCGTGGCCGACGACCGCGCCCTGATGGACTGGCTGCAGAACCACATCTGGCCGCTGGAGAAGCAGTGGGTCAGCGACGACTGGGTCTACCAGGGCTCGCTGCTGTCGGCCGCCGAGGCTCTGCGCGGTGGCGTGACCTACCTGAACGACATGTACTTCTTCCCCAAGGCCATGGCCCGGGCGGCGCTGGACTCCGGCATCCGTGCCGGCGTCTCCATCAATGTGATCGACTTCCCCACCGGCTACGGCTCGGGACCGGACGACTACATCGCCAAGGGCCTGGAGGCCTATGAGCAGTACAAGGGCGAGGCCCTGCTGGACTGGACCAGCGCGCCGCACGCGCCCTACACGGTGTCGGACGAGACCTTCGTCAAGCTGCGCCAGCTCTCTGAGCAGCACGGCCTGCAGATGCACTGCCACATCCACGAGACCCAGGACGAGATCGAGGGCAGCCTCAAGCAGTACGGCGTGCGCCCTCTGGAACGTCTGCACAAGCTGGGCCTGCTCAACGAGCGCATGATCGCCGTGCACATGGTCCACCTCGATGAGGCCGAGATCGAGCTGATCGCCAGGCAGGGCACGCATCTGGTCCACAACCCCAGCTCCAACCTGAAGCTGGCCTCGGGCGTCGCGCCGGTGAAGGCCCTGGAGGCCGCGGGCGTCAACACCGTGCTGGGCACCGACGGCGCCGCCTCCAACAACCGCCAGGACATGTTCGCGGAGATCCGCGCCGCGGCCCTGCTGGCCAAGGGCATCACGGGCGATCCGCTGACTGTCTCGGCCCGCACGGCGCTGGAGATGGCCACCATCCGCGCCGCCAAGGCCATGGGCCGCGAGGCCGACCTCGGCTCGCTGGAAGTCGGCAAGCTGGCCGATGTGGTGGCCGTGTCGCTCGACGCGCTGGAGTGCCGCCCGGTCTACCACGCCGATGCCCAGCTGGTCTATGTGGCCGGCCGCGAGCACGTGTCCGACGTCTGGGTCAATGGCCGCCGCGTGCTGCAGCAGCGCCAGCTCACCACCATCGACGTGCCGGCCCTGCTGGACCGCAGCGAGGCCATCGTCACGCAGATGAAGGCCGGTCGCTGAGCGCAGGCTGGAACCCTGCAAGACAAAGGCCCCGGTGCTCCAGCAATGGAGCCCGGGGCCTCGTGCTTTCAGGCGCGGTTCAGGACGGGGTCAGTCCTTGACGTGGCAGGCCTTGGTGATGCCGCTCTGCGGGTCGCCGAAGGTGGCGTTGCTGCAGCTCAGCGGGGCGTTGAAGTCGCGCACCGAGTATTCGCTGTTCGCGCCGTAGATCACCAGGTGGGCGCCGCTGACGCTGCAACTGCCGCCTTCGCTGGCGCAGGTGGTGTAGGTCTCGGGGCTGATGTAGCAGGCCTTGACCACGCCCGAGGCCGGATCGCCGAAGGTGGCGTTGTTGCAGGCCACCGGGCCGTTGCTGACGCGCGAGGTGAAGCGGTTGCCGGCCCCATAGACCACCAGGCGGCGGCCGGTGAAGCTGCAGGTGCCGTTCTCCGAGGCGCAGGCCGTGAAGGCCGTGCTGCCCACGTAGCAGCTCTTGCCCTTGCCCGATGCCGGGTCCCCGAAGGTCGCGTTGTTGCAGGCCAGGCTGCCGTTGGCGAATTTGCGGAAGAAGGTGGGCTGGTAGCCGTAGCTCACCGCACGCACGCCGGTGAAGCTGCAGGTCCCGTTTTCATCGGCGCACTTGGTGCCGGCGTCAGAGGGCAGGGGCGGCAGGCAGGCCGCGCCGACGGTGTTGAAGGCCCGGGTCACGTCCGCCACGTTGTAGCCCCGGTTGGAGGCCGAGCGTTCCACGCCGCAGACGCCGCCGGAGAAGTTGGTGGTGGCCGTCCAGTAGAGGTGGTTGGCATCCGCGAAGACCTCGAAGGCCTTGCGCGTGTTCCAGCCCGCGCTCGTGGCCAGCAGGTAGAAGGCCTTGTTGTAGACGCCGCTGGAGTAGTGCACGTCCAGGCCGTCGTAGTACTGGCTGGTGTGGTCGATGGAGCGGCCGTCCAGCGGCGGGTTGTCCATGTAGCGCAGGGCGCCCGAGCCCTTCATGATGTCGTAGCCGACCTTGAAGTCATTGCTGCCGCGCATGTAGTACTTGGCTGCCTCGCCGGCCATGTCGGAGAAGGCCTCGTTGATGCCGCCGGACTGCCCGCTGTACTGCAGGTTGGAGTTCTGCTGCGTGTAGCCGTGGCTGACCTCGTGCGAGGTCACATCCAGCGAGACCAGCGGGTAGAAGGTGTTGGCGCCATCGCCGAAGAACATGGCCTGGCCGTCCCAGAAGGCGTTCTCGTAGCCGCTGCCATAGTGCACCTTCATCTGCAGCTTCTGGGTGAGCGGGCGCTGGCCCAGCCAGTTCTGGTACATGGCGAAGACCACGCCGCCGAAGTAGTGCGCGTCATTGAGCGGCGAGTAGGCGCCGTTGATCTGCTTGAACTCGTTGCGCGGGCAGGTGAACTGGAAGGGCGTGCTGCCGTTGGTGCCGCCGTTGAGGTTGATGGTGGTGACGTTGGCGTTGTCCATCTGGCAGCTGGCGTTGACGTCCAGATAGCCGAAGTTGACGCCGTATTCGTACTTGCCGGTCTTGAGGTTGCCGCCGGGGCCGGTGGCGTTGTTGGTGGTGAGTCCTTCCCACTGCTCCAGGATCTCGCCGCTGCGTGCGTCGATCAGGAAATGCGGGCGTGCCGGCTTGTTGCCGTGGAGCATGAAGGAGAGGGCCCAGACCAGGCGGGCGCGGCCCTGCTCGTCCAGCTTGATCCACAGCTGGGCTTCCTCCTGCGAGGCGTGCTGAGCGAAGCCGCTGCGGCCCTTGGCCAGGGCCAGGGCGGCCTGCTGGCTGAGGCTGGGGCGCACGTCGGGCAGGTCCTGCTCGATCTGGCGGACCAGCTGACCATGGAAGCTGGGCGCGGCCAGGCCGGCGTCCTGCTGGCTGACGATGGCCTCGCCCCACAGCGGGATGCCCTGGTAGTGCTGCTGGTAGCGGGTGACGGTGCGGCCATTGGCGTAAGTCTTGCTGCGCTGGGCCTGCAGGTCCTGGGCGGCCAGGCCCAGGCGCTCATGGACGGCCGCCGCGGCGCCGAGGGTGGCCGGGGCCGGTGGCAGCTGGCTCAGGTCCTGGCGCTGCGCGGCCGAGGCCGCGGTGGCGGCGATCAGCAGGGCCACCGCGGCCGCACTGGCCTGCAGGTCCTGGAAGCGGGCAGGGCGCCGCGGGGCGGTCCCGGCCGGGAATGAGGGCATGTGCATGGGAATTCCTTCAAGCCTCCAAGGCGCTGGAGGCAGGGCGGGACGCCGGGGGAGGGGTAAATGGATAACGTCGATAAGTAGCGTCCAATTCCATTATTGAAAGCACGGCCACGGCAGCCTATCCCGGACTCCAGCGACGCGCCGTGTCAGGTCTGACAGTTGTCGGACGAGCCGGCGTGTGGGGGTCTGCGGTGTGCCGGGCGAGGGGGGGCGCCGGCCGGGGCGGTCGCCCGGCGGCCCTTGCTGGACCCGCGCGGCGCAGCTCGGCTCATGAGATCCGGGCCCGACGCCAGGCTTCAGGCGGCCCACCGTGAGCGCTAACGTTTGCGCGTTGATTTGAGCCAGGCCCCGAGCGGAATCCGGCCCAAGCCTCGGTAAAATCCCGCGCTTCAAGCCGTCCGCCTGCCCGGCGGCCGCGCCCCAACCTCACGCGCTCCGGCGCGCAAGTCCAGCATCCATGGCATCCACCTCCAAGCACCTGACCCACTTCGAGGGCGGCAACGCTCTTTCCGCCTTCCGCGCCCAGGCCTTGCTGCCGCGCCTGCAGGCCATCAACGAGCGCATCACGGGGCTGGTGGCCCGCCACGTGCACTGGGTCTGGACGGACAGCGCGCTGCAGGCCGGCGTGCAGGACAAGCTGGCCGCGCTGCTGAGCTACGGTGAAGGCTACGAAGGCGGCACCGAGGGCCAGCTGGTGGTGGTGGCGCCGCGCCTGGGCACTGTCAGCCCCTGGGCCTCCAAGGCCACCGACATCGCCCACAACTGCGGCCTGGACATCCACCGCGTGGAGCGCGTCACCGAGTTCCGCATCACGCTCAAGTCGGGCCTGCTGGGCGGCACCAAGACCCTGAGCGAGACCGAGCTGCGCGCCTGCGCCGCGCTGCTGCACGACCGCATGACCGAGAGCGTGCTGTTCCTCCGCGAGGACTGCGCCCACCTCTTCGACGAGAAGACCGCCGAGGCCCTGGAGCATGTGGACGTGCTGGGCCGCGGCCGCGCTGCCCTGGACGAGGCCAACAGCCGCTTCGGCCTGGCCCTGTCCGACGACGAGATCGACTACCTGGTCAACGCCTTCACCGCCGCGCAGCGCAACCCGAGCGACGTCGAGCTGATGATGTTCGCGCAGGCCAATTCCGAGCACTGCCGCCACAAGATCTTCAACGCGAAGTTCACCATCGACGGCGTGGAGCAGGACCTCAGCCTCTTCGGCATGATCCGCAACACCGAGAAGCTCTCGCCCCAGCACACGGTGATCGCCTACTCGGACAACGCCGCCGTGATGGAAGGCCACGAGATCGAGCGCTGGATCCCCGAGGGCTATGACGCCGCGCCGAAGTACCACGCCCGTGCCGAGACCTCGCACGTGCTGATGAAGGTCGAGACGCACAACCACCCGACGGCCATCTCGCCCTTCCCGGGCGCCTCGACGGGCGCCGGCGGCGAGATCCGCGACGAAGGCGCGACCGGCCGCGGCGCCAAGCCCAAGGCCGGCCTGGCCGGCTTCTCCGTGTCCAACCTGCACCTGCCCGGCCTGGCCGAGCGCTGGGAGCAGGGCGGCGTGGGCAAGCCCGAGCACATCGCCAGCCCGCTGCAGATCATGATCGAGGGCCCCATCGGCGGTGCGGCCTTCAACAACGAGTTCGGCCGGCCCAACCTCGGCGGCTACTTCCGCGTCTACGAGCAGGAAGTCGACGGCGTGGTGCGCGGCTATCACAAGCCCATCATGATCGCCGGCGGCATCGGCGCCATCCGCTCGGACCTCACGAAGAAGATCGAGTTCCCCGCCGGCACGCTGCTGGTGCAGCTGGGCGGCCCGGGCATGCGCATCGGCATGGGCGGTGGCGCCGCCAGCTCCATGGCCGCGGGCACCAACACCGCCGATCTGGACTTCGACTCCGTCCAGCGCGGCAACCCCGAGATCGAGCGCCGCGCCCAGGAGGTGATCAACCACTGCTGGGGCCTGGCGGACAAGAACCCCATCCTCGCCATCCACGACGTGGGTGCGGGCGGCATCTCCAACGCCTTCCCCGAGCTGGTCAATGACGCCGGCCGTGGCGCCATCTTCGACCTGCGCAAGGTGCCGCTGGAAGAGTCCGGCCTGGCGCCCAAGGAGATCTGGTGCAACGAGAGCCAGGAACGCTACGTCATGGCGATCGCCCCCGAGAGCCTGGAGATGTTCACGGCCATGTGCGAGCGCGAGCGCTGCCCCTTCGGCGTCGTCGGCGTGGTCACCGAGGCCCGAGAGCTGATCCTGGAAGACGGCCCCGGCGGCGAGCGCGCCATCGACATGCCCATGGACACCCTGCTGGGCAAGCCGCCCAAGATGCACCGCGTGGTGAACCGCGTGCAGCGCAGCACGGCCGCTCTGGACCTTTCGCAGGCCACGCTGCAGCAGTCGGCCATCGAGGTGCTGCGCCACCCGACCGTGGCCTCCAAGCGCTTCTTGATCACCATCGGCGACCGCACCGTGGGCGGCCTGAACCACCGTGACCAGATGGTCGGCCCCTGGCAGGTGCCGGTGGCCGATTGCGCCGTCACCCTGGCCGACTTCAAGGGCCTGCGCGGCGAGGCCATGAGCATGGGTGAGCGCACGCCGCTGGCCGCCGTCGACGCCCCCGCCTCCGGCCGCATGGCCGTGGCCGAGGCCATCACGAACCTGCTGGCGGCGCCCATCGAGCTCTCCCGCGTGAAGCTGTCCGCCAACTGGATGGCCGCCTGCGGCGAGGCCGGCGAGGACGCCGCCCTCTACGACACCGTCAAGGCTGTGGGCATGGAGCTGTGCCCGGCGCTGGGCGTGTCCATCCCGGTGGGCAAGGACTCCCTGTCCATGCGCACCAAGTGGAGCGACGGCGGCGAGACCCGCCAGGTCACCGCGCCCGTCTCGCTGATCGTCTCGGCCTTCGCCACGCTCCCCGATGTGCGCGGCACCCTGACCCCGCAGCTGCAGCCGGGCGACACCAGCCTGATCCTGGTCGACCTCGGCCAGGGCCGGCATCGCATGGGTGGCTCCATCCTGGCCCAGACCCTGCAGCAGTTCGGCGGCGCCGTGCCCGACGTGGACGACCCGGCCCTGCTCAAGTCGCTGGTGGCGGCCGTCAACGAGCTGCGCGGCCAGGGCCGCCTGCTGGCCTACCACGACCGTTCCGATGGCGGCCTGTGGACGGCGGCCTGCGAGATGGCCTTCGCCGGCCACCTGGGCCTGAGCCTCAATGTCGACATGCTGATCACCGAGGGCGACGGCGTCTCGGACAGCCGGGCCGACGTCGGCGATTCGAAGAACTGGGCCCGCCAGGTCAGCGCCCGCCGCGAGGAACTGGCGCTCAAGGCCCTGTTCAACGAGGAGCTGGGCGTGGTCCTGCAGGTGAAGACCGAGGATCGCGATGCCGTCCTCCAGGTGCTGCGCCAGCATGGCCTGTCCAGGCATGCGCACGTCATCGGCAAGCCCAATGACCGCGGCGTGGTCGAGGTCTGGCGTGACGCGAAGAAGGTCTTCGACGCGCCGCTGGAGATGCTGCACAAGGAATGGGACGGTGTCTCCTGGCAGATCGCCCGCCTGCGCGACAACCCGGCCTGCGCCGATGCCGAGCACGAGGCCGTGGGCCGTGCCGGGGACCCGGGCCGCCACGTGCACGTGAGCTTCGACCCGAGCGAGGACGTGGCTGCGCCCTTCATCGCCACCGGTGCGCGCCCCAAGCTGGCCATCCTGCGTGAGCAGGGCGTCAACTCCCACGTCGAGATGGCCTATGTGAACGCCCTGGCCGGCTTCGACACCTATGACGTCCACATGAGCGACCTGCAGTCCGGCAAGGTCAGTCTGGAGCAGTTCAAGGGCTTCATCGCCTGCGGCGGCTTCTCCTATGGCGACACCCTGGGCGCCGGCGAGGGCTGGGCCCGCTCGGTGATGTTCAACCCGGTGCTGGCCGAGCAGTTCCAGACCTTCTTCGCCCGCTCTGACAGCTTCGCGCTGGGCGTGTGCAACGGCTGCCAGATGATGGCGGCCCTGGCCCCCATGATCCCGGGCGCCGAGGCCTGGCCCAAGTTCACGCGCAACCAGAGCGAGCAGTACGAGGCCCGCCTGGCCATGGTGGAGCTGCTGGAATCCCCCAGCCTCTTCTTCCAGGGCATGGCCGGCAGCCGCCTGCCGGTGGCCGTGGCCCACGGTGAGGGCTTCGCCAACTTCGCCCAGCGCGGCAATGCCGCCCAGGTGGTGCGCGCGGCCCGCTTCGTGGACCACCACGGCCAGCCGACCGAGGCCTATCCCTTCAATCCCAACGGCAGCCCCGAGGGCCTGACTTCGGTGACCACCGCCGACGGCCGCTTCACGGTCATGATGCCGCACCCGGAGCGCGTCTTCCGCAATGCGCAGATGAGCTGGACCTCCGGTGATCTGGGAGCCCTGAGCCCCTGGGCCCGCATGTTCCGCAACGCGCGCCGCTGGCTGGGCTGATCGGGGTGGCTCGCGTGCTGCCGCCTTCGATGCCCGAGGGCGGCGGCCGTTCGCCCGAGCTCCAGCATTTCCGGGCCTTCGAGGCCATCCACCGCCTGGGCGGTCTGACCGCCGCGGCGCAGGAGCTGGGCATGACCCAGCCGGCCTTGTCCAAGGCCCTGGGCCTGCTGCGCCGCTACTACGGCGACGAGCTCTTCGTGCGCAGCAAGCAGGGCATGCGGCCCACGCCGCTGGCGCGCCGCCTGGCGCTTGACGTGCAGCAGCTGGTTGGCCTGGTCCAGGAGCGCCTGCGCGCGCCCTCGGGCTTTGATCCGGCGCGCTCCTCGCGCACCTTCCGCATCAGTTGCACCGAGGTCGGCGCCATCCACTTCATGCCCCGCCTGCTCGCTGCGGTGCGAGACAGCGCCCCGGGCGTGCGCTGGGAGGTGGTGCCCCTGGCCGGCGACGCGCTGGGCGGCCTGCTGGCCTCCGGCGAGATCGACCTGGTGTTGTCGGCCTACCAGGCCCAGCGGCCGGGGCTCAGCTCGCAGGCGCTGTACAGCGTGGGGCACTGCTGCCTCGTGCGCGCGGGCCATCCGCGCATCGGGCAAGACCTGACCCTGGAGCGATTCTGCGCCGAGAAGCACGTCGTGGCCTCGATCAGCGACACCCAGCATGCCTACCGTCGGGTGGAGCAGGCCATCGTCCAGACGGCGGGTGAGGGCGCCATCGGCCTGCGGGTGCACTCGCTGCTGACCGCGCCCTTCATCGTGGCGCAGTCCGACCACATCTTCACGGCCACCGAGCAGATCGCCCGGCAGATGGCCCAGCTGCCGGGCCTGCGCCTGCTGCCCTGCCCCCTGCCGCTGCCGCCCATCGTCGTCCACCAGTACTGGCACAGCCGCCAGGACCAGGACCCGGCCGTCGGCTGGCTGCGGGCTCTGGTGGCGCGGCACTTCGCCCAGCCCCTCCCCGAGGTCCATGCCGCCCAGGCATGAGGCCCATGCCCGCTCCGGCATCTTGCTTGCGCGCCCGTGCGGCAGGCCTTGCAATGCGCGCACGACGGCAGTCGTAGCTCAGGAGAGAGGAGTCCCGCCGCCCCGGCTTGCAGGGGCAGTCCGGCTGACGTGACCAAGGCGTCGGCCTGGATGCGGGCAGGGGAGGGACAGTGGAGGCTGATCCTTCCGCGGACGGGCCCCGCGGCAGATGCGGCGGGGCCCCGTTCTTTGCCGGGGCCGCGACCGGCTCCTGCGGGGGGCAGGTCTTGCCTGCCCCGTTCACACCATCGTCACGATGGGCGCCACCTTGGGCAGGCGGATCTCGAAGCGGCTGCCCTGGCCGGGCTCGCTGTGCAGGCTGATGCTGCCCCCCAGTACCGTGCTGACCAGGTTGTAGACGATGTTCAGGCCCAGCCCCGTCCCGCCGCGGCCCATCTTGGTGGTGAAGAAGGGGTCGAAGGCGCGGCGCCGCACCTCCTCGCTCATGCCAATGCCGTCGTCCTCCACCACCAGCAGGTAGTCGCTGGCGCCGAGGCTGCGGGCGCTGATCTTCACGCGGCCCTGTTCGCGGCCCTCGAAGGCATGGAGCAGGGCGTTGAGCAGCAGGTTGCCCAGCACCTGGCCCAGCGGCCCGGGATAGCCTTCCAGCGGGTCCGTGAGGTCCAGCTCGGACTCCAGCAGCCAGGGCGTGGTCTTCCAGCGGGCGCGCAGCAGGCTGATCACGTCGCCGACGACGGCTTCCAGCGCATAGCTGCGCCGCTGCATGCTGGTCTGGTCGACTGAGAGCTGCTTGAAGTGGCTGACCAGCTCGGTGGCCGTGCCCAGGCCGCGCAGCATGATGTCGCAGGCCTGGCCGGCCTCCAGCAGATAGGCCTCCAGCGAGGAGCGCCGCATCTGGCCACTGCCGAATTCCTGCCGGATCTCATCGGTGCGTTCCTGCAGGGTCGAGGCCGTGGTGAGGCAGTTGCCCAGGGGCGTGTTCAGCTCGTGGGCCACGCCAGCCACCATGGAGCCCAGGCCGGCCAGCTTCTCGGAACGCAGCAGGCCGTCCTGCGCCTCCTTGAGGTTGCGCAGCGCCTCGCGCAGCTCCAGCGTGCGCTGCTGGACGCGGGACTCCAGCTCGGCGTTGAGCTGGCGCAGCTCGGTCTCGGCGGCACGCTGGGCGCTGATGTCGCGCGCCACGCCCAGATAGCCGATGGCCTGGCCGTCCCGGGCGCGCACATGGCTGACGCTCAGCGAGACCCACAGCCGGCGGCCGTCCTTGCGGAGGTAGCTCCACTCGCGCGTCTCACTGCCCAGCTCGCGGGCTAGCAGCACGAAGGTCTCGAAGCCCTCGACGGTGGTGCCGCGCAGCCGGCTCAGCTCCGCCGCACGCTGCTGGACCTCGCCCGGGTCATGCAGGCAGGCTGGTGAGCGCCCCAGCAGCTCGGCCTCGGCATAGCCCAGCATGTGCTCGGCGCCGCGGTTGAAGAGCAGGATGTGGCCGGCCATGTCGGTGGCGATGATGGCGACCTCCTGGGCCGCGTCCAGCACGGCCTGCAGGCGGTCGCGCGCCGTGCTGAGCTCCAGCTGCGAGCGCCGCAGGGCGGCCTCGGCTTCCTTGGACGGGGTGATGTTGCGCCCGGTGCCGCGGTAGCCCTTGAAACGGCCCTCGGCATCGAAGAAGGGCACGCCCGAGATGCTCACATGGCGGACGCTGCCGTCGGGCGTGCGCTGCGCATATTCGAAGTCGCGGAAGGGCTCGCGGCGCGCCAGCAGGGCCTTGTGCGCCTCCCAGTCGGTGCCGGGCAGCAGGGCGGGGGAGTCCCAGCGGTGATGGCCCAGCACCGAGCTGCTCTGCACTTCCGTGGCTTCCTCGGCGATGCGCGAGATGTAGGTGAAGCACAGCTGCTCGTCCTGCTCCCAGACCCAGTCGGAGGCCAGGGCGGCCATGCTGCGGAAGCGTGCCTGGGATTCCTCCAGCTGCGCCCGCATCAGCTGGCCTTCCTGGATCTCGCGGGCCAGGGTTCCGTTGCGCTGCTGCAGGACGCGGCTCTGCCAGACCAGCAGGGCCAGCAGCAGGCTCAGCACGGTGCCGGCGGCCAGCGCGGTCAGGACCTCGGGCGAGTCCCAGCGGAAGGGCTGGTCCAGCCAGCCATCGGCAGGCTGGGCGGCCAGCAGCCACTGCCCGCCCGGCACCTCCACCCGTTGCTGGACCAGGTCCCGCGGCGGCTGCTTCAGCAGGGCGGACTGGCCCCAGATCAGGCGCCCGGCTTCCTTGCCGCCCTTGGATTCCGTCAGCAGCAGGTGCAGCTCGGGATGGGCGCCCAGGCCGGCATCGGCCATGAAGCGGTCCAGGTCCGCTACCACCGACACCATGCCCCAGTACCGCGGCGGCGCGGGCGGCGGGGCGCGCAGGAAGACGGGATTGCGCAGGATCAGGCCCTGGCCGCCCTGCACCAGCTGCACCGGGCCCACCAGCACGGCCGACTGGCTTTCGCGCGCCTGCTGCACCTGGCGCCATTGCGCGGGCACGCTGCGGTAGTCCAGCCCCAGCGCCCGTTCATTGCCGGGCAGCGGGTAGACCAGGCGCACCACGTCGTCGGGGGCGATGGCGATGCTGCGGACCTGGGGATAGAGCTTGAGCGCCTTCTCCGTCAGCAGCGCGAAGCGGGCCTCGCTGATCGCGCCATCGAGCTGGATCATGGCCTCGAGCGACTGGCTGGGGGCGAAGGTGTTGCGGGCCGCCAGCTCCAGGCGGCTGCGCAGCAGGTCCAGCTGCCCGGCCACGTGCTGGCGCTCCTGTTCGGCGGCCTGTCGGGCATCCAGGCGCGCCAGGGTCGCGCAGACCAGCAGGCTCAGCACCAGGCTCAGCGCCACCGGCCAGTAGCCGGTGCCCAGGGCGATCCAGCCGCGAAAGAGGCGGTGCGGCAGGGCCTCAGCCATGGCCGGAACCTCTCGGGCGCGGGGATGGAGATCGGAAAGCGACATGCCGGACTGCAGGGGAAGCAGGGGTCCGGCCCACGGTATCACAGGCTGGTCCCGCCGCGCAGCGTGTCAACGCGGGGGGCGTGCCGGGCTTCACGGCGAGCCTTCAGGGGCGGGCGCCGCCGTCCGGCAGGGCATCCCGCGCTGGCCTGGGCGGGGGGCGGGCCTGACGTGCCGCTCTGTGCGCCGCTCTGTGCGCCACCCAGAGCGCCACCCGGTGCTCAGTTCAGTGCGCGGTCTTGGGCCGGGCCCTGTAGAACTGGATGGGGGCCGCCGGCAGCTGCTGCAGCACGCTTTTCTTGATCTTGCCGACCACGTGCATCTCGCAGGGCTTGCAGTCGAAGCGCAGGGTGAGCTTCTCCTTGCCGTTGACCAGCTGCAGGGGCTCGGCCCGCACCGTGCCCTGCACGCCGGTCACGCCCTTGGCCTGCTTGGGGCACAGGGACAGGGAGTAGCGCACGCAGTGCTTGGTGATCATCAGGCTGACCTCGCCGTGCTCCTCGTGGCTCTCGTAGGCGGCCTCGATCACCCGCACGCCGTGGCGGGCATAGAAGTCGCGCGCGGGGTGGTTGAAGACATTGGCCAGGTAGGAGAGCGTGTCCTCCGGATAGGGCACCGGCGGTTCCACCGGCCGGGCGCGCGGCAGGCGGGGCAGGGCGGCCAGGCGCGCAGCCTCCAGCTGCTCGACGGCCTCACGGCGCAGGGCATTGAGCTGGCTGGCCGGCACGAACAGGGGGTGCGACCACAGCAGGCTCAGCTCGCGCGCCTCGAAGACCGTGGTGCCCAGCTTGCCGAGAGCCTCGCGCGCGCTGGCCTCGGCCCGCTCGGCCTGCTGCGCGGGCTGCTTGTCCAGGGGCATCTCGACATAGGCGGCATGGCCGTCCTCGTCCGTCAGCTGCAGGGCGAGGCCCTCGGGCGTCTCCATGAGGCTGAGGTCCAGGGCGATGCGGCGCTCGGCCGACTTCTTCTCCAGCAGCCGGTCCCAGGCCATGTCGCGGTTGCGGGACAGGGCCACGCCACGGCGCAGGTCCTTCAGCTGCTCCATGGTCTCGTTGGGCTCGACGCGCCAGCGGCGGCCCTTCGCATCCAGCGGCGTGGCCACATTGACGCGCAGGCCCACCAGCTCCTTTTGCAGGTCCAGGTAGGTGAGGGCGTCGCCGTTGTTGAGCGGGCTCACGCCCTCGTCGAGCTCCAGCTCGAAGCCCTCGCCGTCGACCTTGCCGACCCAACCCAGCGGCAGGCCGGCGTGCTTGGGGGTGTCGAAGGCGCCGATGTCTTCCTTGCGGCCGGTGACGAAGTAGTCGGTGCTGCCGCGGTTGAAGCTGCGGTCGGGGTCCGGCGTGAAGAAGAGGCGGGTGCGGCCGCTGGAGGCCCGCGCCAGGCCGGGGCGTTCCTCCAGGATCGCGTCCAGCAGCTGCCGGTAATGGCCGGTGATGTTCTTCACATAGCCCATGTCCTTGTAGCGCCCCTCGATCTTGAAGCTGCGCACGCCGGCATCGACCAGGGCGCGCAGATTGGCGCTCTGGTCGTTGTCCTTCATGGAGAGCACATGCTTCTGGTGGGCCACGATGCGGCCTTGCGCGTCGAGCACCTCGTAGGGCAGGCGGCAGGCCTGCGAGCAGTCACCGCGGTTGGCGCTGCGGCCGGTGTGGGCGTGGCTGATGAAGCACTGGCCACTGTAGGCCACGCACAGGGCGCCGTGGATGAAGAACTCCAGCTGCGCGCTGCTCAGCGCCTCGGCCATGGCCCGGATCTGCGGCAGAGTCAGCTCGCGGGCGGCCACGACCTGCGAGAAGCCGGCGTCCTGCAGGAAGCGGGCCTTCTCCGGCGTGCGGATGTCGCATTGGGTGCTGGCATGCAGCTGGATGGGCGGCAGGTCGATCTGGGTGAGGCCCATGTCCTGCACGATCAGGGCGTCGGCGCCGGCCTCGTAGACCTGCCAGGCCATGCGGCGGGCATCCTCCAGCTCGTCGTCGCGCAGGATGGTGTTGAGGGTGATGAAGATGCGCGAGCCGTAGCGGTGGGCGTGGCGCACCAGGCGCTCGATGTCCTGGATCTCGTTGCTGGCGTTGTGCCGGGCGCCGAAGCCGGGGCCGCCGATGTAGACGGCGTCGGCGCCGTGGTTGACGGCTTCGATGCCGATGTCGGCGGTCTTGGCCGGGGCCAGGAGTTCGAGGTGCTTGGGCGATGCGCTCATGGCCTCGATTTTATCGGCGCCCTGTGGCTGTCGATTCATCGCACGGGCTGACCGTTCGTCCCCACGGCAGGCGCCGGCGGCGGGGCGGCTGCCTAGACTGCGTCCATCCAGACTTTTCATGGAGTGACGGCATGAGCGATCCCTCGGTGATCCTGCAGGCACGCGGCCTGCGCAAGCGCTACGGTACACAGGAGGTGGTCCGGTCCATGGACCTGAGCCTGCGGCGCGGTGAGATCCTCGGCCTGTTGGGGCCCAACGGCGCGGGCAAGAGCACCACGGTGTCCATGATCGCGGGTCTGATCGAGGCGGACGGCGGCGACTGCCTGATCGACGGCCAGCCCGTGCGGGGCGATGCCGACCCACGCAAGGGCCTGCTGGGCCTGGTGCCCCAGGAGTTGGCCCTGCACGAGACGCTCAGCGCGGCCAGCAATCTGCGCGCCTTCGCGGCCCTGTACGGCCTGTCCGGTCAGCGCCTGGCGCAGCGGGTGGACGCCGCCCTGGACATCGCCGGCCTGCGGGACCGCGCCGGCGATACGGTGGCCGAGTTCAGCGGCGGCATGAAGCGCCGCCTGCACATCGCCTGCGCCCTGCTGCACGATCCCGCCATCGTGATCCTCGACGAGCCCACCGTGGGCGTCGACCCGCAGAGCCGCAACGCCATCTTCGAGGCCCTGCTGGCCCTGCGCGACGCCGGCAAGGCCCTGCTCTACACCACGCACTACATGGAGGAGGCGGAGCGCCTGTGCGACCGCCTGCTCATCGTGGACCACGGCCAGGTGGTGGCCTCCGGTCGCACCCGGGAGCTGCTGGATGCGGCCGTGCTGGTGCCCACAGTCTGCCTGGAGCTCGACCGGGCGCCGCCGGCGGGCCTGG
This sequence comes from Roseateles flavus, assembly GCF_039872765.1. Taxonomy (NCBI): domain Bacteria; kingdom Pseudomonadati; phylum Pseudomonadota; class Betaproteobacteria; order Burkholderiales; family Sphaerotilaceae; genus Roseateles; species Roseateles flavus. Next base: position 330,174 of record NZ_JBDPZC010000002.1, on the reverse strand, counting down.
CCGAGGCCCTGGGCCGGCTGCCCGGCGTGCAGCTGCTGGCCGGCGGCGAACGCCCGCAGCAGCTGCGCCTGGAGCTGGCCTCGCTGGTGCAAGGCCTTCCGGCGGTGCTGCAGTGCCTGGCCGGCCAGGGCCTGGGCCTGCAGGGCCTGCAGACCGAGCGGCCCAGCCTGGAGCAGCTCTTCCTGTCCCTCACGGGACGTCAATTGCGCGATTGAGCGAGGGGACGACCATGATGCATGCATTGATCGCGCTGGTGCGCACCCAGCTGCAGCTGTACCTGAAGAACCGCAAGGCCCTGATCACCCATCTGCTGATGCCCGTCCTGATTGCCACCTTCTTCGGCAGCCTCTTCGGCGGCAGCGGGGACCGGGAGATGGCGCGGCTGAAGGTCGCGTGGGTCGACGAAGACGGCTCCGCGCTCAGCCAGCGCATCGGCCAGCAGCTGCAGCAGGACGGCAAGCTGGCCGTGCAGGTGATGACGCGCGCCGAGGCCGAGGCCGCGGTCCGCAAGGGGGAGCGCCGTGCGGCCCTGCTGATGCCGGCCGGCTTCGGCACGCAGGCCTCGCGCTGGTGGGACCGCCGCCAGCTGCCCGAGGTGCAGCTGTGGTACGACCCGAGCGAGGCCCTGTCGGCCCAGCTGCTGGAGGGCCTGCTGGCCCAGCATGCGATGCGCGAGACCCTGGCGCAGGGCTTCAAGTCGGGACCGGGCGCCGGAGGGCTGGCGACCCTGGAATCGGAGCTCGAGGCGAGCGAGCTCCCGCCCCTGCGCCGCGAGCAGCTCAAGGTCCTGGCCCGCACGGTGAACGAGCTGCAGACGCCGCAGCCGGGTGAGGGGGTGGCCACGGCGGCATCCGGTGACGCGCCGGGCGGCGCTTCGCCCGGCGAGGTGCTGAGCCTGCCGTATGCGCTGAAGACCCGGGCCCTCAGCGCCGGGCAGGCTGGCTACAACGGCTATGCGCACAGCTTCTCGGGCATGGGGGTTCAGTTCGTCCTGATGCTGGGCGTGGAGCTGGGCGTGGGTTTGCTGATGGCCCGGCGCAGCGGCATGTGGCAGCGTCTGCGCGCTGCACCGCTGTCCAGGGGGCTGCTGTTGGGCAGCCACTTCCTGAGCATCTGGATCATCGCCTCGGTCGTGCTGCTGGTCGTGATGGCCGCGGGCATGGCGCTGTTCGGCTTCCGCGTGCAGGGCAGCCTGGCGGGCTTCTTGCTGGTGGTGCTGGGCATGGGCGCCTTCACCGCGGGCTTCGGCCTGGCCCTGGCGGCCATGGGCGGTTCGCCGGAGGCCACCCGCGGCCTGGCCATCATGGCCTCGCTGATGCTGGTGATGCTGGGCGGCGCCTGGGTTCCCAGCTTCGTCTTCCCGGCCTGGCTGCAAGACCTGACCCTCTGGGTGCCGCTCCGCTGGGCCGTCGACGGCCTGGATGCCATGACCTGGCGCGGCCAGGGCCTCGGCACGGCGGCGCTCGCGGCGGCGGTGCTGTTCGGCAGCGCCCTCCTGCTCACCGGCCTGGCCCTCTGGCGATTCCGCTGGCGCGAGTGAGCCGCCGGGGCCGGGGCAAGACCTGACCCTGCTCAGCAAGGCGGCGTGCCGGATGTGCGCCAATCGCCCGGGTGGCACAAGGCGCCAGCGCGCGGGTGTCATCCCGGGCGTCCCGGCGGGCGTTGCGCTGATGCGCGTCATCGCTCGTTTGCACCCGGGCCGGACACGCTGGCCTGATCCGGCCGAGGCGCCGCTCAGGCCCCCCTCGGGGGGACGACTCGAGCGTCCGCCGGCGGCCTACACTGCCTCGCGCCTTTTCACCGAAACGTTCCCTCAACCCGTCTGTGATCCAGGGAGGATCCCATGAATACCCAGCGTCTCTTGCCTTCCAGCCTTTCCCTTCTGACGACGGCTCTGCTGCTGAGCGCCTGTGGCGGCGGAGGTGGCGGTGGCGGCACGGAACCTCAGCCCGGCCGCCAACCGCTGGCCATCACCAGCAGCAACTACCAGACGGTGGCTGCGCAGGGCGTGGGCGCCGGCACCTACATGATGAGCGCGGGGGCCGGCAACGTGCTGGGCGTCGACGCCCAGACCCTGCCGCAGCCCCTGTGGGTTGCGCAGCAGCAGGCCCTGCGCCTGGCCGAGCGTTTCAAGCAGGCACAGGGCACGGCCATGGTGCAGGGTGCCACGACCACCGTGGTGCAGACCTGCAGCCTGGGCGGCAGCGTGGAGGTCACCATCAATGACGCCAACGGCAACCAGCTCCTCGATTCCGGCGACAGCATGGCCATCAAGGCCTCCGCCTGCAAGGAAGCCGGGGGCACGCTGGACGGCACCATGGACTACTCGCTGAAGGCCGTCACCGGCAACTTCGGCAGCAGCCAGTACAGCGCCACCATCGGCGTCAAGCTGGGCAATCTGCGCGTGACCTCCTCCAGCGGCACCGTGACCGGCCAGGGCGAATTCCAGATGACCATCGCGGCCACCGGCGTCAACGTCACCTCGGTGGCGATGAGCATCCCGTCCTTCACCACCAGCGGCACGGTGGCGGGCAGCAGCTTCCAGTCCAGCATCACCGGCTTCAACCTGAACGTGAGCACGGTGGCCAGCGGCTTCGGGTATCGCGCCACGCTGACCTTCGGCGGCACGGTGAACAGCACGGCGCTGGAGTCGCGTGACATCACCGTGTCCACGCCGGTGGCGCTGGTGCAGGAGTCGTCGCTCGGCTACCCGAGCAGCGGCCAGGTCCTGGTCAAGGGAGCCAATGGCAGCCAGGTGCGCGTAACGGTGCAAGGCAGCGGCAGGGCATTGCTCGAGCTGGACGCCAATGGCGACAACGTCTTCGAGACCAGCACCACCAAGTCCTGGGCCGAACTGCAGGGATGAGCACGGGCCCGACGCCCTCGCCCCAGGGCCTGTGGCGGAGGCTGGTGCCAGGTCTTGCCTTCCTGGCCCCGGCGGTGCAGGCCGCCTGCGTGCCGTCGCAGCTGGACCTGGGCCTGGGCGCCCAGTCCAGCCGCTGGCACGAGGAGGGCGCGAGCGGGGAGCGGCTGCTGCAGGAGCGTGGCACCCTGCGTGCGGCCTCCCTGGCCGTCGGCCTCCCCTGTGCAGGGCTGCACTGGGTGGCGCAGCTGGATCTCGAGTCCGGCACGCGGGACTACCAGGGCCGCAGCACGACCGGCGTCCCCCTGAGCACCCAGAGCCGCGTGCGCTCCCAGCGCCTGCAGCTGCAGGCCTGGCGCCCGTTCGAAGGCAGCGCCTGGTCTGTGGGCGCCCGCCTGGGCTGGGAGCCCGACAGCCGCCGCGCGCTGGCCTCCGTAGGGGCCGTGCAGGGCTACGAGGAAAGTCGTGATCGCTGGCGGCTGGGCCTGGGTGCGCGCTGGCAGCATGAGCTGCCCGCGGCCTGGCAGGGCCGTTGGGAAGCCTGGCTGGACAGCGGCCCGCGGGCGCGCCTGAGCCTGGACGGCGAGGCCTTCGGGGCCACGACCGTCCGGCTGGAGGAGGGTCGCTGGTCGTCCCTGGCCCTGGCCTGGACCCTCAGCCCCGCGCCTCAGGCCGGGCGCTGGCAGCCCTGGCTGGGCTGGCGCTGGGAAAGCCTGCGCAGCCGCGCGGGCGAACCCGTGGCGGTCCGGATGGACTCCGGGCGCCTGCTGGCCGTCTCGCAGCCGGCCTACCGCCAGTCGGACTGGCGGCTCGTGGCCGGGCTGCGCCTCACGCTGGACTAGGTGTGAAGCGTCAAGAGGTTGTTTCTTGACGAATTGAGCCTGGAGATGGGCGGCAGACCGCCGATGCCGCTATGCGGACGATGGCAGTTGTAGTGATGCTGCCACTGGGCCAAGGCCTCAGTGCGCTGGGCCGAGTTCTGATACGTCCAGCCATAGGCCCATTCGCGCAGAGCCGACTGGATGAAGCGCTCGGCCTTGCCATTGGTCTGGGGGCGGTAAGGCTTGGTGAACGTGTGCTTGATGCCGAGCTCCAGGCAGGCCTGGCGGAATTCGCGTGAGCGGAAGGCCGAGCCGTTGTCGGTGAGCAGCCGTTGCACGCAGACCCCCAGCCTGGCGTAGTAGGCCACGGCGTTTCTCAGGAACTGCACCGCCTGCGCCTTCTTCTCGTCCGGATGCATGGCCGTGAAGGCCAGCCGGGCGTGATCGTCGATTGCGACGAACAGCGTTTCCCAGCCCGCGCCATCCACCGAGTCGCGCCGATTGCCTGTGACGCGGTGGCTCGGGCGCACGATGCGTCCGAGCTTCTTGGTGTCGATGTGCAGCAGCTCGCCTGGCGCCTCGCGCTCGTAGCGCACCACAGGCTGTGCGGGCTCCAGGTCGCTGAGCTTGGACAGTCCGGCTCGTGCCAGCACGCGGCTGACTGTCGAGGCCGACACGCCCACGCTGCGCGCGATGCTGGACTGCAACATGCGCCTGCGTCGCAGTTCAACGATGAGCAGTGCCTTGGCCGGATCGATGCTACGCGGCGAGTGCGCCGGACGCGACGAGACATCGGCCAGAGCGGCCTCACCGCCGGCCAGATAGCGCCCCAGCCACTTCCTGGCGGTGGGCGCCGTCACGCCTTGGGCAGCGGCAGCTTCAGGGGCACTGAGAACGCCTGCGGTCATCTGTTTGACCATCTCGATGCGGCGGGCGTACGTAAGTCGGGCATGCTTATGGCTGTTCATCCGGTGTTGGCTCTGGAGTGGATTGGGTGTTTGGCGACTTCCAGTCTCTCAAACCCAATCCGGATGAACACCGGATACAACCTATTGAAGCTTCACACCTAGGCCGCCTAGCACCAGCGATCCCAGGCCCACGCCACCGAAGAAGAACAGGCGCAGGGCATGGCCCAGCGGGCTGGACGCCTCCGCTTCATCGTCCTCGCCGAAGGGGCCCATGCCCGTGGCAGCACACAGCAGCAGGAACAGCCCCAGCAGCAGCCAGGCCGGCACAGGGTGGTGCAGGTGTTCCAGGCGGCTGTTCAGGGCCAGCAGGCCCGTGCCGCCCAGGGCGAAGAGCAGGATGCGCAGCACGGGACCTTGAGGGCCGTGCTCAGGCCTGCCCGGGCTCGTCCTGCTGGCGCTGCAGGCGTTCGCTGTGCCAGTAGACGTCGTCTCCGCCCTTGCCATCGAGGTTGGCGCGGTTGAGCACGCGGGCCAGCACGAAGAGCAGGTCGGAGAGGCGGTTGAGGTACTGGCGGGGCGCGGCCTCGATCTTCTCGCCCTGGTGCAGGGCGTGGACCACGGACCGCTCGGCGCGGCGCGCGATGGTGCGGGCCACGTGAGCGATGGCGGCGCTGCGGGTGCCGGCGGGCAGGATGAATTCCTTGAGGCGGGGGAGATGGGCGTTGTAGTGGGCCAGCGCCTCGTCCAGGCGCAGCACGGCGTCTTCCTTGAGCAGGCTGTAGCCGGGCATGCACAGCTCGCCGCCCAGGTTGAAGAGCTCGTGCTGGATGGTGATCAGCAGCTCGCGGACGTCCTCGGGCAGCAGCTCGGCCAGCAGCACGCCGAGGGTGGAGTTGAGCTCGTCCACATCGCCCATGGCCTGGACACGCAGGTGGTCCTTGGGCACGCGGGTGCCATCGCCCAGGCCGGTGGTGCCGTCATCTCCGGTGCGGGTGGCGATCTGGGAAAGTCGGTTGGCCATGATGACAGGGAGCGGGCTTGTTGATGAGGCCCGCATCTTGCCTCAGACCGACCGGGTGCCCGGATTAGCCCCTGCGTCCGCTGCGGTGAAAGTCGGGCCGCTGGGGACGGGCCGGGTGCCCATGGGCGCCCTCGCCATGGGGCTTGGGCTCATGGCCCGCCGGTGCCGCAGGCGTGGCGGGCGCACGGAAGGCGTTCATGATGTTCTGGACCAGCAGGGCCAGCATGTCGCGCCGCCACAGGCCCAGCAGGGCCAGGGCCACGACGGCGATCAGCAGGATCCAACTCGAAGTCGTCATGAAAGCTCCTCGTGCGGCTGTCGTGCGACCATGGTGGCACGGGCGCGCCTGGGCTTCAAGCCTTCGCACTTGCGCCAGCGCAGGTCCGGCCCGTTCAGGCGCGGTTCAGCACCGATTCCTAGAATGCCCGTCGAAGCAATGCCGGAGTTCCGCCATGACCCATGCCTCCCTGCCCACGGCCCTGAACGGCCCGCGCCGCGCCGTGCCCGAGCTGCTGAAGCAGGCCTGCCGTGAACGCTTCGGCGCGCGCTGCGTCGAGTCGCTGGCGGTGCGCCAGCAGCATGGCCGGGACGAGAGCCCCTTCGACGTGGAGCCGCCGGAGCTGGTCCTCTTCGCCGAGAGCGAGGAGGAGGTCGCCTTCGTGCTGGCCCAGGCCCAGCAGCACGCGGTGCCGGTGATTCCCTACGGCGCGGGCACCTCGCTGGAAGGTCATCTGCTTGCGGTGCAGGGCGGCATCAGCCTGGACCTCTCGCGCATGAACCGCATCCTGGCCATCCAGGCCGAGGACCTGACGGTGACGGTGCAGCCCGGCGTCACGCGCCACCGGCTCAATGACGAGCTGCGCCACCAGGGCCTGTTCTTTCCTATCGACCCGGGCGCCGACGCCTCGCTGGGTGGCATGGCCGCCACGCGGGCCAGCGGCACCAATGCCGTGCGCTACGGCACGCTGCGCGAGAACGTGCTGGCCCTGCGCGTGGTCACGCCGGGTGGTGGCGTCGTGCGCACGGGCTCTCGGGCGCGCAAGAGCAGCGCGGGCTATGACCTCACCCGGCTCTTCGTGGGCAGCGAGGGCACGCTGGGCGTGATCACCGAGCTGACGCTGCGGCTGTATCCGCTGCCGGAGGCGGTGTCCGCGGCGATCTGCTTCTTCCCCAGCATCGATGCGGCCGTGCAGACCACCATGCAGATCATCCAGATGGGCGTGCCCATCGCCCGCTGCGAGCTGCTGGATGCCCACACGGTGCGCGCCGTCAACGCGCATGACCACCTGGGCCTGCGGGAATCGGCCATGCTGCTGATGGAGTTCCACGGCTCGGCCGCCAGCGTGGCCGAACAGGCCGGCACGGTGCAGGAGATTGCCCGCGACTGCGGTGGCGAGGACTTCGAGTGGGCCAGCACGCCCGAGGAGCGCACCCGGCTGTGGACGGCCCGCCACCACGCCTACCTCTCGGCCCTGCAGATGAAGCCCGGCTGCCGCTGCGTCACCACGGACACCTGCGTGCCCATCTCGCGCCTGGCCGAAAGCATCAACGAGTCGGTGGCCGAGGTGCAGGCCTCGGGGCTGCCCTATTTCATCGTGGGGCATGTGGGGGACGGCAATTTCCACATGGGCTACCTGATCGACCCGGCCCTGCCGGCCGAGCGCGAGACGGCCGAGCGCCTGTCAGCGCAGATGGTGGCACGCGCCCTTCGCCTGGGTGGTACCTGCACGGGCGAACACGGCATCGGCTTGCACAAGCAGGACTTCCTGCTGGACGAGGCCGGCGCGGAGGCCGTGGAGCTCATGCGCACGCTCAAGCGGGCGGTGGACCCGCTGGACATCATGAATCCGGGCAAGATCTTTCCCGGCCAGGCGGCCGGCTAGGCCCGGTGGGCAGGGCCGCTAGCGATAGCGGCGCAGGATCTCCTCCAGCCGGCCCTCGCTCAGCAGGGCCTGCTGGGCTGAGGCCAGCTCGGACAGCGGGATGGGCGAGCTGCGCTGGCGCAGGCAGTACAGGGCCGTGCGCGAGACCTCCAGCGGCGAGGTCACCAGGATGCGCAGCCGGGGGTCATGCGCCCGGGCGTAGGCGAACTGCAGGTGGCTGATCACGCTGTAGTCGGCACGACCCAGGCTTTGCATGAGCAGCAGGCGCCCTTCGTTGTGCGCCAGGCTGCGCTCCAGGCGGCCGGCCTCGAACAGCGGGTCCAGCAGCGGATAGCGGTAGCCGGTGACCACGCCCACGGTCCGGCCCTGCAGCTGCTCCAGATGCCGCACCAGGGGCGTGCCGGGCAGGCTCACCAGCTCCTCGACCACCTCCATCAGCGGCCGCGGCAGCCACTCGATCCAGGCCTCGTCCTGCGCGCTGTACCACTGGGGGTTCTCGAAGCATTGCACGTCGAAACCGCCTTCGCGCAGCTGCTGACCCACACGGCGCGTGGGCATCAGGAGAAAGCGGGCCTCGCGCCCCAGGCGCTGCGCGAGGGCCAGGCCCCAGTCATGGATGATGCCGCCCTGCAGCCGGGCCTCGCCGCTGCCCTGGCTGATGTCGGCGAAGGGGAGGCTGGCGCCCGTGGTCACCAGCAGGCGCAGCGGTGGTGCGGCGGCCTCGGCAGCCAGGCTCAGGCTCAGGGCCAGGATGGCCAGCGTGCAGGCCCGTGCGGCCCAGGCACCCATGCTCAGGGCCTCCTGAGGGAAGGCGCCGTGCTCAATGTGCAGGCGCCGGCACGGTCCAGCGCTTGCTCACCTCGCCCTTGCCGTTGACGCTCTCCAGCTGCACGCCGAAGCCCCACAGCCGGGCCACATGCTTGAGCACTTCCTGGGCGCCCTCGTGCAGCGGGCGGTCCAGATGCTGGGTGTGGCGCAGGGTCAGGGAGCGGTCGCCGCGCAGGTTGACGTTCCATACCTGGATGTTGGGCTCTCGGGTGGAGAGGTCGTACTGGCGCGACAGGGCCTCGCGCACATGCTGGTAGCCGCTTTCATCGTGGATGGCGGAGATCAGGTACTCCTTCTCCTTCTCATCGTCGAGGATGGCGAAGAGCTTGAAGTCGCGCATGAGCTTGGGGCTCAGGTACTGGCCGATGAAGCTCTCGTCCTTGAAGTTGCGCATGGCGTGCTGCAGCGTGGGCAGCCAGTCACTGCCGGCGATGTCGGGGAACCACTGGCGGTCCTCGGCGGTGGGGGCCTCGCAGATGCGCTTGAGGTCGGTGTACATCGCAAAGCCCAGGGCATAGGGATTCAGGTTGGCCATGGGCTGCTGCGCGATGACGTTGGTGTGCGACTTCAGCCACTCGATCATCATGCCGTCGGTGAGGTAGCCGTCGTCGTACATCTGGTTGAGCAGGCGGTGGTGCCAGAAGGTGGCCCAGCCCTCGTTCATCACCTGAGTCTGCCGCTGCGGGTAGAAGTACTGGGCGATCTTGCGCACGATCCGCACGATCTCGCGCTGCCAGGGCTCCAGCAGGGGTGCGTTCTTCTCGATGAAGTACAGCAGGTTCTCCTGCGGCTCCTCGGGGAAGCGGCGGGCGGCCTGGGCCTCGGCGTCCTTGTCGGCACGGCGGGGCAGGGTGCGCCAGAGGTCGTTGATCTGCTGCTGGGCGTAGGACTCGCGGTCCTTGAGGCGGTTGCGCTCCTCGGCCAGCGAGAGCTTGGCAGGCCGCCGGTAGCGGTCCACGCCGTGGTTCATCAGGGCGTGGCAGGAATCGAGCACAGCCTCCACCGCGTCCAGGCCATGACGCTCCTCGCATTCGGCCACGTAGTTCTTGGCGTAGACGAGGTAGTCGATGATGGACGAGGCGTCCGTCCACATGCGGAAGAGGTAGTTGCCCTTGAAGAAGCTGTTGTGGCCGTAGCAGGCATGGGCGATCACCAGGGCCTGCATGGCCATGGTGTTCTCCTCCATCAGGTAGGCGATGCAGGGGTCGGAGTTGATGACGATCTCGTAGGCCAGGCCCATCTGGCCGCGCTTGTAGTTGCGCTCGGTGGCGATGAACTCCTTGCCGTAGCTCCAGTGCCGGTAGTTCACCGGCATGCCCACGGAGGCGTAGGCGTCCATCATCTGCTCGGCGGTGATGATTTCCAGCTGGTTGGCATAGGTGTCCAGGCCATAGCGCTCGGCGGTCTGGCGGATCACCTCGTGGTACTCGTGGATCAGCTCGAAGGTCCAGTCGCTGGGGGCGGGCAGGGGGCGGTCCGGTCGTTTCTCGAGGGGTTTCATCTGGCGCAGGGGAGGCGGGGAACGGCGGCCGCCCCATTCGTGGCGATTGGCCGCCAGGCCGGTGCTGCGGCGGTTTTCAAGATCGGGAGAGCGGTTCATGCGGAGGCTCCTTCCTTCTTGAACAGGTCGCGGAAGACCGGGTAGATCTGGTTCACTTCCACGGCCTTGCGCATCGCGAACTGCGGCACCTCGTCGGCCAGTTTGGCGTATTCCTCCCAGAGGTTCTGTTCGGCTTCCGCCACCTGCACGTAGGCGAAGTAGCGGCACAGGGGCAGGATCTTGTCGGTGAGCAGTTCGCGGCAGCGGCCGCTGTCGTGGTGCCAGTTGTCGCCATCGCTGGCCTGGGCGCCGTAGATGTTCCATTCCGAGGGCGAGTAGCGCTCGCGGATGATCTGCTCCATCAGCACCAGGGCCGAGGACACCACGGTGCCGCCAGTCTCGGTGGCGTGGAAGAAGTTCTGCTCGTCCACCTCCTGGGCCTGCGTGTGATGGCGGATGAAGACCACCTCGATCTTCTCGTAGTGCCGCGTGAGGAAGAGGTAGAGCAGGATGAAGAAGCGCTTGGCCAGGTCCTTGCGGGCCTCGTCCATGGAGCCGGAGACGTCCATCAGGCAGAACATCACGGCGCGCGTGGTGGGCACCGGCACCTTGACCCGCGAACGGAAGCGCAGGTCGATGGGATCGAGGAAGGGGATGGCCTCGATACGCCCCTTGAGCAGGGCGATGCGGGCCTCGGTGTCTTCGATCAGCGGCTTGTTCTCGGGATGTGCGGGCAGCTCGCGCAGCAGCAGGGCCAGCCGCTCTTCCAGCTCATGCAGCTCGCGCCGCTTGCCCATGCCCAGCGCGATGCGCCGCCCCAGCGCGCCCCGCATGGAGCGCACCACATGCAGGTTGGTGGGCGTGCCGTCGCTGGTGAAACCGGCGCGGTGGCTCTTCCATTCCGGCGTCTCGGCCAGGGTGGTGCGGGCCATATTGGGCAGGGCCAGGTCGTCGAAGAAGACCTGCATGAACTCTTCCTTGCTGAGGTGGAAGACGAAGTCGTCCTCGCCCTCGCCGGAGTCGCTGGCCTGGCTGCCCTGGCCCTGGCCCTGCCCGCCTTGGGGCTTGGGCACGCGGTCGCCCTTGACGTGGTCCCGGTTGCCCGGCCTCACCACCTCGCGGGTGCCGCCCTCGCCATGGCCGAAGACGGGCTCGCTGAGGTCCTTCTTGGGGATGTGCACCTCTTCGCCGCGCTCCATGTCCCGGATGCCACGCCCGTCCACCGCCCGCCGCACCGCCTCGCGGATCTGGTCCTTGTGTCGACGCAGAAACCGCTCGCGATTGCCGATGGACTTGTTCTTGCCCGAAAGCCGTCGATCGATGATCTGCTGCAGCATGTCTGTCCTTCAAAGGCTCCGCCCTGCACGCTCTTCCCGAGCGGGGCCCGAGGATCCGGCTTTGCCGGGCCTCTGGGCCCGCCCCCTTGAGGGGGCGCGCGAAGCGCGTAGGGGGTGGACCATCAACTACTCTTGCGGACGCGCAAGTACCACTCGCAGAGCAAGCGCACCTGCTTGGCCGTGTAGCCCTTGTCGACCATGCGCTGCACGAAGTTCTCGTGCTTCTTGGCCTCCTCGGCACTGGCCTTGGCGTTGAAGCTGATCACGGGCAGCAGCTCCTCGGTGTTGGAGAACATCTTCTTCTCGATCACCGTGCGCAGCTTCTCGTAGCTGGTCCAGGCCGGGTTCTTGCCGGCGTTGTTGGCGCGGGCCCGCAGCACGAAGTTGACGATCTCGTTGCGGAAGTCCTTGGGGTTGCTGATGCCCGCGGGCTTCTCGATCTTCTCCAGCTCGGCGTTCAGCGCCGAGCGGTCGAAGACCTCGCCGGTGTCCGTGTCGCGGTACTCCTGGTCCTGGATCCAGTAGTCGGCGTAGGTGACGTAGCGGTCGAAGATGTTCTGGCCGTACTCGGAATAGCTCTCCAGGTAGGCCGTCTGTATCTCCTTGCCGATGAACTCCGCATAGCGCGGCGCCAGCGCCTCCTTGATGAAGCCGACGTACTTCTGCTCCAGCTCGCCCGAGAACTGCTCGCGCTCGATCTGCTGCTCCAGCACGTACATCAGGTGCACGGGATTGGCCGCGACCTCGCTGGGGTCGAAGTTGAAGACCTTGGAGAGGATCTTGTAGGCAAATCGCGTGCTGATGCCGTTCATGCCCTCGTCCACGCCGGCGTAGTCGCGGTACTCCTGCAGGCTCTTGGCGCGCGGGTCGGTGTCCTTGAGGTTGTCGCCGTCGTAGACCTGCATCTTGGAGTAGAGCGTCGAGTTCTCCGGCTCCTTCAGCCGGGTCAGCACCGCGAACTGCGCCATCATCTTCAGCGTGCCCGGGGCGCACTTGGCCTCGGCGAGCGAGGAGCCGCGGATCAGCTTCTCGTAGATCTTCATCTCCTCGCTGACACGCAGGCAGTAAGGCACCTTGACGATGTAGATGCGGTCGAGGAAGGCCTCGTTGTTCTTGTTGTTGCGGAAGGTCTTCCATTCGCTCTCGTTGCTGTGCGCCAGCACGATGCCGTCGAAGGGAATGGCACCAAAGCCTTCCGTGCCCTTGAAGTTGCCTTCCTGCGTGGCAGTCAGCAGCGGGTGCAGCACCTTGATGGGCGCCTTGAACATCTCCACGAACTCCAGCAGGCCCTGGTTGGCCAGGCACAGGCCGCCGCTGTAGCTGTAGGCATCGGGGTCGTCTTGCGCGTAGGTCTCGAGCTTGCGGATGTCGACCTTGCCGACCAGGCTGGAGATGTCCTGGTTGTTCTCGTCACCCGGCTCGGTCTTGGCCACGCCGATCTGCTTGAGCACGCTGGGGTAGCGCTTGATCACGCGGAACTTGCGGATGTCGCCGCCGAACTCGTCCAGGCGCTTGACGGCCCACGGCGAGAGGATGCGGTTGAGGTAGCGGCTGGGGATGCCGAACTCCTTCTCGAGCAGCGGGCCGTCCTCCACCGGGTCGAAAAGGCCCAGCGGCGATTCGTTCACCGGCGAGTCCTTCAGCGCGTAGAAGGGCACCTGCTCCATCAGCTGCTTGAGCCGCTCGGCGATGGAGCTCTTGCCGCCGCCCACCGGGCCCAGCAGGTAGAGGATCTGCTTCTTTTCCTCCAGGCCCTGTGCGGCGTGGCGGAAGTAGCTGACGACCTGCTCGATGGCCTCCTCCATGCCGTAGAACTCGGCAAAGGCGGGGTACAGCTTGATGGTCTTGTTGGCGAAGATGCGCGAGAGCCGTGGGTCGTTGCGCGTGTCCACCATCTGCGGTTCGCCGATGGCCCTGAGCATGCGCTCCGCGGCGGTGGCGTAGGCGAGGGGATTGCGCTTGCACTCGGCCAGGTACTCTTCGAGCGAGAGCTCTTCGATCCGGCTGCGCTCGTAGCGTGCGGTGTAGTTGCTGATCACGTCCATGCTGACCTCCTATGTTCGTTGGAGGCGATGCCGGGCATATGACATCCGGCATCGTCCGGGAAGTTCTGGTGACGTCCTGGGGCAAGGCGTCATCAGAGCTTTCCGAGCATCAGCGCTGGTCAGCAGCGTCGTGCAGCGGGGGATCCGGCAGTCCTCGAAAAAGGCCCGTGCGGGGCGACTTCTCAAGGCCTGTCTGCTGCAATCAGGGGCCGGTTCCCATCCTACGCCGCTTGTCGTGGCGAGGAAGGACACAAGACCTGACCCCTCATGGCTTCACTTGTAGTCCTTTCACGATGACTTCGCAACGCTGTCCTGTGGGGGCGCGTTTACAGCATAGACCCCTGCATGATGCGCGGGCAGGAAATCCGGTGTCGAAAGGCGTGAAAAAAAGCCGTGCGCAGGGCACGGCTTTGGGGGCGTGGACGCGTGTCAGGCGCAGCGCGGCTTCACGGAGGCTTCACTGAGGCCCGCGCAGGCGCTCGATCAGGCCGTTGAGCTCGTCCAGCGAGCTGAACTGGATGGCGATCTCGCCGGACTCGCCGCGCCGCGTCTTCTTCTTCACGCGGATCTCTACCTGTGCGGTCAGCAGATCGGACAGCTCCTCCTCCAGGCGCAGCACGTCGCGACTCTTGTCGCCCTTGACGCGCAGCAGCGGTGCCTGGCGGCCGGCGCCCTGGTGGCGCTGCACCAGCTTCTCGGCCTCGCGCACGCTCAGCTTCTTGGCGGCGATTTCAGTCGCGCTGGTGATCTGGTGAGCGCCGTCCAGGGCCAGCAGGGCGCGGGCATGGCCCATGTCGAGGTCACCCGCCATCAGCATGGCCTGCACCGGCTCGGCCAGGTTCAGCAGGCGCAGCAGGTTGCTGGCGGCGCTGCGCGAGCGGCCCACGGCCTGTGCAGCCTGCTCGTGAGTGAGCCCAAACTCGTCCGTGAGGCGTTTCAGGCCCTGGGCCTCTTCCAGCGGGTTGAGGTCCTCGCGCTGGATGTTCTCGATGAGGGCCATGGCCGCTGCGGCTTCATCCGGCACAGCCTTGACCAGCACCGGCACATCGCGCAGGCCGGCCAGCTTGGCGGCGCGGAAGCGGCGCTCGCCGGCGATGATCTCGTAGCGGGCCACGCCGTCCTTGGAAGCGTCGGCGCCAATGGGGCGGACCAGGATGGGCTGCATGATGCCCTGGCCCTTGATGCTCTCGGCCAGCTCGTAGAGCGAGCCCTCGTCCATGCGCGTGCGGGGCTGGTATTTGCCGGCCTGCATCTGCTCCAGGCGCAGTGTGCTGGGCTCGCCTTCGCGCGCGGCGGGCGTTTCAGAGACTTTGGGGCCCAGCAGGGCCTCCAGGCCCATGCCGAGGCCCTTGGGTTTTTTCGTGACCATGGGGTGGATTGTCGCAAAGTGCCGTTGCGCCCCTGCGCGCAGCGCCAGAGGATTTTTTCAGGCGACCTGCATCCAGATCGACGCTCCCTGCATCCAAGCAGAAGAGACCTCCATGTGGCGGGGTCCTGAAACGAGGAGCGCTTGCATGTCGAAACCCCAGATGAAACGGCAGACACAAGGCCTGGCCCTGGCGGCCGCCCTGATGCTGAGCCCGCTGAGCATGGCCGCGCCAGGCACCGGCTCGCCCCTGGTCCTGCCACCCGCAGAGCAGGCGGCCCTGGGCCAGCAGATCGGCCTGCGCCTGAACCGGGACTATCACGACCTGACCCGGGTCCCCGCCGCGCTGGCAGCCCTGAAGCCGCAGGCCGGGGCCTTGCCAGGCCCGGTCCTGGCCGAGGCCTGGACCCGCCTGCTGCAGGATCAGCTCAACGATGCCCATGCCCGCCTGGTCTACAGCCCCGAGGCCTTGCCGCTGGACGCTGACGCAGCCGAGGAGGGCCCCTCCGGCCCTCCTCCCGAGGTGATGCGCCACCTGAACTGCGGCGTGGAGCGCGTGGAGCACTATCCCGGCAATATCGGCTACCTGCGCGTGGATGCCATGGCCCCGCCCGAGGCCTGCGCGCCCACGATGGCGGCCGCCTTGCAGGTGCTGGCACAGAGCGATGCCCTGATCCTGGACCTTCGCCGCAACCACGGGGGCAGCCCGGCCATGGTGCAATGGCTGGCCAGCCACCTCCTGCCGCCGCAGACAGCCCTGAGTTCCATGGTCCGTGCCCGTGATGCATCCAGCGAAGCCCTGAAGACGCAGGCCGGCCTGCCGGGGCCGGACCTGAGCCGAGTCCCGCTGTACCTGCTCACCAGTAGCAAGACCTTCTCGGCCGGCGAGCACCTGGCCTACGACCTGCAGCAGACCGGCCGCGCCACGGTGCTCGGCGAAGCCAGCGGCGGCGGGGCCAATCCCGGCGCCTTCCGGACGGTGCATCCGCACTTCCGCCTGTGGGTGTCGCTGGCGCGCTCGGTGAGCCCGGTCACGGGTGGCAACTGGGAAGGGCACGGCGTCCAGCCCGATCAGCGCGCCAAGGCGCCCGAGGCGCGTCGCGCGGCCTATGGCCGTGCCTTGAAGGATCTGGTGCAGGCCAAGGCAGCGACGGCGATGCCGGGCGAGCGGGAAGCGCTGCTGGCCGAGCTGGATGAGGTCGCCAAGCGACTGGGGCTCTGAACCCCACCCCGGGGCCTGGCCTGACAGCGCGGGGCCCCGCATTGATGAAGGAATCCGACGATGGACAACGTGAACGAGCTGTTTGTGGGCCTGGGGATGATCGTGGTGACGCTTGTCGCCATCATCGGCCCGGTGATGGTGCTGCTGCGCCTGATGCGCCACCAGACCCGCCAGAAGGAACAGCGCTACCGCTTCCTGCTGGACCTGGCCGACCGCCACCAGGTGCTGCCGCCGGAGCTGCTGAAGGAGCCCACGCCGACCGAGGCAGACCGCCGCCGCGGCCTGGTGCTGGTCAGCGCGGCCGTGGGCATCTGGCTGAGCCTGCAGCTGCTGCCGCTGGAGTACAGCGAGGGGCATCGCCTGGGCGAGTTGTGGGGCCTGGCCTGCCTGCCGTTGATGGTGGGCCTGGGCTACCTGGCCAGCTGGTGGCTGGGCCAGCGCGGCCAGCGGGCCGATGGCTGAGCCGCTCGACCCGGAGGACCGGCTGGACCGGCTCCTCGTGCGGCGGGTGCTGGACACCGGTGAGGCACAGGCCTTCGAGCAGCTGCTGCGGCGCCACCAGGGCCTGGTCCGGGCCCAGCTGCGCCGCCTGCTTCATGGCGACGCCGCCCAGGCGGACGAGCTGGCGCAGGAGGTCTTCCTGCGTCTGTGGCGCAAGCTGGACCAGTACCGCGGCGAGGCCCGCTTCGCGACCTGGCTGTTCCGCCTGGCCTACACCGTGTTCCTGGAGTCGCGTCGCAAGAGCCAGCTGCCCCTGGAGGAGGACGCGGACCTGGAAGGCGCGGCCGGTGCTGACCTCGGCCCCTCGCCGGCCCTGCGCCTGGACCTGCAGCAGGCCCTGGAGCGCCTGCCCCGCCCGGAGCGCCAGGCCCTGATGCATTGCGCCGAGCTGGGCCTGAGCCACGAGGAGGCCGCGCAGGTGATGGGACTGCCCCTGGGCACGCTGAAGTCGCATGTGCAACGAGGCAAGCAGCGCCTGCGAAGCTGGTTGCAGGACTGGAAGGAGACGACGCCATGAGCGAGTTGAATCACGAGACCCTCGGGCCTTCGGATCCGGACGACGAGGCCGCGCTGGACGCCTGGCTGGCCCAGGCCCGGCTCGACCCGGTGCCTGACGACGGTTTCAGCGCGGCGCTGATGCAGCGCCTGCCCGACCCCGGGCGCTACCGCCGGCGCTCGAAGGCGCCCTTGTGGGGGGCGGGGCTGGGCGGCGGTCTGCTGGTCTGGCAGCTGGCCGGCACGGGCCTGCTGCCCCAGGCCCTGGCTGGTGGAGCGGCAGGCCTGCTCACGCCGGCGCTGGGCGTCGTCCTGGCCTGCGTGCTGGGCCTCAGCGCCGGGGTGAGCGGCTGGGTCTGGGCTGAGCGCGAGGGCTGAGCGCGGCCGGGCCTCTCTCAGCGCCTCTCAGCGCGTCTCTCCGCACAGCGTCGCCAGCAGGGCCTGGCCCTCGGGCCAGTCGCCCAGGCCGCTTTCGGTATTGAGATGGCCGCGCGGTCCCGCCATCACCAGGCGGGCGCCCCAGTCGGCGGCCATCTGGCCGGCCCGCTCGGGCGCGCAGTAGGGGTCGTCGCAAGAGACCACGGCGATGGCCGGGAAGGGCAGGCGAGGGCGGCGGATGGGCCGCCAGTTGTGCAGCTGGGGCGGCATGTCCTCGCGCTCGGTGTCGGGCGGCGCCACCAGCAGGGCGCCGCGCACGCGGCCGGTGTGCTGCGAATGCGCAGCCCAGGCCGCCACCAGTTGGCAGCCCAGGCTGTGGGCCACGAGCACGGCGGGTGTCTGCGCCAGGCGCTTGTCGGTCAGCAGCACCTCGTCCAGCCGCGCCATCCAGTCGCCGCGGCGCGGCCACGCCCAGTCGGCCTGCTCGATGCGGACATGGCCCAGCTGCCGCTCCCAGCGGCTCTGCCAGTGCTCAGGATCGGAATTGAGCCAGCCGGGCAGCAGGTAGACGGGTGGGGGCGTGTCGCAGGAGGGCAGAGGCATCATCAGGGGCGAAGGATGGGGCCCGCCCTGCACAGCCGGGGGGCCGGGTCATCCCTTATGCTGTCGGATTGTTCCCATTGATTGTGCTGGAGATCTCATGACGTACACCGTGTTTGTGGATGGACAGGAAGGCACCACGGGCCTGCGCATCCATGAGTACCTGGCCCAGCGCAGCGACATCGAGGTGCTGCGCATTGACGCCGACAAGCGCAAGGACGCCACCGAGCGTGCCCGCCTGCTCAACGCCGCCGACGTGGCCTTCCTGTGCCTGCCGGATGCCGCCTCCCGCGAGGCGGCGGCCATGATCAGCAACCCCAACACCTGCCTGATCGACGCCAGCACCGCCCACCGCACCGTGCCGGGCTGGACCTTCGGCCTGCCGGAGCTGTGCAGGGGCCAGCGTGAGGCCATCCGCGGTGCCAAGCGCATCGCCAACCCGGGCTGCCACGCCAGCGCCTTCATCCTGGCCGTGCGCCCCCTGGTGGATGCCGGCCTGCTGGCGCCCGAGGCCCTGATCTCGGCCACCTCCATCACCGGTTATTCCGGCGGCGGCAAGGGCATGATCGCGGAGTACGAGGCCGGCGGGAATGCCCAGCTGAAGTCGCCGCGCCCCTATGCCCTGGGCCTGGCCCACAAGCACCTGCCCGAGATGATGGCGCACACCGGCCTGAAGACGGCGCCCGTGTTCATGCCCATCGTGGCCGATTTCTACAAGGGCCTGGCCGTCACCGTGCCCCTGCACCTGCAGCAGCTGCGTGCGGGCACCAGCCCTGAGCAGGTGCGCGAGGCCCTGGCCGCGCACTACGAGGGTGAGCGTTTCATCCGCGTGATGCCTCTGCGCGATGCCGACACCCTGGCCGGCGGCTTCTTCGACGTGCAGGCCTGCAATGACACGAACCGCGTGGACCTGTTCGTCTTCGGCAGTGACACGCAGATCCTCGTCATGGCCCGCCTGGACAACCTGGGCAAGGGCGCCAGCGGCGCCGCGGTGCAGAGCATGAACGTGCACCTGGGCGTGGACGAGACCCTGGGCCTGGTCTGAGCCCACTCTCCATGCGCTGGAGCAGCGACGAGGCGGTGTCCGCTGCAGACCTGCAGGCCCTGCGCGAAGGCGTGATCCTGCACGGCCGGCAGCAGGCCCAGGGCAGCGATGCCCGGGACATCGCCTGCGCCGTCCATGACGAGGACGGCACCCTGCTGGCCGGTGCCTGCGGCCGCACCGAATTCGAGCGGCTCTACATCGACTACCTGTGGGTCCACCCGGACCGCCGCGGCGAGGGCCTGGGCGGCGACACCCTGCGCCGCCTGGAAGCCCAGGCCCTGCGACGCGGCTGCCGCGATGCCCTGGCCGAGACGCTGCTGGATGATGCCGCGGCGATCTACGAGCACCTGGGCTATGCCTGCATCGCCCACGTCCACGACTTCGTGCCCGGCTTCACCCGGCACACCCTGCTGAAGGTCTGGCGGGCGCGGGACTGAGGTCCACGGGCCCGGCCCTGCTGAAGCGGCAGGAGCTTACTGCAGCACCATCTCCACCCGCCGGTTGCGGGCACGGCCGTCCTCGTCGGCATTGGAGGCCAGGGGCGCGATATTGGCGGCGCCCTTGGCGCTGAGGCGGCTGGCCTCGATGCCGTAGGGCGGCTTGCCCAGGGCGGCGACCACGGCCTGCGCCCGGGCCAGGGACAGCAGCTGGTTGGCCTCGAAGCCGCCGATGTTGTCCGTGTGGCCGACGATGAAGACCCGCAGCTTGGGGTCGGCCTTCAACACCTGGGCCATCTCGGCCAGCTGGGCCTGGGACTCGGGCTTGACCTCGCTCTTGCCGGTGTCGAAGAAGAGACCGTACAGCGCCACCTTGCCTTCGGCCTTCAGGCCCTGGCCGATGGCACCGGCATCGACCGTGACCTGGCCGGTGGGCATGGCCTTGGGCTCGACGATCTCGATGTAGGTGGCCGTGCGGTGCGTGTCGGAGTTCTGGGCCATGGAGCTGTACAGCATCAGGTGCAGGGTCCGGCCTCCCTGGCTCAGCTGGCCGACCAGCATGCGGCCGCCCTCGTGGCTGAGGCTGGACTCCAGCGACCAGCGGCCCCCGGAGGGCTTGCTCATATTGGGCAGGTCACCCTTGGACCAGGCCATGCCGCGCAGCCGCTCGTTCTTGTTCAGCGCGAAGTAGGCCTTGGTGCAGCCCTGCTCCTTGCTTTCGCAGGTCCAGACGGTCTTGAAGCCGGCGGCCTGCAAGGCCTGCTGGTGGTTGCGGAAGACCTCCAGCGGCCCTTTGTCCAGCGGGGCCAGGTAGAACAGGCGTGTGATCTTGCCCTCCAGCGGCTGCGGATTGGCGAAGAGGTCGCCGTTCTTGGCCACTCCGCTGGCATCGGGGAAGAAGCGCTGTTCCCAGTCCTGCTGGGCATAGCCTACGAGCAGGCTGCCGCTGAAACGCCGCAGCACGGGGTGGTCGCTGCTGCCCGGCGCGTCAGCCGTGGGCGCATCGGCCAGGGCGGGCAGGGGTGACAGGGCGGTGCCCAGCGCCAGGAGGGCGCCGGCGCCGAGTGCACGGATGGATGCCATGAGGTGTTCTCCAGAAGACAGGGGAGCCCGCCACCGGGCTCCCCTGCGGGATGCAGGGGCGGGGGAGGGCTGCTTACTGCAGCACCATCTCTACGCGACGGTTGCGGGCGCGGCCGTCCTCGCCGGCATTGCTGGCCAGTGGGGCGAAGCTGGCAACGCCGCGGGCCTGCAGCCGGCCGGCCGCGATGCCGCGCTGCACCAGGGCCGCGACGACGGCCTGCGCCCGGCCCTGGCTCAGCGCCAGATTGGCGTCGATGCCGCCGACGTTGTCGGTGTGGCCGACGATCAGCACTTTGAGCGCGGGCTGGGCCTTGAGGGCGGTGACCATCTGGTCCAGCTGCGCCTGGCTCTCGGGCTTGACCTCGGTCTTGCCGGTGTCGAAGAACAGGCCGTAGAGCGCGATCTTGCCCTCGGTCTGCAGGCCCTGGCCCAGGGCCTTGGCGTCCACCGTGACCTGGCCGGTGGCCATGGCCTTGGGCTCGACGATCTCGATGTAGGTGGCGGTGCGCCCGGTGTGGGCGTTGTCGGCGATCGAGGTGTAGAGCAGCACCTGGAGGTTGCGGCCGCCGCTGGACAGCGTGCCCACCAGCATGCGCCCCTGCTCGTAGCTCAGGGACATCTCCAGGTTCCAGCTGCTGTCGCGGTAGGCAGCGTCGATGCCGGGCAGGTCACCCTCAGCCCAGCGCATGCCCTTGGCGCGCTCGTAGCCGTCCAGCGCGAAGTAGGCGCGGGCGCAGCCCTGGGCCTCGGTCTCGCAGGTCCAGGTGGTCTTGAAGCCCGCGCCCATCAGGGCCTGCTGGTAGTTTCGGAAGACCTCCAGTGGGCTCTTGCCCAGGGGGGCGAGGTAGAACAGCCGCGTCACCTTGCCTTCGACAGCGACCGGATTCGCAAAGCGGTTGTCGTCCTTGGCGGCTCCGCGTGCATCGGGAAACTGGCGCTGGTCCCAGTCCTGCTGGGCATAGCCCACCAGCAGGCTGCCGCTGAAGCGCTGCAGGACCGGGTGGTCCTTGGCCCCGGGAACGTCGGCCCTGGGCGCCGCGGCCTGGGCCGCGAAGGCACTCAGGGCCAGACCCAGCAGCAGGGCAGGGCGGGTCAGGCGGGGGAGGCTGGAGAGGCGCATCGACAGCGTCTTTCATGGGAGTGGCAATGCAGGGGGATGCTACCCAGCACACTTCTACATGATGTAACGATGTGCTTGCCCCGCCCCCCTTGGCCGGCGGGCTCAGCGAAGGTCTTGTGGCGGGCTGCGGAAGTGGTAGCGATAGGCCTGCTGGAAGCCCAGGCCGCGGTACAGGGCCAGGGCCGGTGCATTGGCCTCGCCCACCTGCAGATAGGCCCGGCGCGCGCCCTGTGCGCAGGCCTGCTGCAGCAGGGCCAGGCACAGGCTGCGGGCGTGCCCCTGGCCGCGGAAGGGGGCGGGCGTGTAGATGTCGTAGAGGCCCACCCAGTCGCCCTCGCGGGCGATCTGGCCGCAGGCGAGCAGCTCCCAGCCGCGGATGGTGTTGCGGCGCAGCCAGAAGCCCTGGTAGGGCACGGGGGACTGCGATTGCCGCTCCGCCTGGGACTGGACCTCGAGCGCGCTGCTGCCCTTGAGCTCGCCCATCTGGCGAGCGAAGTCCAGGGCATCCACCGCATGCAAGACCTGACCCCTGGGCAGGGGCCAGCCCATGACATCGTCCAGCCGGGGCCGCACCAGGACCTCGGCGGCGTCATAGGCGGGCCAGCCCTTGGCGGCCAGCAGAGCATCCAGCTCCGGCGGCTGGGTGAATGGCGTGATGCGTACCACCAGGGGCAGGCCTGCGGCATGGAAGCTGCGGGCGCAGCGGGCCAGCAGTTCCTCCACGGGCAGCGAGCCCGGTTCGAGGGCGTTGATGCAGCGGGCGCGCTTGGCCTGACCGGGGGAGAGCCGGATCAGCCAGCCCTCGATGCGGGATTCCTGCGGCGGCGAGGTGGCGTTGAGGCCGGCCTGTTCGGCCTGTCGTCCCAGTTCAGCCAGCTCGGCGGCGTCCATGTCACATGGCCGAGATGCGGCGCACCATTTCTCGGGCGAACTCGACAAAGGACTGGGCGCCCTTGGACGAGGGATCGAAGACCACCCCCGGGAGGCCGTAGCTGGGGGCTTCCGCCAGACGCACATTGCGCGGGATCACGGTGTCGAAGACCTTCTCGCCGAAGTGCGCCTTCAGCTGCTCGCTGACCTGGTTCTGCAGCGTGATGCGGGGGTCGAACATGACGCGCAGCAGGCCGATGATCTGCAGGTCAGGGTTCAGGTTGGCGTGGACCTGCTTGATGGTGTTCACCAGATCCGACAGGCCCTCCAGGGCGAAGTACTCGCACTGCATGGGCACGATCACGCCGTGGGCTGAGCACAGGCCGTTCAGCGTCAGCATGGAGAGGGACGGCGGGCAGTCGATCAGCACAAAGTCGTAGTCGCCCTCGGCGGCCTTCAGCGCGGCCTTGAGACGGCGCTCGCGGCGCTCGAGTTCCACCAGCTCGACCTCGGCACCGGCCAGTTCGCGATTGGCGCCGAGCACGTCGTAGCCCACCTTCTCGTTGCGCTGCCGGGCTTCGGCGATGCTGGCGGACTCCAGCAGCACGTCGTAGACGCTCAGTTCCAGCGCCCGCTTGTCCACGCCCGAGCCCATGGTGGCATTGCCCTGCGGGTCCAGGTCGACCACCAGCACCCGCTGGCCGACCTTGGCCAGGCCCGCAGCAAGATTGACGGTGGTGGTGGTCTTGCCGACCCCACCTTTTTGATTGGCGACGCAGAAAATCTTCATGGTGGCTCCCCCCCTACGCGCTGCGGGCATCCCCGAAAAGGGCAGGCCCGGCGAAGCCGGATCTTCGGGCTCCACTCGGTCATCGGGTGCGTGGTGTGCTTAGGGGGGCTATCGTACTTGGGATGGTGAGAGGCACCGAGCTTATGCGGCGGTTTTGATCCAGATGAGACAGCGCTGGGCATCCAGGCCGGGCACCTGGAGTTGTTCCACGTGAAACACGCTCAAGTCCGGGGGCAGGGCGGCGAGCTCGTCGTCTGGGTGCTGACCCTTCATGGCCAGCCAGATGGCGCCGGGCTTGAGATGCTGGCGGGTGAGCGTGGTGAAGTCCAGCAAGGAGGCAAAGGCCCGGGAGGTGATGACGTCGAAGGGCGGCACCTTCAGGTCCTCCACACGGGCATGCAGACCATGCAGATTGGGAAGACGCAGCTCGGCCGCGACTTGCTGGATGAAGCTGGCCTTCTTGGCCACGGCGTCCACACAGCTGACATCCAGGCCGGGTTCGCAGATGGCCACCACCACGCCGGGCAGGCCGCCGCCGCTGCCGACGTCCATCAGACGCTGGCCGGGCTGTGCGGCTGGAACTGCGGCTGGAACTGCAGCCAAATGGCGGCGCAGGGCAGGAATCAGGCTGAGGCTGTCTACCAGATGCTGGACCAGCATGGCCTGCGGATCACGCACGGCGGTCAGGTTGTAGACCTTGTTCCATTTCTGGATCAGGCCCAGATAGTCCAGGAGTTGCTGCAGCTGGGTCTCGCTGAGGTCGAGGCCCAGGGTCTGGGCGGCCTCACGCAAGGGGGCAAGAAGTTCGGTGGCGCTCATGCGGTGGGGGGTCTCAGGCTTGGGTGATGAGTGGAGGCCGGGGAGTCAGGCGCCGGCGCCTGCGCCCGGCGGTCGCGCGGGCAGTCAGGCGGCTCATGCGCTGATCCTGGCGTCGTCCGCGAAGCCCTTGAAACGACCCTTCTTGAGGTGGACCAGGAGCAAGGAGATGGCTGCAGGCGTCACGCCCGAAATGCGCGAAGCCTGGCCCAGGGTCTCGGGCCGGTGCTTGTTGAGCTTCTGGCGCACCTCGAAGGAGAGGGCGGTGACCTGGGCGTAGTCCAGCTCCTCGGGCAGCTTGAGATGCTCGAAATGGGCCGCGCGGGCGACGTCCTCCGTCTGCTTGCTGATGTAGCCGGCGTACTTGACGCTGGTCTCCACCTGCTCGATCACGGCGGCGGCCAGGGTGCTCCCCAGTTCGGTATCGAGGGTTTCACGTGAAACGCCGGCTTCGGGCCGCGCAATGGCGGCGACCTCCACCACGGTGCCATAGCTCACGCCGGGCCGGCGCAGCAAGTCGACCAGGTTGTATTCGCGTTCCAGGGCCTTGCCCACGAGGCGCTCGGCGTCTGCCGCAGGAAGGATGCCAGGATGGACCCAGGTGCTCTTCAGCCTCTCTGTTTCACGTGAAACAGCATCGCGCTTGCGATTGAAGGCCTCCCAGCGCGCGTCATCCACCAGGCCCAGTTCGCGGCCCTTTTCGGTCAGACGCATGTCGGCGTTGTCTTCCCGCAGTTGCAGACGGAACTCGGCGCGGCTGGTGAACATGCGGTAGGGCTCGGTCACGCCCTTGGTGATGAGGTCATCGACCAGCACGCCCAGGTAGGCCTGTTCGCGGCCGGGCAGCCAGGCCTCGCGCCCCTGCACCTGCAGGGCAGCGTTCATGCCCGCGAAGAGTCCCTGGGCGGCTGCTTCCTCGTAGCCCGTGGTGCCGTTGATCTGGCCCGCGAAGAACAGGCCCTGGATGGCTCGTGTCTCGAAGCTGGACTTCAGCTCGCGCGGGTCGAAGTAGTCGTATTCGATGGCATAGCCCGGGCGCAGGATGTGCGCGTTCTCCAGGCCGGGGATGGTCTGGACGGCCGCCAGCTGGATGTCAAAGGGCAGGGAGGTGGAAATGCCGTTGGGATAGAACTCGTGCGTGCTCAGGCCTTCGGGCTCGAGGAAGATCTGGTGCGAGTCCTTGTCGGCGAAGCGGTTGATCTTGTCCTCGATGGAGGGGCAATAGCGCGGGCCCACGCCTTCGATCACGCCGGTGAACATGGGGCTGCGGTCAAAGCCGGAGCGGATGACGGCGTGCGTGCGCTCGTTGGTGTGGGTGATCCAGCAGGGTAGCTGGCGGGGATGTTGGTCCGCCGAGCCCATGAAGCTGAACACGGGCACGGGGTCCAGATCGCCCGGCTGTTCGGTGCACTGCGAGAAGTCGATGCTGCGGCCGTCGATGCGCGGCGGGGTGCCGGTCTTGAGGCGGCCCTGTGGCAGCTTGAGCTCCTTCAGTCGGCCAGACAGGCTCACCGCCGGCGGATCGCCCGCGCGGCCGGCGCTGTAGTTCTCAAGGCCGATGTGGATGCGACCGTCGAGGAAGGTGCCTGCTGTCAGCACCACGGCACGCGCGCGGAAGCGCAAACCGGACTGGGTCACGGCACCGACGACGCGATCGCCTTCCACCATGAGGTCGTCCACTGCCTGCTGGAACAGCCACAGGTTCGCCTGGTTTTCGAGACGATGGCGGATGGCCGCCTTGTAGAGCACGCGATCGGCCTGGGCGCGGGTAGCGCGCACCGCGGGTCCCTTGGAGCCATTGAGGATGCGGAACTGGATGCCCGATTCGTCTGTGGCTGCTGCCATGGCACCGCCCAGCGCATCCACCTCTTTGACCAAATGCCCCTTGCCGATGCCACCGATGGACGGGTTGCAGCTCATCTGCCCCAGGGTCTCGATATTGTGGGTCAGCAGCAGCGTGCGCACGCCCATGCGGGCGGCGGCCAAGGCGGCCTCGGTGCCGGCATGACCGCCGCCAACCACGATGACGTCGAACTCTTTGGGATACAGCATGGCAAGGGCAGGGGCCCGCAAGCGCCTTGACAGCGTGGGGCCCGAGATCAGCAGCGGGAAGGGCAAGGATTTTACCGGGGCCTGTGGATAAGTGCGAGCAGGGCACCATCATCCCCACGGCCCTGCACACGCCCCGCGGCAGCACCCTGTGCGTTCAGGCCGCGGTGGGCCGGGTCGACGGGTGGCCGATGTCCCCCGCGACAAAGCGCGCCGTGGCGGCCAGAGCCTGGGCCAGGGGCGCGGCGCGCAGGCCCCAGCGCTGGTTCAGCGCCTGGGCTGGTCCGGTGTCGAAGGCGGGGTCCTGGATCAGGAAATCCAGGCCTTCGGCGGAGGCGCCGCTCCAGGCAGCGACGCCGGGCAGGCGCAGCAGGCCCTGCATCAGGGCGACAGGAAGGGCCCAGCGAGGTGCCCTCACGTTCAACGAGGCTGCCAGCGCCCGGATCAGGCCGTGCAAGGGCGGGGAGGCCGGATCCATCAACAGGAAGTCGCCGGAGCGGACCTGCGGGTCCAGGGCCAGATGGGCGAGGAAGCCGGCCACCTCGTCCACGCTGACCAGGGGCAGCAGATGCCGGGGAGAGCCCGGCAGTGCCTGCAGGCGACCGCGGATCAGCTGCCGGCACAGCGCATGCAGCGCCGCGTGCGCAGGAAGCTCGCCCTCGACCGAATGCCCGCAGACGGTGGCCGGATGCACGCACAGCCAGGGCCGCCCCAGGCGCCGGGCCAGCGCGCTCATGTGGACCTGGGTCTCCAGCTTGCTGGCTTCGTAGCCGCCGATTCGACGGTAGATGCGCTGCCAATCCACCGGGCCCTCGGGGCGGATGCCCAGCTTGTCCAGTTGCGGGCGATGCTGGGTCATGTAGCCGCCCAGGGCCACGAAGCGGCCGGCGTGGCCTTGGGGGTCGGTCTGGGCTTCCCACAGCGCCTCGGTGGCTTGCAGCTGGGCGCGCCGCGCCTCGTCTGCATCCAGCCCCCATTCGAAGCGGGCGGCGAGGTGCAGCAGCGTGTGGGGACGCTGCGCCCGGACCAGCGCCTGTGCAGCGGCGACGTCCTCCAGCCGGTAGGGATGCGCAGCCAGGAGGGCCAGCCGGGCGTCGGAAATGCCGCGGGCTGACAACCACTGGCGCAGGCTTTGCAGCTGCGCGACGGGATCACGCAGAGCGAGTGCCAGGGGTTGTGTGAGGGCTCGCTGGAGCAAGGCATGGAGGAGCCAGCGACCGATCTGGCCGCTCGCGCCGGTGATGAGGATGGGGGTGGACATGGCGGAATGCGGAAGTGGAAAGCGCCATGCTCGAGCCTTGACTACACTCCAGGGTCAAGCACATTCGCTCCATTGCCTCGACTGCCCGGACATGCTCATCGGCGAACTTGCCGCACTCAGCGGCCTCAGCCACGACACCCTGCGCTTCTACGAGCGCCAGGGCCTCCTCCACGCCCTGCGCACCGCCAAGGGCTATCGTCGCTATGCACCGGAAGCGGCGGCGCGCCTGACGCTGATCCGCCTGGCCCAGGGCCTGGGCTTCAGCCTGGCGGAGATCCGCGAAGTCCTGGGCCAGATGGATGCCCTGCAGGCAGGCGGGCTGGACGCCGTGCAGGTGCAGGCCCTGCTGCAGGGCAAGCTGGCACAGATCGACGCCAGGCTCGACGAGCTGCGTTCCCTGCGGGCCCAGCTGGCAGATCAACTCGCGCGGGCCTGCCCGCTGCGCCTTCAGGTGGAGCAGGGCTGATGGAGTGCCGTCCCCGCTGTGCGGCCTGCTGCATCGCGCCTTCCATCAGCTCGCCCATTCCCGGCATGCCCATGGTGAATGGCATCAGCAAGCCGGCCGGCGTGCGCTGCGTGCAACTGGATGATCAGGACCGTTGCAAGATCTTCGGCCGGCCAGAGCGGCCGGCCGTCTGCGGCTCCCTGCAGCCTTCCGAGCTGATGTGCGGCGAGAGCCGTGAGCAGGCGATGCGCTGGCTCGGCTGGATGGAGGAGCAGACCTCGCCCCTGCCGCCCGCC
Source organism: Roseateles flavus (assembly GCF_039872765.1). Classification (NCBI taxonomy): domain Bacteria; kingdom Pseudomonadati; phylum Pseudomonadota; class Betaproteobacteria; order Burkholderiales; family Sphaerotilaceae; genus Roseateles; species Roseateles flavus. Next base: position 302,154 of record NZ_JBDPZC010000002.1, on the reverse strand, counting down.
TGATCCGGCCCGTGGCTTCGCGCAGCGGCATGCGAGCCATTCAGACCCGGCGGTGGCACCGCAGAGGGCGGGCCTAGGGAGCTCGCTGAAACTCCAGCGCCAGGCCCATGAAGGCCATGGCCCAGGCCTCGCGGGGCAGGCTGAGACGCCCCTGCTGCGGGTGCTGCACGGTGACGTGCTCCTCGTGAACGGCCACCAGCGGCATCCACCCCAGCTGCTCGTGCCGCACGAGGCAGGGCAGCTGAAGCCGGTTGAGGGAGCCGGCCTCCAGGCGCACGACCCGGCTCTTCAGGCCCAGGCCCAGGGCGTGGAAGCAGAGCGCCTCCAGGCCGCTGCCGGCCGGGCTCGCTTCGATCAGGCCCTCGGCCGCCAGGCCATAGTGGCCGGCAATGTAGGCCAGGGGAGCCAGGGCGCCATGCCGCACCGGGTCAGGTCTTGCCAGGTTTCGCTGGCCCAGCCAGCGCGCCACGCAGCGCCGCATCAAGCCGGGCCGTCGGGCGCTCGGGAGCATGAAGCCGTGGGAGGCAGAAAGACGAGAGGCTGGCAAATGCCAGCCTCTTGGGGGGACTTCATAGGGCGGCTTACCAGGTGCCCTTGGGCGAGGGGTCTTCTTCAGCCGTCTGCCAGGTGCCCTTGGGCGAGGGGTCTTGCTCGGCCACCAGCCAGGTGCCCTTGGGGGACGGATCCTGCCCGGTGGTCAGCCAGGTGCCCTTGGGCGAGGGGTCTTCACCGCCGGCAACCCACTCCAGTTCGCTTGCGCTCAGTTGTTGGAAAGTATTCATAAGAAATCTCCAGTTGGCTCCAAATGGAAGCTAGTTTGGCCAATTGGATCACTGGAAGCCTTCTGCGGCCACTGTCACACATTACATACTAGGGATGATCCTTAGCGGATCAACCCCAGGCGCAGGGCCTTCAGGACGGCTTGGTGCTTGTTATTGCAATCCATCTTGTGCATTGCATTGTTGAGATGCAGCACCGCCGTGCGCTCGCTGATGCCCAGGATGCCGCCGACCTCCCAAGCCGTCTTGCCCTCCATGGTCCAGCGCAGGCATTCCAGCTCACGGGGCGTGAGGCTGGGAAGTTGCTGGTCCAGCGAGGCACCTTCGGGAAGGAAGACGTTCCAGGCCGCTTCCTGGGCATGGACGGCAAACAGCTGGAGGTCCGCCACCACGCGCGTGAGCTGCTGGTGATCCGAAGGCAGGGATTCACGCCGGTCGACGCCCATGATGAAGTGCCGGCCTTCGGGCAGGTGCAGCGCGAGGCACACGCCGCTGCAGTAACCGAATCGCGCCTGTTCTTCCCACAGATCGCCGCGCCCATGCTGAACATAGGTGAACTGGCTCCAGATGATGGGCACGCTGTGTCGTTTGACGTGCTGCATCACCGGATCTAACTTGCCAAGCGAGGGGTCGTAGGCGATTTCGTTGAAACCGACCGGCGCGTTGTCAATGGACATGAACTCGGCATTGCCGGGCCCGCGATCCAGGACAACGGTCGCAGTGACGGTCTCAAACCCCAGGTTCTGCGCAAACCGCACGATCTCCTCGCGGAACTCGTCGCGATTCTTGGCTTCCAGCACCGATTGAAAACTGCCTTGCAGCATGAGGCCGGGGATCCCTCGGGAAGATTGGAGTTGTCCGGGAATTGTCAGTGCTAGAGGGGCCTGTTCTGCTAGGGTTTACAGCTAGCAACAACTTGCAGGTCTCAGCAGACTGCGCTTACAGGATGATGCGCAGCACCGACCGTCATCCTCCACAACAAGCAAGTCCTGTCGATGACACCTGCCTGGATTGTCTACGCTTGGCCCCGCCTGCTGTGCGCGACGGACGCCACTCCGAAGTTGCAACTCGCCCACCTCAGCACCCGTGTTCTGGTGCCGGGCGATGCCGACCATCCGGCCATGGGCCAGACGCTCTGGAAGGGTGAATGGCAGCATGGCACGGCGGGGGTGGCCTGGGACTGGGTCCGCCTGCCGGTTGGCGTGGTGGCCATGGTGGATCCCATGTCGCTGGTGACCAATCTGCAGTTCCTGAATCCGCGCGGCGAGGTGCTGGCGCCTGTCGATTCCGCACGCCAGCTCAACGAGATCGTCCATGCCCTGCCCTGGCAGCAGGAAGTGCACCGGGCGCTCAGCCTGATGCACTGATCCTGCGCGTCATTTCTCTCCCGGCCTCCAACAAAAAGAGGCGCCTCCAGCGAGGCGCCTTTTGCCGTGTCGGCCGATGAGGCTCAGCGGGCCACGGCCTGCCGCATCGAGCGGGCAATGAAGAGCAGGCCGGCCAGGGTCATGGCACCGCACACCAGCACCGAGGGCAGGACCTTGGCCAGGCTCAGCCCTTCGCCCTTGAGCACCTGCAGCATCAGCGTGTTCTGGGCCAGGCCCGGCACCCAGTAGTACCAGGCGGCCTCCCCGCCGGGGTTCATCAGCCCCACCATGGGCGCCAGGCTGATCAGAGTCATGGCCAGGGTGGCACTGGCCTGGGCCTCCTTGAAGGTCTTGGTGCGCACGGCCATCGCCATCAGCAGGGCGCCCACGCCGGCTGCCAGCGGGAGCTGCACGGCCAGGCAGCGCAGGGCCTCGCCCCAGCCGAACTGGAACATGGCCTGCAGGCTGTCGCTCTGGATCAGGTACTGCGCCGGCAGGAAACTCAGGTTGGACAGTGCCGCCACCGCCACGCCGGACAGCGCCACCGCGCCCCACTTGCCCAGCACCAGTGCCAGCGGCGAGGCCGGGTTCATCAGCAGGGGCTCCAGGGAGCCCCGCTCGCGTTCGCCGGCAGTGCTGTCCAGGGCGGCGGTCAGCGCGCCGTAGAGCACGGCCATGATGATGAACATGGGCACGATGCTGGTGATGCGGGTCGCGCGGGCCTGGGTGCTGGCCAGGTCGCGTTCCTCGATGGCCACGGGCTGCAGCAGTTCAGGCGAGATGCCACGCAGGGCGAGGTTCAGGCCTGCGCGCTCCTGGTTGAAGCTGCGCAGCAGGCGCTGCACGCTGCCCACGGCCACCTGGGCGCGCTGGTTGGCGCTGTCGCTGACCACCTCCACCGTGGGGCGGTCACCCTCCAGCAGCTGCTTCTCGAAGTCCTTGCCGATGACCAGCACTGGTTCCAGCAACTGGGTGGCGCGCAGCTTCTGCTCGTAGTCCGCCGGTGCGGCCTTGAGCGTGTAGGTCTGGCGCAGCAGGTAGTTCTCCAGCGTCGGGGCGTTCTCCAGGCCGGCCACCATCAGCTCGCGCTTCTCAGCGCGTTCCTCCAGTGAGGCGATCAGGCCGGACAGCGCCATCAGCATCAGCGGGCCCATCAGCACCGCCGGGACCAGCATGCGCAGCAGGGTGCGGCGGTCACGGACCGCATCGACCAGTTCCTTGAACAGCACGATGCGGGCATGGGCCAGGAAGGACAGGGGGGGGCGTGCAGGGCTCATCAGCAGCTCCTTGGAAACGGGGCTCGGGTTCTCGCTCATGCCAGGGCCTCCTCAGTGGTGTCATCGGTGGTGCTGTCGGCAAAGGCCAGCTTCACGAAGGCCTCCTCGAAGCGCGTCTCGCCGGTCTGCGCCAGCAGCTCGGGCACGCTGCCCTGGGCCACGGCGCGGCCGCGTGCCATCACCACCACGTGGTCGCAGAGCTGCTCGACCTCCTGCATGATGTGGCTGGAGAACACGATGCACTTGCTGCCGCCGGCCGGGGAGCGCAGATGGCGCAGGGCGTCGCGCAGGCCTCGTGTGGCGAGCACGTCCAGGCCGTTGGTCGGCTCGTCCAGCACGATGTTGGCCGGATCGTGCACCAGGGCGCGGGCCAGCGCGGTCTTCATGCGCTCGCCCTGGCTGAAGCCCTCTGTGCGGCGGTCCAGGATGCGGCGCATGTCCAGCAGTTCGGCCAGCGCGTCGGCGCGCGCAGCCGCGGCCTCGCCCTCCATGCCTTGCAGCCGGCCGAAGTAGATGATGTTCTCGCGGGCCGTCAGGCGTGGGTACAGGCCATGGGCGTCGCCCAGGATGCCCATGCGGGCCAGGGCCGCGCGGGGGTTCTTGAGCACGTCGATGCCGTCGACCGCCAGGCTGCCCTGGTCAGGCGGAAAGAGGCCGGCCAGCATGCGCAGCGTCGTGGTCTTGCCGGCGCCGTTGGGGCCCAGCAGGCCGGTGATGCGGCCGTCCGGCGCATGGAAGCTCAGGGACTGCACGGCCTTCACGATGCGCTTGGGCGGGCGCTTGAAGAGCGTCTTGCCGCCGGCCTGGGTGATGAACTGCTTGGAGAGTTGTTCGATGCGGATCACGGCTGCACCTCCGTGCGGATGATGGGCTGGAAGGCGGGCGGCCTGGGGATCTTGATGGCGCAGGCGGCGTCCTGGGGCAGGGCGGTGGCGTCGGTCTTGGCGTCGATGAAGCGGTACAGCACCTCGCCCATGCAGCCCAGGCTCATCACGCCATGGCCGGCCTGCGGCACCACGATGTGCTGGGTCTTGGCGCCCAGCAGCTTGGCGACGCGCTCGGCGTGGCGCGGCGGTGTCACCGGGTCGGCGCCGCCGGACAGCAGCAGCACCGGCGTCTGGGCGGGTGGCACCTGGTAGAAGGCCGCCGGCACCTCGCCGCGGGGCCAGTTCCTGCAGATGCGGTCGTAGGATTCCGCTTCCACGCGGCCCATGTCGCTGCCCAGCGCTTCGGCGCCCTTGCCCATGCGCGGGAAGTCCTCGGCGCAGATCACCGAGAAGTGCATGCCCAGGGCAAGGCGTGTGGCCTTGTTGCTGCTCATCATGCCGCCCAGGCCGGCCAGGGCCTCGAACTGGCCCTTGCTGGCGGCCTGGATGGCGGCGGGCACCAGGGAGGTCATCGAGGGCACGTACAGCGGGCCGCGGATGGTGCGCAGCAGCTGGTTGCGCGTCAGCGTGAAGGACTCCGGCTCGTTCGTCAGCGGGTTTCTCAGCGTCACCGTGCGCGGCAGCGAAGCCAGCAGCTGGGTCCACTGCTGGCGCAGCTGGGGGAAGCGCTTCGCGCAGGCCGGCTCGCCTTCGCAGGCCTTGAATTCGGCGTCCAGGGCGGCCTGCACGTCGACGGACAGGCTTTCAGGCAGGACCAGGTCCGGCGGTGCCACGCCGTCGATCACCGTGCGCCGCACATGCTGCGGGAACTGCCGCTGGTACTCCAGCGCGGCCCGCGTGCCGTAGGACCCGCCGATCAGGTTCCAGCGCTCGGCACCCAGCTCGGCACGCACGGCATCGAAGTCCTGCATGGCGATCGTGGTGGTGTAGAAGCGCAGGTCGCCGTAGGGCAGCTTCTGCAGCTGCTCGCGGCACTGCTCGACGCGGCGCAGGCTGGCGGATTCGTCTGCACTCTCGGCCATGGGCAGCCGGGAGTCGTCGGCACATTGCAGCGGCGCGGACTTGCCCGTGCCGCGCTGGTCGATGAAGACCAGGTCGCGCCGGTTGTTCAGTCGCGCCAGGCGGCTCATCACCAGGGGCGCCACGCCGATGGCGCTCTGGCCGGGACCGCCCGCCAGCATCAGCACCGGGTCGGGCTGCTTGTTGCGGGCCATGGCGGGCACGACGAGGTAGTGGACCTCGACCTGCGGGCCGTCGGCGCGGGCGGGGTCCAGCGGCCGCTTGAGCACGCCGCACTGCAGCTCGTTGGGGATGCCCTCGATGCGGCAGGCGCGGGTGGCCGCCTGGGCCTTGTGCTGGGCGCTCATGAGCGCCACCAGCACGCCCACCAGCACGGCGAGGCGTCCTCCATGCCGTGTTCGGCAGATCTTCATCGTCTTCCTCCTCGGACCCGGCGGTCCTGTTTGCCTGGGCGAATTATGAGAAGGGCACCCGGCGGCCGGGACGGCCATGCGGCGAATGGCAGCGCGGGGCGGCGACTGGCTGGAATCCGGGGCCGGGCGGTAGCAGCTTTTGCGACGACTTGCAGCCGAGGGCTTTCTCATGCGCCGCGTCACTCCGGCGTATCGTTGCGCTCCGCACCCGCAGGATCCCCTCCTGCAGGCCTGGCCGAATTCACGCCCCAAGCAACCGTATCTGGAGGTACGTTCAATGAAGCTCTATTACAGCCCCGGCGCCTGCTCCCTGTCCCCGCACATCGTGCTGCGCGAGGCAGGCCTGCCCTTCGAGGCGGTCCTGGCCAGCACCAAGACCAAGAAGCTGGCCGATGGCACGGACTTCTTCTCCATCAACCCCAAGGGCTCGGTGCCCGTGCTGGAGCTGGACAACGGCGAGCGCCTGACCGAAGGCCCGGCCATCGTCCAGTACCTGGCCGACCTGGTGCCCGAGAAGCAGCTGGCCCCGGCCAACGGCAGCTGGCCGCGCTACCGCCTGCAGGAATGGCTCAACTACATCACCAGCGAGCTGCACAAGGGCTTCTCGCCCCTGTTCAACCCGGCCACGCCGGAAGACGCCAAGCCCCTGTTCCGCGAAGCTCTGCAGAAGCGCCTGGCCTGGGTGGACAGCCAGCTGGAAGGCCGCGATTACCTGCTGGGCAGCCAGTTCAGCGTGGCAGATGCCTACCTCTTCGTGGTGAGCAACTGGGGCCAGTACGTGGGCGTGGACATCAGCGGCCTGAAGCAGCTGGGCGCCTTCCGCGCCCGCGTGGCCGACCGTCCGGCCGTGCAGGAAGCCATGAAGGCCGAGGGCCTGCTCAAGTAAGCCGCCTCGCCACCGCCATGAAAAAGGCGCCTCGCAGGAGGCGCCTTTCTTGTGGGTGCTTGCCGGGCGATCAGCCCTTCTTTGCAGGCTTCAGCAGGCCTTCACAGGTGGCGCGCTGCTGGTCGGCGGTGTCGACCTTGGCGCAGATGCCCTCCAGCTGCCCGCGCAGCTTGCCCAGGCTGGCCTCGTGCTGGCCGGTCTTGTTCCACGCCTGCAGGTCATTGCCGACCTTCTTCAGCGAGCGGGCGCTGCGTTCATAGAAGGCGCCCTTGTCCTTCTCTGCCTCGGCGAAGAGCTGGCCGGCGACCTTCTCGATGCGGGCCGTGTCCTGCGGCGCCAGCTCCACGAGGGCCGCCAGGTAGTTGGCACCCCACTGAAGGCGGGTGGCGGGCCCCTCGCTCTTGTTGAAGGCCTCCTCGTACCAGCGCAGCGCTTCGTCTTTCCTGCCCTGCTTCTTGGCGTTACCGCCCAGCATGCTCATCAGGTAGTAGGGCGAGTGGCTCTTGGACAGGCTGGCCTTGAGCAGGGCATCGCTCTGCTCCCATTGGCCCGAGACGCCCAGCAGGCCGGCGGCCTCGGTGATCACGGCCTGGCGTTCGTAGCCGTCGGTGACTTCCTTGTCGAGGCGGGCGGCGGCCTCGCGCACCTCCTGCAGCAGGGCGGCATTCAGCTTGGGGTGGCGCTCGTCCCTGGGCAGGTCGATGCGGGCCAGCTCCACGCGGGCGCTCAGGGCCGCCAGGCGGTCGGCGCGGGAGAGGCTGGTGTCAGCCTCCAGGCGCTTGAGCGCGGCTTCGTACTGGGCCAGCAGGGCCTGCCGCTCGGGGCCGGCCTTGGGGGCCAGGCTGCGCACGATCTCGGGGGCGCCGTAGCTCAGCGCATCGGTCTGCGCGCGGGCCTCGGCGGCATTGGCCAGGACCTTGCCCACGCGTTCGGTCAGGGCGGCATCGACCTTGAGGCTCTTGCCGTCCTCATTCGCGGCCAGGGCCTTGAGCCACAGGCGCGAGCCGGTCTCGGCGTCCACGCCCTGCGCCGCGGCGGCCAGCTGGGCCAGCAGGGCGGGGCGCTGGGCGGCGGGCACCAGCTGCTGTTCGTCGGTCTCCCAGGAGTAGAAGCCCAGGAGCTTCCACTCGTTGGCGCTGAGCTTCTTGCCGGCGCGGGCGTCGGCCAGCACGGACTTGATCGGGCGGCCGCCGGCCAGGCCCAGCTGCAGCACCTTCATGACCTGGGCGGCATCGGCCTCGCCGGGCAGGCGGGTCAGCTCCTGGCCGTCATTGCTGAAGAGGATGAGGGTGGGGTAGCCGCGCACCTTGAAGCGGGTGCCCAGCTTCTGCGCGCCGGGGACATCGCCGTCCAGGTGCACGGCGACGATGCTGCGCGTCTGCTCGATGAAGTCCTGCCGGTTGAACAGCGTGGCCTTGAGCTGGTTGCAGGGCGGGCACCATTTAGCGCCCCAGTACAGCAGCACAGGCTTCTTCTCGCTGCGGGCCTGGGCGAAGGCCTTCTCGATGTCGGCATCGCCGGCGGCTTCCTGCCAGGCCACGCTGCTGGCGGTGGGCGCGGCAGCGCTGGCGGGCAGGACAAGGGAGGGGCTGAAGGTGGCCAGGCTCAGCAGGGCGGCGCAGGCCAGCGAGGAGGGGCGCAGGGAGGCAGGGAGCTTCATGCGTTCATGCGGCCCCCTCGTGGAAGGCCGGTGTCGGGTGAAGAAGGGCGCATTGTGAACCCAAGCTCGCGGCCCTGCCTATGCGGGCTCGTCCGGGCGATCTGCGCAAAGGGCATATCGCCGGGGCAGCGGCCGGCGCCAGTCCGGCTCAGAGCTTCAGTGCCATGCCGATCGAGGCCGGGGCCGTGGGGCGGAAGCCGAACTGGGCATAGAGGCGGTGGGCCTCGCCGTCGGCGATCAGGCTGACGTAGGCGGTGCGCGGCGCGCGCGCATGCAGCCACTCGCACAGCGCGGTCATGATGCGCTTGCCCAGGCCGCGTCCCTGGTGGGCGGGCAGCACGGCGATGTCCACCACCTGGTAGAAGCAGCCGTCGTCGCCGATCACCCGGCCCATGCCCACCACCTCCTCGCCCTGCAGCAGCTGCACCGCGAACAGGGTCTGGCGCAGGCCGCGGGCCGCCGCGGTGTCGCTCTTGTCGCTCAGGCCGGCCTGCTGGCGCAGGTGGCGGTAGGTCTGGACGCTGGGGGTCTGCCGGAGCAGGGTGTAATCGGTGGACATGGCGCTGTCGTACTGCGGAGAAAGCGCCCCATTCTGGCAAGCCAGCGGCGTCCATCCAAAGGGCATGGGGCCCGGCGCAGGCAGGAGGGTGCGGTGTGCGCCCCGGGGGCCGGTTCAGCGCGCCGCCTTCAGCCACAGCTGCACGCGCAAGCCCCCCAGCGCCGTGCTGCGGTCGACCGCCACCCGCGCGCCATGCACCGCCGCGATGCGGCGCACGATGGACCACCCGAGCCCGCTGCCTTCCTGGCCGGTGCCCAGCTGGCGGAAGAAGCGCTCGCCCAGTCGGGCCAGAGCCGCCTCGTCCAGTCCGGGCCCGCTGTCCTCCAGGCTCAGCAGCACCTCGCCCGCCTGCCGACCCAGCTGCAGCTGCACCCGGGCGCCCTCAGGGCTGTAGCGCAAGGCGTTGTCCAGGAGATTGCGCAGCAGGGCGGCGAGCAAGGTGCTGTCGCCCATGACGAGGCAGGCGGTGTCGGCGCCCTCCAGAGCCAGCTGCTGGCGGGCCGCCAGGGCGCGAGCCACCTGCTCGGCCAGGGCCTGGCGGGCCAGGGCCGACAGGTCCAGGGGCTGGAGCGCGGGCGCCTGGCCGGTCTCCAGGCGCGCCAGGGTCAGCAGCTGCTCGACCAGCCGTGCCGCGCGGTCGCATCCGGCCAGCGTGGCTTGCAGGGCATGGGTCCGCGTGGCTTCGTCCCCGCCCGCCGCCAGCGCCACCTGGGCCTGGGTGCGTATGGCGGCGATGGGGGTGCGCAGCTCGTGCGCAGCGTCGGCGGTGAAGCGGCGTTCGCTCTCCATCAGGGCCTGGATGCGGGCGAAAAGGGTGTTGAGGGCCTCCAGCAGGGGCTGCATCTCCAGCGGGGCGGCCGGCAGCTGCAGCGGCTGCAGCTCGGCGGCGGAGCGGGCGCGCAGCTGGCGGCCGAGCTCGCGCAGGGGGCTCATGCCACGGTGCACGCCCCACCACAGGCCCAGGGCCAGCAGGGGCAGGGCCAGCAGCAGGGGCCACAGCATGCCGCGCAGCACGGCGTGCAGGATGTCGGCCCGCGACTGCAGCTGTTCACCGACGAGCACGAGGATGTCGCCCTCCGCGCCCTGGGTCGCGAAGATGCGCCAGGCCTGGCCCTCGCGCTGCACATTGCGAAAGCCTGCAGCGTCGGCGAGGGGCAGCAGGGGTGTCGCCGGCGCATTGGCGGAGCGCAGCACCAGCTGCCCCTCATGGAAGACCTGGAACGCCACCTTGGAGGCATAGCGGTGCAGGCTGGGCGCCTCGGGCTGCAGCTCCCGGGGCTCCGCGGCCGCTCCCTCGTGCGGCACGCCTGACTGGCGCGCCACCAGCAGGGCGGCGGCCTGCGCCAGGTGGGCGTCCAGCAGCTCGTCCAGCTCATGGCGGGCATCCAGGCCAGTGCTGAGGCTGCTCAGCGCCCACAGGCCCAGCACCAGGGCCAGGACCAGGGCCAGCAGCCGGGCCTGCAGGGAACGGGGATGGAGCAGGGTCCTCATGGCTTGCGCCTCAGGGCAGGGGCTCGCGGCTGAGCAGGTAGCCCACGCCGCGCACCGTCTGGATCAGGCCAGGACCCAGCTTCTTGCGCAGGTGGTGGATGTGGACCTCGATGGCGTTGCTCTCCACCTCCGTGCCCCAGGCGTAGAGCTGCTGTTCCAGCAGCTCGCGCGAGAGCACGCGGCCGGCTGACAGCATCAGCAGCTGCAGCAGGTCGAACTCCCGCGTGGCCAGTGCGACGGGCCGGCCGGCGCGCTGCACGCTGCGTGCGGCTGGGTCCAGCACCAGGTCCTGCACCTGCAGGCGTTCCTGCGGCTGACCATGGGCGCGGCGCACCAGGGCGCGCAGCCTGGCGGCGAGCTCGTGCAGGTCCACCGGCTTGATGACGTAGTCGTCGGCGCCCAGGTCCAGGCCACGGATGCGGTCCGGCACGGCGTCGCGCGCTGTCAGCACCAGCACCGGCAGTGCCACGCCCGCGGCGCGGATGCGGGCCAGCACCTCCAGGCCGTCCAGCTGCGGCAGGCCCAGGTCCAGCACGGCGGCGGCATAGGGCTCGGCCCGCAGCTCGCGCTCGGCGGCGGCGCCGTCCCGCACCCAGTCGACCTGGAAGCCCTGCTGGCGCAGGCCGGCGCGCAGGCCGTCGCCCAGCAAGGTGTCGTCTTCGGCGAGCAGGATGCGCATGGTCGGGGCGGTCTCCGGGGGCTCAGTCGTCGTCGTCGTGCGAGCGCCCGCGGTGGTGCTCGCCCTTGTCGTGCCGCCCATCATGCACCGATTGCCGCTCATGGCCGCCGTGCCGCTCCTCGCCCCGGGCGAGCGCCCCGCTGTTCCATTGCCAGGCCCAGAAGGCGGCGATCAGGGTGGCGATCCCCAGGGCCAGGGGCCACAGGCTGTGGCGGACCAGGTCCGGGCCGGGGCCCGCCTGGCGGCCGCTGAACATGGGCGCGAAGGCATTGCGGCGCCGCATCAGCGACAGCCCCGCCAGCAGGCCCAGGTGCAGCAGCACGAGGAAAAGCATGATCTCGCCGCTGGCCTCATGCAGCTCCTCCAGGGCCTCGCCCAGCCATTCCTGGTCCAGCGCCAGGCCGCTGAAGCCGCTCAGCAGGGCCAGGCCCAGCAGGCCCAGTGCCGCCGCAGCCTGCCCGGCGCCCAGCAGGCGGCTGGCCTCCGGCCGCCCCTGCCAGGCCCCGCGGACGCGGTTCAGCAGGGCGGGCAGCCGGCTGCGGCGGGGGCCCAGCAGGCCCCACAGCACCCGCCACAGGGCCAGGCCCAGGGCGGTGTAGCCGAAGCTGATGTGCAGTCCGTGCCAGGCCTCCTGCTCGGCCGTGACGTAGGCCCCGGCAAAGCTGAGGGCCAGGGCCCAGTGCACCAGGCGCGTCGGGGCGTCGAGGATCCGGCGCCGTGCCGGACGCGCTGCGTCCGCCATGCCGCTGTCGCGCGGCGGGTCTTGTGTGATGTCCATGAGGCTCTCCAGCATTGGCTTTCGATGGGCTCATGGTGGGCGCCGCAGATGAGCGTTTTCTTAACGGTCCTCGGGCGGCGCGCCGGGCGCTGGCTCGCCCAGGCGGCCCTGCGCGTCGTCCTGAGGCGGCGCTTCGCAGGCATGGCGGGCCAGGGCCATCCAGGTGGCGAAATCGGGTTGATGCGGTCGCCGCGGCGCCGGGCGGGCCAGCTCCAGGTGCTGGGCATGCGCCAGCAGCACGCCGAACTCGGGCGGGACTTCCTGAGGCTCGGCGATGCCCGCCTTCAGCACGAACCAGCACTGGCTGCTGAGGGCCAGGTAGGCCTGGGACTTGGCCGGGCGTCGCAGCTCCCCCAGCAAGTCGGCGCGGCTGACCTTGATCTCATGCACGGCCACGTCCAGGTAGTCCGGCACCGTGGTGTGGCGGAGGGAGAAGACGTCAGGCATGGCATTGACCCAGCGCGGCCGGGCGGCGGGCACTGGCGCCGCGGCGTCGATCAGCGTGCCGGCTTCGGCAGGCGGCGCTGCCTCGCCGGGCAGCCCGGCCCGCAGGCTCAGACCGCGCCAGACGACGCGCCCGCCGCGCTGCAGCTCCAGGGCCACACGGCCCACCAGCTGCTCATGCGCATCGCGGGCCTGGCGGTTGCGGTCCAGGGTAGCGGCCAGGGCCTGGATGCCGGCGTCGGTGACCCGCAGCCGTTCCCGCGGCCCCTCGCTGAGCCGCTCCAGCAGGCCGGCCGCCAGCAGTTCGACCTCCACCAGGTCCTGGCAGGGCCAGCCTGCGCTGCGCCAGATCTCACGCAGACGGCGCCAATGCGGGGTGCCCAGGGCCATGTGTGTTCGCCTCAGTCCAGCACCGGGGTCTGGGCGTCAGCGGCCTGGCGCGTGGCGCTGGCCTGCGGGGCAAACTGGGCCCAGGCGACGCCGGCCAGGGTCAGGGCGGCGCCTGCCAGCTTGGCTGCACCGAACTGCTCGCCCCCCGCAGCCCAGGCGGCCAGGCCGGCGATGGGCGGCATCAGGTAGATCAGGGGCGCCGTGCGTGCGACGCCACGCTGCGCATTGACCCAGCCCCAGGCCAGCCAGCTGCCAAAGCCGATGCCCACCACGGCCCACAGCGCCCCCAGCCAGAGCCCGGGCGTGACGCCGGCCCAGTCGGTCTGCAGCGCGGCCGGCACGGCGTACAGCAGCACCGGCGGCGTGGCGGCCAGGCTGGCGTAGCACATCACCAGCACCGCGCCATGGCGTTCGATGAGGGGCTTGGCCGCCACGGTGTAGTAGGAGAACAGCGCGGCAGCGACGAGCAGCACCAGGTCCCCGCCGCCGGCCCGCCAGTTGGCCGCCAGCAGTTTGTCCGACATGAAAAGCAGGGCCCCGCCCACCGCCAGCGCGATGCCCACGCACTGGGCGCGCCGCAGGCGCTCCAGGCCGTAGGCACGCAGGATCAGCAGCGTGAAGATGGGCCCGCAGGCCAGCAGCACCGAGCTGGAGAAGGGCGTGGACCAGTGCACGCCGAAGCTGGACAACATCAGGTGCAGCCCCTGGCCCAGCAGGCCCAGGCGCGCCAGCGCCCAGGCGTCCTGGCGCGAGACCCGCGGCCAGCGCAGCCCGTGCTGGTACAGCAGCAGGCCGATCACCAGCAGCGGCATCAGGGTGAAGCGCAGGCACAGGAAGCCCCCCGGCCCCATGGCGGCCAGCAGGGCCTTCTGCAGGGGGAAGTTGAGGCCCCAGGCCAGGATGACCAGGAGCCCGGCCACAAGGGCGAGCCGGGAAGACGAGGCAGCGTTGGGCATGTCCGGCATCTTGCCAGCGCGGGCGGCCGGATGCTGTCAGCAGGGCGCCTCGCACCTGCGGATCGCCCATGAAAAAACCCCCTGGCCGGGAGGCGCAGGGGGTTTCTGGCGAACGAGTGTCAGATCACTGCTCGATGATGCTGCCTTCGATCGCACCGAGCTTGCCGCTCAGGATCACGGTGTAGATCTTGCCGGCGGTCATGGTCTTCTTTTCGGTGAACACCGTCGGGGCGCCGGCGCGGACTTCCACCTGCACGTCAGTGCCGTTGCTTCCGGCGTTCACGCTGGTGCTGGCCGAGAGGGTGCCGGGCAGCACATTGGTGATGACGGGGGCCGTGTTGTTGTAGAGGGCCACGTTGTTCAAGCCGGGCACGCCGTTGAGCACGCGCACCTTGGCGGTGTTGGCGGTCGAGGGCAGCGAGTTGTCTTCCTTCAGCACGCTCAGCGTCGGGGCCGCGGTGTCACCCCAGATCAGCGTGGTGTAGACGGCGCTGTTCTCCAGCGCGATCTGCTTGGAGGGCTGGGTCACGCCATCGACGATCCAGTCGACCTTGACGCCGTTGGTCACGGTGATGTCGCTGTAGGCGGGGGACTGGGAGGGCGAGCTGTAGTTGTCCAGCGAGGCGAAGCCGTTCAGCTTGGCGGTCACGATGACGCCGCGGGGCAGCGTGGTGATCGCGCGCACCTTGGCCAGACCGTTCTGGTACTTGGTCACATTGCCTTGCTGGGCCAGCAGCAGGCCGTTGACCATCACGCCGCCGCCGGCGCTGGTCAGCACCAGGGTGTTGACCTTGGTCGAGTCCAGGACCACGCTGGGGATGTCCAGGCGCAGGTCGGTCTTGCTGCCGGTCGCGGTCACGCGGATCTGGTAGGTGCCCGAGGTGATGGTGCGGTAGGCGTCGCCGTTGCCGGGGATCAGGTTCGAGGCGGTCGGGGTGGAGTCCGTCAGCGATGCGCCGGGGGCGGTCACGTAGACGTCCACGGTGCCGGCATCCGGAGCCAGGTTCAGCGTCAGCAGCTTGGTGCTGCCGGACGCCGGCTCGGTCTCGGACTCGTTCAGCAGACGGGTGGCCATGGAGCCGGTGTTGCCGAAGGCGATGACGGTGAAGTGGCCGTCCTTGTTCAGGTTGTTCAGGCCCGGGGTGGACAGCAGGGTGCTGGAGCCCGCGACCAGCAGCTCGGCGGTGTTGCTGCCGGTGCTGATGCTGCCGTAGTTGGACACGGTGCCGAAGTTGACGCCCGAGCTCACCTTGGTGTCATTGACCTTCAGGTCCAGGGAGGAGTAGCCGACGCTGGCATTGAGCAGGCGCACATTGGTGTTGCCGTCGTTGCCGCCGCCGCCGCTGCCGCAGGCGCTCAGCGCCAGGGTGCCGATCATGGCGATCGCGCTCGCCCATCGAGTGAATCTCATCAAACGCTCCAGTTCTCCGTTCGCGCCCCTGGGGCGCGCATGAATCGAGTACGCGACAGCCCGGGGCTGCCGGCGTCGACTGCGGGCGATTGTAATGAGATGGCCTGACGCTGTCGGCGAGCCTGGGCGAGGGCCAATCCGTAAAGATTTGCTGCCCTTGAAATCCGGCGCGGCAAGTCCCGTGCCGGCCCCTGGCGCCGGCCGCCGGCCAGGCCTAGAGCCGGCTCTCCAAAGCAGGGTTGCCCGCCATGGGGCGCCCGGGGGCCGCTGCTAGCATCAGCCGCGACCTCGGGCCGCCTGCGGTGGCCTGCCCCGCGCAAGAACAAGCATGAAGGAGACCGCCATGGCCTATGAGCATCTGCTGGCCCCGCTGGACCTGGGCCATACCCAGCTGAAGAACCGGGTGCTGATGGGCAGCATGCACACGGGGCTGGAGGACTCCCGCAAGCATTTCGAGCGCATGGCGGCCTACTTTGCCGAGCGCGCCCGGGGCGAGGTGGGCCTGATCGTCACGGGCGGCTTCGCGCCCAACATCGAGGGCTGGGCCAAGCCCTTTGCCGGCACCCTGGCCACCAGCGGCGCGGCGCGCCGCCACCGCGTGATCACCGACGCCGTGCACGCCGAGGGCGGCAAGATCGCCCTGCAGATCCTGCACACCGGCCGCTACGGCTACCACCCGCTGTGCGTGGCGCCCTCGCGCATCCAGTCCCCCATCTCGCCCTTCACGCCGCGGGAGCTGAGCGAGCGCGGCATCGAGCGCCAGATCCGCGCCTTCGTGCGCTGCGCCAAGCTGGCCCGCGAGGCCGGCTACGACGGCGTCGAGGTGATGGGCTCCGAGGGCTACTTCATCAACCAGTTCCTGGTGACCCACACCAACCAGCGCCAGGACCGCTGGGGCGGCGCCTACGAGAACCGCATGCGCCTGCCGCTGGAGATCCTGCGCCGCATGCGCGAGGCCGTGGGCCGGGACTTCATCATCATCTACCGCCTCTCCATGCTGGACCTGATCCCGGATGGCAGCAGCTGGGAGGAGGTCGTGCAGCTGGCGCGCGAGCTGCCCGCTGCGGGGGCGGACATCATCAACACCGGCATCGGCTGGCATGAGGCCCGCGTGCCCACCATCGCCACCAGCGTGCCGCGCGCCGGCTTCGCCTGGGTGACGAAGAAGCTGCGCGAGCAGCTGCGCTCCGAGGGCATCACCACGCCCCTGGTCACCAGCAACCGCATCAACACCCCCGAGGTGGCCGACCAGGTGCTGGCCGAGGGCAGCGCCGACATGGTCAGCATGGCCCGCCCCTTCCTGGCCGACGCCGACTTCGTGCGCAAGGCCCGCCAGGACCGCGCGGACGAGATCAACACCTGCATCGCCTGCAACCAGGCCTGCCTGGACCACGCCTTCCAGCAGAAGATCGCCAGCTGCCTCGTCAATCCGCGCGCGGCCCACGAGACCGAGCTGCGCGTGATCCCCCTGCAGAAGGAGCAGCCGCGCAAGCGCGTGGCCGTGGTGGGCGGGGGCCCGGCCGGCATGGCCGCCGCCACCACCCTGGCCGAGCGCGGTCATGCGGTCGACCTGTTCGAGGCCGGGCCTGAGCTGGGCGGCCAGTTCAACCTGGCCCGCCGCGTGCCCGGCAAGGAGGAGTTCAACGAGACCCTGCGCTACTTCCGCCGCCGCATCGAGACCACCGGCGTGCAGCTGCATCTCAACCGCCGCGTGGGCCTGGACGACCTGAAGCCGTACGACGAGATCCTCCTGGCCACCGGCGTGGCGCCCCGCAACCCGCGCATCGAGGGGCAGGCCGAGGGCGAGGCGCGGGGTCAGGTCTTGAGCTATGTGGACGTGCTGCTGCAGCGCAAGCCCGTGGGGCGGCGCGTGGCCGTGGTCGGCGCGGGCGGTATCGGCTTCGACGTGTCGGAGTTCCTGCTGGAGGCCGGCCATTCGCTGGCCCTGGATCCGGAGGCCTGGCGCAGGCACTGGGGCGTGGGCGATCCGGCGCAGACGCGCGGCGGCCTGCTGCGGGCGGCGCCCGAGGCGCCGCAGCGCGAGGTCACGCTCCTGCAGCGCAAGAAGGGCAAGCTGGGCGCCGGCCTGGGCAAGACCACCGGCTGGATCCACCGCGCCGCGCTGAAGATGAAGAACGTGCAGATGGTGGCCGGCGTCAACTACGAGCGCATCACGCCCGAGGGCCTGTGGGTCAGCTATGGCGAGAAGCGCGAGGACCTGCAGCTGATCGAGGTCGACACCATCGTGCTGTGCGCCGGCCAGGAGCCGGTGCGCGAGCTGCAGGCGCCGCTGGAGGCGGCCGGCCGCCGCGTGCACCTGATCGGCGGCGCCCTGGAAGCCGGCGAGCTGGACGCCAAGCGTGCCATTCGTCAGGGTGTGGAGCTGGCGGCCCGGCTCTGAGCGCCGGGGCGCTCCTGCTCAAGCGTGCAACTTTTCGCTGATGCCGGAGTGATGCGCTCCCGGTAAACCCTAGACGGCGTGCCGTTCGGATCACTTTGGCCTGACAGTCGCGTCCAGAGGGGGCGTCCCGTGCTGTTGGACGGCGCTCGATCCGATGAATAAAGCGATCCGCAGGCCCTGGGCCTGACGGGACTCGCGAAAGGTCTGCCGCTCCATGCGCTTTCTGCGTCGCCGCCCGCTGATGGCGAGCCCGCTGCTGCTGCCGCTGTGCGCCCATGCGCAAGGCGGCCTGCTCCCCAGCTGGAACGATCTCAATGCCCAGGACCCCGTCCTGTGGCTGGGCCTGGCCTGCGTGGCCGGCGGCCTGAGCATGGGCGGCGTGCTGGCCCTGTTCCTGCACCAGCGTCAGCGCCTGCAGCGCCGGCGCGAGGAGCTGCGCCGCCTGCGCCAGGAGCGCGCCCGGCTGCGGGCCTTCCTCAACGCCGTGCCCGATCCCATGTTCTCGAAGAATGCCCTGGGGGCCTACGAGGGCTGCAACCCGGCCTTCGAGGCCGCCGTCGGGCGCAATGAGGCCGAGCTGCTGGGCCGCCGGGATGACGAAGTCGGCATCCGCCTGGACTGGACCCGCAAGCGCGACCGCCAGCTCAGCTGGTACCAGCGTCCCAACGGCGAGCGCCAGTGCCTGGACGTGGTGCAGGTGGACATCCACGACGGCGAGGACTTCCTCGGCCGCATGGCCATCGGCCGCGACGTCACCGAGCTGCAGCTGGCGCGCGAGAAGGCGCGCCGCGCCGAGACCGTCTTCGCCCACTGCGGCGAGGGCATCCTGGTCTGCGACGAAGAGCTGCGGGTGCTGGACCTCAACCCCGCGCTGAGCCGCATCTGTGGCTACGAGCGCGAGGAGCTGCTGGGCGAGGTGCCCCAGCTCTGGCGCGACGGCGAGCAGGACCCCGAGCAGTTGCTGGCCCTGCATGCCCAGGTCGAGAGCCAGGGCCACTGGAGCGGCGAGCTGATGGTGCGCCACAAGAGCGGCGACCCGGTGCCCGTGTGGGCCACCGTGGTGCGCGTCGACCCCGATGCCGGCCAGGGCGATGGCCTGCAGTACCTCAGCGTGCTGACCGACATCTCCCGCATCAAGGCCACGGAGGCCGCGCTGCTGCACCAGTCCCTGCATGACCGCCTCACCGGCCTGCCCAACTCGGCCCTGATGCGCGACCGCATCGAGCGCGAGATCGGCCAGGCGCAGCGCGCGCAGGGCAAGGTGGCCGTGCTCTTCATCGACCTCGACGACTTCCGCGACGTCAACGACATCGCCGGCCATGCCGCGGGCGACCAGGTGCTGCGCACGGCGGCCGAGCGCTTCGTCAACGTGGTGCGCGCCAGCGACTCCGTGGCCCGCGTGGGCGCCGACGAATTCGCCATCGTGCTGGGCGGGCTGGACGACGAATCCGCCGCCCTGCGCCTGGGCGACCGCCTGATCCAGGCCATGGACGAGCCCATCCACGTGGGCCTGCAGCGCTTCAACATCGGCGCCAGCATCGGCCTGGCCTTGTTCCCCACCGATGGGCAGACGGTCGACGAGCTGCTGCGCAATGCCGAGGCCGCCATGTGCCGTGCCAAGGGCCACGCGCGCAACAGCGTGCAGTCCTACCGTCCCGAGCTGACCCAGGCCGTGCAGCAGCGCTTCGAGCTGACCCACGCCCTGCGCCTGGCCAATGAGGCGGCGCAGTTCCGGCTCGAGTACCAGCCCCAGGTGCGGCTATCCGACGGCCAGCTGATCGGCGCCGAGGCCCTGCTGCGCTGGCGCCATCCCACCCGCGGGCCCATCTCCCCGGCCGAGTTCATTCCCCTGGCCGAGGACACCGGCCTCATCGTGCCCATCGGCCGCTGGGTGCTGGAGCAGGCCTGCGCCCAGGCCGCGCGCTGGCAGGGCCAGGCCGGCAAGCCGCAGCAGGTGGCGGTCAACGTCTCGGCCCGCCAGCTGCGCCAGCCGGACTTCATCCTGGCCCTGGACTTCATCCTGATGAGCACCGGCTGCCCGGCCACGGCGCTGGAGCTGGAGGTCACCGAGAGTTTGCTGCTGGAGGACGCCGAGCAGGCCATCCGCCTGCTCAACCAGCTGGCCGACCGCGGCGTGCGCGTGGCCATCGACGATTTCGGCACCGGCTACTCCTCCCTGGCCTACCTCAAGCGCATGCCGGTGCAGACCCTCAAGATCGACCGCAGCTTCGTGCAGGAGCTGGGCGAGGACAACAACGTCGCCGCCATCGCCCGCACCGTCATCGTGCTGGCCCACAGCCTCAACCTGGACGTGCTCGCCGAGGGCGTGGAGACCGCCCAGCAGGCCGAATGGCTGCGCCGCGAGGGTTGCGACTGGGCCCAGGGCTGGCACTACGGCCGCCCCATGCCCGCCGACGCCTTCGAGCTGCCCCAGCCGGTGGCGGCGGAGCCCAAGCTGGCGGTGGTGAAGGCCTTGCAGCGGGCCTGAGGAGCGGCCGCGGGGTCAGGTCTTGCCGCCCGACAGGGCCAGGTCTTGCCTCCTGCGAAGCGTGTCCCCCTGTCTGAGCGTTACCTGTAAGGACTTGCAGAGCTCATGCCACTCCGCGGCCGATAGAGTGCCGGGCTTTCAAGACGGCTCCGGAGGCTGCCGTCCCTGGGTAGGGATGGCAGAAGGAGCACAAGGGTCCTCCGCTCGAAGAAGCGAGGCCCATTCCAAAGGGAGAACACTCGATGAAGACGATCCTGGCGCTGCTCAGCGCAGTTGGCCTGTGCGCGCATGGCGCGGCTCACAGCCAGTCCAGCGCCCCGACGGCCCCCAAGGCCACACCCCTCACGCCTCCTGCCAGCAAGCTGCCGGCACTGCCTGCGAAGCCGGGCAGCGGGCAGACGACGTTGCGGATCAATGGCGGCGGCTCGGGCAGCGTCGTCTGCACGAATGGGTCTGATGGTGTGCCGCACTGTGAGAAGGTGGAGATCGACGGCAAGAGCGATGGCGATGGGGGAGGTGAGGTGATTCCGAATCTGCCCGCGGACAATTTTGGCAATCAGGCGCCGATTCAGCCAAAAATCCTCCCACCTTCGGCGGGCGATGACAAACTCGCAAGATGGATCAAATGCGGTGACGATGAGATCGCCGCTCAAACGCAATCCAAAGCTGACTACGACTTCGAAATGGCTCGTTGCGTTCGGGACAATCCCGACTCATCTGGGTCCATTGGGATTGGTGTGACCGTCAAAGGGTCGGGAGCGACGGTTACGATTCCCTGGGATCTGATCAGGAATCCCGCTGCGAAGAGGGCTGAATGTGAATCAGCCGCCAAAGACAAATGGCAGTCCGCCACACGGTACAACAAGGCCGTGGCCGACGCATGCAGGGCCAAGGCGGGTCGTGGCGGATGAAGCAAGTGATGAACACCACGCCATTTCTACGAAGAATTGTCTGGGCATTGATCTGCGCCCTGGTGATAGCTTCGATGTTCATGGTCGTATGGCGCAGTGGCCAGCTGGCCTCTTCGGACCAGACGGCCGACGAAGCAAGCCCCTGGGCGGCTGGGGCAGTGGTGCCGGTTGAAGAGGCCAGGAGAGCTCACGAGCCCTCGATGAACGCAGCCGTACCGGCGACGGAACCGTTGCTCGGCAGCTTGGCCGCTGCATCCGCCAATGCTCCGGTGACCTTGGCTAACTGGACGCTCTATCCGGGTGGCCTGGTGGCCGCGGCGGATCAAGCCCTGCGCCTTAAGGAGGGGAAGCGGGCGTACGAACTTGTCCGAATCATGGATGCCTGCGATGGACTACCGGCGAGGCTGGAGGGGACGCGTCAGAATCTCGCGGACCTACAGACCCAGGGCGTGCTGAAGCCAAGTGATAGGCACTTAGCCGAGTCGCTGCTGGCCTCTATGCAGCGTGACCAGTCCCACTGCCAGGTGCTGAATGGCGATCAGAAGAGCTTGAGGCGACAGCTCCTTGAAGTGGCCGTCCGAGACGGCGTGGAGGGCTCAGGGGTTACGTTGCTGTTGAGTGGCGCCGACGAGCCCTGGGTGGCCAGCCAAGTGTTGCGAGAAGCGGAACATGGAGAGGGCATGGCCCTGCGAATGCTGGCGAGCGGCGATGTCCCGCAAGCCACGCGTCTTCAGCGGGAGGCAGCCCGTGACGCACTCGTGCGGGGGGCCCGGGATCCAGAGTTGCGAAGCGACGCTTCCCTGCGGATTCAGCAGCATCTTGCTGCTGTGGAGCGCCACGCTGCTGTAGAAGACTGGCGCGCGGACCCAGGGAATGCTGCCAAGGCTGCAACTGCTGATGCCGCCTATGTCGGCAAGGGAGCCCCTCAGCTCCAAGCTTCGTCAGACCCACAGGTCCGTGCCCTGGCCGATGTGTATGTGGCGGCGCTCAAGAAGAGACTGGCGGCCCAGGGCTCATGAATCGTGACACTGTACGGGTGTCCCCTCAAGCCTCATGGGGCGTGGCTGGAGGGATTGTCCTGGCGGCCCTTGGGCTGCTTCGAGCCCCCGAGGCGTTAGCGCCCGCACCTGAACGGGCGACGCAAGGCCCGACCCGGCTTCCCAGCGCCCAGGCTTCCGTTACTGCGCCGGCGGGCAGCCAGCCGGCGCAGGACGCCGTGGTCTTGTCCTCGGGCACAGAACTGTCGGAGCGCTCCCGTGTCGCTCGTGACCTCCCCAGCCATCGGACCCTGAGCGCCAAATATCCTGTTGGCTTGCTTGCAGCGGCCCAATCCGCCTTGCAACTCGGTGATGCGGGGAAGGCGCTGGCGCTGGCGGACGAGATCGGCAGCTGTCTGAGCCTGAAGGCCAATCGTGAAGCGATGGAGCGTCTCGGCCGCTCGCAAGTGCTGCCTGCGGATTCGGCACTCAGTGATCCGGCCGAAGCAGCACGTACGGAGTCGATGTGTCAGGCCCTGGGTTCTCAGGGACGAGACCTACAGCGCCGCTTGTTCCTGCTCGCTGCTGCCCAGGGGGACCCCAGGGCCACCGTGCGGGTCTATCGTGAGCAATGGGATCCGAGCGGGACGGCGTCCGCGCAGATTGGCCGATGGGCGCTGGAGGGCACCAGTGCCTTGGCGTTCAACACCGTGCTGCTGGAGCACAATCCGGCGGCATTCGGTCTGAGCCCTTCTGACTGGGATGTCCTGTGTCGTGCACTGGTGCTGGCAGCTCAGACGCCTGCACTGGAGTACGAGGGTTTCCAAGCCGCGTTGTTCACAGTTCAGCAGCGGGCCTCCATGGAACGGGCGGGCGTTCACGGCGCGCAGGGCTGGGCGCTATGGCAGGCAGGGCAGATTCCCGCGGTGAACCTGGCGGATCTGCAACTCCCTGCGGCGGACGAGCAGCGTGCCCAGCGCATCGTACGCACGCTGGTGGCGGCCACGCGGCCCGCCGAGCAGTGAGCTGGTGGGAGATGGTCCCGAAGGCACCGCCGCCGTCCCCTCTGGTGACGTCAAACCGCTGAGCACTGTTTTCGGAATCCCCGCGCTGTGCTCGGTATCCACGCAGCATCGGGCCGGAGCAGCGCAGGCGGCAGGCGATCAGCCCGTGATTCGCGATGCAGGCCGGGTTCATGGCTTTGGCGCCAGCAGGGGCAAGCCTGGCAGGCGCTCGACGCCAGGAGCCGACAGGCAGGGGTGACGGCCTTGCGAATCAGATGATCTGCAAGCAAAACAACCCATACCAATGATGAGAAAGCCGAAGACCTTAGCCATTGCGTTGGGCGCGGCTGCCCTTGTACTGGGTGGCTATGTGCTGATGGAGACATACGTTCGTCCTTCGGCGCCTGGTCGCGATAGCGCCGTGCCTTCAGCACAGGTGGCTCAAGCCGCACCACTGATGCCTGAACATGGCACTCAGCATGGACAGCAGCGTCGCATCGACCCCGTCCAGGCGCCGCTCCAGGACAAGCCCAAGGTCGCCCTGACCTTGGGTGACAGCCTGGCCATGGGGGTCGACGCCATGCAGCCCGAACTTGCATTGAGCAGCGCGCGTGTGCTCGTCCGGTGCGTCAATCTGCCTCTTGATATCGAGCTGCTTGAAGGTCGCATTGCCCGCGAACAGGCAGGCGCCTACAAGGAGAGGATGCTGCGTGAACGGGAGTCGCTGATGGCGATGGAGTGGAACTGCCAAACGCTCCCAGCGGACATCCGCACTGTGGGCGACGCCCATCAGCTGCGAGCTCGACTGCTGCGACGTGCATACAGTGCCCATGTGCCGGGGGCCGCAATGGAACTGCTCGATATTCCGCAGCAGTTCGCCGAACTGCCCATCGAAGCGCTGAAGGCGCGTGCCGCTGAGGACGCCGCTGCGGGCGATGTGCCCACACTGACGTCTTGGGCGCTGCTCCAGGCGAAGGACGGCGATCTTGAGTCTCTGGAGACAAAGCTCTTCGCGTTTGCGCTGCAGAGGGCTGCGAGGAATCCGGAAATCAAGGATGAAGTCGCCCAGGCGCAAGCCGTCTATGCAAGAGTGCTGGAGCAATACTGGGCCAAGCGCCACCCTGAACAGAGGTCGGTCAACTCCGCTGGTTTCGGTACGGATGCGCAGGGGGCATTTCTTTATCCGAACGGCTTTGACGAGCCCCGGGATGCTGGCTATCAGGCCAATGCAAGAAGCATGGATGCGGCGCTGATTGCGGCAATCCGGAAAAAACGCACATCAACGGAATGACAGTGCGTCCCCTGCAGAAGAAAGGCTTGAGCACGATGCCGGGTCGCAGGCTGCGTTAGGCCTGGCCATGGCTGAGTGGCCTTGGCCGCGCGTTGGGCGCGCTCCTGGTCTGGCAGAGCCAGACCGCGGGGACGGTCGAGGACCCCTCCGCTGTCGACGCTGTCTCTCAGCCGGCGACGGCGGCCAGTGCCGGAGCCTCGAGTCCGACGCCCTGGCTGAGCGCCCCGCCCATGGCTCTGCAGGCATCACAAGGCCCTGCCGGCTTGCGCGCCGAGCCCTCGACGAGCCTGATGCACGCCCGCGACGCCTACGCCGCCGCCGTGCGGGCGCGCCAATCGAACCGGCCAGGCGGCTTTTTCGTCGCCGAGGCCCTGCTGAACGCCTCAAAGGCTCATGCGGTCGAGTTCACGATCTGGGCGGACGCAGGATTGCGTGAGGTCTTCGAGCGGCGCCATGGCCTGGATGATTGGCAGGCCTGGCATGCCAGCAGCTGGCTAGTGCGGGAGGTGCTGGGCAACACGGAGGAGACGGTGCTGTTCGAGCGCCTCCAATGCGCGGTCCATGGCCACTGTCACAGCGCGAACCTGCTGACGGAGGCCGAGCGCCAGCGCGCCGAGGCTGCGGCGCGCCAGGTGCTGCAGGACCTGCAGCGCCAGGACTGGCCCCGTCTGATCCAGGGGCCCCGGCCCTGAGCACGCCTGCAAGGCCGCAGCGGCGTCAAGCCGCCTCACGGCCTGGCGGTGTCTGGGAGTCGGGCCAGCTTGCAGCTGGCAGCGCGGTCCCGAGGTCGCCCAGGTCCTGCACCTCCAGCCCCTCCCGCAGTTCGATGCTGGACCCGAACCAGCCGCACTCCCGCGGGGCGGGCGCCTGCAGGGGCAACGTGGGCCCGGGAGGTGCTTCGTTCATGGCATCCGGCACCGTGCGCCCCTGGAGTGAACAAGACGCGCATCATGAAAGTTATGAACCAACGTCGCATCGGCAAGTGAAACGAGGCCGGCACGGAGGCCGCGTCCCCTCCCATTTCCAGGGGGCTCGCGGCGGGGGCGGCTGCGCAGGGAGGCGCCTAGCCCTTACCATCGCGACCAATTTCAACGAACTCATGGCATCCGGCGCCGCTGGCCCCCTGACTGGGCGGCAGGCTGCCGGCGTGTCCTGCACTCTGGATGGATCGCATGGCTCGCTCACCGTCATCTCGTTTGCTGGCTTGCTGCATCGGCATGGCACTGGCCTGCTTGGGCGCGCAGGCCCGGTCGGAGCAGGCTGCGCCCGGCGGCCTGCAAGCCAGCGAGGCCTCCCTGCGACTGGAGTACCAGCGCGTGAGCGTGCCCGGCGACCGCCCCCTGGACCTGATGGGCTTTCACTTCCATCAGCAGGTGATGGAGGGCATCAAGCTGGGCGCCGGCTTCTATGCGCCGCTGTTCAAGGGGGAGTACGGCGGTTTTGTCGCGGCCGACCTCGGCGTGCTGGCCCGCTATCCGCTGGCCGGGCCCTGGTACGTCACGGCGGGCCTGTCCGCGGGCGGGGGCGGGGGCGGGCGCAGCGTCGAGCACAGCAAGCTGCTGTCGGGCACCGGCGGCTTCATCAAGGGGCACCTGGGTCTGGGCTATGACTTCGGCGACTTCTCGGTGGGGGCCAGCCTGTCGCGGCTGAAGTTCCGCCAGTCGCTGATCGACGGCAGCCAGGCGAATGTCTTCATCGAGTTCCCCTTCCGCTACCTCACTGGCCCTCACGCGGGCCACGGGCAGGCCCTGCCACCCGGGGACGACCGGCGCGCGGCGCAGGAGATGGGCGAGAGCATGCTGACCCTCTCGCTGGACAACTACCGCCAGCAGGATCCGCAGGGCTCGAACAAGCGCACGGTGGGGCTGGGCGAGCTGCAGTTCGCCCACTTCTTTGCACAGGACAGCTACTGGTTCGCCTCCCTGGGCATGGGCTACCGGGGCATGCCTCTGTACAACCAGCTGCTGGGCGGCGCGGGCCAGCGCTGGCGGCTCTCGCCGGCGCTGACGCTCTACGGCCAGCTGGGCCTGGGTTCGGGAGGGTATGCCCCGGAGGTGATCGACACGGCCTCGGGCCTGCTGGTCTATCCCCGGCTGGGCCTGGAGTACGCCCTGGACCGTGACCTGGGCCTGGCCTTCACGCTGGGCTACATGACGGCCCCCCGCGGCAGCTCGCGCAACCAGACCTTCGGCCTGGCGCTGACCCGGCACCTGCGGTCCGGCCAGTCCGGCGACGCCGTGGGGCCGGCGCGCTACCAGGGCCTGCGGATGTCGGTCTTCCAGCACACCGCCTTCCACCTGAGCTACCGGGAGCAGGCACGCCCGTCGCTGCAGATGATGGGCCTGCAGCTGGACCTGCCCCTTGACGCGCACTGGTACCTGCCGCTGCAGGCCTCCGGCGCCTACAACGCCTACCTGGGCTATCCCGGCTATGCCGAGATCCTGGCCGGCCTGGGCCTGCAGACGGCGCTCGCGCGGGAGGACCGCTTCCAGTTCTTCGGCCAGCTGATGGGCGGCGCGAATGTGCACGGCAAGGTGGCCAAGGTCAGCGCCGGCCTGCGCTGGATCGTGGACGAGCGCCTGGCCCTGAATGCCTCCCTGGGACGCACCCTGGGCCGGGGGGATACCGGGGGGCATTTCAGCGCCAGCAACCTGACCCTGGGCCTGGACTACCGCTTTTCCCTCCCGACGCGCTGAGCCCGCGCGAGGCGCTGGGCCTCAGGGCGACGCCGCCGCAGCGCCGGCCAGGGCCAGGTGCAGGGCCTGGCGGTACTCGGCGGACTCGCGCACCGCGGCCACGCCGTCCCAGATGCGTTCCGCCAGGGCCGGGTGGCGCTTCACGAAGGCATGCGAGAGCAGCAGGTAGTAAGGCTTGCTGACCAGGGGCGGGCCCTGGCGCTCGATCTGCGCGGCGAACTGCGGGTTGCGGCTGAGGGTGTAGTCGCCCTGGCTGGTCTGCAGCGCTGCGGCGCCGATTCGACCGCGCTGCAGCATGGCCAGGATGGCGTCGGGCGCCTTGGCCGAGGCTTCGATGGGCAGCTGCTGCTGGCGCAGCCAGGCCACGATGGAGAAGCCGGCCTGCGCGCCCACGGCGCCATCCAGCTGGCTGAGCTGCTGCCCGTCCCAGCTCACGGCGCTGCCCTTGAGGCGGTAGAGGTGGTAGCTCTCCTCCAGCATGGCGCGCTCCACGTCCACCTGCCCGCCCCGCATGGGGTAGCGGCCGATCTTCAGCCGCTCGGGCTGGAAGCTGGCCTTGAAGGCGCCGTCCACGCCGCCTTCCTGGAGGGAGAGCAGGCAGCGCCGCCACGGCAGCAGCGTGACCTCGAAGCGCAGGCCCAGGCGCTGGCCCAGCAGGCGCACCATCAGCATGTTGAGGCCGCTGCGGTCGCGCAGCAGCCAGGGGTAGGAGTTCTCGTCCTCGGCACACAGCTGCAGCACCGACGGGTTGCCGGCGTCCGGGGCCTGGGCCCGCCCCACCCCCGGGGCAAGGGCGCCCAGCAGGCCGACGGCCATGAGCCATGCCCGGCCTCGGCGGCCGGTGCTTCCTGCGCGATCCCAACGCATGTTCTGCTGCCTCCTGCCCCCCGCGACAGGCGGGCGGGGCTCCCTGAATATAGCCAGCGCGGCGGTGCTTGTGGACCCGCGCGCCCTTCAGATCGGCAGGGCTGTGCTGTTCTTCACCTCCTCCATCACGGCGTAGGTGCGGGTCTCGCGCACACCGGGCAGGGTCCAGATCACGCTGCCGATGAACTCGCGGTAGGCGCCCATGTCGGAGACCCGGGTCTTGAGCAGGTAGTCGAAGCCGCCGGCCACCAGGTGGCATTCCAGGATTTCGGGCCGGGCCTGCACGGCGGCCTTGAAGTTGTCCATCACATCCTGCACCGTGCGGTCCAGCAGGATCTCGATGAAGACCATCATCGAGGCCCCCAGCTTGGCCGGGTTCAGCCGGGCCTCGTAGCCCAGGATGTAGCCCTCGCGGGTGAGGCGCTTGACGCGCTCCAGCACGGCCGTGGGGGAGAGGTGCACCGCCTCGGCCAGCTTCAGGTTGGAAATGCGCCCGTCCTGCTGCAGCACGCGCAGAATGCGGGCGTCGATGGTGTCGAGACCGGTGTCGGGGCTGGCCATATGAACTTTCTACTGCAGGTGGCTTGATGTTCTGAATTTAATTCAGCTTCAACCTGCATAAAGTTCAGGCTTTCACTAATTCGACCGCGTTCAAAAGGGGATCTCCATGACCGCCTTCACACTTCTGCCCGAACACGCCCGCCTGCCGGACCCGTACCGCGAGGAAATCCCCGTGGTGCAAGCCCTGGCGGCCAGCCTGGGCCGGGGCCTGGACTGGAACGCGGTGATCGCCACCGCCGCCCCCTGGGTGGACCAGGTGCGCAACAACCCGGCGCCCTTCTGGGCCATGGAGTCCCTGCTGCGCGAGTACCCCATCACCAGCAGCGAGGGCCTGGCCCTGATGCGACTGGCCGAGGCCCTGCTGCGTGTGCCGGACGCCCCCACCGCCATCGCCCTGACGGCCGACCAGCTGGGCCGCGGCAGCTTCGACGGCGGCTCCGAGGGCCCGCACAAGATGCTGGCCAGCCTCTCGGCCACGGCCATCTCGCTGTCCAAGAAGTTCCTGCCCGAGAACGAAGGGCAGGGCGGCCTGCTGACCCGCCTGGGCGCGCAGACCGTGGTCGCCGCCACCGTGCGCGCCATCCAGCTGCTGGGCCGCCAGTTCGTGCTGGGCCGCAACATCCAGGAAGCCATGAAGGAGGCGGACGATGCCCGCCGTGTGCAGTCCCAGCTGCGCTTCAGCTACGACATGCTGGGCGAGGGCGCCCGCACCGAGGCCGACGCGCGCCGCTACCACGCCGCCTACGTGAACGCCATCGAGGCCATCGCCGCGGGCCGCAAGGCCGAGTCGCCCGAGGGCTCGGACGGCATCTCCATCAAGCTCAGCGCCCTGTTCTCGCGCTACGAAGTGCTGCACCGCGAGCGCGTGTTCGCCGAGCTGCTGCCGCGCGTGTGGGTGCTGATCGAGAAGGCCGCGCAGGCCAACATCAACCTCACGATCGACGCCGAGGAGGTCGACCGTCTGGAGCTGTCCCTGGACGTGCTGGACGCGCTGTCGGCCCGCATCGCCGCGCACTTCCCGCAGTGGCGCGGCTTCGGTCTGGCCGTGCAGGCCTACCAGACCCGCGCCCTGGCCGTGGTCAACGAGGTGGCCGCCATCGCCCGCAGGCACGGCCTGAAGTTCATGGTGCGCCTGGTCAAGGGCGCCTACTGGGACGGCGAGATCAAGCGCGCCCAGGAGAACGGCCTGGCCGCCTACCCGGTGTTCACGCACAAGCAGCACACCGACGTCAGCTACCTGGCCTGCGCGCAGGCGCTGATCCAGCATGCCGACGTGATCTACCCGCAGTTCGCCAGCCACAACGCCGGCACCATCGCCGCCATCGTGCAGATGGCCCGCACGGCCGGTGCCAAGTTCGAGATGCAGCGCCTGCACGGCATGGGCGAGGGCATCTACCGCGAGGTGCTGAAGGACGCCAGCATTCCCTGCCGCGTCTACGCTCCCGTGGGCGAGCACCGCGATCTGCTGGCCTACCTCGTGCGCCGCCTGCTGGAGAACGGCGCCAACAGCTCCTTCGTCCACCAGCTGGCCGACCCGAGCGTCAACGTGCAGGAGCTGCTGGGCTCGCCGCTGGCGCAGGTGCAGGGTCGCGGCGCGCTGCCCTTGCCGCTGGACCTCTACCGCGATGAATCCGGCCGTGGCCGCGCCAATTCCAAGGGCGTGGACCTGACCGCCCTGGACCAGCGCCAGCCCCTGCTGGCTGCGCTGGAGAAGACCGTGGTCGGCCCGGTGGCCGAGGCCACGCCGGGGGAGATCGGCGCCGCCATGGAGCGTCTTCAGGCAGGCTTCAAGGGTTGGAACGCCACGCCGGTCGCCCAGCGTGCCGCCATCCTGCGCCGCGCCGCCGACGCGATGGAAGCGCGCCTGCCCGAGTTCTGCGCCCTGCTGGTCAAGGAAGCCTTCAAGACCCAGGGCGACTGCGTGGCCGAGGTCCGCGAGGCGGTGGACTTCCTGCGCTACTACGCCGACGAGGCCGAGAGCCAGGCCCCCCTGATGCAGGGCCGTGGCGTCTTCGTCTGCATCTCGCCCTGGAACTTCCCGCTGGCCATCTTCGCGGGGCAGGTCGTCGCGGCCCTGGTGACGGGCAATGCCGTCGCCGCCAAGCCGGCCGAGCAGACGCCCTATGTGGCGCTGAAGGCCGTCGAGCTGCTGCACGAGGCTGGCGTCCCTGCCGATGCGCTGGCGCTGCTGCACGGCCCCGGCGAGACCGTGGGCGCGGGCCTGGTGGCCCATCCGCTGACCGCCGGCGTGTGCTTCACGGGCTCGACCGTCGTGGCCCAGATCATCAACAAGACCCTGGCGGCCAAGGACGGCAGCGAGATCGTCCCCCTGATCGCCGAGACCGGCGGCCTCAACGCCATGCTGGTGGACTCCACCGCCCTGCCTGAGCAGGTGGTGGATGCCGTGGTGCAGAGCGCTTTCCGCTCCGCCGGCCAGCGCTGCTCGGCCCTGCGCCTGCTGTGCGTGCACGAGAGCATTGCCGACGGCGTGATCGAGATGATCAAGGGCGCGGTGCAGGAGCTGTGGGTGGGCCAGCCGGCCGAGCTGGCCACCGACGTGGGCCCGGTGATCGATGACGAGGCCTTCGACAACATCGCCCGCCATGTGGAGCGCCTCAAGCGCGAGGCCCGCCTGATCGCCGAGGCGCCGGTGCATGACAAGCTGCCGCGCATCATCCGCCCGGTGGCCTTTGAGATCGCCAAGGTCTCAGACCTGGGCCAGGAAATCTTCGGCCCGGTGCTGCACGTGCTGCGCTGGAGTGGCGAGGTCGACGGCGTGCTGGAGCAGATCAACGCCCTGGGCTACGGCCTGACCATGGGCATCCAGACCCGCATCGACAGCCGCGCCCTGCGACTGGCCGAGAAGGCGCGTGTGGGCAACATCTACGTCAACCGCAACATCATCGGCGCGGTGGTGGGCGTGCAGCCCTTCGGCGGCGAAGGCATGTCGGGCACCGGTCCCAAGGCCGGCGGCCGCCACTACCTGCATCGCTTCTGCGCCGAGACCGGCGCGGCGCCGGTCGTGGGCGGCGGGCTGATCGCCGGCAGTGCCGATGCCAGCCAGCTCAGCAGTCGTCTGGCTGCCCTGCAGGCCGCGCAGGCCACCTGGGCCTCGGTCGAGCTGACTCAGCGCGTGGCCGTGCTGCGCCGTGCCGCGGAGGGCGCCGAGGGTCCCGTGGCCGCCGTGCTGCGTGCCCATGCACAGCAGGCCGAGCATGGCCTGCAGGACCAGGTCCTGCCCGGCCCCACGGGCGAGAGCAATGAGCTGCGCCTGCATGGCCGCGGTGTCTTTGCCGTGCTCAGCGAGGGGGCCGACGACGCCCAGATCGCCGCCGCCCTGGGTGGGGCCCTGGTGGCCGGCAATGCTGTCGCCCTGGTCGGCGACGGTCGCTGCGAGGCCCTGCGCCAGCGCCTGGTGCAGGCTGGCGTGCCCGGCACCGCCGTGGCCGTGCTGCCGGTGGACCTGGCCCATGGCCTGCTGAGCGCACCCGCGCTGGCCGGCGTGGTGGTGGCCGCGAACGACATCGCCCTGGCCCGTGCCGTGCTGCGCCGCCTGGCCGAGCGCCAGGGCGCCATCCTGCCGCTGGTCACTGCGGCCGACGCCGCCAACCCGCGCCAGCAGTACCGCTTCGCGGCCGAGCAGACGCTCACCATCAACACCGCGGCCGCCGGCGGCAATGCGGCCCTGCTGGCGGGCATGCACTGAACCGCGGCCTGGCGGGGGTCAGGTCTTGCCCGGCACATCGTCCCGGGCAAGACGGCCCGGCTCAGAGCCAGGTGCTGATCTGGTCCAGCGGCTTCTTGAGGCCGCCGTGCACCGGCACCTGGCAGCCCGGCTTCGGGTAGCCGACCACCAGCAGGATCACCGGCTTTTCGCTGTCCGGGCGCCGGCACAGGCCGTTGAGAAAGCCCATGGGGCTGGGCGTGTGCGTCAGCGTGGCCAGGCCGGCGTCGTGCAGGGCGCTGATCAGGAAGCCGGTGGCAATGCCCACCGACTCCGGCACGTAGTAGTGGCTGAAGCGCTCGCCCTGCGCATCGACGCCGTACTTCTGCGCAAAGATGGCGATCAGCAGCGGGGCCTCCTCCAGAAACGGCTTGTTCGGGTCCGTGCCCAGCGGGGCCAGGGCGCGCAGCCATTCCTCGGGGGCGCGGCCGTTGTAGAAGGCTCGCTCTTCCTCCTCGGCCGCCTCGCGGATCTGGCGCTTGAGCGCCGGGTCCTCGATCACGGCGAAATGCCAGGGCTGCTGGTTGGCGCCCGAGGGCGCGGTGCCGGCGGCCAGCAGGCAATGCTCGATGACCTCGCGGGGCACCGGACGGCTGTCGAAATCGCGCACGGTGCGGCGGCGCTTCTGCTGCTCGTAGTGCGCCAGGGCGCGGGCCTTCATCTCGTCGGCAGGCAGCTCGCGGTAATGCGCCAGGGACTCCATGGGTGGCAGGGGATGGGCTTGATTGGTCTTCATCTGGTCTCCTCTCGTGACTCCGGGCGCGAGCTTAAGCAGGTGGACGGTCCCTGCCAAGTCGACGTTATCCCCAAGACCGGTGCCGCCCGGCTGTCCGGCGGGCGGTGGGCCCGTCTGCACCAGCCCATGCCCCTCTTACACTGGCCCCGGCGCAGCGCCGCCGGGCGCCGGCCCCGTCATCCCTCCACTCCCTGACACCGACTCCATGAACAACACTCTGGCCTTCATCGGCGGCGGCAACATGGCCAGCGCCATCCTGGGCGGCCTCCTGCGTGCCGGACGCTCGCCGGATTCGCTCCTCGTCGTCGAGCCCTACGAGCCGCAGCGCCAGAAGCTGGCGGCGGAGCTGGGGCTCCAGGCCCTGGCGGCCCCGGACGCCTCGCTGGCCCGGGCAGGCCTGGTGGTCTGGGCGGTCAAGCCGCAGCTGTTCGCCGAGGCCGCGGCGCCCTGCGCCGGCCTGCTGGGGCAGGCCCTGCAGCTCTCGGTGATGGCGGGCATCCGTTCGGAGGACATCGCCCGTGCCACGGGCAGCGAGCGCGTGGTCCGCAGCATGCCCAACACGCCGGCGCTGATCGGCCAGGGCATCGCCGGACTCTTCGCCCGGCCGGCGGTGACGGCCGGGGATCGCGAGCTTGTCGAGACCGTGCTGGCCCCCACGGGACGGACCGTCTGGGTGGCGCAGGAGTCCGACCTGGACGCCGTGACGGCGCTGTCCGGCTCCGGCCCGGCGTATTTCTTCTATGTGGTCGAGGCTCTGGTGCAGGCCGCGCAGGAGATGGGCCTCAGCGAGGCCCAGGGCCGCGAGCTGGCCCTGGCCACCTGCGCCGGCGCCGCCGCCCTGGCCCTGCAGTCGGGCGATTCGCCGACCGTGCTGCGCGAACGCGTGACCTCCAAGGGCGGCACCACCCATGCGGCCATCAGCGCGATGCAGGCGGCGGGCGTCGGCCCGGCCATCGTGCAGGCCGTGAAGGCCGCCCAGCGGCGGGCCCGCGAGCTGGGTGAGGAGTTCGCACCGCCTGTGCACGGCGAAGCTGGAAGCCAGGGCGTCGCCTGATCGTGGGAGGCGGCCTGCGGATGAAGCCGTCGCTGGTCCTGGCGGCGCTGGCGTGGCCGCTGCTGGCGGCCGCGGACTGTGGCCGCCTGGAGCAGATCAGCGCCCACGAGGGTCAGGTCTTGCCATTCGCGGTCAGTGCGCCCACCGTGCCGGCGCGCGGCATCAGCCTCGTCCTGCTGGCCGGCGGCCATGGGCATGTGGGTCTGGACGCCGCGGGCTGCCCCACGCAGCTCAAGGGCAATGCCCTGCTGCGCGCCCGGCCGCTGTTCCAGGCGCGGGGCTACGAGGTGGTGACGCTGGACGCGCCGGCCGACTACCGCGGCGACGACGGCCTGGCCGGCTTCCGCATCGATCCCGCCCATGCCCAGGACATCGGCCGCGTGCTGCGCTGGCTGCGAGGGCAGGGCGCCCGCGAGGTCTGGCTGCTGGGGACCAGCCGCGGCAGCATCTCGGCCGTCAACGCTGCCGCGCGCCTCTCGGGCGAGGCGGCGCCGGACGGCCTGGTGCTGAGCTCGGTGCTGAGCACCAGCGTCTCTGCGCGCAAGTCCTGGGCGGGCCACCATGTCTTCGACCTGCCGCTGGATCGCATCCAGCAGCCCACCCTGCTGCTGGGGCATGTCGACGACAGCTGCCCGCGCTCGCCGCCCAGCGGCCAGGAGCGGGTGGCGCAGCGCATCGGCGCTTCGGCCCGCACGCAGCTGATCAGCGGCGGGCAGGGCCCCGTCAGCGGCCCCGACGCCTGCGAGGGGCGCTCACCGCATGGCTTCTGGGGGCAGGACGCCGACATGGTGGACGCGACGCTGGCCTTCATCGAGTCGCGGCCGCGCTGAGACCGGGTGCGGGCCGCCGCTGCGGCCCTACACTCACGCGCCGTGAGCGCCAATCCCGAACTCTCCCGCCTGGCGGACGATCCCGCCTGGCCCCCTGTTGCCGTCTGACATGGGCATTGCTTCCCGCCATTCCCTGCGCGACTGGCTGTGCGCGCCCGGCAGCCTCAGCCGCCGTCTGGCCCGCCTGGGCCAGCGCTTCGAAGTGCAGGTGCTGCGCCAGGGCGTGACGCCGCTGCGCGCGGCCGAGCGCCAGGCCCTGGGCCTGCCGCGGCGCGGCTGCACGGTGGTGCGCGAGGTGCTGCTGCGCGTGGACGGCCAGCCCCTGGTCTGGGCCCGTTCGGCCCTGCACCAGTCCTCGCTGGCCGGCCCCTGGAAGGCGCTCAAGGGCCTGGGCTCGCGGCCTCTGGCCCACCTGCTCTATGAGGACCCGCGCATCCAGCGCAGCGAGCTCCAGCCCCGCCGCCTCGCCCGCTTCGGCCACACCCGCCGCCAGATGGCGCGCCAATGGCTGGCCGCGACGGGCGAACTGCCGCCCGCGCAGATGCTGTGGTCGCGCAACTCGGTCTTCCGCCGGGGCGGGGCGCCGCTGCGGGTGATGGAGCTGTTCGTGCCGGCGGTGGCCCGGTTCAAGCCGGGGAAGCGGCCGCGTTGAGCGGGTGGACCTGCACGATGCCGCAGCCAGTGGGCGGGGCAGGGGCTCGAGGTCCCACAGTGCCGCAATGAATGAATCCGGATGGATCATCTCAAGGCCCAGCGGCTCGACGACCTCCGGCGGGAAGTCCCGCAGCTTGGCGGTGACGATGCAGTCGGTGTGGCCGGCCAGGGCGGCGCACAGCGCATGGACGTCATCAGGATCCGGGAGGCTGAGCCCGCCAGCCCAGGCCCGCCATGCCGACTCAGGCACCTCCCAGTCCGGCACGGCGGCACGCATCTGGTCTCGCCGGACCTCGAGCCGGCCGGCAAGCGCCGGTCGCTTCACTTCCAGCGCTGCGATCCACTCGCGTTCGATCTGCGTGGTCCACTTGGCGGCGAAGAGGCCGGCGGTGGCCAGGCTCATCAGTGAATCGGCGGTGGCGATGGGATACAGGACACAGGCGTCGAGCAGCGCGGTGTAGCGCGCGTGCCCTGCCATGTCAGTAGTCCAGTCCGAGCTCTCGGGCGTTGTCGGCCATGGGCTCCAGAGCCGCTTCCTGCCCGGCGCGCATCCGGCGCGCATAGGCCATCAGATCCTCGGCGGCGATCCTGCGATGGGTGCCCACCTTGCGATGCGGCAGATGCCCTGCTTCGATCGCCTTGATCACGAAAGGACGGGACACATTCAGGAAATTCGCAGCCTCGACGGTCGTGAACTCCCGGTGCGCCGGCACCAGCGAAACCGGTCGTCCTTCGCTCATGGCGCCCAGCAGCTGCCCGATCAGCCGCAGGGCGGCTGGCGGCAACTCGATGGAGGGGTGGTCGCCGCTGTCGGTGGTCAAGGTGATGGCGGCGGCCCGCGATCGGTCCAGTGCTTCCATGAGGCAGCGCTGGGCGAGTCTCGCCATCTCGATGTCCTTGGCGGACAGGGGCGGCGACGGGGCCTCCTGGCCGATCTCGGGCGTTCGCAGGTCCTGCTCCCTGGGGTTGCTGTGCGGCGTGCCACATTTCAAATGCAATAAGTGAAGCAAAAGCATCCTCTGACTGAGGGAGCCCGGTGGCCATTCCGACCCTCTGCAGTCACGGAACCGAAGGATGACGCCCCGCCCCTCACGGCACGTTCACGAGATACCGCCGCTGCAGCGCGTCACTCAGCCGCGGTCCACAATGCGCACATCCGCCGTGCCCCGGCCCCGGGGCGCTCGGCTCACAAGAAAGGAAGTCGCCATGCAACGCCGCCACCTGCTGCCCCTGCTGCTCACGCCCCTGGCCCTGCCCGCCCTCGCCAATCCGCCCGAGGGCCGCGGTCATGGCAAGGGGCGCAACAAGCACGAGGACCGCAATGACCGCGATGAGCGCGCCGACGGCACGAGCGTGAGCGTTCGTGGCGACGCCGGCGGTCTGGTCAGCGTCAACATCAGCGTGGGCGACGCCCGCCTGTGGGTGCGCGAGGCCGGCGTGCGCGAACGCTATGCCGACCTGCCGCCGGGCATCCGCAAGAACCTGGCGCGCGGCAAGCCCCTGCCGCCGGGCATTGCCAAGCGCCTGCCGCCACCCGCCCTGCAGCAGCGCCTGCCGCATTACCCCGGCTACGAGTGGCAGGTGTGCGGCAAGGACCTGGTGCTGGTGGCCGTGACCACCCTGGTGGTGGCTGCGGTGCTGAACTCGGTCTTCGACTGAGCCCCGGGGCCGCTCAGCGCAGGCTGAGGTCGGCCACAGTGCCGGCGAAGATCGCGAAGCCCACCCAGTGGTTGGCGCGGAAGGCGCGGAAACAGCCCTCGCGGCCGCGGTCGCGAATCAGCGTGTAGTGCCAGGCCACCTGGGCCGCCGCCACGGCCAGCCCCAGCAGGAAGAGCTTGCCCAGGCCCAGGCGCAGGCCCAGGAAGGCCCAGGACGCCAGGAAGACGGCGTAGAAGGCCATCACGCCCGCCACGTCGAAGCGGCCCAGGGTGATGGCGCTGGTCTTGATGCCGATCTTGAGGTCGTCGTCGCGGTCGACCATCGCGTACTCGGTGTCGTAGGCCAGCACCCAGAACAGGTTGGCCACCAGCAGGGCCCAGGCCGACTTCGGCACGGCCGCCTGGATGGCCGCCAGGCTCCACTCACTGCCGCCCAGGGCCGCCGAGAAGGCCATGGGGATGCCGAAGCTGAAGGCCACGCCCAGCACGGCCTGGGGCATGTTCACCACGCGCTTGGCATAGGGGTAGAGCAGGGTCACGGCCAGGGCCGCGAAGGACAGCAGGATGGTGGGCGCGTTGGTCGTCAGCACCAGGCCGAAGGCCAGCAGGGCCAGCACGGCGCCCACGGCCAGCGCCTCCTTCACCGAGACCGCGCCGCTGGTCACCGGCCGCTGGGCGGTACGCTTGACGTGTTTGTCGAAGTCGCGGTCGGCGACGTCGTTGACGCAGCAGCCGGCCGAGCGCA
This sequence comes from Roseateles flavus, assembly GCF_039872765.1. Taxonomy (NCBI): domain Bacteria; kingdom Pseudomonadati; phylum Pseudomonadota; class Betaproteobacteria; order Burkholderiales; family Sphaerotilaceae; genus Roseateles; species Roseateles flavus. The sequence continues at coordinate 264,560 of NZ_JBDPZC010000002.1, read as the reverse complement.
TCAGCACTGTGCCGGCGGTGAACACGGCCAGCAGGTGCCAGCCGGGAAAGCCGTCCGCCGCCATCCACAGGGCGGCCAGCGTGGGCCACAGCAGCAGCAGCCAGCCGGCCGGCCGGTCCCAGCGGATCAGGTTCAGGTAGAGGCTCAGTCGGGAAGGGACGGCGGAACTCATGCAGGCATTGTCACCCGGTCTGGCGACGGCAATGTCCCTGGCGTGGCGGGCCGAATGCGCCGCCGCTATGCTGCCTTTCCGCCAAGACTGCCGGGCTTCCCGGGCGTCCTGCACCTTGTATGCGGGCCTGTCGCACGGGCGAGAGGCTCAGCCGCATTCCCAACCGGAGGACTTCATGAGCGCACGCGCAACCATCCCGCAACTGTCCCGCATCTGCACGGGCCTGGGCCTGGCACTGGCCATCTCGCTGCCGGCCCTGGCAGCTGCCCCCCAGCAGAAGAACCAGGCACCGGGCTTCTACCGCCTGGCCCTGGGCGACTTCGAGGTCACCGCGCTCAACGACGGCACCGTGGACCTGCCGATGGACAAGCTGCTGACCGGCGCCAAGCCCGGCCAGGTCGAGAAGGCCCTCAGCCGCGCCTACCTGAAGGCGCCGGTGGAGACCTCGGTGAATGCCTTCCTGGTCAACACGGGCAGCAAGCTGGTCCTGATCGACACCGGCGCGGCCGGCCTCTTCGGCCCCACCCTGGGCCGCCTGCTGGTCCAGCTGAAGGCGGCCGGCTACCAGCCGGAGGAGATCGACGAGATCTACATCACCCACTTCCATGGCGACCACGTGGGCGGCCTGCTCTCGGCCGGCAAGGCGGCCTTCCCCAATGCCGTCGTGCGCGCGGACCAGCATGAGTCCGACTACTGGCTCAGCAAGGAAGCGATGGACAAGGCCCCGGCCGCGGCCAAGAGCGGCTTCGAGGGGGCGCAGATGTCGCTGAAGCCCTACGTGGACGCCGGCCGCTTCAAGCCCTTCAGCGGCCCGACGGAACTGCTGCCTGGCATCCGCGCGGTGCCGACGCCCGGCCATACGCCGGGTCACAGCATCTACGTGATCGAGAGCAAGGGCCAGCAGATGGCCTTCTGGGGCGACCTGATGCACGTGGCCGCCGTGCAGTTCCCCGACCCCAGCGTGACCATCCAGTTCGACAGCGACTCCAAGGCCGCGGCGCCCCAGCGCAAGAAGGCCTATGCCGAGGCCGCGGCCAAGGGCTACTACGTGGCCGTGGCCCATGTGAGCTTCCCCGGCATCGGCAAGCTGCGCGCCGATGGCAAGGGCTACACCTGGCTGCCGGCGAACTACAGCACCAAGTTCTGAGCGGGCGCTGCCCCGCGCCGCTTGCGCGCCGGCTGCACCTGCAAACGGTTGTGTTCATGGCCGTGTTCACGAAGGGCCGGGAAAGTGCCGGTCCCTGGCCGGCCCGCGCTTGCCTGCGCAGGGCGACTCATCAAGAATGGGGCGGCTGCGTCGGCCCTGGCCGGCCAAGGAGAAGCGTTTGAACCTGCGTGCTGTCGGGCGTTGGGTGTGGCTGCTGGGGGCTCTGCTGGTCGGGGTCCCGGGCGCCTGGGCGCAGTCCGGTGCCCCGGGGGCGGGCGCCGTGCCCGCGACGCAGGCCAGCGGCGCCGCGCCTGGGGGACAGGTCTTGCTGGTGCTGTCCGACCCCTGGTGCCCCTACAACTGCCAACCCGACAGCGACAGGCCGGGCTATGTGGTGGAGATGCTGCGCGAGATCTTCGCGCCGCCCACCTGGCAGCTGAAATACCAGATCGTGCCCTGGGACCGCGCCCTGCAGCAGGTGCGCGAGGGGCAGGCCGCCATCGCTCCCGAGCTGACGCGCGAGCAGGCCCAGCGCCTGGGGCTGCTGATCGGCCATGAAGCCGTGGGCGAGCCGGCCGACTGCCTCTACGTGGCCGCCGGCAACCCGCTGCGCTTCAGCCAGGCCTCCGACCTCGACGGGCTCCGTCAGGTGGCCGTGGTGTCGGGCTACGAATACGAGTTCGCTTTCGGCGAGTGGATCAGCCGGCCGGAGAACAAGGCCCGCGTGGTGCTGACCCGCGGCGCCAATCCCGCCGAGGTCAATGCGCGCAACCTGGCCCGCGGGCGCCTGGACGGCGTCATCGAGAGCGCGGCGGTGATGCACATGCTGGTCAAGCAGCTGCGCCTGCAGGACAAGATCCGCGAGGCCGGCTGCCAGCAGGCCTCGCCGGTCTACGTGGGCTTCAGCCCGCGCCTGCCCAACGCCGCGCAGCTGGTCGAGCATCTCGACCAGGGCATCGCCGAGCTGCGCCGCAGCAAGCGCCTGGCGCGCATCCTGTCCCGCTACGGGCAGCAGGACTGGAAGGCGGACTGAGCGCCCGGCCGCCCCGCATCGTGGGGCAGGGGCCGCTCAGGGGGAGGGTGCGGGCGGCTCGGGGCCGTCCTGGACCGGCGCTGCGGCACCGGCCTTGAGGGGCCGGACGCCCGCCCGCCACACGCCGCCCTCGCTGAAGTGGGCCCAGGCCCAGCGCAGCACGCTCAGCAGGGTCAGTGCCAGCCACAGCGCCCAGGCCAGCATCAGCAGCCGGTAGACCCACAGCGGCATGCTCAGCAGCTGCACGCTGCTGGACTGGCCGGCAAAGCGGTCGGCGTACCAGTGCAGCACATGGGCGTCGGAGTTGTGGCCGATCACCCGCAGGTCCGGATAGCCCAGCAGGCCCACGCTCAGCGCATTGAGCAGCACGACCAGCGCGAGCAGCGATCCCAGCACCAGCAGCAGCTGCAAGGCGTTGTGGGTGCGGCGCCCCAGGCGCGCCTGCCAGGCCGGGCGCTGGCGCAGCAGGAGCAGCCAGGCCACGAAGAAGGGCAGGCCCCACAGGCCGGTCGGTGCGAGGCCCAGGCCCAGCAGCACGGTGCCCGCGGGCGACAGGGGCAGGTCCGGCACGCGGCGCAGCAGGGCGGCCAGCAGGCCCAGCACCAGCAGCACGCCCCAGAAGTGCACGGCCGGCCCCATCAGCGGGCCCCGCATCCAGAGCGCGATGCGGTCCTGCGGCACGATCAGGGTGAGGGACTCGTTGACGCCGGCCGCGGGCAGGCCCAGCGTGCTGCTGCGAAAGAGCGGGCCCAGGCCGGCCGGCTCGCGCCAGCGCAGCTGGACTTCATGCGCGCCCGGCGCCAGGGGCAGCTGCACCTGGCCCGCCCTCTGCAGCAGGGGCAGCTCGCGGCCGTCCATGCTCAGGGCCAGCAGCTCCGCACCGGCCGGCAGCTGCAGGGGCTGGTCCCCGCCCAGGCTGCTGCGAAGGTGCAGCGTCACGGCGTAGTCCGTCATCTGGCGGCCGGGGGTGATGGTGGTGCTGAGCCGGTCCATGGTGAGGGTCTGCCCGGCTGCGCCTGCCGGACGCTGGACCTGCAGGCGCAGCTGCTCGCCCGGCCAGGGATGCCACTGGGGCTGCCACTGCCCCTCCTGGTGATGGCTGGTGGGAGCCAGGCCTTCGAACTGCACATGCCAGAGCGAGGCCGCGCTCAGCGACCAGGTCTCCACCTGCAGGGGGCGGTCCAGGGCCCTGAGCTGCAGGCCGGGCTGCACGGGCAGGCGGCTCAGCAGCTCCAGCGTTTCCTCGGCGCCCAGCTGGACCTCGGCCAGGCCGTCCACGACCTTGACGGCGGCATCGTCCAGGCTCTCCTGGGGCAGCAGGGCGAACTGGACGCGCACCGGCGTGCGGCTGGGCGTCAGGCGGCTGATGCGCGTGCGGACCTGCCAGCTGAGGTCCAGGTCCAGCTGCCGCTCGATGCGCACCAGGGGCGCGAGGTTGTCCCGCTGCGTGCCGCCGTCGGCGTCCTTGCTGCCCAGGCCAGTGGACCGGTTCAGGATCAGGGCGCCCTGGGGCAGCCCGCGGGCGTCCAGGCCGCCCAGCTGCCAGCCCTGCAGATCGCTCTGCAGCGCGCGCAGGGGCAGGGGCAGGGCGATGTCGACGCTGTCGGCAGTGCCCACCTCGCTCTCCAGCACCACCAGCTGGACCCCCGGCGAGGCCGCGAGCCACAGGGCGCCGGACTCGTCACGCCGCGTGCGCGCCGTGCGGCCGTCCACGCTGATGCGGACCGGGCGCCAGTGGCTGCCCTGGCCCGGCAGCGGCACCGCCACCTCGGCCTGGGCGTGGAGCTCCAGGCGCAGCTGCACCGCCGTGCCGCGCGCGCTGAGCCAGGCCCGCGCGTACTCTGCGCAGTGGGGCAGGCAGGCCGGCGCGGGATGCGTCTTCTGGCGCAGGGCCTCCAGCTGGGCCTCGCTGGGCCAGGGCAGGCCGGCGGTGGCCGCGGCCTCCGGACCGGGGCTCTGGGCCTGGGCAGGGGCCGGCAGCAGGCCGGTTCCGAGCAGGGCTGCCAGCATCAGGGCCGCAGGCGCCGAGGCGGGACGGCGCCAGCGCTGCCACAGCGTCGCTCGCCCGGGTGCGCCGGGTGGGGCGGCATCCTGGCCGCGGGCGCGCAGCAGCGCCAGCAAGGCCGCCACCAGCAGGACCACGCTCCCCAGGCGCAGGCCCAGGGCGGTCAGCCAGGGCGGGATCAGCCACAGCCGGAACGCCTGCTGGGGCTGGACGGGGCCTTCCCAGCTCAGCGTGACGCTGCGCCAGCCCCAGGAGGGCAGGCCCGGCCCGGTCTGCACCCGCAGGCCCGGGTCCTGCTGGCGCAGGCGCTCCTGGGACGAGGAGCCGTAGACCGCCTTGGCAGGCTCCGGCTTCGCCTCGCGCAGCCGGCCAGGGGGCGGCGCCATCTTCTCAATGGGCGGCATGAGTGCCGGCGCCGGCACTGCCTCGGCCACATCGACGGCGACTTCCCCCGGGGGCGGGTCCATGTCACGGCGGTCCATGGGCCGGCCCAGGTCTTCCAGCGCCGGATGCAGGCTCAGGCGCGCCTGCTGGACGGCAAAAGGCAGCAGCAGCAGGCCCAGCGCCAGGGCGCAGGCCAGGCGACCCAGCCGCAGGGCCCGATGCAGGCGGGGCGCCGCGGGCAGCTGCCGCTCCAGGGCCAGCAGGGCCAGCATCGCCAGCCACAGGGCCGGCGAGGGCGAGCCGGCCAGGTGCCAGCCCAGCAGCAGGCCCAGTCCCAGCAGCAGGCCCAGCCGCCAGTGCACCAGTCGCGTGGCGGCCGCCACGGCCAGCATCAGGAAGAACAGGTCCCACAGGGTCCAGGCCGAGACCCAGCTGCCCTGCACGCCGTCGACGCCCCCGGCATGCAGCAGCCGCCAGCCCGGCGGCAGCTGCAGATTCGTCTGCACGCTCTGGGCCGTCGTCGACCAGCCGCTGACGGGCAGTGTGCGCAGGGGACCCTCGATGCGGCTGTCGGCGCTGAGCCCGCCGCGCGGTCCGCTCTCGCTGTGGCGGATCTCCAGGCCCAGCGGGCCGCCGGGCGCCAGCCGCGTGATGGGCTGGTCCTGTGCGCTCACGCTGGCGCGGCCCAGCTGGCCGGGGGGCGTCATCTCCAGGCGGGTCGAGCGATTGAACTGCCCCAGCATGCGGTCCTGGACGGTGTAGCCCTGGCCGTCGAAATCCAGCCACAGCTTGCGCTGCACGCTGACCTTGTCGGCCGCTGCCTCGGCCATGCCGCGCTGGCTGACCTGCAGCTGCAGGGCCTCGCCCGGGCGCAGGCGGTAGGCCGGCAGCTGGCGCCATTCATCGGGCATCTCCAGCTGCTTGGGGTCGATGGCGGTAGCGCCCTGCACGCTGATCACGCGCAGCGCCGGGTGGCTCTGCACCAGCCAGGCTTCCTCCTCGCCGGCAATCCCTTCGGGCAGCTTCAGCTGGGTGAGGGGCTGCATGCGCCGGCTGGCGACTTCCAGGATCCACTGGCCCGGCCGTGCCTGGATGCGCAGGCTGCCGTCCGGCTGCAGCCGGGCGGGCAGGGGGCTGTTCAGCTCGCTGGCGGTCCACTCGGGCAGCACGGCATGGGGCAGGACCAGCTCGCGCGCCTTGCCGGCCACCAGCAGCTGGTAGCGCGTGCGCAGGCCCATGGGCACGCCGTCGTCCAGCAGGCGCACGGTCTTGATCTGCAGGCTTTCGGTGTGGCTGACCTGCTGGGGCGATCCGCGCAGCCAGAGCCGGCCGTCCTCGCCGACCCAGCGTTCCTGCACCTGGCCGTCCAGGCTGAACTGCAGGCTGGCCAGGCCCGGAGGCAGGGGCAGGTCCTGGGGCATGCGGGTCCAGGGGATGCGCCCCTCGATCACATGGTGGCCGGGTGCCAGCAGCACGGTGGGGGCCTCGTCGACCGCCACCAGGGCCAGGCTCCGGCCCTGGGCCTTGACGTCCTGCGGCCAGTGCGCCGGCTCACCCGGCAGCGTGACCCGGACGGGAGCCCCGAGCACATGGACCTCGTACTGGAAGCGCGCGCCCTGCGGATCGGCCTGCAGCTTCAGCAGGGCGGGCCACAGGCAGCTGGCCTCGCCCTGCTGGTCATGGGGCGGCGGGCAGCGCCGCTGGCCCTGGTCCTGCCAGGCCCAGGCCTGCCAGTCCTGGACGGGCCTGGGGAGCTCCTGCGTCTGCAGTCCCTGGGCGCCCGCGAACGGGGCCAGGCCCAGAGCACACCAGGCGGCCAGGCGGCCGAGCCATCTTCTGTTCTTGCCCATGTCATCCCTCTGTCGCGGCATCCCGGCCGCGAGATGGCGGCCACTGTGCCAGATGCCTGGCGCGCTGCGCTCAGGGCTTGCCAGTACCGTGCGCACCACGGGTCCTGCCTTGCCACGGGCACCGGGCCTGGGCGAGCTGCGCCCGGGCGAAGGGGGAGGGAGGGGGGAGTGCCGTTTCGGGCGGGGGCCTACGCCCTATGCTCGCGCTCCGACAAACACAGGAGGAGTGAGACACCATGAGCAGACACAAGACGTGGCGCAGGGCCCTGGCGATGGCCGGTATCGCCCTGGCGTGGGGCTTTGCGGCTTCGGCCCGGGCCGCTGAACCGGGCGTTTATGTGGCGCTGTCCGTCGGCAAGGCCGATGGCAGCGGGCCGGCCTACAAGGAGGGCGCCGACCCATCGCTGGGCCTGGCCGTGGGCTGGCGCGTCAGCGAGCAGCTGGCGGTGGAGGGCTTCACGCGCGAGCTGAGCTTCATCCGCTTTCCCGAGCTCTTCGGCCGCACGGACGCCTACCAGATCCCCGACCGGCACGTGGGCCTGGCCGTGGAAGGCACCCTGGCGCTGAGCGAGGGCTGGGGCGTGTTCGGTCGCGCGGGCATCGGCCGCACGAAGATGGTGGGCTCCACCACCGGCCGCCGCCTGGACACCGTGACCGATCCGACCCTGGGCGCCGGCCTGCGCTACGGCCTGGGCAGCGGCTGGGCCTTCAAGCTCGGTGCCGAGCGCTATGGCAAGAGCAAGGTCAACGCCTACTACCTGGCCCTGCAGTACCAGTTCTGAGGCCGGAAGGGCCCGGCCGCCATGCAAAAGGGGCTGCCACGGCAGCCCCTTGCTCCGGCAGGCGCGACGCGCTCAGCCGTCCAGGCGCTGCTGGAAGACCAGGCCGGCGTGCTCGCGCAGGGCGTGGAACTTGATCTTGGGCCAGTTGGCCTCGATGGCACGCAGCTCGGGTGCGTATTCCACCAGCACGGTGGGCGCATCGACGGCGTCGTAGGCCATGCGGAAGTCATTGGCGTTGATGAAGCGCTTGAGTTCGGCTTCATCGTCGCAGGTCACCCAGCGCGCCACCTGGAAGCGGCTGGGCGTGATGCGCGCCTTGACGCCGTACTCGTGCTCCAGGCGGTGGGCCACCACCTCGAACTGCAGCTGGCCCACGGCGCCCAGCAGCAGCACGCTGCCGGCCACGGGGCGGAAGACCTGGATCGCGCCTTCCTCGCCCAGCTGCTGCAGGCCGGCCTTGAGCTGCTTGGTCTTCAGCGGGTCGGCCACCTCCACGGAGCGGAACATTTCCGGCGCGAAGAAGGGCAGGCCGGTGAACTGCAGGGCCTCGCCCTCGGTGATGGTGTCGCCCAGCTGCAGCACGCCGTGGTTGGGGATGCCGATGATGTCGCCGGCGAAGGCCTCGTCCAGCAGCTCGCGGCGCTGCGAGAGGAAGCTCACCACGGTGTTGGGCCGCAGCTCCTTGCCCGAGCGCACGACCTTCAGCCGCATGCCGCGCTCGAAGTGGCCTGAGGCCACGCGCAGGAAGGCAATGCGGTCACGGTGGGCCGGGTCCATATTGGCCTGGATCTTGAACACCACGCCGCTGAACTTGGGTTCCTCGGGCTTGACCACGCGCTGCATGGCGCCGCGTTCGCCAGGGGCCGGGGCCAGCTCCACGAGCGCGTCCAGCACCTCCTGCACGCCGAAGTTGTTGACGGCGGAGCCGAAGAACATGGGCGTCTGCCTGCCGGTGAGGAACTGCTCCAGGTCGAAGGTCGGTGCGGCCTCGTTGACCAGCTCGATCTCGCCCTTGGCGTTGTCGTACTGCATGCCGAAGCGCTCGGCGTAGGCCGGGTTGTCCAGGCCAGCCAGCACTTCCTCGTCGCCCGCCACGCGGTCCTCGCCGGGGGCGAAGACGCGCATGCGCTCCTGGCGCAGGTCCATCACGCCATGGAACTGCTTGCCCATGCCCACGGGCCAGGTGAAGGGCACCACAGCCATGCCCAGCTCACGCTCGATCTCGTCCAGCAGGGCCAGCGGCTCCTGGACCTCGCGGTCCATCTTGTTGACGAAGGTGAGGATGGGCGTGTTGCGGGCGCGGCAGACCTGCAGCAGGCGGCGGGTCTGGGGCTCGACGCCGTTGGCCGCGTCGATGACCATCAGGGCCGCATCGACGGCCGTCAGCACGCGGTAGGTGTCTTCCGAGAAGTCCTGGTGGCCCGGGGTGTCCAGCAGGTTGATCACGCAGTCGCGGTATTCCATCTGCATGACCGAGGAGGCCACCGAGATGCCGCGCTGCTTTTCGATCTCCATCCAGTCCGAGGTCGCATGGCGGCTGGCCTTGCGCGCCTTCACCGAACCGGCGATCTGGATGGCGCCCGAGAACAGCAGCAGCTTTTCCGTCAGCGTGGTCTTGCCCGCGTCAGGGTGGGAAATGATGGCGAAGGTGCGGCGGCGGCGCACTTCCGTCTCGATGCGGGTGGACAGCTCGGTGGACATGGGTTCGGGAGTCCGTGCCCGCTGCGGACGACACCGCGCGCTGGCCAGACCTTTTTTGGGGAAGGCGCGGATTATCGCAGGGCAGGGCCCGGCTTCACTCGGGCGCCAGGCGCACCCAGGCCGGTGCCGCCAGCTCGGCGCTGAGGTGCAGGCGGGCCGCTTCCTGCAGGCGCAGCATCTCGCCGCTGTCCAGGAACAGATCCTCGGCGTGGCCTTCACGGCTGATCCACACCCGCCCCTGCAGGATGCGGAGCTCGCCGCCGGCTGGGCAGTCCAGGGCCTGGCTGTGGCCGCTGGCTGCCAGTACCAGCAGCTGGCTGGCCGGCAGGGGTTCCGGCACCGCGGCCGCCCTGGGCACAGGGCGCAGGGCGTGGGTGGATGAGCGCGAGGAGGGGGGCGGCAGGGTGGTGTCCATGCCTCCACTGTCGCGGCGCCCAGGCCCGGCCGCCAGACACAGGCCGCGGCGAAGGCCGGCAGGACAGTGGCGTGGTCGAGCCATCTGTATGGGTTGAGGGGCCGGGCATCTGTACTGCCTGCCCGCTTGCCGGCCAGTACACAATCCCGTGATGACTGCCGCAGCGCTGCCTGAACCTTCCGCCGCCGCCCGTCCGCAGGAGGGCGGCGCGCTGTACCTGCGCATCGCCCACACCCTGGCCGAGGCCATCCGCCAGGGCAGCCTGGCGCGCGGCCAGCGCCTGCCTTCGGTGCGGGAGACGGCCCGCCAGTACGGCGTGGCGCTCAGCACCGTGGTGCAGGCCTACCACTGGCTGGAGGATGCCCGCCTGGTCGTTGCCCGGCCGCGCTCGGGCTTCTTTGTCGCGGCCAGCCGCTCGACCCAGCTGCCCGAGCCCACGGTGGGTCGGGTGCCGCGGCGGGCGCAGCCGGTGCATGTGGACGTGCTGGGCCAGCGCCTGCTGGGGCTCCAGGACCGCCAGGCGCTGGTGAGCTTCAGCAGCGGCACCCCGGGGGCGGCCATGCTGGACGCCGATCGCGTGCGCCGCACGCTGGTGCGCGCCGTGCAGCGCCACCGCCATCTCCTGTGCGAATACCCGGGCCCCAACGGGCACGAGGTGGCGCGCCAGGCGCTGGCGCGCTATGCCCTGGGGCTGGGCTGCAGCCTGGATCCGGAGCGCATCACCCTGACCGCCGGCTGCATGGAAGCCATCAGCCTGTGCCTGCGTTCCGTGACGCAGCCGGGCGATGTGGTGGCCATCGAATCCCCCACGCACTACTCCTTCCTGGAGCTGCTGCAGAGCCTGCACCTCAAGGCCCTGGAGATCCCCACCCATCCGCGCCACGGCCTGTCACTGGACGCGCTGCAGCTGGCGCTGGACACCCAGCCGGTCAAGGCGGTGCTGGTGGTGCCCACGCTGAGCAATCCCCTGGGGAGCTGCATGCCCCTGGCCGAGCGCCGGCGGCTGGCGCAGATGGCCAGCCAGCACGATTTCGCCGTCATCGAGGATGCGGTCTACAACGACCTGGTCTTCAGCGACGAGCTGCGGCGCACGGTGAAGAGCTTCGACACCACCGGCCACGTCATGCTGTGCGACTCCTTCACCAAGACGGTGGCGCCAGGCCTGCGCCTGGGCTGGGTGGAAGCCGGCCGCTGGACCGCGCGCCTGCGCCAGCTCAACAACGTGCAGGGTGCCCAGACAGCGGTGATCGAGCTGGCCATGGCCGAGTTGCTCGCGCAGGCCGGCTATCTGGCGGGCATGCGCCAGCTGCGCAGCTGGGCGGCGGCCCGGCTGGAAGAGGCCCGCAGTCTGTTGGCCGAGCACTTCCCGCCCGGCACGCGGGTGAGCGACCCGCCCGGCGGCTTCCTGCTGTGGGTGGAGCTGCCGCGGGGCCTGGACGCGCAGGCGCTGTTCGAGGCCGCCCAGGCCGAGGGCATCCTGGTCGCGCCGGGGCGGCTGTTCAGTGCCCACGAGCGCTTCAAGAACTGCGTGCGCATCGGCGTCGGCGCCGACTGGACGGATCGCCACCCGCAGGCGCTGGCGCGGGTGGGACAGCTGGCCTGCGAGCTGCTGCGGCGGGCCTGAGCCGGCACCCCAAGGGGCAGCGAGGCGTCCCTGACCCTGGACGCTGCCGGCAAGCGCTGAAGCGGCAGGCGCCGCGCAGTGTCCGCTGCGACCGGCCGTGGGCATCGCCGGCCAGGGCCCCTGCGCAGGGTCAGGTCTTGCCATCGAAGGCCTGGGCAGCCCGCTACTTGATCGAGGCCGGCAGCTCGTAGCTGACCAGCGGCGACGAGAGATCGCGTGCATGCAGCTCGATGGCCGTCAGCTTCTTGCCCTTGGCATACAGGATGAACAGCCGGCCGCCATCCAGGAGTCGGGCATCCAGGAGCCGGTCTGCCTTGTCGGCAAGCAGGCGGTAGCCCTTGCCGTCCGGCGCCGACACCGCGATCTGCTGGGCGTCCGAGGCCGAGAGCCGCTCGTCGCCGCTGCTGTCGACGCTGACGGTGGCATGGACATAGGCGACGGCCTCCCGCGTCTTGCTCCCGTATTCACTGGAAGGCAGCGCTTCGGAACTGAGGATGACGCTGTCCATTGACGGGAGCAGCCAGTGGGCCGAGCGCCGGGATGGGTCGACATAGACATAGTTCGGCACGGAGCCGGCTTCCTAGGAGCCCGAGCCCAGCGCATAGGTCTGCGGCACGGTCAGGCGCGCGCGTAGCAGCGGACTGCCGTGGATGGGGCCGAAGGCACCGAGCTCCGCCCGGCTGTCCCGGACGTCGCCCAGCGCCGTGCGGGCTATGTCGTCCACATGGCGTGTCCGCGTTGCGTCCTTGAGCAGCAGATAGCCGGCGGCTGCCAGGAGGGCGGTCGCGAGGAGTCCGACCACGAGGATGATCAGGGCATTGACCCGCCAGAGCAGGGTGAAGACGCGTCGTGTCTGCATGGAACTCCCGGTGCGGGCGGGCGGCTCAAGCGTCCGGCCGCCATGCTCCAGCGCTGCGCCTGCGTGGCCGCCATGCCAGGACGAGCCGCGTGCGGTCAGAAGGCGCCGGGACGCGCAGGCTGCCTGCGCTCAGGCCCTGAACACCTCCAGCGAACGCTTGAGCGTTTCCGAGCGCTGCAGCAGGGCTTCCACCGCCGCGGTGGTCTGCTCGACCATGGCGGAGTTCTCCTGGGTCATGCGGTCCAGCGTGGTGACCGCGGTGTTGACCTCGGCAATGCCGCTGGACTGCTCGGTGGTGGCGCGCCGGATCTCGGCCATCATGGTGCCCACGCGGTCCACCTCGCCGACGGTGCGGCGGATGGTCTCGTTGGCCTCGTCCATCTCGCGGGCACTCTGCGCGACCTGCTCGACCGAGGCCTGGATCACCTGGCGCACCTCTTTGGCCGCGGTGGCGCTGCGCTGGGCCAGGGCGCGCACCTCGCTGGCGACCACCGCGAAGCCGCGGCCCGAATCGCCCGCGCGGGCGGCCTCCACGGCGGCATTGAGCGCCAGGATGTTGGTCTGGAAGGCGATGCCCTCGATGACCTGCACGATGTCCCCGATACGCCGGGACGAGGCCTCGATGGCCGTGAACGCGCTGTTGACGCGCCCCACGGCCTCCCCGCTGCGCTGGGCCGCGCCGGCGGCCGAGGTCGATTGCGCCGCCACCTGGCTGGCGGTGTCCGCCGTCTGGCGTACCGTGGTGGCGATCTGCTCCATGCTGGCCGCCGAGCGCTGCACGGCGCTGGCCTGGTGCTCGGTGCGGTCCGACAGGTCCTGCCCGGCCCGCGCCAGCTCGGCCGTGGTCTGCACGGTGCCCAGCACCTCTTCGCGGGCGTCGCCGATCACGGCGCGCAGATTGATCTGGATCTGGCTCAGCGCCCGGGTGATGGCGCTCACCGGATGCGGGTGCACGTTCTCCACCCGGTCGACCAGGTTGCAGCTGGCGATGCGGTTGGCGGCTTCCTCGGCATCGTCCAGGCGCTGCTGGATGTCGATCTGGAACCAGATGACCAGCCAAACGCTGCCCAGCAGGGCCGCGCTCACGGGCGCCCAGGCCCCCCAGCCGGGCAGCAGCCAGCTCGCGGCCGCGGCGCCCAGGCCGATGCCGCTCAGCCCCGCGACCAGACGCTGGGTGATGTTGAGCCGGTGCCAGCGGGCGGGGAGGTCACGCAGCCCGGTGCGCCGCACCCGGCCGGCATGCAGGCGGATGCGCTGGATGCCGCTGCGCTGCTGCTCGCGCAGGCGGGCATAGAGCTGCTCGGCGTCCTGGATCTCCTGGCGCGTCGGCGCCTCGCGCACCGACATATAGCCCACCGGCTTGCCGCGCTCCAGGATGGGCGTCACATTGGCGCGCACCCAGTAGTGGTCACCATTCTTGCGCCGGTTCTTGACGATGCCCGTCCAGGGGCGGCCGCGGCCGATGGTGGACCACATGTCCTTGAAGGCCTCCCCCGGCATGTCGGGATGGCGCACGAGGTTGTGCGGCTGGCCCATCAATTCCTGGTAGCTGTAGCCGCTGACGCTGCAGAAGGCGGCGTTGCAGTGGGTGATGCGGCCCTGGGCATCGGTGGTGGAGACGAGCAGCTCGTCCTGGAACAGGTGCTCTCGCTGGGTCACGGGTTCATTCAATCGCATCGGGGACCTCCATCGGCGCGAGGCCGTCCTGCTGCCGGGCCCACGATCCCGACCAATCGACAGCCTAGGGGGCACCCGGGGGGCGCCACTTGAGCTTGATCAAGTGCGGGCGGCGCGTGAAAGGCGGGGCCAGCACGCCGTCCACTTCTTGACGAATTGGTGAATGCACCGGCTCTGCAAACCCTCATTGATCCCGGCGCGCGCTCCCCGCACAGTCCGGCCCGCCGGCGCCGAGGACGCCTGCACCCATCCACGACAACAACGGAAGGCCTGGTTCCCATGAAATCCGTCTCTGCGACCGCGGTCGCCTGCGCGCGCAAACGTATGCGCAAACCTTTGCTCTCTCAAATCCGGGGCTCCGCCCTGTGGCCGGTGGCCCTCGCGGCCGCCCTGCTGAGTGCGTGCTCGGGCGAATCCCCGGGCGGCAGCACGCCGCTTCCGGCGAAGCAGGAGGAGGCCCAGGGCCTGGTCAATCCGGCCGCCAAGTTTCCGGATCACCACGAATTCGATGCCAGCCTCTACCTGCCGTACCGCACGGCCAACGGTCAGGCGGCACGCGAGCTGGCGGTGAACCTCAGCTACCCGGGCATGGCGCCCGGGCAGGTGTTTGCCTGGCAGATCGCCCTGGTGGACGAGCGCCAGCAGCAGCGCCGCGTGCTGGTCGGCGAGGCGGTCTGGGGCGGTCGGCCCCTGACGCTGGTGCAGGCCTGGGATGGGCTGGATGCCCAGGGTCAGGTCTTGCCTGAAGGTCGCTACGAGGCGCGGCTGACGGCCGTCGCGGTGCCTGGCGAGGTGGCGCAGGCTGCGCCGTCGAGTGGCGAGGCCCGCCGCACTGCGCTCTGGGCCCGGGCTCAGGGTCATGAGGTCCAGCAGCGCTGGGGCTTCCAGGTCGGGCGTCCGGCCGGCCCGCAGATGCCGGCCTTCGCGCCGCTGCGCACCGCACCGGAGGCGGGTGAGTCGCAGCGGGCACGCATCCAGTCGGTCGCGGCGACCGGCGCCTTGCCCTTCACCGTCTACTACGCCAATCTGCACAGCCAGACCAATGACTCCGACGGCGGCGGCGCGCTGGGCAACTGCACCTCGTCCCAGCCTGCACAGACCGGTGCCTACGGCCCGACCGATGCCTTTGCCTATGGCCGCAATGCGGGCCTGGACGTGCTGATGACCTCGGAGCACAACCACTACTTCGACGGCTCCTCCGGGACCAATACCTCTGCCAGCCCCGCCACCGCGCGCAGCCGCTACCAGGCCGGCCTCTCGGCCGCGAGCAGCTTCAATGCGGCCAATCCGGGCTTCCTGGCGCTGTACGGCATGGAGTGGGGCGTGATCAACAATGGCGGCCACCTCAACATCTTCAACAGCAACGAGCTCCTTGCCTGGGAATACAGCAGCAGCAACGAGCTCTTCGGCGACCGCTACGTTGCCAAGAGCGATTACGCCGCGCTGTACGGGGTGATGCGCAGCCAGGGCCTGATCGGCCAGTTCAACCATCCCGAGACCTCCGGCCAGTTCGCCATCAACGGCACGGCCCTGGCCTACAGCGCCGACGGCGACGAGGTCATGGTGCTGGCCGAGATCCTCAACACCTCGGCCTTTTCCAGCAACACCAGCGAGACCGAAACCGGCCGCAGCAGCTACGAGGATGCCTTCAACCTGCTGCTGGAGCGGGGCTTTCATGTCGCGCCGGCGAGCAACCAGGACAACCACTGCGCGAACTGGGGCAAGTCCTACACCAACCGCACCGGTGTGCTGATTCCCAACGGCACGACCCTGGGCCGCACGGCCTTGCTGGATGCGCTCAAGGCGCGCCGCGTGTTCGCCACCATGGACAAGAACTCGCAGCTGGTGCTGCAGGCCAACGGCCATCTGATGGGCGAACGCTTCAGCAACAGCGGACCGCTGCAGCTGAGCGTGGGCTTCGCCAACAGCGCGGGCCGCAGCGTGGCCAGCGTCCAGATCATCGAGGGCGTGCCCAGGCGCAACGGCACGGTCAGCACGCTGGCCAGCACCGCCACGGCCACCGTCACGCCAGCCGTGGGCGAGCACTTCTACTACGCCAAGGTCACGCAGGACGACGGCAAGATCCTGTGGTCCGCGCCCATCTGGGTCACCCAGACCTCCGGCGGTGGCACCGCGGACACCACGCCCCCGACGGCCAGCGCAGCGGTCAGCGGCACGGCGGGCATGCTCACGCTGTCCGCCACCGCGAGCGACAACGTGGGCGTGAGCCGGGTGGACTTCGTGGTGGACGGCAACCTCAAGGGCAGCGACACGAGCGCTCCCTACAGCCTGGCGCTGGACTCCACGACGCTCGGCAACGGCAGCCACACCTTGGTGGCGCGCGCCTATGACGCTGCCGGCAACGTCGGGGCTTCCTCCAGCGTGAGTTTCAGCGTCAGCAATGCCGGCGCCACGCTCAACGAGACCGAGTCCAACGGCACCATCGCCAGCGCCAACGTGGTGAGCGGCCAGACGACCCTCAGCGGCACCATGGGCAGCAGCAGCGACAAGGACTTCTTCAAGCTGAGCCTGGCCGCAGGCAAGAAGCTGCGCGTGGACATGGTCGGCCCCTCCACGACCGACTACGACCTCTACCTCGTCAACGGAAGCGGCACGACGCTGGTCGCCTCCGAGGGCAGCAGCAGCAGCGAGAGCGTGACCTACACGAACGGCAGCAGCGCGCAGACGGTCTACATCAAGGTGGTCTCCTACTCGGGCAGCAGCACCACGCAGCGCTACACGCTGACCTTGAGCTACCCCTGATCAGAGCCGCCGCAAGAACCCGCCTGCCGCCCTGGCAGGCGGGTTCTTGCGGCAGATCAGGGCGGCGGTCCGGACCGGGGCAGGGGGGGGGAAGACCCGTGGTGACGGGCTTACACGGCGATTACAGTCGCGGCCATTCCCCAATCCGGAAGCACCATGTCCCAATCCTCCCTCATCCAGCCCGACACCCGGCGCTGGGCCTGGCTGCCCCCCGTCGGCAGCTGGGGCTACTACACCCTGCTGGCCGCGGTCGGCATGTTCATCCTCGGACCCCTGGGTGGCGTCACGGCCGCCTTCATGAACTTCTCCATCGGCTTCTTCGTCGGCGGCCAGGTGCTGGCCGGCATCCTGGGCTCGGTGATCACCTATGGCTACGGGCCCGAGGGCCGCCACGGCGCCAACTACATCCAGACGACGGCCGCCTCCGTGGCCGGCATGATGGCCATGAGCACCCTGATCCAGGCCATGACCTGGATGGGCATGCCTCAGGTGCCCGACTGGCAGCTGGTGCTGTACATGCTGTGCATCAGCATGATGGCCGCGGGCATCGGCATGCTCTACACGCCCATCCTGGTCGAGCGCATGCAGCTGACCTTCCCCTCGGGTCTGGCGGTGGCCAACATCCTGCGCGCGCTGACGGACCCGGTGCTGCTGCGCCAGTCGGTGTCCCGCCTGTTCGGCGGACTGGGCGCTGGCCTGGTGGGGGGCATCGCGGCGGCCAAGGTGGTCTGGATGGGCACGATCGAGCTGTCCACCTCCACCTTTGGCGCCGGGCTGATCGTCGGCGCCCGCGTGGGCATTCCGGCCATCGTGGCCGGCCTGGTCTTCGAAGGCCTCTCGCCCTACTTCATCAGCATCGGCTGGTTGCACGAGGGCGAGCCCTTCCGCAAGATCGCCTTCCTGATTGCGCTGGGCATGATCCTGGGCGCGGCCGTCATCGACCTCTCGCTGATCTTCTACCGCGTCGTGCGCCGCCTGGCCCAGCCAGGCGAGCGCGTGGTGGTGCCGGACGAGCAGCGCACCGGCCCCCGCGCCAGCATGCCCCGCCTGCTCGCCTGGGTGGGCGTGTGGACCGTGGCCACGGTGATCTGCGGCGTGCAGTTCTTCCATGAGCCCCTGGGCTTCATGCTGCTGGCCGTGGCCCTGTGCTACCTCTTCGTCATCGTCTGCGGCATCTCCCTGGGGCTGACGGACTCCAACCCCATCTCCTCCTCCTTCGTGGTGACCGTGCTGGTGCTGGCCAGCCTGGGCCTGAAGGACCCGATGCTGGCGCTGATGGCGGCCATGGTGGTCTTCGTCTCGGCCAGCGTGGCTGGCGACATGCAGCAGGACCGCTCCACCGGCTGGCGCCTGGGCTCCAACCGGACCCTGCAGTTCCGCTTCCAGGTCGTGGGCCTGCTGCTGGGCGCGGTGATGGCGGTGGCCATCGCCAAGCTCTTCATGACGGCCTACCCGGTGCTGAACCTGGACCAGACCGTGATGAGCAAGGACCAGGCCCCGGCGCAGTGGACCTCGGCCATGACCTACAAGTTCGTCGGCGCCCTGCGCAGCCTGACCGACCCCAAGCCCTACCAGACCGACGCCATCCTGATCGGCATCGCCATCGGCCTGGTGACGGAGTTCCTGCGCAAGTGGATCAAGGCCAACGGCGCCTACCAGCGCTTCGCGGCCGGCTCGCGTCTGGGCTTCGGCACGGACTTCATGCTGGACGCGGTGGTCCTGCCCAGCCCCTATGCCTCGTCCTTCGGCGGCTTCGTGAACCTGGCCACCTCGGCCTGGTTCGCGGCGGGCGGCACGGTCTCCAGCGCGATCAATACCTTCGCGCCCAAGACCCCGCCCAAGCCGGGCGAGGAGGAGCTGCCGTCCGACATGAGCTCGACCTCCCTGGTCGGCGGCGGTCTGATTGCCGGCGATGCGCTCGCGGCCCTGGGCCTGGGCGTGGCGGGCCTGCTGGCCGTGCTCTGACGCACCGTCCCTCGCACCATGAACAAGAGGCCCCGCGGGGCCTCTTGTCGTTTCAGGGGCAGAGGCTCAGTCCTGCAGCAGGCTGCGCAGCATCCACGCGGTCTGCTCATGCACGGTGATGCGCTGGGTCAGCAGGTCGGCCGTGGGCTCGTCAGAGGCCTTCTCGACCGCCGGGAACAGGCTGCGCGCGGTGCGGGCCACGGCCTCGTGGCCTTCCTGCAGGATGCGCACCATCTCCAGGGCCTTGGGAGGCGTGGCGGGGGCATCCTTCAGGCTGCTGAGCTTGGCGAACTGGGCATAGCTGCCCGGCGCCACGTGGCCCAGGGAGCGGATGCGCTCGGCGATCGGGTCCACGGCGTTCCACAGCTCGGTGTACTGGCCCATGAACATCGCGTGCAGCGAATTGAACATGGGGCCGGTGACGTTCCAGTGGAAGTTGTGCGTGGTCAGATAGAGGGTGTAGGTGTCGGCCAGCAGCTTGGACAGGCCGGCGGTGATGGCGGCGCGGTCCTTGTCGGAGATGCCGATGTTGAGGCTGGGTGCAGACTTCGGTGCGGTTGCGGGCTTCTTGGCCATGGGTCCTCCTGGTGAGCGCCTGGGCGCGGTCGAGCGTCGGGCGGATGTCGCAATCTACCGCAGCGCAGGCCGGCGGGCCAGTTGGCCCGCTTGATGGCCGTCATAGGCAGATTTGATGCCAGGGGGTCAGGCCTTGCCGGAGCCGGGGTCAGGTCTTGCCTTCCCGTCCTCCGGAGACCTCCTCAGCGGACCAGGGCCTGCATCCACAGCTGCTGCTGTTCCACCCGGTGCTGGCGCGGCGAGGCGCTGGGCCCCGCGGCGCGGTCCGGCCGGCTGATGCAGCGCAGCGCGACGCCCGGCGGGCAAGCGCCTTCCAGCGCCTCGCGCAGCAGGGGCCAGGCGCCCTGGGCGCGCTGCTCCTCCTGGATCCACAGCAGCTCGCCCACGTGCGGCAGTTCGGCCAGGGCGTTGCGCAGGGCCTCGGCAGGCAGGGGATAGAGCTGTTCCAGGCTCCACAGGGCCGTGCAGGGATCCCCGGCGTCGCGCAGGGCGCGGGCCAGCTCGTGGCGCAGCTTGCCGCTGCACAGCCAGACCCGCTCGCAGCCCTCGGCGGCCGTCAGTACGCGCAGCAGCGGCTGGAAGCCGCCCTCCATGAGGCGCTCCAGCGGCGCGTGGCTCAGCGGGTCCTGCAGCAACTGGCTCTTGGGCGTGAACACCACCAGCGGCCGGCGCGGCTGCGCCCGGGCCTGCTCGCGCAGGAGGTGGAAGTACTGCGCGCTGTCGGAGGGGCAGGCCACGCGCAGGTTCTGCTCGGCACACAACTGCAGCAGGCGGCCCAGGTGCGCATTGGAGTGCTCGGGCCCGACGCCCTCATGCCCATGGGGCAGGAGCAGGGTGAGGCCCGAGGCCAGGCCCCACTTGGCCTCGCCGGACGCGATGTACTGGTCGAGGTAGATCTGCGCGCCGTTGACGAAGTCGCCGAACTGCGCCTCCCAGACCGTCAGCACTTCGGGGCGCTGCAGGCTGTAGCCGTACTCGAAGCCCAGCGCCGCGGCCTCGCTGAGCGGCGAATTGACAATCTCGAAGCGCGCTGCACCGCGGCTGGGCGATTGCAGGGGCACATGCCGGTCCATGCGTTCGCCCTGGGCATGCCACACGGCATGGCGGTGCATGAAGGTGCCGCGTTCGACGTCCATGCCGGCCAGGCGCACGGGCTGGCCGCTGGCCAGCACCGTGGCGTGCGCCAGGTTCTCGGCCAGGCACCAGTCCACCGCGCCCGCCTCCTGGCGCGCCAGGCGTTCCCAGCGTTGGTGCAGGCGGGCCAGGTGCGGGTGCAGGGCGAAGCCCTCGGGCACGGTACGCAGCCGGGTGAGGGCCACTTGCAGCTGGGTGGCGTCCAGGGCGGGCAGGGCGGGCCGCGCGTCGTACGACGGCCTGGGCTCGGCGACCGGCGAGTGCGGGCGCACGGGCTCGCGGGCCAGACGCCCGAAGCGGGCCAGGGCGCGCAGCGGCGCCTGCGATCGCAGCGCCAGCCATTGCTGGGGCTCGCAGCGGCCGCGGGCGACCAGCTCGGCGCCGTACTGCTCGGCGGCGGTGGGATGGGCCTCGGCCAGGCGCTGCAGCTGCGGGCGTGTCAGCATGGGCTGGTCGTGCTCCGAGTGGCCCATGCGGCGGAAGCCCATGACATCGATCACGATGTCGGCGCCAAAGGCCATGCGGTAGTCCAGGGCCAGCTCGGCGGCGCGGGCCAGCTGCTCGGGGGCGTCGGCGCGCACGCGCAGCACGGGGGCATCGATCACGCGGCTGGCGTCGCTGGCATAGCGCTGGTGCAGCGGGTCGGCGGCATGGGGGGTGGTGAAGCCGACCTGGTTGTTGATCAGCACATGGATGCAGCCTCCGACCTCGTAGGCCGGATGGCGGGACAGCAGCAGGCTCTCGCCCACGATGCCCTGGCCATCGAAGGCCGCGTCGCCATGCAGCAGCAGGGCCAGGGCGGCCTGCGCACGGGGCAGGCCCTGCGAGGCGTCCTGGCAGGCCCGCGCGCGGCCCAGCACCACGGGCTGGATGCTCTGCAGGTGCGAGGGATTGGGGGCCAGGCGCAGGGCCAGGGTGCCGCGGGCCGTGTCCAGGCGGGCCTGGGCGCCCTGGTGGTAGGCGAGGTCGGGCCGCGGGCGGCGGCTCTCGGGGTCCAGCGCCTCCAGGATGTCAGACACCGGCTGCTGCAGCAGCAGGGCCAGCACGGCCAGTCGGCCGCGGTGCGGCATGCCCATCTCCACGGCCCGCACGCCCTGGGCCGCGGCCGCCTCGCACAAGGCGTCCAGCAGCAGGACCAGGCCCTCGCAGCCGGCCAGCGAAAAGCGCTTTTCATCCGGCAGGCGCTGGGCCAGGAACTGCTCCCAGGCCTGGACCTCGATCAGACGCTCCAGCCATTGCAGGGCCTGGTGAGGTTCGGGCGCAGGGGCCGCGGCCTCGAAGCGCGACAGCAGCCAGCGGCGCCGGGTGTCGTCGCGCAGGGCGGAGCAGTCCAGGCTCAGCGCGCCGGTGTAGAGGGCCAGCAGGCGGCTTTGCAGGCCGGCGACCTGGGTGCAGCCCCACTGCGCGGCCATCGCGGGGGTCAGGTCTTGCGTGGCCTCCAGGCCGAAGGCGGCGGCCTGCAGGGTCTCGGCGGGCAGCGGCGGGCTGGCCTGCAGCGGGTCCAGCAGGGCGTGGCGGTGGCCCTCGCGGCGCACCTGCTCCACATAGGCCTCCACCCGCAGCGGGTCCGCCGCCGGGCCGGCCGGCTGTGGCCGGGACTGCAGGGCTTCGCCTGCGAGATGGAATCGGCTGCGTTTGGCCCAGTCGGGATGCGGCAGCGGCAGGGGGGTGCTCATGGTGTTCTCTCCCTCGTTGGGCGGCCTTCAGAGGGCGAAGGTCCGCACCATGTCGTTCAGCTGGTGGGCCTGGTCCTGCAGCGAGCGGGCCGAGGCCGTGCTCTGCTCGACCATGGCCGCGTTCTTCTGCGTGTTGTCGTCCATCTGCACGATGGCTTCATTGACCTGCTCGATGCCCAGGCTCTGCTCGCGGCTGCTGCGGCTGATGTCGGCGACGATGCGGCTGACCTGCTGGATGCTGTCCACCACCTGCTGCATGGTCTGGCCGGCCTGCTCGACCATGCGGCTGCCCTGGTCGACCTGCTGCACGGAGTTGTCGATCAGACCCTTGATCTCGCGCGCGGCCACGGCGCTGCGCTGGGCCAGGTTGCGCACCTCGGTGGCGACCACCGCGAAGCCGCGGCCGTGCTCGCCCGCCCGTGCGGCCTCCACGGCGGCGTTGAGCGCGAGGATGTTGGTCTGGAAGGCGATGCCGTCGATCACGCCGATGATCTCCACGATGCGCCGCGAGGCCCCGGCGATCTGGTTCATCGTGGTGATGACCTCGCCCACCACCTGCCCGCCCTGCACCGCGACCTCGGAGGCGCTGTGGGCCGAGCGGTCGGCCTGGCTGGCGGAGTCGGCGCTGAGCTTGACGGCCGAGGTCAGCTGCTCCATGGCCGAGGCGGTCTGCTCCAGGGCGCTGGCCTGCTGCTCGGTGCGGGCGGAGAGGTCCTGGTTGCCGTCGGCCACCTGCAGGGCGGCGCTGGCAATCGTGTCGGCACCCGAGCGCACCTCGGAGACGATGCGGTGCAGGCTGTCCACCATGCGCTGCAGGGCGGCGATCAGTCGGCCGACCTCATCCTTGCGCTCCACGCGCAGGTGGTAGGTCAGGTTGCCCGCTGCCACGGACTCGGCCAGCTCGATGGCATGGCGGATGGGGCGGGTGATGGAGCGGGTGATCATCACCGCCGTGGCGCCCGCGAAGAGCACGGCCAGCAGGGTGATGGCGGCCATCTCCAGGCGGGCGCGGGTGGCGTCATCCCTGGCCTCGTTCACGTCGGCCACCATGCTGCGGGCCTGGTAGTCGACCATCTTGTCGATGAGGGCGTAGTAGCGCACCTGCAGGCCCACCAGATCGCCCTGGTAGAGGCTCAGCGCGGCCTCGCGCTGGCGCGCGGCCAGCAGCTCGAAGACCTTGCGCAGGGCCGCGCCGTAAGCCTGGCGCGCCTCGCTCTGCTCCTTGAAGATCGCCTTGCTGGTGTCGTTGTTGAGCAGGCCTTCGAGCTTCTTGAAGTTCTCGGTGTTGCGGCTGCGCAGGGCGGCGTACTCGCTCATGTACTGCTTCGTGCGCTCGGGCTCCTCGGTCAGCAGCAGGCGGCCGACGGTGATGATGCCCTTGTCGCCCACGTCCTTGATCTCGGTGCTCAGGGCGATCTGGGCGTAGCGGTCGTCGACCAGGCGCTCCATGGTCTGCCCCGAGCGGGACAGCACCTGGTAGGCCACGCCAAGGATCAGCAGCAGCAGCGAAATCACCAGGGCGAAGGCAATGCTCAGCCGGGTGCCGATCTGCAGGTGGGCGAGTTGGATCATGACGGACTCCCTTCACGGCACGGAGCGGCCGTTGCGTGCCGAACAAGTTAGGTCCGGGCCCCGGGCAGCGTCAATCGCAGGGGCTGACAGGGCCAGTGTCGGATGTCACGAATGCGCGGCCGAAAAAGGGGGGCGGCGAGGGGTGTCAGGGGCCCGGTTCGGTGCAATCGATCAGCAGGCGGCGGGCCTGCGCGGCGAGGCGCTCACGCAGCGCGCGCGGCGCCAGCACGCGCACCCGGCAGGGCTGGCGGGCCAGCTCGCGGGCCATCCAGTCCAGGTCGTCGACCTGCGCGCGCAGGCGCCAGCCCTCGGCCTGCAACTCGGGCTCGCCCAGGCTGGCGTCGATGGCGGGCGGTGGCTCGCCGGGGCCGCCGAGCAGCACGTCCACTGCATGGCGACGGGGCAGGCTGGCCAGCGTCTTGTCGAGATAGGCCAGCACGTCGAAGCCCTCGGGCCTTGCAAAGGAGGCGGGCAGGGCGCGCACCTGCTCGATGCGGTCCAGGCGGAAGCTGCGCAGGTCCTTGCGCAGGCGGCACCAGGCCACGAGGTACCAGGTGCCGCTGCGCCAGGCGATGCCGTACGGGTGCAGCTCGCGCTCGCTGCCCCGGCCGTCACGGTCGCGGTAGTGCAGGGCCACGCGCTGGCCGGAGGCGGCGGCGGCGCTGAGGGTCAGCAGTTCGCGGCCCGCGGAGCCCTTGCTGCCGCCGCGGCCCAGGTCCAGGGCGACGCTGGTGTTGACGGCCTGGATGCGCTGGCGCTGGGCCTCGGGCATCACCCGGTCCAGCTTGGCCTGCGTGCTGGCGATGGCCGGGAGGGCGCCCTGCAGGCCCAGCTCGCGGGCGGCGCGCAGGCCGATGGCCAGGGCCAGGGCCTCATCGGCGCTGAACGTCAGCGGCGGCAGCTTGTAGCCGGGCCGCAAGCCGTAGCCGCCGTCGCAGCCCCGCTGACTGTGGATGGGGATGCCCAGGGCCTGCAGCTGGGCGATGTAGCGGCGCAGAGTGCGCGCGTCCACGCCCAGCAGGGCGGCCAGCTCGGGCCCGCTGCGCTGGCGCTGGGACTGCAGCAGCTCCAGCAGGCTCAGCAGGCGGCCGGCGGGATGGCCGTCAGGCGAGGGCGGGCTGGGGGCGCGGGCCATGTTCGGTGGGTGGTGTTGAATCAGGGCGGATTTTGTCCTGTATGGACTCTACAGTGGCACCCATTCCCCGCCCGGTCTCACCGTTTTCCCCGGAGTTCCCCATGGACGCCTCGCACAGCCTCTGGCTCTTCTTCCTGCTCACCCTGGGCATCATCGTGCTGCCCGGCATGGACATGGCCTATATCGCCGGCCACGCCCTGCAGTCCGGCGCGCGGGCCGGGCTCCTCGCCCTGGGCGGCATCGTGGCGGGCGGCGTGGTGCATGTGTTGCTGAACCTCAGCGGGCTGTCCGCCCTGCTGATGCTGCTGCCGGGCGCCTTCGAGGTCCTGCTGTGGGCAGGGGCGCTCTACCTGGGGTGGATCGGCCTGCAGATGCTGCGCGGCGCCTGGCAGGGCTGGCACGCGGTGCCCGCGCCCCTTGCCGCCGCCGCCGCGCCGGCGCCCGTGGCGACGCAGTCCCCGGGCCGCATCTTCCTCAGCGGCATGGCCAACTGCCTGCTCAATCCCAAGGCCTATGCCTTCATGCTGGCGGTCTTTCCCGGCTTCCTGCGCAGCAGCGAGCGCGGCCTGGCGGCGCAAGGCCTGCTGCTGGGCAGCATCATTGCCGGCAACCAGATCGCCGTGTATGGCACCGTGCTGCTGGCCTGCCTGGGTTCGCGGCGCTGGCAGCGCGAAGGCGGCCGGGGGGCCGTGCTGCTGTCGGGGGTGATGGGCCTGTCCCTGGTGGGGCTGGCGGTGGGGACCCTGTACAGCGCGGTGACGCGCCCGGCCTGAGCGTCGCCTATGCCGCCATCCGCCGCGCCACGGCCACGCACATCAGCACGCCCACTGTCACGCCCACCATGCCTGCGCTGACGGCCTCGTGCAGCAGGCCCGCCGCCAGCGCCAGGCCGAACAGCGGTTGCAGCAGCTGCAGCTGGCCCACGGCCGCGATGCCGCCCAGGGCCAGGCCGCGGTACCAGAACACGAAGCCGATCAGCATGCTGAACAGGCTCACGTAGGCGAGGCCCAGCCAGGCGCTGTCGCTGACGCCGCTGAAGCTGGCGGGCAGCAGCAGCCAGGCGCCCAGCACGCTCAGCGGCAGGGCCAGCACCAGGGCCCAGCAGATCACCTGCCAGCCGCCCAGGCTGCGTGCCAGGCGCGCGCCCTCGGCATAGCCCAGGCCGCAGACCAGCACGGCCAGCAGCATCAGCCCGTCCGCCATCAGCGAGCCCTGCAGCGCGGGGCCGCGGCTCAGAGCGTAGCCCCCCACCAGGCTGCTGCCCAGCACGGCGCAGAGCCAGA
This sequence comes from Roseateles flavus, assembly GCF_039872765.1. Lineage (NCBI taxonomy): Bacteria > Pseudomonadati > Pseudomonadota > Betaproteobacteria > Burkholderiales > Sphaerotilaceae > Roseateles > Roseateles flavus. The sequence continues at coordinate 238,807 of NZ_JBDPZC010000002.1, read as the reverse complement.
AGGCCGGCCGGGGCCGCTCGCCGCCGCGCAGCACGGCAAAGCCCGCGGTCGAGAGCGGCAGCAGGCCCAGGAAGAGCAGGGCATGGGCGGAGCTGAGCTGCCGCAGGGCCAGCGCCGTCAGCAAGGGAAAGCCCAGCACCACGCCGCCGGAGACCACGCCCAGCGGCCGCCATTGCGGGCGCGCCGGCCAGGCCGATTTCGTCAGGACCAGGGCCAGCAGCGCCAGCACGCCGGCCAGGCTGGCGCGGGCCACGGTGAGGAAGACGGGGTCGAAGTCCGCCACGGCCACGCGCGTGGCGGGCATGGAGCCGCTGAAGATCAGCATGCCGATGAAGCCGTGGATCCAGCCGCTGCCCGGCCTGCCCTGTGTTCCCTGTGCCGCCATGAAGGCCTCCCTGCTGTCTGCCGTTCCAAATCCGCCGGACTGTCCGGCGAGGTATGCGGCGCATGCTAGGCAGGTCAATCAATACAATCAAAATATTGTCATGGATACGCCGCACCATGCCCCGAGCCCGCTACAAGCAACTGGTCGACCAGCTGGCCGCTGACATCCGCGAGGGCCGCCTGCTCCCCGGCAGCCGCCTGCCCACCCACCGCCAGCTGGCCGCCCGCGAAGGCCTGGCCCTGGTGACGGCCAGCCGTGTCTATGCGGAGCTGGAGGCCATGGGCCTGGTCAGCGGCGAGACGGGGCGCGGCACCTTCGTCAAGGAGACCGCCCTGCCACCGGGCCAGGGCGTGGACCTGCTGGCCTCGGCGGCCGACATGGTCGACCTCAGCTTCAACTACCCCTCGCTGCCGGGCCAGGCCGAAATGCTGCGCAGCGCCCTGCGCCAGCTCGCCCAGGGCGGGGACCTGGACGCCCTGCTGCGCTACCAGCCCCTGGGCGGACGCCCGCATGAGCGCGAGATCGCCGCCCGGCACCTGGCGGACCGGGGGCTGGCGGTATCCGGGGCCGAGGTGCTGTGGGTGGAAGGCGCCCAGCATGGGCTGATGCTCACGGCGCTGGCCCTGCTGCAGCCCGGCGAGGTGGTGGCGGTGGACAGTCTCAGCTATCCCGGCTTCAAGCTGATCGCCGAGGCCCTGCGCCTGGAGCTGCTGCCCATCCCCGCCTCCGGTCTGGGGCCGGACCTGGACGCCCTCGCCGAGGCCTGCCGCCGCCGCCGCGTGCGGGCTGTCTATGCCATGCCCACGATGCACAACCCGCTAGGCTGGGTGATGAGCCTCAAGAGGCGTCGCGAGCTGGTTGCCCTGGCCCGGCACGAGGGCCTGCTGCTGATCGAGGACGGCGCCTACGCCTACCTGGCCGGCGAGTCGCCGCCGCCGCTGGCCGCCCTGGCGCCGGAGCTGACGGTCTATGTCACCGGCCTGTCCAAGAGCGTGGCCGCGGGGCTGCGGACCGGCTTCGTGGCCCTGCCCGCTGCCCTGGCGCCGCGCCTGGAGCGCGCCCTGCGGGCCAGCAGCTGGAGCACACCGGGCCTCACCAGCGCCCTGGCCTGTGCCTGGCTGGAAGACGGCACCGTGGCTCGCCTGGAGTCCCGCAAGCGCGAGGACGCCCGGGAGCGCCAGGCCCTGGCGGCGGAGCTGCTGGGGCCCCTGAAGCGCCGCGGGCATGCCAGCTCCTACTTCGTCTGGCTGCCCCTGGGCGAGGAGGTGCGGGCCGACCAGGTGGCCATGGACCTGCTGCGGCGGGGCGTCTCGGTGTCGACGGCCGAGCCCTACGCAACTGGCGCCGTCGTGCCCCATGCCATCCGCCTGGCCCTGGGGTCCGTGGCCCTGCCGCAGCTGCGGCGGGCCCTGGGTCTGGTGCGGGAGGTCATCGATGCCCGCAGCTATTGACGCCCGGGATCGCGAGTTCGCCTGAAATCAGCGGCCAACGCTGGCGCGGCGGCGCAGGACAGGGCAGGGCAGGGCGCGTTGAATCGTCGCTATCACTGCGATTGGCATCCTTGAATTGCCGCCGGCAATCGGCGTTCCTAGACTGCCTTTTCCGCATGAACGACCGAGGAGATGCGCATGTCGACCGAAATGAAGTGCCCCTTTGCCTCCGCAGCCCGTGCCGGGGCCGCGCAGTCCCTGGCCGGCGCCAAGGGCAACCGCGAATGGTGGCCGAACCAGCTGCAGCTGGGCATCCTGCACCAGCACTCGCCCAAGGCCAGTCCCATGGCCGAGGACTTCGACTACGCCGCCGAATTCAGGACCCTGGACCTGGACGCCGTGGTGGCAGACCTGAAGGCCCTGATGACCGACTCCCAGGACTGGTGGCCCGCGGACTGGGGCCATTACGGGCCGCTCTTCGTGCGCATGGCCTGGCATGCCGCCGGCACCTACCGCATTGCCGACGGCCGCGGTGGCGCGGGCACCGGCGCTCAGCGCTTCGCCCCCCTCAACAGCTGGCCTGACAACGGCAATCTGGACAAGGCCCGCCGCCTGCTGTGGCCCGTCAAGCAGAAGTACGGCCGCAAGCTGTCCTGGGCCGACCTGCTCGTGCTGACCGGCAATGTGGCGCTGGAGTCCATGGGCTTCAAGACCCTGGGCTTCGGCGGCGGCCGGGCCGACATCTGGGAGCCCGAGCAGGACATCGACTGGGGCCCCGAGGCCACCTGGCTGGGCGACCAGCGCTACAGCGGCGAGCGCGAGCTGGCCAGTCCCCTGGCCGCCGTCCAGATGGGCCTGATCTACGTGAACCCGGAAGGCCCGAATGGCAACCCCGACCCCGTGGCCTCGGGCCGCGACGTGCGCGAGACCTTCGCCCGCATGGCCATGGACGACGAGGAGACCGTGGCCCTGATCGCCGGTGGCCACACCTTCGGCAAGGCCCACGGCGCGGGCGATCCGGCCCTGGTGGGCAAGGAGCCCGAAGGCGCCGCGTTGGAGGAGATGGGCCTGGGCTGGAAGAACGCCTTCGGCTCCGGCAAGGGTGTGCACACCACCACCAGCGGCATCGAGGGTGCCTGGAAGCCCAACCCGACCACCTGGGACATGGGCTACTTCGACATGCTCTTCGGCTACGAATGGGCCCTCACCAAGAGCCCGGCCGGCGCCCATCAATGGGTGGCCCAGAACGTGAAGCCCGAGCACCTGATCCCCGACGCCCACGACCCCAGCCGCAAGCACCCGCCCATGATGACCACGGCGGACCTCTCCCTGCGCTTCGACCCGGCCTACGAGAAAATCGCCCGCCGCTTCCACCAGGACCCGCAGGCCTTTGCCGACGCCTTTGCCCGCGCCTGGTTCAAGCTGACCCACCGCGACATGGGCCCGCGCGCCCGCTACCTGGGCAAGCTGGTGCCGCAGGAGACGCTGATCTGGCAGGACCCGGTGCCGGCGGTGGACCATGCCCTCATCGACGACCAGGACGTGGCTGCGCTCAAGGCCCAGGTGCTGGCTTCGGGGCTGACGACGGCGGAGCTGGTCGGCACGGCCTGGGCCTCGGCCTCCACCTTCCGCGGCAGCGACAAGCGTGGCGGGGCCAACGGCGCCCGCATCCGCCTGGCGCCGCAGAAGGACTGGGCCGTCAATCAGCCTGAGCAACTGGGAAGGGTGCTGTCCACCCTGGGCGCCATCCAGGAAAGCTTCAACGCCCGGCAGACCGGCGGCAAGCGGGTGTCACTGGCGGACTTGATCGTGCTGGCGGGCGATGCCGCCGTGGAGCAGGCCGCCGCCCACGCCGGCCAGCCCCTGAGTCTGCCCTTCCGGCCCGGCCGCACCGACGCCAGTGCCGCGCAGACTGACGAGGCGTCCTTCGCCGTGCTGGAGCCGCGCGCCGACGGCTTCCGCAACTACGTCAAGCCGGGCCTGGAGGAGGCGGCAGCGGCCTTGCTGGTCGACAAGGCCCAGCTGCTGACGCTCAGCGCGCCGGAGATGACCGTGCTCCTGGGCGGCCTGCGGGTGCTGGGCGCCAACCACGGCCAGCGCCCGCACGGCGTATTGACCGGCCGGCCGGGCGTGCTCAGCAACGATTTCTTCGTCAATCTGCTGGACATGCGCACGCAATGGGCCCGTTCCGCAGCGGATCCGCATGTGCTGGAAGGGCGCGACCGCCGCAGCGGCGAGCGCCGCTGGACCGCCACGGCCGTGGACCTGGTCCTCGGTTCCAATGCCCAGCTGCGCGCTGTGGCCGAGGTCTATGCCAGCCACGATGCGCAGGCGACCTTTGTGCGGGACTTCGGGGCGGCCTGGTCCAAGGTGATGCACCTGGACCGCTTTGAACTGGCCTGAAATGGCCTGAGCGGGCCTGAGCCCATAGGAGCGCTCGCCGCCCCCGGGGCCCGGCCGCGCTCAGTGCCAGGCGCTGGCCGCAGCCGGCTCCTCCGGCTCGGGCGGCGCGGCGGAGGTGTCTTCGTCCGCCGCCTGCTCGGCCAGTTGGTCCAGCTCGCGGTCTTCCGCGCTGGGCACCCAGCCCCGCACCAGGGCCTGGCGGCGCTGGGCGGCGGCATGGCGCTCGGCGAGCAGGGGGTCGTCGTCAATCAGGCGGCGGGCCTCCCGGATGCTGGCGGCAAACTGCGGCTGCAGCCGGGCCAGTGCGCTCAGCTGCGGGCCGTGACGTTCCGGGTAGACCTGCCACCAGCTGACGATGCTGCGAGGATTGTTGAGATCCAGATGCATGGCGCGGCTCCTTGTGTAGACGTTTTAAGTACTGTATGAATGTACAGTAATTTGTTGCCCGCGCAAGCACCGGCAAACAACGGTCGGCTGCGCTCACCGGGCCGTGCTGGCGTTCAACACGCGAATGCAGAGCAGCGCTTCTCCCTCTAATGGGGGAGGCGTGGGGGCCACTTCAGTGGGATGGGGGATGTCGGTGCTCGAACCCGACACTTCGTGCACTGCAACACGAGAGGTCGCCATGTTCCACGCCACTGCTACCCGCTTCGCTGCCGCCTCGAAGGAGGCCCCCGCTGCCAAGGGCGCCTTCGGCGAGGCCTGGCGCTGGACCCGGGTGGGGCGTGAGGCCCTGGGCCTGCTGGCGCGCCCCCTGCTGCGTCCCGGCCAGGGCATCGACGGCCTGGAGGTCTCGGACTCCACCTACGAGGAATGGGAGGCCGTGCAGGTCCAGTTCGAGGCTCGCGTGCGCGCCGGCTCGGTGCAGGTGCTCTGAGCGCCGGGGCCTCGGGCGCCAGTCCAGGCCTTTATTTGCGTGAATGTGAGCGCCTGCTCACAAGGCTGATCACTCCGCCAGGTAATGCTCGTAGATGGCTTTGTAGCGCCCTGTGCTGCGCAGCCAGCGCAGGCCTTCGTTGAAGTCGTCGCGCACGCGGGCGTCGCGAAAGACCGGGCGATAGTCATGTGGATTGGCCACGGTGAACACATGCTCGGTCACCGGCTGCAGGGCCTCCCCTTCTCGCCGCAGCTGCAGGCTGAAGTAGCGGAAGATGCTGCGGTCGGACAGCACCAGGTCATAGCGGCCCCGCATGAGGGTGCGCACCTGCAGCGCCTGGTCATTGATCTCCACCAGCCGGCCGGCCTGGTGCACGGGCTCCAGCCATTCCGGGAAGCGGCGCAGGGCCCCCTGGAAGGAAATGACGCTCAGACCCGTCAGATCCTCGGGCTTCTGGATGCGCAGCCGGCGCGACTGCAGGCTGATCAGCACGTTGTCGTAGAGCACCGCGCTGTCGCCGTAGTGGCCGCCTTGCCGGCCCAGGTCCTCGCCCAGGTCGGTCATGGTGGCGTCGACCTCGCCGGTCTTGAAGGCCCTCGGCACTCGGGCAAAGGGGTAGAACAGGGGCTTCAGGCGGTAGCCCTTGTAGGCCAGGGCCTCGCGGAAGACATCCACCTCGATACCCGATTCCGTCTGGGGCAGGCAGAAGGGCGGGATGCGCTCGCCGAAGGCCATGCGCAGCTCCCGGCCCGGGGGCTGGGCGGCGCGGCCCGGGCCGCCCACCAGCAGGCCCAGCGGCGCCAGCAGGCACAGGCGGCGCAGCGCGGTCTGTTCGTGCGACGGCGGCAGGGACTGCACGCGCAGTGTCGCTTTGCATCCCCCTGGCTGGCTTTTCATGGCACCAAGCTTAGCCCAGCCCCGGGGCCGCCAGGTGTCAAATTGCCCGCCCCTTGCGGGGGAGCTCAGCCGCTGTGGCGCGCCAGCTCCAGGCCCAGCAGCGCACGCTTGGTCAGGGGCCCCCAGCGGTACTCGCCGAACTGGGCATTGGCCCGAATCACCCGATGGCAGGGGATCAGGTAGGCGATGGCATTGGCCGCCACACAGCTTGCGACCGCGCGCACCGCCTGCGGGGCGCCAGCGGCCTGCGCCAGCTGGGTGTAGGAGCGGACCTGGCCCTGCGGCACCTGCAGCAGCGCCCGCCAGACCTGCAGGCGCAGCGGGCTGCCGCTCATCAGCAGGCCGATGGTCTGCTGCGGGGCGGCGCCGGACAGCCGCCGCTGCACCTCCGCCGAGAGCCCGGCCAGGCCGGTGTCGTCAGGCACCCAGCGGGCCGCCGGCAGCTCGGCCTGGGCGGCGGCGAGGGCCTGCTCCGGCACCTGGTCCTGCAGAAAGGCCATGCGCAGCACGCCGCGCGGGGTGGCGGCCAGGAAGACCGGGCCCAGGAGGCTGTCGAAGCAGGTCCAGTGCACCTGCAGCCCGGCGCCCGCCGCCTTGAACTCCCCGGGCGTCAGGCCCTCCAGGCTCAGGAAGAGGTCATGCAGGCGCGAGGGGCCGGAGAGGCCCGCGTCCAGCGCCGCCGTCAGCACCGGTGCGGCCTGCTGCAGGGCGCTCTTGGCGCGCTCCAGGCTCAGAGCCTGGGCCAGCTCCTTGGGGCTGATGCCGGCCAGCTGCACGAAGCTGCGCTGGAAATGGAAGGGGCTCTGGCCCGCCGCCCGGGCCAGGGCTTCCAGACTGGGTGCCTGCGGCTCACGGACGATGGTCTCGATGGCCTGGCGGACGCGGGCGTAACGCTGGGGGTCGGTATCCGTCACGGCGGGTTCGGGGGGGGCGGTCGGCAGGGGCGTGTCCATGGCATTCGGGGGCTGGCAGGCGATGGGCCCATTCTGGCCAGCGGCCCGGCCGACGGCGACCCGCTTCTTGCGCAGGCCGCTCTGTTCCGGGCCAGGCTCAGGACAGCCGCGCCACGCCCTCCAGCGGGCAGGCGTAGACCGCGTTGCGCAGCGCGGCGATGGCCTCGTAGCGGGTGAAGGTGCGGCGCCAGGCCAGCACCACGCGCCGGCTGGGCACCGGGGCGCTGAAGGGGACGTAGCGCAGGTGCGGGCTGGCCTCCTTGGGCACGCTCAGCAGAGGCACGACGGTGATGCCCATGCCCGAGGCCACCATGTGCTTGATGGTCTCCAGCGAGCTGCCCTCGAAGCTCTTGCGGATGCCCTCGGCGTCGCTGGAGAAGCGGGCGAACTCGGGGCAGACCTCCAGCACGTGGTCGCGGAAGCAGTGGCCGGTGCCCAGCAGCAGCATGGTCTCGGCCTTGAGCTCCTCGGCGCTGATGGACTCGCGCTGCGCCAGCGGGTGGCTGGCGGGTACGGCGATGACGAAGGGCTCGTCATAGAGCGGGGCCAGGGCCAGGCCGGTGTCGGGGAAGGGCTCGGCCATGATGGCGCAGTCCAGCTCGCCGGTGCGCAGCATCTCCAGCAGCTTCACCGTGAAGTTCTCCTGCAGCATCAGGGGCATCTGCGGGTAGTGCTCGATGGTGTGGCGCACCAGCTCCGGCAGCAGGTAGGGGCCGATGGTGTAGATCAGGCCCAGGCGCAGGGCGCCGGCCAGCGGGTCCTTGCCGCGCTTGGCGATCTCCTTGATGGCGCTGGCCTGCTCGATCACCGACTGCGCCTGCCGGACGATGTCCTCGCCCAGCGGCGTGACCGTCACCTCGCTGGCGCCGCGTTCGAAGATCTTGACGTCCAGTTCCTCCTCGAGCTTCTTGATCGCCACCGAGAGCGTGGGCTGAGACACGAAGCAGGCCTCGGCTGCCCGCCCGAAATGGCGTTCCCGGGCCACGGCGACGATGTAGCGGAGCTCGGTGAGGGTCATGCTATCGATCTCCTGAAGGCCTTAGGGTATGAGCCCTACATTCTGCCGGGCTCGGTGCAAACCCGCAGCGCCCCGCTACACTGCCGCAGCTTTTTCAACCGTGATCAACCGTGAGGGCTTCACGCCATGACGACCGAGCGCAAACCCGTCAGTCTGCAGCGCCTGCTGGACATGCACGCCAGCGGCGAGAAGATCGCCATGCTGACCTGCTATGACGCCGCTTTCGCCCATCTGCAGGATGAGGCCGGCGTGGACGTGATGCTGGTGGGGGACTCCCTGGGCAATGTGCTGCAGGGCCAGCCCACCACCGCCCCGGTCGAGCTGGAGGAGATGGTCTATCACACGCGCTGCGTCGCCCGCGGCCGTCGCACGGCCTTCATCGTCGGCGACCTGCCCTTCGGCAGCTACCAGGGCACCCTGGCCGAGACCTGGCACAGCGCCGCGGCGCTCGTGAAGGCGGGCGCTCACATGGTCAAGCTGGAAGGCGGCGGCTGGACGGCGCCGGCGGTGCGCTACCTGGTCGAGCGCGGTATCCCCGTCTGCGCCCACCTGGGCTTCACCCCGCAGACCGTCACCGCCCTGGGCGGCTTCAAGGTGCAGGGCCGGGACGAGGCCTCGGCCGCCCGCCTGCGTGCGCATGCGCAGGAGCTGGTCGAGGCCGGCGCGCAGATGCTGGTGCTGGAGATGGTGCCCGCGGCCCTGGCCGCCGAGCTCACCCAGAGCCTGCCCATCCCCGTGATCGGCATCGGTGCCGGCGTGGGCTGCTCGGGCCAGGTGCTGGTGCTGCACGACATGCTCAACATCACGCCGGGTCGCAAGCCCCGCTTCGTCAAGAACTTCATGCAGGGCGCCGCGTCGGTGCAGGAGGCCGTGCAGCGCTACGTCGCCGAGGTGAAGGCCCGGACCTTCCCGGAAGACGCCGTGCACGGTTTCTGAACCGGTGCCTGACCCGAGTACGCTTCCCATCATGCAGATCCACCACGACATCGCCGGCCTGCGGGCCGCCCTGCAGGGCCGCGGCCCCGTCGCCTTCGTGCCCACCATGGGCAATCTGCACGAGGGGCATCTGTCCCTGGTGCGCCAGGCCCGTGAGGCCGTGGGGCCGCAGGGCGTGGTGGTGGCCAGCATCTTCGTGAACCGGCTGCAGTTCGCGCCGCACGAGGATTTCGACCAGTACCCCCGCACCCTGGAGCGCGACTGCGAACTCCTGGCCGGCGTGGGCTGCGACCTCGTCTTCGCACCCTCCGAGAAGGAGCTCTATCCCGAGCCCCAGGGCTACAAGGTGCAGCCGCCTGCCGAGCTGGCGGACATCCTCGAGGGCCATTTCCGGCCCGGCTTCTTCACCGGCGTGAGCACGGTGGTGGCCAAGCTCTTCAACATCGTGCAGCCGCAGCTGGCCGTCTTCGGCAAGAAGGACTACCAGCAGCTGATGGTGATCCGCCGCATGGTGCAGCAGATGGCCCTGCCCATCCGCATCCTGGGTGGCGAGACCTGCCGCAACGAGGCCGGCCTGGCCCTGTCCTCGCGCAACGGCTACCTCAGCGAGGCGCAAAAGGCCGACGCCCTGCTGCTGTCCCGCACCCTGAGGGCCTTGATCGCCCGCTGGCAGGCCGGCGAGCGGGACCTCCCGGCCATGGAGGCCGAGGCGCTGCAGACCCTGCGCGAGGCGGGCTGGCAGCCGGACTACGTGGTGCTGCGCCGCCAGCATGACCTGGGCACGCCCGAGGACGGCCAGCCCCTGGTGGCCCTGGCCGCCGCCCGGCTGGGCAGCACCCGGCTGATCGACAACATCGAGGCCTGAGCCAGGCCTCGAGCGCCGGGCGTCACTGGACGCCCAGCATCTCCACCTCGAACACCAGCGCCGCATTCGGCGGGATCACGCCATTGCGGCTGCCCGCGCTGCCGTAGGCCAGGCTGGCGGGGATGACCAGGGTGCGCTTGCCACCAATCTTCATGCCCGGCACGCCCTGGTCCCAGCCGGCGATGACCTCGCCCGCGCCCAGCGGGAAGGTGAAGGGCTGGCCACGGTCCAGGGAGCTGTCGATCTTGCTGCCCTTGGTGCCGGCCGCCTTGACGTCGTAGAGCCAGCCCGTGTAGTGCACGGTCACCTTCTTGCCGGTGGTGGCGACGAGACCGGTGCCCACCACGGTGTCGGTGCTTTGCAGGGTGGTGATGGCGGAGGAGCCGGAGGTGTCGTTGAAGACACTGTCACCACTGCCGCCGCCGCCGCAGGCGGTGAGGCCGGCCGTGATCACCAGGGAGCCGATCAGCAGGGAGCGGCGAAGATACGTCTTGTTCATGGGGCGAGAAAGGGTAGGTGCGGCCGCCGCAGAGGGCCGGCCGCTGGATGCCAGGTGTGGCTGCAAAGTGCGCCGCCGGCAGAGCCGGCGCGCGGCGCAGTGTAGCGAGGGCCTGTCAAGAAGCCTTGCTGGCAGAGCTGACAGGTGTGCGAGCAGCGGCGGGCGGCGGTCATCGGGCGCGCGCCCTGCCGCGTTGAGCCTTCCAACCAGGAGGACAAACCGATGAGCACCCTGATCCTGCGCACCGCCGTGGCGGCCGCTGCCCTGATCCTGAGCGCCTGTGGCGGCGGCGCGGAGTACCACAGCGGTGGCGGCGATGGCGGCGGCCCCTATCCGCGGCGCAATCCCCAGCCCTATCCGCCCACCATGAGCTGCAGCAGCACCGGCCTGGCCGCGGCGGCGGCGAGCAGCTACCCCACCGTCTGCATGCTCACCAGCAGCGGCGAGATGGTGATCGAGCTCTACCCGGGCTACGCACCGGTCACGGTCAACAACTTCCTGCGCTACGTGTCGGACGGCTTCTACAGCAACACCCTGTTCCACCATGTGGACCGCGACTTCGTCGTCCAGGGCGGCGGCTACACGAGCGGCATGCGGGTGAAGTCCCCGACCTACTCGCCCATCGTGTCCGAGTCCAACAACGGCCTGAGCAATCTGGTGGGCACGGTGGCCATGGCGCGCCGCAGCGATCCCAACAGCGCGACCTCGCAGTTCTTCATCAACGTGGTCGACAACAGCCGGACCCTGGACTATGAAAGCGCCAGCAAGCCCGGCTACACCGTCTTCGGGCGGGTGATCTCGGGCATGAGCACGGTCTACGCCATCAACGGCCAGCCGACCTACTACTACAGCGCCTCTGACATCGAGCCGCAGCAGGAGGTGCTGGTCTACTGGGTGCAGCGCGTGCGCTGAAGCCGGCGGGCGGCCCCGCCGCGCCCCATCAGCGACCGACGGCGTGCAGCTGCGCGTTGTTGATGGAGTACACCCGCCCGTCCGGCCCCACGAGGGTGGGCGTGTAGGCCTGGCCCACGCCGGCGTTCATCCGCACCGACTCGCTGAAGGTGTTGCTGCGGAAGTCCCAGCGGTAGAGGAAGCCGTCCTCGCAGTTGACGAGCGCGGCGTGGCCGGCCACATCCACCGCCGCGGAGTTCACGCACCATTCGCGCACGCCCCCCGGGGTCTCGGGGTCTTCCGTCGGGCCGAGAATGCTCAGCACTTCCTTCATGACCTGCACCGTCGGCGTGATGGGGTCGGCGCTGCTGGCTCGCGGGTCCAGCAGGGCCATGCGGTTCTGGCCGTCGCCGGAACCGATGCCGTAGTAGTTGTTGTACTTGACCAGCAGCAGATAGGGCGAGGCCCCCGTGTAGCCCGGCACGGCGGACGCCGGCACGACGGAGGGGGTGTCGTCCCAGCCGAAGGAGCCGGGCGTCTTGAGCTGGCCCAGCGCGGCATCGAAATGCAGCAGCCAGCCGCGCCCGTTGTGGTCCTGGCGGGTGCTTTCCAGCACGCCGTAGAAGACGTCGCCGTCGGGGCCGATGGTGGGCGAGGCGGTGCTGCTGTCGCTGACCCGCGCCCGCTGGCCGGTCGCCGGGTTGAACAGGGGCTGGCGCGCCTTCAATGCCAGCGTGGCGGCGTCCAGGGCGAGCAGGTAGCCCGTCTGCGGGTTCACTGCCGCGTCGGTGTTCGCGGCCACGTAGAGCGTCTTGCCGTCCGCCGACAGCGCGGGCGCCGCGTTCATCGCGGGCTGCACGACCAGGGGATCGTCCGCCAGCTCGGCGACAGCCTTCCAGCTCCCCGAGCCATCGGCCGCGATGCGGGCGATGCCGCCGCGCAGGCCCAGCGGGGCCCCGGCGCGCGCGATGAAGCCGAAGTAGACGGCCCCATCCGGCCCCACGGTCAGCGGCGTGTTGATCAGCACGGTGCTGTCGAAGCTGGCCGGGGCGCCGTCATAGTTGGCGCTGCCGTAGAAGACCAGGGTCCGCACGGTGCCGCTGGCCTGGTCCACCTGGTCCCGCTGCAGCAGCCGCCCGCCCTTGGCCGGCACGTACACGCGGGACTGGCGATCCAGGGCGATGTTGAAGGCCGGCGTCCAGCTGCTGCCGGGCAGGAGGTAGTCGGTGGCCAGGGTCCAGAGGCTGCTGCCGTCGCTGCCTTTGCGCGCGTCGATGATGAAGTCCCCCGCGGTGCTGGTCTTGACCGGCACGATCACCGTGTTGGCGGCGCTGATCACCGGCGTGCCGTAGTGGATCAGCAGGAAGCCCCCGGCGCGGTAGGGCGGCTGGCGGTCCACGGGCAGGGTCCAGAGCACGCGCTGCAGCGCCTGCGTGGCGACGCCCGCCTGCGCCGTGTGCTGGGCATTGCCGCCGTAGAAGGCCCAGGCGGGATCGCTGGTGGGCGTCGGTGTCGGCGTTGGAGTCGGGGTCGGGGTGGGCGTAGGCGTGGGCGTGGGCGTGGGCGTGGGCGTGGGCGTGGGGGCCGGCGAGGGGCTGGGCGATCCGCCCCCGCCACCGCAGGCTTGCAGCAGGCCGGCCATGCCGGCGCCCAGGAGCAGGCGGCGGCGCTGTTCTTGTCGTGCCATGGGATCCTCTCGCTCAGTCGTGCGGGTTCGGTCCTGCGAATCCGGTCGTGTGTTCGGCCACGCCGGCGCATGCAGACCGTGTTTCGCGCATTGGACGCGGCCCGGTGCAACGGGACGCTGAGTAATTTCCCTAGGACTCCGCCGTCGGACGCCTGCCCGCACCACAATGCGCGCCATGTCATCGCCTGCCCTGTCCTTCATCCTGCGTGCCGCCTCGATCGGTGCCTTCAGCGCCCTGGTGGCCTGTGGCGGCGGGGGCAGTGGCGGCGGCGGTGGCGGCGGCGGCGGTGGCGGCGGTGGTTCCACCGGGCCGGATGCCACGGCCCAGGCCCGCGTGCAGCTGGGCGAACGGCTCTTCAACGACCGCAACCTCAGCGGCTCGGGGCGCATGTCCTGCGCCACCTGCCACGACCCGGCGTTCAGCCACGGGCCCTCCAACGCGCAGGCCGTGCAGGTGGGCGGCGCCTTCGAGACCGAATTCGGCCTGCGCGCCGCGCCCTCCCTGCGCTACCTGGACGGCGTGCCCGCCTTCAGCCGGGCCGACGGCAGCCTGGCCAGCCTGCGGGGCGGCCTGATGAGCGACGGGCGTGCCGCCAGCCTTGAGGCCCAGGCCCGGCTGCCCTTTCTCAATCCGCTGGAGATGGACAACGGCAGCGTCGCCGTCCTCGCCGGCAAGCTGCGCCGTGCCGCGTATGCGCCGCTGTTCGTGCAGGTCTTCGGCGAGACGGCCGACGACGAACTCAAGCTGACGCAGGCCACCCAGGCCCTGGCGGCCTTCCAGCGCGAGAGCGCCCAGTTCCATCCCTTTGACAGCAAGTACGACCGCGTGCTGCAGAGCCTGGAGCAGCTGAGCCCGCCCGAGCAGCGCGGCCTGCAGCTCTTCCGCGATCCTGACAAGGGCAACTGCATGAGCTGCCATGACATCGTGACCAACTCAGGCCAGCAGCCGCGCTTCACCAACTTCGGCTACGCGGCCCTGGGCGTGCCGCGCAATCCGGACCTGCCGGCCAACCGCGACCCGGCCCATTTCGACCTCGGCCTGTGCGGGCCGCAGCGTCAGGATCTGAACGTGCCGGCCTACTGCGGCGCCTTCCGCACGCCCAATCTGCGCAATGTGGCGCGCCGGCCCGTCTTCTTCCACAACGGCCGCTTCACCTCGCTGGCGCAGGTGCTGGATTTCTACAACACGCGGGACAGCGAGCCGGCCCGCTGGTATCCCACCGTCGATGGCGTGGTGCAGCGCTTTGACGACCTGCCCGAGGCACTGCGCGGCAACGTCACCACGCAAGCGCCCTTCGGCAGCGCCACGCCGCGCATGAGCCCCTCGGACCTGCGGGACCTGCAGTGCTTCCTGGAAACGCTCAGCGACGGCCACCCGATCGGCACCCCCTCCCGCGAAGGCTGCCGCTGAGGCGCCGGGCACGCCGAGGGCACGCAGAGGGTCAGGTCTTGCCAGCCCGCCTGCGCCTCAGGCCTTGAGGAACTCCGCCTTGCTGCCCAGCCAGCGGTCTACATGCTTCGCGGCGGCGGCCGGGTGCGCATCCAGCAGCTGCGGCGCCAGGCGGCGCGCGGCCTGCAGCAGGGGCGCGTCTTCCTGGAGGTCGGCGAAACGCAGGAGCTCGGCACCGCTCTGGCGCGCACCCATGAACTCGCCGGGGCCGCGGATGTCCAGGTCGCGCCGCGCGATCTCGAAGCCGTCGGTCGTCTCGGCCATGGCGCGCAGGCGCTCCTTGCCGGTCTGGGACAGCGGCCCCGTGTAGATCAGCACGCAGACGCTGGCCACCGAGCCCCGCCCCACGCGGCCGCGCAGCTGGTGCAGCTGCGAGAGCCCGAAGCGCTCGGCATGCTCGATCACCATGAGGCTGGCATTGGGCACGTCCACGCCCACCTCGATCACGGTGGTGGCCACCAGCACCTGCATCTCGCCCGAGGCGAACAGCGACATCACCGCCGCCTTCTCGGCCGGCGGCATGCGGCCGTGCAACAGGCCGATCATGCGCTCGGGCAGGGCGGCGCTCAGCTCGGCGTGGGTCTCGGTGGCGTTCTTGAGGTCCAGGGCCTCGGACTCCTCGATCAGCGGGCAGACCCAGTAGACCTGGCGCCCCTCGGCCACGGCGTCGGCGATCTTGGCGATGACCTCATCGCGCCGGCCATCGGCGAAGACACGCGTCACGATGGGGCTGCGGCCGGGCGGGAGCTCGTCGATGGTGGAGACGTCCAGGTCCGCGAAGTAGGTCATGGCCAGGGTGCGGGGGATGGGCGTGGCGCTCATCATCAGCATGTGCGGCTCGATGCCGGAGCGCTGGGCGGGCAGGTGCGGCACGTGGTCGCCATAGCCGGGCGGCATCTCGCCGCTGGAGGACTCCAGCTTCTTGCGCAGGGCCAGGCGCTGGGCCACGCCGAAGCGGTGCTGCTCGTCCACGATGGCCAGGCCCAGGAAGCGGAACTGGACCTTGTCCTCGATCACCGCGTGGGTGCCCACCACCAGCTGCGCGCTGCCGTCGGCCACCGCGTCCAGCATCTTCTGGCGAGCCTTGCCCTTCACGGAACCCGTCAGCCAGGCGACTTTGATGCCCAGCGGCTCCAGCCAGCCGATCAGCTTGCGGAAGTGCTGCTCGGCCAGGATCTCGGTGGGCGCCATCAGCGCGCACTGCCAGCCCGCGGCGATGCAGATGGCGGCGGACATGGCCGCCACCACGGTCTTGCCCGAGCCCACGTCGCCCTGCAGCAGGCGGTGCATGGGCTGGGGGCGTGCCAGGTCTTGCGCGATCTCCTCGCAGACCCGGCGTTGCGCCCCGGTCAGCGCAAAGGGCAGGGCGGCGAGCAGCTGCTCCTGCAGGCCGCCCGGGCGCGTGGGCAGCATGGGCGCGCGCAGCCGGGCGCGCTCGCGCTGGGCCTTCATCTGGCTCAGCTGCTGAGCCAGCAGCTCCTCGAACTTGAGGCGCTGCCAGGCCGGGTGGCTGTGGTCTTCCAGGCTGCCCAGGCGGGCCAGGGGCGGAGGATGGTGGAGGTAGTCCAGGGCCTCGCGCAGCGAGGGCAGGGGCCTGGGCACGGCGCCGGCTGGCAGGACCTCCTCCAGCGGCGCCCGTTTCATCGCCGCGCCGATGGCCTTGCGCAGATAGGCCTGGGGCAGGCCGGCGCTGGTGGGGTAGACGGGCGTGAGCGCGGTTGCGAGCGGGGTGTCCTCGTCCACCGTCCGGAAGGTGGGGTGGACCATTTCGCGGCCGAAGAAGCCGCCGCGGACCTCGCCGCGCACGCGCACGCGCGTGCCCACGGCCAGGCTCTTCTGGTGCGAGGGGTAGAAATGCAGGAAGCGCAGGGTCAGCTCGGCGGCGCGGCCCCGGGTGTCAGCGCCGTCTTCCATCAGCCGCACGATGAGCTGGCGGCGGCCGCGCAGCTCCACGCGGCACTCACGCACCACGCCTTCGCACTGCACAGTCTCGCCTTCGCCGGCTTCGGCGATGGGAACCAGGCGGGTCTCGTCCTCGTAGCGCAGGGGCAGGTGCAGGGCCAGGTCGATGTCGCGCTTCAGGCCCAGCTTCTCCATGGCCTTCTTCGGGCCTGACTTGGCCACCGCGGCGGCCGGCGGAGCCTGCGGTGCTGGGGACGATTCGGGCGTGGCGGACATGGGCGGCATTCTGCCTAAACCGGGGGGTGCCGAGGGCGGCGGTCTGCTGGAATCGGCGAAGATGCGTTGGAGCCAGAACTGACAATGGACCGAGGAGCCCGGGAATGATCAGCAAGCGTGCATGGGGATGGAGTCTGGCCGCGGCCATGGCGGCCTTGCTGGGTGGCTGCGCCAGCATGAGCGAGAGCGAATGCCAGCGTGCCGACTGGTACCAGAAGGGCGTGCAGGACGGCCGCGACGGCCAGGCCCGCGGCCGTGTGGAGGACCATGCCAAGGCCTGCGCCAAGGTGGGCATCAGCCCCGACGAGACGCGCTGGCAGACAGGCTGGACCGAGGGCCTGCGGCGCTACTGCCGCCCGTCCAACGGCTGGCAGCTGGGACTCAAGGGCGAGTACTACCGTGGCGTCTGCTCGGACCAGCCCGAGGGCGAGGACTTCGAGAACAACTACCAGGCCGGCAAGCGTGTCTATGACATCGGCCAGCAGCTGGATCGGAACTACCGCGAGATGCAGCGCCTGGAGCGCGACCTCGCCGACGCCAAGACCGATGAGGAGCGCAAGCGCCTGCGCAGCCTGCTGCGCGAGCTGGACATCGAGCAGATGCGCCTGCGCCAGCGCCAGCGCATGGAGATGCTGTCCGCCCCCCGGCCATGACAAACGCCCTGGCGGGCCAGGGCGTTCGAGGGGGACGGGCGCGGGCCGCTCAGGTCGGCGTCGGCACGCCGGCCATGCGGTCGTGCTTCAGGAAGTACTGGCGGGCCAGGGCGACCAGCTGCTTGTCGCTGGGATGGTCGACCGACTCATAGCCCACGATGGACGGCAGCAGCGTGGCGCGATGCTTCTCCACGTAGTGCTTGAAGTCCTTCTGCGCCGTGGACGAACCCACGACCAGGATCTCCGTGATGCCGGCGAGGGCGGTGCAGACGTCGGCAAAGAACTCATGCTCGCTGCGCACCGTGCTGCCGTGCTGCTTGGTGTGGTGCGTGTGCGCCTTGACCTTCTCGGCCTGCACATGCTCGGCGTCGAACTGCAGGATGTTGGCGCTGTGGTGGTCCAGCCAGACGACGGCGTGGAAAAGGCTCATGCGGGGCTCCTGTGAATGGAAGGGATGGGAAATCTGGGCGGGCTCAGAGCGTGGCGTGATGCGCGCCGCCGCCTCGGGTCTCGGCGGCCGACTGGCACTCGATGCAGCGCGTGACCTGCGGGCTCAGGCGCAGGCGCTCGAAGGCGATGGCGGCGCCGCAGTCCGCGCAGTGGCCGAAGTCCGGCTCCTGCAGGCGCTGCAGTGCCGCATCGACCTGGCGCAGGGCCAGCAGCGTGGCGTCGCTGCGGGCCAGGTCCACCTCGCGATCCGCCTCGTGGGCGGTCTCGCCGTCGGTGTCCTGCAGCAGCTGCTCGCGGGCATGGGTGACGCGGTCCTCGCCGCCCAGCTGCAGCTTCAGCTCCGCCTCCAGGCGGCTGCGCTGCGTCAGCAGGGCGGTCTCGAGAAGGCCTTTCTGGCCGGGTGTCAGGGATGTGCTCATGGTGAGGGCTCCTTGACGCCATCGTTGCACCGCTGGCGTCCCCGCGCGTTGATGCGCATCAAGTGTGCGAGTGCGCGACGCGCCCGGCGGTACTCCCCCATCGGGTGGTGCCAGGGGCCGGATGCTGACTCATAGAATCCGCGCAACTTTGGGCTCGTATCCGGCGTCAGGGCCTGCGCGAAGGCCAGCGCCAGACGAGGGCCGAAGACCCATAAATGAGGAGGATTGCAGGCATGTCGGTAGCAACGTCGACCCTTTCCCGGACCCCCTTCGCCGTTGCGGCACTGGCCAGCGTGGTGCTGGCCGGCTGCGGTGGCGGTGGTGGCGGTGGTGACACCAGCCCGGTCCAGCCAACGCCGCTGCCGGAGCTGTCGATCACCGCGCCGGCCAGCGGCGACGTGGCGCAGGCGGTGCCGCTGGGCACCAGCGCCACCATCGCCAGCGGCCTCAAGGCCCGTTGGGAGTTCGGTGACGGCAGCAGCAGCACGGAGCTGGCGCCTCGCCACAGCTATGTCAAGGCGGGCGACTATGAGATTCACCTGACGATCACCAACGAAGCCGGCCAGACGCGCGAGTACAAGACCTCCATCGCGCTGAGCCGCCCGGGCATCGTCAAGGGTCTGAACTGCAACAAGGCCGAGGAGAAGGGCTGGTGCTGGCAGCAGCCCTCGCCCACAGGAAATCCGAGCTACGGCCTGGCCTTTGCAGACGGCAAGACCGGCTGGCGCGTCGGCGAGGAAGGCGAGATTTTCAAGACGAGTGACGGCGGCGCTGGCTGGAGCCTGCAGCACAAGAAGTCGGATCTGCGCCTGGTGGCCGTTCGGGCGGTGTCGAGCAACGAGGTGTGGGTCTTCGGCGAGAAATGGTTGCAGGACGAGAACGTGCTGCTGCACACGAGCGACGGCGGCCGGAGCTGGACCCAGGCCACGGCGCCCGGGCTCTTCGGCATCAGCCACCTGTACTTCGGACGCCTGAGCCAGGACCACTACACGATCAGCCACGTCTATCCCAATGGAGGCCTGCTGGTCAAAATCTGGAATGCGCGCTGGGGCACCCGTCCGGGCTTCCGGTATACGGCTGACGGTGGTGCCAGCTGGAGCACGCCAGACGTTCTGGGCGACGGCATCGTCACCGACAAGGGCACCCTCCTGACGCATGCCAATGGGGAGATCTTTCGCGCCAATCCTTCGCAAGGCACGTCCCGCGTGGTCCTGAACCTGAAGGCGGCGGGTGGCATGGCGGGGGGCTACGACGTGCATTGGTCGTCCAGCGGCGGCGTCATCTGGGCGGTGCAGGCGTCCACCTCCACGGCCAGCGACAAGCCCTTGCCCATCACCTACGTGAGCCAGGATGATGGCCTGACCTGGCGCATCCAGGATGCCCTCTCGACCAAAGGCGCGCCGTTCGGCGGCGTGTATGCAGACCTGGTGGCCGCGATGGACGGCGGCCAGCGACTGCTGGCCATCGCCTTTGGCCATCCCGTGCGCAGCCTGGATGGCGGACGCACCTGGATTTGGGATCAGTCGCTGCCTCCCAGCTTCGCGCTGTCGTCCAACTGCGCCTCCACCGGTGATCGCCTGATCTGCTCGACCTATGACGGAAGGTCCTATGGCGTGACGAAGGACCTAGGGGCTACCTGGGACCTGAAGTCCATGCCGGATGCGGTTCGGAACTACCGTGACACCGCCTTTGAACGTCTGGAAGCGCTTCCGGATGGTGCCCTCGTCTTTGTCGCCGGTGGCATGGGGCCGGACTTTGTCCTGTCGGCCGATGGCCGGTGGACCCAGGTGGCCGATCGCCATCGCTTCCATAGCCCCACGGTGGTCAGCTTTGCCAGCGCACAGCAGGGCTATCTGTTCGGTGCCGACGGCAAGTTCTACGGCAGCCAGAACGGGGGGCAGTCCTGGTCCTTGCTAGACCTGCCCTCGGTGGGCATCAAGCCGGGCCGCATGGATGTCGCCAACCAGGTCTGGTCCCCCGCCTCCCTCGCGGCCTGGGGCAAGGATCGTCTGGGCGTGGTGGACGGGGACGGCCAGCTCTGGCTCAGCCCGGACAAGGGGCAGTCCTGGTCAGTCTTCAACGGCACGCCCGCGCAGCGCTGGGGTTCGCTGCGAGCGCAGGATGAGCAGTTCCTCTGGGTGGTGCCGCCCCTGTGCGGCGGCTTGATCAGCGATGTCCGGCAATGCCCGAGCAGCCTGACGAGCGCGGTCCTCCTCAGTGACGACGCAGGCGCCCACTGGAAGGCGGTGCAGGTGCCACTCAAGGTGCCGGCCGCGGTGTACCGCAGTGCCAGCGGCCGGCTGACCATCGTCGGTGAGGAAGGCCGGGTGCAGCAGTCGGACGACGGGGGACTGCGCTGGATCGAACGCGCAACGCCATCCAAGAGCTCCCTGTTTGGCCTGCATTCGGTGGACGGGAAGCAGCTGTGGGCTGTGGGCGTCGACGGCCTGATGGTGTCCAGGGACGAAGGCGTGACCTGGACTTCATCCGGCTTGCCGGGGCACTTCCTGGATGTCCGCTTCGCTGATGCCCAGCACGGGTGGGTGGTCGGCCATGATGGGCAAATTCATGCCACGCGCGACGGCGGCACGACCTGGGAGCGTCAGGAGTCTGGCACGAAGCAGGACCTGTACCGCCTGGAAGTGCTGGACAGCCGCACGGTCTGGGCCATTGGCATGTGGGGTGCGGTGCTGGCTACGGGGACGGGCGGCCTCTGAGTCCTGCTCGAAGGCATGGAACAATCCAGGCCTTCGTCACCTGATTGGTACGGGTCTGTCCGGCCCTCAAGTCCATGAGCAGTCTTCCCCCCGACGCGGCGCGCGAGTTCAGCGTCAGCGACTTCGACTTCGAACTTCCCCCCGCGCTGATCGCCCAGCATCCCGCGCCCGAGCGCAGCGCCTCGCGCCTGCTGGACGGCCGCAGCCAGCCCCCGGTGGACCGCGTGTTCCGCGAGCTGCCCGGGCTGCTGAGCCCCGGCGACCTGCTGGTCTTCAACGACACCCAGGTCATCAAGGCCCGCCTGTATGGCGCCAAGGCCAGCGGCGGCGCGGTGGAGGCCCTCATCGAGCGCGTGCTGCCCGGCACCCGCGAGGTCTGGGCCCATATGCGGGCCAGCAAGAGCCCCAAGCCGGGCGCCATCGTGCGCTTCGCCGAGGCCTTCGATGCCGAGGTGCTGGGCCGCTGCGGCCCCGACAACGGGCTCTTCCACCTGCGTCTCTCGGGCGATCCCTTCGAGCTGCTGGAGCGGCATGGACATGTGCCGCTGCCGCCCTACATCAGCCACGAGGACAGCGCGGACGACGTGCGCCGCTACCAGACCGTCTTCGCCCGTCAGCCCGGCGCGGTGGCCGCCCCCACGGCCGCCCTGCACTTCGATGAAGGCGTGCTGGCCGCGCTGGCCGCCCGTGGCGTCGACACGGCCCATGTGACCCTGCATGTGGGCGCCGGCACCTTCCAGCCGGTGCGGGTGGAGAAGATCGCCGAGCACCAGATGCACAGCGAGTGCTTCGAGGTGCCCGCGTCCACGGTGGAAGCCATCGCCCGGACGCGCGAGCGCGGTGGCAAGGTCGTCGCGGTGGGCACGACCACGCTGCGCGCGCTGGAGTCCGCGGCCCGCGGCGGGAGCCTGCAGGCGGGTGCCAGCGAGACCAGCATCTTCATCACGCCGGGCTTCCAGTTCCGCGTGGTGGACCGCCTGGTCACCAACTTCCACCTGCCCAAGAGCACGCTGATGATGCTGGTCTCGGCCTTCGCGGGCTACGAGCACATCATGGCGCTCTACCGCCACGCCATCGCACAGGGCTACCGCTTCTTCAGCTACGGAGACGCGATGCTGCTGGAGCGGCGCGAGGGCTGAGCGCCGCCCGGGCAGGGCTCAGGCGCCGTCGTCCGGTGCCAGCCAGCCCAGGCGGCCCTGGCAGGCCTCGTTGAGCCGGGTCTGGAAGGCGGCGGCCTGCGGCTCGGGCAGGGACAGGTTCATCTCGACCATGGCGCCATGCTGCACATCGAGCAGCTGTGCCTGCGCCAGCTCGATCTCGCGGCGCAGCAGTCCCTCCAGCGCATAGGGCAGGGTGCAGCGCAGCCGGGTCTGGCGCACGCGGGGGATCTTCTGCGCCTGCAGCAGGGCCTGGGCGATGCTGTCGGTGTAGGCCCGCACCAGGCCGCCCGCGCCCAGCTTGACCCCGCCGAAATAGCGCACCACGGTGGCCAGCACGCCGTCCAGGTCCTGGTGGCGCAGCACGTCCAGCATGGGGCGGCCGGCGGTGCCGCCGGGCTCGCCGTCGTCATTGGCCGCGGACTGGCCGCCGGCCAGCAGGGCCCAGCAGACATGGGCGGCGCCGGGATGCTGCTGCTTCAGCTCGGCCACGCGGGCCTGCGCGCGGCTGCGGTCGGCACAGGGCTCGACGCAGCCGAGGAAGCGACTCTTCTTGATGATCAGTTCGCTGTGGACGGGGTCGGCAAGGCTGAAGGGCATCAGGGCATTGTCCCTCCGCCGGCCTCGCCGCCCTTGCCCTTGCGCAGACCCGCGCTTGGCGGCGGCAGGTCCAGGCGCATTTCCCGGGCCATGCGCTCGCCCACGTGGCGGCGGAAGATGGCGTCAATGCTGCCGTCGGCGACCAGCGATTCCAGGGCCTGACGCAGGTGCTGGCGTTCGGCTTCCGGCAGCCGGGCCCGCGACATGATCAGGCCGTGGATGACGCGGTCCTGCGGCGCCCAGTCCAGCACGCTCAGCTGGCTCATCAGCGAGGGCTTGTGCAGCATGGGGCTCCAGGAGGTCGGCAGGGCCAGCATCAGGTCCGCCCGGCGGGCCAGGAAGAGGCGCAGCACGGTGTCGAAGTCCGCCGCCTCGATCAGGCGGCCCTGCTCGCGCAGCTGGCCGATGAAGCTGTCGAAGCCCGGGCCATGCCGGAAGGCCTTGACCACGACGGCCCGCCGCGCCTTGTCCGCCAGGAAGGCCTCGGGCGTGGGCAGGCGCTGGGCCAGCTCCCGACGCATCAGGGCGAAGTTGCGGGTCTGGAAATAGGGCACGAAGTCTGCGAAGCGCTCGCGCTCCGGCGTGGGGATGCCCGACACGCTGAGATCCAGGCTGCCGGCCGCCATGCGGTCCCAGATGCGCACCCGCGATTCCAGCAGGGTCCTGAGCTCACACTGGCTGCGTGCCTGCAGGGCTTGCACCACGTCCTTGTCGATGCCGGAGAAGCCGCCGGCCTCGTCTTGGTGGTAGAGCAGGCCGAGCTCGTAGAAGGCCAGGGTGAAGGGGCCGCAGGGCGGCGGGTGCGCTGTGGGCGCTGTGGGCGTTGCGGGCGCTGTGGGCGTTGTCGCCGATGCGCTGGCCGGCAGCAGGGCCGGCAGGATTGCCATCGCCAGGGCCGCCAGGAAAGGGGGGGAGGTCAGGGAGAAGAGACGCATGAACGCGCACCGCCATGAGGGCCGCGAGCCGCAGGCCGCCGCCGGGTGTCTCCCTGTTTCTCCCAGTGTAGGAGCGGCTGCAGGGTGTGGAAAGCCACCTCCGTTCATTCGCGGGTGATGCCGGTCCGGGCCGCGCATGCCGCGCCCCGGCCCGCCCCTGCGACAATCGCGCCCATGCTGAAGTTCGAACTCCTCAAGACCGAGGGCCGCGCCCGCCGCGGCCGCATGACGCTCAACCATGGCGTGGTCCAGACCCCCATCTTCATGCCCGTGGGCACCTATGGCACCGTCAAGGGCGTGATGCCGCGCTCGCTGGAGGAGATGGGCGCCCAGATCATCCTGGGCAACACCTTCCACCTCTGGATGCGCCCGGGCCTGGACATCATGAAGCAGTTCGGCGGTCTGCACCGCTTCGAACGCTGGGACAAGCCCATCCTCACCGACTCCGGCGGCTTTCAGGTCTGGTCCCTCGGGGAGATGCGCAAGATCAGCGAGGAAGGCGTCAAGTTCGCCTCGCCCGTCAACGGCGACAAGCTCTTCCTCACGCCCGAGATCTCCATGCAGATCCAGACGGTGCTGAACTCCGACATCGTCATGCAGTTCGACGAATGCACGCCCTACGAGACCAAGGGCCACATCGCCACCGAGCTGGAAGCGCGCAAGTCCATGGAGATGAGCCTGCGCTGGGCCAAGCGCTGCCAGGACGAGTTCAGCCGCCTGCAGAACCCCAACGCGCTGTTCGGCATCGTGCAGGGCGGCATGTACGAGAACCTGCGCGACCACTCCCTGGCCGGCCTCGTGGCGCTGGACCTGCCGGGCTATGCCATCGGCGGCCTCTCGGTGGGCGAGCCCAAGGCCGACATGCTGCGCGTGCTGGAGCACACCGGCCACCAGCTGCCCGAGAACAAGCCGCGCTACCTGATGGGCGTGGGCACGCCGGAAGACCTGGTCGAGGGCGTGCGCCAGGGCATCGACATGTTCGATTGCGTGATGCCCACCCGCAATGCGCGCAACGGCCACCTCTTCACCCGCTTCGGCGACCTGCGCCTGCGCAACAGCCGCTACAAGAGCGACGAGCGCCCGGTGGACGAGACCTGCAGCTGCTACACCTGCAAGGGCGTGACGAACGCCGACGGCACGGTCAGCGGCGGCTTCAGCCGCGCCTATCTGCACCACCTGGACCGCTGCGGCGAGATGCTGGGCCCCATGCTCACCAGCATTCACAACCTGCATTACTACCTGAACCTGATGCAGGAAGTGCGCGACGCGCTGGATGCCGGCGACTTCGAAGGTTTCCGTGCCCGTTTCGCGGCGGATCGCGCGCGCGGCGTCTGAGTCGTCTCGACGCCTGAAGCCATGAGCGCCACCTCCCATTCGCGCGCATGGCTTTTGGCAGAGGGCGCCCTGCGGCGCATCATGGGCTCATGCTCAAGCTGCTGATCGCACCGCTGCGCTGGCTGGGCCGTCTGCTGATGGCCTTCGTCATCCTCTTCGAGGAATGGGGTTGGGTGCCCCTGCAGCGCTTCATGGCCTGGCTGGCCCGGTGGCCGCCGCTGAAGTGGCTGGAAGACCGCATCCGGGCGCTGCCGCCCAAGCCGGCGCTGGTGGTGCTGGCCCTGCCCTTCCTGCTGGCGATTCCCGTCAAGCTGCTGGCAGTCTGGCTGATGGCCTCGGGCCGGGCCCTGCTGGGCCTGCTCCTGATCCTCTCGGTCAAGTTCGGCGGCACGGCCCTGCTGGCCCGCCTCTTCCACCTGACCCAGCCCGCGCTGATGGCCCTGCCCTGGTTCGCACGGCTCTACGGGCGCTGGACCGCCTGGAAGCAGGGCGTGCTGGACTGGCTGCACGGCACGCTGCTGTGGCGCCAGGCCCGCGCGCTCAAGCGCCAGCTCAAGCAGCTCTTCAAGCGCTGGCGCCAGCAGTGGCGGGCCATGATGCACGGGGGCGCCTCGTCCTGAGCGTGCCCCCGGGGTGCTGCCCTGGCTCAGGCGATGAGCGAGCGTTCCGGCAGCGCCAGCGTCACGCAGGTGCCCACGCCGCGCTCGCTGCTCAGCGAGAGGCTGCCCTCCATCAGCTCGACGATCTCCTTGACGATGGCCATGCCCAGGCCGGTGCCGGGAATGGCGCCGGACTTGTCCGCGCGGTAGAAGCGCTCGCTGACATGGCTCAGCTCCTCGGCCGTCATGCCGATGCCCTGGTCCTGCACCGCGATCTCCAGCAGGGCCGGCCGCCCCTCGCGGAGGGTGCGCGAGAGCGTCACCCGCACCTCGCCGCCGTCCGGCGAGTACTTGTAGGCGTTGGACAGCACATTGCGCAGGGCCTGCAGCAACTTCGCGCGGTCGATGCGGACCTGCGCGCCGCCCACGTCCGCGGCGAGCTGCAGCCGCGGCGGTTCGCGGCCGTCCGCAGGCTGGAAGTCCTGCACCAGCTCGGTCAGCACCGGCGCCAGGGCCAGCTGCTCGAACTGGAAGTCCTTGCCGCGCCGCGCCTCCATGCGCGAGAGGTCCAGCAACTCGTTGAGGATCTGCATCATCGCCTCGCTCTGGCGGTGGATGCGGCCGAGCACATCCTTCAGGCGCTCCGGCGAGGGCGTGCGCATCAGCAGCAGCTCGGAAAAACCGTAGATGCTGGTCATGGGCGTGCGCAGCTCGTGGGCGGCGGTGGTGACGAACTCGCTCTTGAGCCGGTCCAGCGCGACCTGGTGGCTGAGGTCGCGGATGTGCAGCACCTGGCGGATGGAACTGCCGCTGCCGCGGTGCAGGGCCAGCTCCAGCACGCGGTCGCGCGGCTGGGCCAGCTCGATGGTCTGGCGGCGCCCGGCCAGCTGGTCGATGGACAGCGCGGCCTGCGCATCCACGCAGCGCGCCTGCAGCGCGCGTGACAGCCCGGCGGCGTCCAGCCCGAGGATATCGGCGATCTCGCTGCCGGTGAGCGTCTCGAAGGCGGGGCTGGCGTAGTGCACCGTGCCGTCGGCATCGAAGGCCACGAAGGCGTCCGGGCTCAGGGCGAAGATCGCCTCCAGCTGGGCGGACTGGCCGCTGAGCTGCTGGACGAGATCGGCCACCAGACGGGAGAGGTGCTCGATCTCGGACGGCGCCTCGTCGTCATGCAGCTGCAGCAGGTGGGAGAGGTTGCCGCGGCTGCGGTGCTGCTCCAGCAGCTCGCGCATCGAGCGCATGGCGGCGGCGCGGGCGGCCAGCTCTTCCTGCAGCTGCGCGGCCAGGCGCTGCTGCTCGCTGACGTCGCGCAGGGCGTAGACCCAGCCGGCCACCTGGCCGTCACCCGCCCGCACCGAGGAGCGGCTGACGGAGACGATCAGGGGCGCCCCCCGCGGCCGCGCCAGCACCATGAGGCCGCCGGCCTCGTCGCCCTCCTCCTTCTCGTCATGGAGGTACGGGACCAGGGACTGCAGGGGGCGGCCCAGCAGCTCCTGGGGGCTGCTGCCCAGCCAGTCGGCCAGCACCGGATTGACCAGCACCAGCTCGCCCTGCGCATTGGTGGTCGCGATGCCGTCGGCGATGGCGGACAGCGTCACCGCTGCCTGCGCGCGCTCGGCCTGCAGCGAGACCGCGGCCTTGTTGAGGATCTCGAAGGTCTGGCGGAATTCCAGCGGCGCGGCGGCGTCGTCGGCCATGCTCGCGAGGGTGCCGCCCTGCGTCTGCAGCTGCTGGCCGAAAGCCTGGATGCGGCCCAGATTGCCCAGCCAGCGCTTGAGCGGGAACCACACCAGCACCACGCCGCTGGCCAGGGCGCTGAGGCCCAGGGCCAGGGACAGCAGGGCCTGGCGCCAGATCTCCCCCGCCACGCGCCGGGTGTGGAAGCTCAGGCGCAGCACGCCGTAGTCCCGGCCTCCCACGCTGATCGGAAGGCTGGCATCCACCAGCTCCTCGTTGACCCGCTGCAGCAGCCAGAGCGGGGCGCTCAGACCCGGGTGCTCCTGGCGGCGCACGTCGATCAGGGCGCCCTTCATGTCGATGAACTGGGCCCGATCCAGCGCCGGGTGGTCGATGGCGCGTTCCAGCTGGCGCTTGATGGTGTCGTAGTCGCCGATCACCGCGGACTCGCCCACCGCCGGGCTGATCACCGCGCCCAGGGTGTCCACCTCGATGATGGCCTGGTCCATGCTGCTGCGCGCTGTGTACCAGGCGAAGCCGCCGAAGCCCAGACCCACGAACAGCAGCATCGCCGCCGAGTGCAGCAGGAAGACCCGGGCCACCAGACTCTGAGGCAGCAGGGCGCCGAAGCGGAGGGCCATGGTTCAGCGCAAAGGGGCCGGCGCGCTTTGGTAGAAGCGGCGGTAGGCGGCGTACTCGCTGCCGTCGGACGCGATGAAATGCGCCTCGCCGGACAGGCCCAGGGCCTGCGAACCCTGCTCCAGGATGGCCAGGCCACGCGGGTCCTTGTGCATGTTGACGAAGGCGCGGGCCACGGCCTGCATGTCCTTGTCCGGCACGCGGGCGGAGGCCATCAGGGCCAGGTCGTGCAGCGCGTCCGAGCTCCACAGCACGCGGTAGGCCTTGCTCTCGCGCCGGGCGTGGCTCTCCGCCAGCTGGGAGTTGACGCCGCAGGCCGCCACCTTGCCGCTGTAGAGCTGGGTCAGGGCGCCGTCCATGTTGCCGCCGAAGACCACCCGCACATTGATCTTGCGACTCAGCAGCTGGGCATAGGGGAACTTGTAGGCCACCAGGGCCTCGGGGCCGGGGAAGGCGACGTCCTTGCCCTCCAGCTGGGCCAGCTCCCTGATGGGGGAGTCGGCCGGCACGATGATCTGGCCGTGGATGGGCGGTGTCTGGCGCCGGCCGAAGACCCGCCAGCCCAGCTGCTCGCGCTCCGGGCTGAAGAGGTGGTTGCTGAAGACGAAGTCCACCTCCTGCGCCAGCACATAGCTGGTGGTGTCCGCCGAGGTGCGCCCCAGCTTCAGCGCCAGCTTCACCCCGCTCTTCTCCGACACGTAGGCAATGATCGGGTTCCAGTAGCTCGCCATCAGCGGGATGCTGGCCTGGTTGACGGGAGAGAAGTTGTAGACCTTCTCCTGCGCCAGGGCGGGCGTGCCCAGGGCCGCGAGGCCCAGGGTCGATCCCAGCTGGCGCAGCACGGTGCGGCGGGCGGCATCAGGAAGCGTGGCGCGGGGCATGCATCACCTCGGGGGCGGCTCTTGAAGCGGCCATGATGCCCCCAACTGCCGGCCAGGCAGCCTCACGGCCCCTGCAAAAGCGCGACTTTTCTGACCAGGGGAAGGGGTGGGTGCCGCGGCGCTGCGCTGCGCTGTCAGCAGGAGGCCACAGAGGGCATGGGCAGTCCTGCCAGCGGGTTCAGGCGCTCAGCAGCTGGCCCACCTGCTGCTGCAGCCCCTCCGGCGTCACCTGCTCAGGCGCCAGCGCCGGCCCGGCCACCAGCCCCACGCGGCTGAAGATCCCGCGGCGGAAGGGCCGCACCATGGCCTGGCCCTGCTCGATGCGCGAGAAGTAGGAGCCCCAGAGGTTCTGCAGCGCCAGGGGCACCACGGGCACGGGCTGTGCCTCGAGGATCTTCATGATGCCGCCCTTGAAGGGCTGCAGCTGGCCGTCGCGGGTGATGCCGCCCTCGGGGAAGATGCCCAGCAGCTCGCCGTCGGCCAGCACGGCCTGCGCTTCCTTGAAGGCGGCCTCGTAGATGGCGGGATGCTCCTTCTGCGGGGCGATGGGGATGCACTTGGCCAGGCGGAACAGCCAGCCCAGCACCGGCATGCGGAAGATGCGGTGGTCCATCAGGAAGCGGATGGGGCGGGGGCTGGCGGCCATCACCAGCACGGCGTCGATGAAGCTGACGTGGTTGCACACCAGCACGGCCGCGCCCTTGAGCGGGATGTGCTCGTCGCCCTTGAGCTTGAAGCGGTAGATCAGGCGCGAGAGGCAGAAGGCGAAGAAGCGCAGCAGGTACTCCGGCACCACCAGGAAGATGTACAGCGCCACCACTGCGTTGGCCAGGCCCAGCAGCCCGAAGAGCTGGGGCAGGCTCAGGCCCGCGCCCAGCAGCACGCCGCAGATCAGCGAGCTGGCGATCATGAACAGCGCGTTGAGGATGTTGTTGGCCGCGATGATGCGCGCGCGGTGGCTGGGCTGCGAGCGCATCTGGATCAGCGCGTACATGGGCACGCTGTACAGGCCGGCGAAAAGCGCCAGCAGGCACAGGTCGACCAGCACGCGCCAATGGGCCGGCTGGGCCAGGAACTCGGAGAGGGTCAGGGCTTGCGCGACGGCCGGCAGGCCTTGCGAGGCCGCGCTGAGGTCCAGCGCGAAGACGCTCATGCCGATGGCGCCCAGCGGCACCAGGCCGATCTCCACGTGGCGGCGCGACAGCATCTCGCACAGCAGCGAGCCCGTGCCGATGCCGATGGAGAACACCACCAGCAGCAGCGAGGCCACCTGCTCGTTGCCATGCAGCACGTCCTTGGCGAAGGCCGGGAAGTTGGCCAGGAAGACGGCGCCGAAGAACCACATCCAGGAGATGCCCAGCAGCGAGCGGAACACCGCCAGCTGCTCGCGCGCCAGCACCAGGTTGCGCCAGGTCTCGGTGACGGGGTTCCAGTTGATCTTCAGGCCCGGGTCGGTGGAGGGGCTGTGGGGAATCAGCTGCGCCGTGAGCCGGCCCAGCACGGCCAGGCCCAGGGCGGCGAGCGCCACGTGATGCCGGCCCACCTCCGGCGTGGCGATCAGCAGGCCGCCGGCCACATTGCCCAGCAGGATGGCCACGAAGGTGCCCATCTCCACCATGCCGTTGCCGCCGGTGATCTCGCGCTCGTCCAGGTGCTGGGGCATGTAGGCGAACTTGACCGGGCCGAAGAGCGTGGAGTGCAGGCCCATCAGGAAGACGCAGGCCAGCAGCACCGGCACGTTGACCGTCCAGAAGCCCCAGGCGGCCAGGGCCATGATGGCGATCTCCAGCTCCTTGATGCGGCGCATCAGGCCGGCCTTCTCGAGCTTGTCGGCCAGCTGCCCGCTGGTGGCCGAGAGCAGCACGAAGGGCAGGATGAACAGCGCGCCGATGACCAGCCCCGCCTGCGCCGGCGGCAGCCAGGAGAGCTGCAGCTGATAGGTGATCAGCACCGTGAAGGCGAACTTGAAGAGGTTGTCATTGCCCGCCCCGAGGAACTGCGTCCAGAAGAAGGGCGCGAAGCGGCGCTGGGCGAGCAGGCTGAACTGGTTGCCGTGGGCGTGGTCGTCTTGAGCGTTGTGGGCGTCGGACATGGCGGACTTCTTCAGGGCTTGATGAGGACGGCGCGCTCGCCCAGGCCCGCACGGGGCAGCCAGGCGAACATGGAATCGACGGTGACGGTCTCGATGTGACCGGCAAAGCGCTGGGCATTGGGGTGGTCGTCAAAGGCCACATTGGCCATGCCGACGCGCGCCCCGAGCCGGGAGAGCGTGGAGATGCGCAGGTCGCTGGGCTGGTAGCCCTGGCGCTGCAGCCAGGCCTGGGCCTGGGCGCGGCCCTGCAGGCCGGGCTCGGCGGCCAGGGCGATGGACTCCAGCACCCACTGGTTGCTCTGCTGGTAGCGGGTGGCCCAGGGGTAGGCCACCATGGAATAGCGATGCTCGTGCACTGTCAGCAGGCGCTGGGGATCGCGCAGAAGCGGCAGCAGGGCCTGCTGCAGCGCGGGGCTGAGCACGACATAGGCGGCCTCGTAGCGGTGCGGCCGGTCCAGGAAGAACTCGCCCAGGCCCTGGCGGTAGATGGCTGCATCGGCCGTGCCGCAGTGGTTGAGCTTGTGCAGCACCCGCCACACCGGCCTGCCCGCCTGCTCCGTCTTGTAGGCCAGGCCCAGGTGGGACCACTGCAGGCCGTACTTGGACAGGTCCTGCCCCGCACGGGCCAGCACCAGCACCTGCGCGCCGCTGGCGTCCAGCTGCTGGGCCGTGCGCTGGGCCAGGGCCATGCCCTGCTCGATCTGCGGCCGGGTGAGGGGCTTCTCCTCGCAGGGGCGGCCCGCCTGGGCCGTGCTCACCACCACAGCCAGCAGCAGGGCGGTGGTGGCGGCCTTCACTTGCTGACCTTCTCGTTGTAGAGCAGGGAGGCGCCGATCTCGTTGGGGATGAAGCAGATGGCCTCGCCCGCGATCGACAGCACGGTGCCCGTGGCGATCACCGAGACGGTGACCGCCGTGCCCGCCGACAGCGCCGCGCCCTTGAGCACCTTGCCGGCAAAGCGGATGCTGATGCGCGCGCCATCGGAAGCCCGCTCCAGGATCCAGACCGTGCCCTGCGCGCTGGCCTCAACGGCCACCACGGTCAGCACTGCGCCGGCCGAGAGCAGGGCCACCGGTGCCGCCACCGACACGGCCACGGGCAGCATGGAGACCAGGCTGAGGTCCGCGGAGGGGTCATGGGCCTGGCTGGCCAGCGGCAGGCTCAAGGCCGCGCAGAGCAGGGCACGGGCATGCAGGCGGTGGTGCAGGGGCGTCATGAGCGGTCCTTTCAAGCGTCGGCCAGGCCTCAGGCGGCCGGGGTGGTGTCCTCGTGCATCACCGGGCGGCGGCCGTGGTAGCGGGCCTCGGCGATGTCGGCGTCATGGGCGTCGCGCAGCATCTTGGCCAGGGTGAAGACGTTGGAGATCAGGTAGAACCAGCAGACCAGCAGGTAGGCCTTCCACACCGGCTGGATCTCCATGCGCCACAGGCCCCAGCCCGTCAGGCCCATGGCCAGGAAGAAGGCGCTCCAGACCACCACCCGCCACATGGGCGTGTCGACGGACTTGTCCTGGTTGTCGCGGATGAACTTGGCCAGCACGAAGGCGGTGGAGAGGCAGAAGATGTAGCCCATCACCATGAAGGCGCGGTCCAGGTCCTCGCCCGGCAGCCAGGCCAGGCCGATGGCGCACAGGCTCACGCTGAGGCCGAAGGAGATCCAGACCTGCAGGCGCCAGGCGGCGGTGTCGCGGCGGACGATGGACGGGGTGTGTTGCATAAGATCCTCCCGGAGGTCGCTGGGCCCATGATCTGCCGGCCGCGGGGCCCGGTCCTCCGCTGTGTTGGTCAGTACTGCCAGCCGGCCGGCGAAGTATCGCCTCATGACACCGCCCCCCCGAAATGGTGGGCGCTGGCGAAAACCCGCGGGCTCAAGACCTGGCCCTCCCAGCGCACGCTGCGCTTGAGCGCGAAGTCGAAGAGCAGGGGGTTGGCATCCCGCAGCCGTTCCAGGTGGGGGACCTCGGCTCTGTCCAGCAGGCCTGCCGCGACCAGGCGCCCCAGCCGGTGCAGGGGGCGCACGGCCGGCAGCGGGTAGTCGGAGCCGTGCAGCAGGCGCTCGTGCCAGTCCTGCCGGGTCAGCAGGGTGCGCCAGACCTCGGGCTCGCGGTTGAACTGGAACACCGCCGAGACGTCGCCCAGCAGGCGCTGGCGCCCGTCCGCCTCGTCCATCAGCCGGGCAAAGAGCTCGAAGGCGGGGCGACGCCGGGGGCGCGACCGGTCCAGGTCCAGCGCCTGGCCCAGGGAGGCGCAGTGTGCGGCGATCACCCGCACGCCATGGCGCAGGGGCTCCCGCAGCAGCAGCGGATTGCCCAGGTCCTCGCGGCCGGCGCCGGGCACGGCGTGCTCTTCGCCGCAGTGCACGATCAGCGGCAGGCGGCTGGCGGCGAGCTGCTCGTAGAAGGGCCGCAGCCGCGCATCGCGCAGGTCGATGGCCATGCTGCTGGGCAGCCACTTGATCGCCACGGCGCCACCGGCCCGTGCCAGGGCCAGGCGTTCCAAGGCGTCCGGCCGGTAGGGGTGGATGGAGGCGACCCAGCCGAAGCGCTCCGGATGGGCCGCGGCCACGCCCTGCGCATAGGCGTCGGGCGTGTGGAAGGTGGTCCAGTCCGGGCGGGGACGGCCCTGCGCATCCAGGGCCTCGTCAAAGGCGTAGAGCAGCCAGCGCGCCCCGGGCGGGAAGTCGGCGGCCAGCTGGCGCAGGCGCTGCACATAGGCGCGATCGGTGCTGGCGGCCGGGCCGGTTCCGGCCGGGCGCGCGCAGGCGGCGTCCATGATCACCCGCTTGCGCACCACCTCCATGGGGTGCCACCACTGGTCCATGACGGGGTTCAGGCGGCAGCCGCTGCCGGCATCGCCGCTGCCCAGCAGGTGGGTGTGCACGTCCCACACGCGGGCCGGGTCCAGGCCGTCCCAGCTGCGGGCGAGCAGGTCCTGCAGCGCGCTGTCCAGGGCGGGCCGCGGCGGCGTGTCGGGGCAGGGCGATGTCCACGGGGAGGCCAGGGCGGGCGCAGGTGCGAGGCTGGTGAAGAAGCCCAGGGCGGCGGCACCGCAGCACAGCAGGCGGCGGCGGTCGGGGCGAAAGTGGGCACGGGTGGCGGCAGGGTGCTCATGCGCTGTCATGCCGGCATGCTGGGGTGCCAGGACTTGCCCGCCGCCGGATTTGCAAGGCCGGGCCATCCCGGGGCACCGGCGGTAGCGTCTGCTGCTACCGTTGCGCCATGTCCGGTACCCACGACCTGCTCACCCTCATCAAGGCCGAACTCAAGGCCCAGTCCATCAGCTACGGCCAGCTGGCCCAGGCCCTGGGGCTGTCGGAGTCCAGCGTCAAGCGCATGTTCGCCAGCGGCGGCGAAATGCCGCTGTCGCGTGTGGACGAGATCTGCCGCGTGCTGCGCTGCGACTTCGCCGAGCTCTCGCGCCGGCTGGTCGAGGCCCGGCCCCTGCGCCGCGAGCTGACACTGGCCCAGGAGCGCGCCGTGGTGGCCGACGACAAGCTCCTGCTGATGGCCATCTGCTGCCTCAGCCAGTGGACGGCCGAGCAGATCAGTGCCCACTACCGCCTCGACGAGGCCGAGGTGACGCGCTACCTGGCGCAGCTGGACCGCCTGGGCATCATCGAGCTGCGCCCGCTCAACCGCTACAAGCTGCAGGTGGCCAAGACCTTTCGCTGGCGGCCGCAGGGCCCGGTGATGCAGTACTTCCGCGAGGAGGTGATGCAGGACTTCTACGCCGGAGGCTTCGACGGCGAGGGCGAGCTGTTGATGCTGGTCCATGGCCAGCTGGCGCCGGCCAAGGCGCGCGAGCTCAACGAGCGCCTGCAGCGCGTGGCGGAGGACTTCGCCCGCCAGCACCTGCTGGACCAGAAGCTGCCGGACGCCGAGAAGCGCCAGTACACCCTGCTGATGGGCATGCGCGGCTGGCTCTTCGAGCGCTTGCGCCACCTGCAGCGCCGCCCGAACGTCCAGTCCTGAGAACCTGAGAGGAAGCCCCGCATGCACAAGTCCCGACTCGAAGCCTTCAGCGATGGCGTCATCGCCATCATCATCACCATCATGGTCCTGGAGCTGAAGGTGCCGCATGGCGACAGCCTGGCGGCCCTGTGGCCGCTGCTGCCGGTGCTGCTGAGCTATGTGCTGAGCTTCGTCTACGTGGGCATCTACTGGAACAACCACCACCACCTGCTGCATGCGGTGCGCAAGGTCAGCGGCGGCGTGCTGTGGGCCAATCTGCACCTGCTGTTCTGGCTGTCCCTGCTGCCCTTCGTGACCGGCTGGATGGGCGAGAACCACTTCGGCGCCCTGCCCACCGCCGTCTACGGCTTCGTGCTGCTGATGGCGGCCATCGCCTACTGGCTGCTGGCGCATTGCATCCTCAGCGTCGAGGGGCCTGACTCCGTGGTGGCCCGCGCCCTGGGGCGGGACCGCAAGGGGAGCTGGTCCGCCGTGGCCTACGCCCTGGCGCTGCCCCTGGCCTTCGTGCTGCCGGCGCTGGCGCAGGCCGTCTTCGTGGGCGTGGCCATCGTGTGGCTGGTGCCGGACCGGCGCATCGAGCGGGCCCTGCAGGCGCACGAGCCCCCAAGCGGCGCGCACTGACTCTGCCTGGGCCCTTACCCGGTGACGCTCACCCGGTGGCGCTCACCAGAACTGCCAGTTCCCCGTCGCCACCACCCAGATCCCCAGCGCGCCATTGGTGACGGCATGGGCGATCACCGCGTTCCACAGCCGGCCGGTGTGGACGTAGATCCAGGCGTAAGCCGCGCCGGCCACGATGGCGGCGAGCCACAGCGGGTGCACCAGCATGAAGGCGAAGGTGGCCATCAGCACGGGCTTGATCGTCACTCGCTGCGGCGGCACCGACTCGAACTGCGGATGCTCGAGCCAGCGCATCACGAAGCTGCGCCAGAACAGCTCCTCCATCACCGGCACCAGGGCCGTGGCGCCCAGCCAGCGCACCGCGATGAGGGGCCAGTCCAGGCGGCCGTCGGCCTGGGTGGGCACGAAGGGGGCGGTGGGCTCGCCGATCTGCATCCAGGGCGCATCCAGGTGGATCCAGGCCACGAAGACCAGCAGGCCCAGGCCCACGCTCCACAGCCATTCGCGCCCCTGCGGCCGGTTCTGGCGGTGCAGCTCGCCGAATCCGCGCCAGCTCCAGGCCAGCAGGCCGCCCACCAGCAACAGGTTCAGGGCGTAGATCCAGCGGGCGTCCAGCCAGCCGATGTCGGCCATCACGCCGCGCAGGGCCAGCAGGCCCAGGAAAAGCAGGAAGGGCAGGATGCGGGCCCAGGCCGCGGGGCTGAGGTTCATGGCGGTGTTGATGGGGTCAGGTCTTGCCGGATTCAGCCGGTGGCCTGTTCAAGGCGTCCAGCACGGCGGCATTGTGCTCACCCAGCGCAGGCGCGAGGCTGCGCAGGCGGCCCGGCGTGTCGCTGAGCTTGGGGACGACGCCCGGCACCTCCAGCGCCAGGCCCCGGGCCGTGGTGATGGATTCGATCATGCCGCGGGCGCGGTAGTGCGGGTCCTCGGCGATGTCCCGCGCGGTGTAGATGCGGCCCACCGGCACACGCACCGCCTGCAGCAGGCGCAGCACTTCGTCCACGGGGCGCTGCACGGTCCAGGCGGTGATGGCGGCGTCCAGCTCGTCTGCGCGGGCGGCGCGGCCCGCATTGCCGGCCAGGCCGGGGTCCTGGCCCAGGTCCTCGCGGCCGATGGCGCTCATCAGGCGCTTGAAGATGGAATCGCCGTTGCCGCCGATCACCACCTGCCCGTCGGCGCAGCGGTAGGCATTGCTGGGCGCGATGCCGGGCAGGGCGGAGCCCGCGGGCTCGCGCACCGCCCCGAAGGCGCTGTACTCGGGCAGCAGGGACTCCATGCAGTTGAAGACAGACTCGTACAGCGCCACGTCCACCACCTGTCCGCGCCCCGTGCGCTGGCGCGCCTGCAGGGCCAGCAGCACGCCGATCACGCCATGCAGCGCTGCCAGGGTGTCGCCCAGGCTCACGCCCGCGCGCACCGGCGGCCGGCCCGGCTCTCCCATCAGGTGGCGCAGTCCGCCCATGGCCTCGGCCACCACGGCGAAGCCGGGCAGGTCGCGGTAGGGGCCAGTCTGCCCGTAGCCGCTGATGCGCAGCATGATGAGCCCGGGGTTGTCGGCCGCGAGCGTGTCGTAGCCCAGGCCCCATTCCTCCATCAGGCCGGGGCGGAAGTTCTCGATCAGCACGTCGCTCTCGGCCGCCAGGCGGCGGGCCAGGGCGCGGTCGGCGGGCTCGCGCAGGTCCAGGGTGATGCTCTGCTTGTTGCGGCTCTGCACCTGCCACCAGACGCTCTCGCCCTCGTGGAGCATGCGCCACTGCCGCAGCGGGTCGCCGCTGCCGGGCGGCTCCACCTTGATCACCGTGGCGCCGAAGTCGGCCAGGGTCTTGCCCGCGAAGGGACCGGCGATCAGCTGACCCAGTTCCAGGACCTTGAGGCCGGCCAGGGGGCCGTCGTGCAGGGGGGCGTCGGTGTTCATGGGGTTTCTCGATGGGGATCGGTGGCGGGCTTGCCGGCAGTTTGCCCGCCCGCCTGGAAGTACTGCCTCAGGGCGGCGATGGCATGCCGCACCTTGGCGGGCTGGGCGTCGCGCTGCGGGCTCAGGGCGTGGATGGGCAGGGCGGGCCAGGCCAGCTCCGGCAGCAGGGCCAGCAGGCGGCCGGACTGCGCAGCCTCGCCCACGTCACCGGGGCTCAGCAGGGCCAGGCCCAGGCCGGCCTCGCAGAGCTGCTGCAGGCTCAGCTGGTTGTTGCTGGTGGCGCGGGCCTGGACCTCCAGCACCCGGCTGCCTGCCCCGGGCAGCGGCAGGCGGTGGCGGCTGCCGGCGTCGGGGCGCAGCAGCAGCCAGTCGTGCGCGGCCAGGGTCTCCAGCGTGGGCACGCCGTGGCGGGCGAGGTAGGCGGGCGCGGCATAGAGCGAGACGCCCTTCTCGCCGATGCGCGTGCCCACCCAGGCGCTGTCGGGCAGACGGCCGAAGCGGATGGCGAGGTCGATGCGCTTCTCGACGAGATCCGTGAAGCCGTCATCCACCTCCAGGTGCAGGCGCAGGGCGGGATGCGTGGCCAGCAGCGGCGCCAGGGCCGGGCCCAGCTGGCGGGCGAAGCCCACGGGCGCGGCCACCCGCAGCTCGCCCTCGGGCGCGTCGCGCAGCTGGTGCAGCTGCGTCTGGGCCTCGCGCGCGGCGGCCAGCATGGCGGCGCAGCCCTCGTGGAAGCGGCTGCCGGCGGGGGTGAGGCTCAGCTTGCGGGTGGAGCGGTGCAGCAGGGTCACGCCCATGTCCCGCTCCAGGGCCCGCACCTGCTGGCTGACGGCCGAGGTGCTGGTCTGCAGCTGGCGGGCCGCACCGGCAAAGCTGCCCTGCTCGATGACGGTGGCCAGCACGGCCATGCGCTTCAACTGATCAAGCATGGCGCCTCCCCCTGCGTTTCAACGGGTCAGACATGAAGATTTTCTAAACAGTGCTGGTGAATTCTGCCGTCTTATCACGGGACTGTGAAGTTTTTAAAGTTCATCCCATCGCAACACCGCGACCGCCGCAGTCACCGATGGCGGTCGCCCACTGAAAGGACATCGTATGAAGATCGCTCTGATTGGCGCCACCGGCTTCGTGGGCAGCGCCGTGCTCAAGGAACTCCTGGCCCGCGGCCACGAGGTGCGGGCCCTGGTCCGTGACCCCGCCAAGCTGGCCAGCCAGCCGGGCCTGCAGACCGTGAAGGCGGACGTCACCGACGCCAGCGCCGTGGCCGAGTCCGTGCGCGGCGTGGACGCCGTGATCAGCGCCTACAACCCCGGCTGGGGCCATGCCGACCTGCACGATGAGTTCCTGCGCGGCTCCGCCGCCATCAATGCTGGCGTCAAGGCCGCGGGCGTCAGGCGCCTGCTGGTGGTGGGCGGCGCCGGCAGCCTCTACATCGCGCCGGGCGTGCAGCTGGTCGACACGCCGGCGTTCCCGGCCGAATGGAAGGCCGGTGCCCTGGCCGCCCGCGAGGCCCTGAACCGCCTCAAGACCGACGAAGGCCTGGGCCTGGACTGGACCTTCCTGTCCCCCGCCATGCACCTGGAGCCGGGCGAGCGCACGGGCGTCTACCGCCTGGGCCGTGACGAACCGGTCTTCGACGCCGAAGGCCACAGCCGCGTCACCGTGGCCGACCTGGCCGCCGCCCTGGTGGCCGAGGCCGAGCAGCCGCAGTTCGTGCGCCAGCGCTTCACGCTGGGCTATTGAGGCCGCAGGGCCTCGCGAAGAGGCCCCCTCCTGCCCGGCTACTTGCCCTTGCGCAGATCCTTCACGTCTTCTTCGTAGCGCTGGTAGGGCTTCGAGTAGTACTGCAGGCACTCATTGCGGCGGACCGTGTCATTGATCTTCCAGCACGATTCCTTGCCGTCCTGCATGCTGCGCGTGTAGATGGCTTCGCATCCGCTGCATGCTAGCGCCGCGAGGGTGGCGAGCAGCACCGTCGGAAGCGATGAAAGGCCGGCGCGAATTCCTTGATCCGGAGAGGCCAGGGGATGGGGAGGGGTGGGTTTCCTCATCGTGCAGTCGAAAGGTCAGGCGCTCACTGCGCAGTTGGGAATCGGGGCCGCAGTTGGGCACTGGCCGGCGTGCAGTCATAGGTTCAGAAATACCCCCGCACACTCAGCTGCCAGGCCCGCGCCTGCGGCAGGCTGCCGTACTCGCTGCCCGGCCGGCCCTGCTGGGCCTGCCACTGCAGCGCCAGGTCCAGCCCCGGCCAGCGGTAGCGCAGCTCCAGCCACTGCATGCGGCTGTGGTCCTCGGGGTTGAGGCGCAGCAGGGCGTTGAGGTCCAGGTGTTGCCAGCCCAGCAGGTCGGGCCAGTTGGCGTAGAGGCCCCATTGCCCGCGGGTGTTGAGCGCCTGGGCCGTGTGCGCCCAGCGGCGGTACGCGAGGTAGGCCGCGGGCTGGGTCTGCAGCTGCTGCCAGGCCTGGCGATCGGGGGCGGCGCTGTCGTGGGCCCATTCGAGGGTCAGCGAGAGCTTGTTGCCGGCCGTGTAGCGCAGGCCGGTGGCCAGGCGCTGCTGCCAGTGGCGAGGTGCGCCGGGCAGGGTCAGGGCTTGCGCGATGGCGTCCGGCGCGCGCCCGCCGGCCCATTCGAGGTAGAGCACGGTGGCCTGCCCGAGCAGGCTGCTGAGGTTGAAGCCCAGCTGCGGCGACTGGCCGTCCGCGCCATAGAAGGACCACTGCGGCTGCAGGTCCTCGCTCCAGCGCTGGCTCCAGCTGAGCAGCCAGCGGCTGCGCTCGTTGGTGGCACCCAGATCGGCACTGAGCCCGGCCTGGCTGGGCGCCTCGGCCAGCTTGGGGGCCACGAGCGCCGTCAGCGCACCGCCTTCCCACAGGTGCTGGGCACGCAGCATCACCGTGCCCAGGCGGTGGGTCTTGAGGCTGGCCGGGTCTGCCGAGATCTGGGAGCGCAGGGCGCCGCCGCGCAGGAAGTCGCTGGGGTTGTAGCCCGTGCCCAGGCCCTGTCGGGCGTTGATGCGGCCGGCGTCCAGCAGCAGCTGCTCGCGGACGCGCCAGGAGGCATAGGCCTCCTGCAGGCTCAGCAGGGCCTGAGGGTAGGGCGCCTGCGCGGGATCGCTGTGATCCAGGCGGGCGGTGCCCAGCCAGCGCAGGTCCGGGCCGGCCTGGACCTCGCCCTGCAGCAGCACGGATTGGCGCTGCTGCGCCTGCCAGGTCTGTGGGCCCGCCAGGCTGCGCTGCAGCGCGCGACCCCAGGCCAGTTCGGCATGGCCGTGCCAGGTCTTGCCCGAAGGGGGGGCGGGCGTCTCGGGGGCAAGGTCCGCCAGGCGCAGGGCCTGGTCCTCGTCGGGGGCGACCGTGCCCTGCGCCGCGGCGGTGCCGGCCATCAGGGCCAGGGCCAGGGCGAGGCATTTGTGTCGTGGCATGGACCTCATTCCGGCTTGAAGCGCGGCAGGTAGTCGCGCTGCAGCCAGGCCTCGGGCACGTCCCGCCGCGCCCAGTCGCTCAGGCGCATGACGGTGACCCAGCTGGGGTCCAGGCCGTCGATGATGACGGTCTCGGTGGGCCGCTCGGCGCCCAGCTGCGCCTGGTAGCGGCGGTAGAAGGCGGTCTTGAGCAGGGCGCCGCTCTCGGCCATGAACTGCGCCTTCAGCGGACGCAGGCCGTCCACGGCGATCCACAGCAGGATGCGGTGGTAGCTGGCGTCTGCATTGCGCGCGGCGAGGCTCAGTCGGTAGCTGCGCCGCTTCTGGCGGTCGCCGTCGCTGACCTCTTCCTCGACGGCCTCGGTGGCCTGGTAGTCGCGGGCCAGGTTGACCGTCACCACGTCGCCGTTGGAGGCCTGGCCCAGCAGGCGCTGCTGGGGCGAGAGCCGGATGCTGGCGCGGTTGGCGGGGTCGTAGAACCAGAGGTCCTTGCCG
The DNA here is from genome assembly GCF_039872765.1 of Roseateles flavus. NCBI lineage: Bacteria > Pseudomonadati > Pseudomonadota > Betaproteobacteria > Burkholderiales > Sphaerotilaceae > Roseateles > Roseateles flavus. The sequence goes on along the minus strand of NZ_JBDPZC010000002.1, from coordinate 197,762 downwards.
CTGTAGAGCATCAGCTTGCCGGTGTCGCGCGCCGGGGCCATGAAGCGGACCAGGCTGCGGAACTGCCCGCTGGCGTCGGCCTTGGAATAGACGGCCAGCGTGCTGCTGTCGGTCTGCTTGCCCTGGCGGTACTCCAGCAGGGTGTTGGTCAGGCCGAAGCCGTGATCGGGGTTGCGCACGGCATCGCTGGCGGCCAGCAGGGCCTGGGGATCGGTGGCGGCGTGGGCCAGGCCCCCGGCACACAGCAAGGCGGCCAGGGCCAGCCACTCACGACGGGATGGAAGCATCGGCACGGTCTTCTCCTCAGACATGGCGCAGGGCCTCGACGATCTGCAGCCGCGCCGCCCGCTGCGCCGGCCACCAGGCCGAGAGCAGGGCCACGCTCAGCAGGCCCGTAGCGCTGCCCAGCAGCAGGCCCCAGTCGCCCAGCAGGCGCACGCGGATGGGGTAGGCATAGACATAGCCGGGCGGCGTCCAGCTCAGGCCGGCGCGGTTGATCAGCGCGGCGACGACCAGGGCCACCAGCAGGCCCAGCACCACGCCGATCAGGCCCAGCAGCAGGCCCTCGGCCAGGAAAAGGCCGCGAATGCCGCTGCGGCGGTCGCCGATGGCGCGCAGCGTGCCGATCTCGACCGTGCGCTCCATCACCGCCGTGCTCATGGTGTTGCCCACGGTGAAGAGCACGATGACGCCGATCAGCACGGCGATGAAGCCGAACATGGAATCGAAGAACTCCAGGCTCTGGCGGTACATGGGCGCCAGGGTCATGAAGTCCAGCACCTCCAGGGCCTGCGTGCTCACGCCGGGCTCCTTCAGCAGGGTGTTCAGCCGCGCCTGCGCCAGCGGCAGCGCGGTCGTGTGCTTCAGCTGGATCTGCAGCGCCGTCACCTGCGGCGCCTGCCCGCCGTAGACCAGCTTCTGCGCCTGGGCGAGGTGCATCACGGTGGCGCGGTCATCGAATTCCTTGAGGCCGAAGTTCTCCGCCCGCAGCACCTGCAGGGCGACGACATTGGGCGCACCGCGCAGGCTGGAGGCCAGCATCTCGATCTGCACCGGATCCTGCGCGCCCGCCTGCCGCGCCTGGGCCTGCTCGCTGCTGAGGGCCGCAATGTCGGCGGGGATGCCCTCCTGCGTGCCGCTCGGCTCCGCCTCGGGCGGCGGCGGGCAGTCGGCCACCTGCAGCTCCGCGCAGAGCTGCAGCTTGCGGGCCACGCCCAGGCCGATGACGACGGCATTGGGCGGGCTGCCGCGCAGGTCGCGCGGGGCGGAGTACATGGCGGCGCCGTAGTCGTCCCAGCGGCGCAGCGCGGCCTGCCCCTCGGGCTCGATGCCGGCGGCGGCCACCGGCGTGGACTGGTTGGCGGCGAAGTGCCCGGCCAGGCCGCCCAGCTCCAGCTTGGCCGTCACCACGCTGACCAGGGGGCCCAGCACCGCATCGCCGCGGATGCGCTGCATCAGAGCCTCGTAGTCCTTGATGCCGTAGCTGGCCGGATTGCCGCTGCCGTAGAGGAAGTAGCCCTGGCGCTGCACCTGCAGATGGCCGTGGAGCTGGATGAAGCCCGTCTCCATGCCCAGGATGGCATTGCGGCTGTAGCCGCCGAAGATCAGGATGGCGCCCAGCCCCACCACCATGGCCAGCAGGGTGGTCAGTGAGCGGCGGCGGTTGCGCAGCAGGTTGCGCAGGGCCAGCTTGAAGGTCGTGGCGTTCATGCGCGGACCTCCTGGCGGTCGATGACGCCGTCCTTGATGTGGAAGACCTCGTCGGCCTCGGCCAGCAGCTGCTGGTCATGCGAGGAGAACACGAAGCTCACGCCACGCTCGCGCTGCAGCCGGCGCATCAGCGCGATGATGGTGGCGCCGGTGCTGCTGTCCAGGTTGGCCGTGGGCTCGTCGGCCAGCACCAGCTCGGGCTCGTTGGCCAGGGCGCGGGCCACGGCCACCCGCTGCCGCTGCCCGCCGGACAGCTGCCCCGGGCGGTGCCGGGCGAACTCGGCCAGGCCCACGGCCTCCAGCAGGCTGCCCACGCGCTCACGGCGCTGCGCCGCGGACAGGCCCAGGCGCAGCGTGGGGTACTCGACGTTCTCGTAGGCGTCCAGCACCGGCAGCAGGTTGAAGTTCTGGAACACGAAGCCCAGGCGCCGCGCGCGCAGGTCGGCCAGCTGGTTGTCGCTGAGGCTGCGCACGGACTCGCCCAGCACCTGCACCTCGCCCGCATCCGCCTGGTCCAGGCAGCCGATGATGTTGAGCAGGGTGGTCTTGCCGCTGCCCGAGGCGCCAGCGATCACGCTGAAGCGCCCCGGTGAGAGCCGGAGGCTGATGTCGCGCAGCGCCGGAACGCTGACGGCATCCATACGGTAGGTCTTCTGGACCTGCTGGAGAACGATGGGGGCCATGGTGGAGGGTGATGGTGTCGGCCGCAGCAGTCTCGCAGTTCGGGCGACTGGGGTATTGAATGGAGTCGACAGAGGCCCGACCGTAAAGTGGGGCATGCCGGCGAGGCGAACCACGCAGGGAGTAGACTGCCCGGGCACAGGCATAGGCACAGTGCGAGAGCCACCCATCCGGGGCGGCCTCCGCAGCGAACGGCGTCATGCGCGCGGTGCAGCCCTCACCCGGAGCACCGTGAACGAGTCCCTCGACATCCCCGCTGATTCCTCTTCCCCGCCGGGGCACCCGATGGTCGTGGCGCTCGGGGCCTCTGCGGGTGGCTTGGAGGCGTTGCGCGAATTCTTCGGTGCCATGGTGCCGGACGAGCGGCTGGCCTTCGTGGTGCTGACCCACCTGCCGCCGCACCACGTCAGCTACCTGGCCGAGCTGCTGCAGCGCGCCGGCATGCTGCCCGCCCAGGAGGTGCAGGCGGGCGACCGGATTCGCGGGGGGCGCGTCCATGTCATGCCGCCCGGATGCTGGATGAGCGTGCAGGGCAATGTGCTGGCCTTCGAGGACAAGCCCGTCGACAGGGCCGCCGGCCTGCGCCCCATCGACCACTTCATGGCCAGCCTGGCCGAGGATGCCGGCGCCCGCGCCATCGGCATCGTGCTCAGCGGTACCGACCACGACGGCACCGCGGGGCTGAAGGCCATCAAGGCCGCGGGCGGCTGGACCTTCGCCCAGACGCCCGCGACGGCCGAGTTCCCCGGCATGCCGCAAAGCGCGATCGCCGCCGGCGCGGCGGACGAGGTGATGGCGCCGCGCGCCATGGCCCTGGCCCTGCTGGACTATCTGAAGCGCCAGCCGCAGCCGCTCCCGGACGAGGCTGCCGGCGACGACGACGTCAGCGCCGAGAGCGAGGACCTGCTCCATGAGGCCCTGGCCCTGGTGCTGGATCGCACGGGGCACGACTTTCAGCTCTATCGGCCGGGAATGCTGCGGCGGCGTCTGCGCCGGCGGATGGTGCGCAGCCGCTGCCAGCAGCTGGGCGAGTACCTGGAGCTGCTGCGCGACACCCCCGAGGAGAGCGCGGCCCTGGCCGCCGAGTTCCTCATCGGGGTGACCGAGTTCTTCCGCGACGGCGAGGCCTGGGACGAGCTGGCGGACACCCTCCTGCCGGCCCTGCTGGCCGAGCGCCAGCCCGACGCCCCTCCGCTGCGCGTCTGGACGCCCGGCTGCTCGTCTGGCGAGGAGAGCTATTCCATCGCCATGCTGCTGATCGAGGCGCTGGAGCAGCGCGGGCTGCCGCCGGCCGTGCAGGTGTTCGGGACAGACATCGACCTGGAGGCGCTGGCCGTCGCCCGGCGCGGCGTCTATCCGGCCTCGATCGATGCCGCGATGCCGCCCGAGCGCCTCGCGCGCTTCTTCGACCGCCGGGGAGATGACTTCGTCGTGTGCAAGCCGCTGCGGGACAGCGTCATGTTCGCGCCGCAGAACCTGGCGCGGGACACGCCGTTCTCGCGCCTGGACCTGCTGCTGTGCCGCAATGTGCTGATGTACCTGGAGCAGTCGCTGCAGGACCGCATCGTGCAGCTCTTCCATTTCGCGCTCAAGCCCGGCGGGCTGCTGTGGCTGGGCAAGGCCGAGTCCCTCACCGGGCACGGCAGCCTGTTCGAGCCGGTCTCCCGCCCGATGCGCGTGTACCGCCGCCTGGGGGGGCGTTCCCACCTCCCGCGAGGCTTCATGGCGCCGCTCAGCCCCGCCGCGGAATCGGCCTACCGGGCCGCCGACCGCTCGCTGGCGGCCGGCGATGTGTTGCGCCTGCACTTGACGGGCCGCGAGGTCAGCGCGGCGGTTCTCATCGACCGCGAGGGCCGCGCCCTGCACTACCACGGCGACACCGGGCGCTTCCTGGCGCCGCAGGGCGATGCCACCCAGGAGCTGCTGCGCACTGTCCGGCAGGAGCTGAAGCCCGCGATGCGCCTGCTGATCCGGCAGGCCTTCTCCGAGGGCGCGGCCACCTCGCGCCAGATCGCCCTGCAGGACGGGCTGCTCACGAAGCAGGTGCTCATCCAGGCCGAGCCCGTGCAGGGCAAGGCGGGCCGTGGTGCCTTCGTGGTGACGTTCACCGCCTCCGGCCGCGCACCTGGGCCGGCAGCGCCGGTCCCGCCTGCAGGCGAGGGCTTGAGCGAGCTGGAGGAAAGCCGGCGCGAGCTGGCGCAGGCCCTGGAGGATGCGGAGCGCAGCAACGAGGAGCTGCGCCTGGCCAGCGAGGAGGCGTCCTCTCTCAACGAGGAGCTGCAGTCCTCGACCGAGGAGCTGGAAAGCTCCAAGGAGGAGCTGCAGTCGCTCAACGAAGAGCTGGCCACCGTCAACGCGCAGCTCGAGGAGCGCATGGCCGAGATGGCGCGCCATGCCGACGACCTGTCCAACCTGCTGGAAAGCACCGCGCTGGCCGCCATCCTGCTGGACCGCGAGATGCGCATCCGGCGCTTCACCCCCGCAGCCATGCAGCTGTTCAGCCTGCGTTCCGGCGACGAGGGCCGCCTGCTCAGCGACATCGCCAGCCGTGTCGAGGACCCGCAGTTCGCCCAGGAGGCGCGCCGCACCTTCGACCTGCGCCAGACCTCGGACGCCGAGATCACGAGCCTGGACGGGCGGCTGTACCTGCGCCGCCTGCAGCCCTTCCTGACGCAGACCGGTGAAGTCGATGGCGTGGTGGCCACCTACATCGACATCACGGTGATCCGCAACGCCGCGCAGCAGGTGCGCCAGCTGGCCTCGGTGCTGGACCATTCCAACGACGCGGTGCTCACGCTGGATCCTCAGGGGCTCATCCTCAACTGGAACCAGGGGGCGGAGCGGATCTTCGGCTACACGGCAACGCAGGCCCGGCAGCTGACGATCTTCGACCTCGTGCCGCCCGAGTACCAGGACGGGACGCGGCGGCTGATGAAGCGGGCGCTGGAGGCCGGCGCAGCCGGGCCGGCGGATGTCCTGCGCTGCACGCGGGGTGGTCACCGCATCAATGTGTCGGTGGTCATGTCCGCGCTGCGCAATGAGCAGGGCATGCCGGCGGCGCTCCTGTCCACCGAGCGCGACATCACCGAGCGGCGGCGCATCGAGAGCGAGGTCCGCTTCCGCCGCCTGGCCGATGACATTCCCGCCCTGCTGCGGGTGGAAGACAGGCAGGGCCTGGCGCAGTTCGTCAACCGCGCCTGCACCGAGTTCACCGGGGCCTCGATTGACATGCTGCTGGGCAGCGGCTGGCTGGAGTTCGTCCATCCGCAGGATCGCCAGCGCTACCTGGCCGAGCAGACCCGTGCCTATGCGGCGCGCGCGCGCCTGGAGATCGACATCCGCCTGCGCCGCCATGACGGCGTGCCGCGCTGGACGCGCTCCATCAGCGTGCCGCATGTCGGCGGCGACAGCGAGTTTGCGGGCTATGTGGCCCTGATGCTGGACATCGACGACCGCAAGCTCGCGGAGCGCGAGCTGATGGACGCGCACCGCCGCAAGGATGAATTCCTGGCGATGCTCGCCCACGAACTGCGCAATCCGCTGGCCCCCATCCGCAATGCGGCGCAGCTGCTGTCGCGCCAGGACGCCGCGGGCGAGACGGCGGCCTGGGCCGTGGGCGTGATCGAGCGCCAGACGCAGGCGATGAGCCGTCTGCTGGACAGCCTCCTGGACGTGGCGCGCATCGCACGCGGCAAGACCGAGCTGGAGCTGGCGCCTGTCGAGTTGCGCGTCGTGATCGAGCGTTCGATCGAAGTCAGCCAGGCCCTGATCGACTCGCGAAGCCAAGTGCTGCGCGTGGAGGTGCCGGACGAAGCGCTGCTGATCAGTGGCGACCTGGTACGCCTGACCCAGGTCTTTGCCAATCTGCTGAACAACGCCTCGAAGTACACCGACGAGGGCGGCGAGATCCAGGTCAAGGCCTGTGCGCTGGGGCGGCAGGTGCTGGTGCAGGTCAGCGACAACGGCGCGGGCATCTCGGCGGACATGCTGCCGCGCGTGTTCGACCTGTTCAGCCAGGCCGACCGCACCCTGGACCGGGCCAAGGGCGGCCTGGGCCTGGGGCTGACGCTGGTGCGCCAGCTCGTGGAGCTGCACCGCGGCGAGGTGACCGCGTCCAGCCCCGGCCTGGGCAAGGGCAGCACCTTCAGCGTGCGTCTGCCTCTGCTGGAGCCGCTGCCGAAGTCGCCCGCCCAGGCCCCGGCCTCGCCGGCGGTCCCGCGTGCCAGCCCGCTGGCGCGGCGGGTTCTCGTGGTGGACGACAACGTCGACGCGGCGCAGATGCTGGGCGCCATCCTGCAACTGCACGGCCATGAGGTGTGCCTGGCCTTTGACGGCGCGCGCGCCCTCGCCGTGGCCGATCAGCAGCCTTTCGACGTGATCATTCTGGACATCGGGCTGCCCGGCCTGGACGGCTACCAGGTCGCGCGCACCTTGCGTGGACGCGCGGCGATGTCCGGCGTGACCCTCATCGCACTCACGGGCTATGGCCTGAAGGAGGACGTGGACCGGGCCCGCAGCGCCGGATGCGACACGCACTTCGTCAAGCCCGTGGACGCGGATGCCCTGTTGCAGCGCATCGAGCAGGCGCCACCGCGCAGCCCCTGACCCTGCCGCTCGTCCAGCGCTCGTGCCGGGCGCGGGCGGGTGGCAGCACCCAGCCCTGCCTGCCTTCTTCGTGGACGGGCGATGATGCGGGCTTGTCGAGAACCGCCGCCCCGCTTCGTCGTAGGGATGGCGACCCTGCCAAGCCGCTTCACAAGGATCCACGATGAAATCACTGCTGCTCGTCTCCGCCCTGCTCGTTGCTGCCGCTGCGCAGGCCGCTCCCGTGAGCTACGAGATCGACCCCACCCACACCTACCCCAGCTTCGAGGCCGACCACATGGGCATGTCCTACTGGCGCGGCAAGCTCAATCGAAGCGCCGGCACCATCGTCTATGACAAGGCCAGCGGCGCCGGCAGCGTCGAGGTGACGATGGACCTGGCCAGCATCGACTTCGGCCTGGACGCGATGAACGCGTGGGCCACGGGCAAGGACTTCTTCAACGTCGAGAAGCACCCCAGCGCCGTCTTCAAGGGCCGCTTCGAGGGGGGCGCCCAGGGCGGCGTGCCGACCCAGGTGGTGGGCGAGCTGAGCCTCAACGGCCAGACCCGGCCCATGGTCCTGGCCATCCACCAGCTCAAGTGCATGCCGCACCCCATGCTCAAGCGCGACTTCTGCGGCGCGGACGCCTCCGGCAGCTTCAACCGCGAGTCCTTCGGCCTGGCCGCGGGCAAGGACTGGGGCTTCAAGATGGACGTGAACCTGCGCATCCAGGTGGAGGCCGTGGCGCGCGAGTGAACCGCGGGCGGGGCAGGGGCCGGGTCGCCAGGGCCAGGCCCTTGCTGCTGGACCCTGCCCGGATGCAGCCGGCAGCCGCATGCAGTGTTGTGCAAAGACACGGGGGCCAGGTCTTGCGTCGGCCCGGGTGTGACCTGCGCGTGAAGATTTTCTCCATTTCGTCGCCTATCGGGCCGGGGCGCTCGCCGCCCCTCCTAGACTGCCCTGGTCATCACGAACCAAGCAGGACGACATCGATGAAGAGTCTGGTCAGCGCAGCAATTGCCCTTCTCGCCGCACAAGGCGCCTGGGCCGGGGACACCGCCGGCCTGGTGGGCATCATGAACACCTCCGGGACTGTGGAAGTCAACAACTTCGTCAACCCGAAGATGATCTGGACCGTCTACAACGTCAACGACCCGGCCGAGGAAGCCTATGTGCTGGCCTATGTGGCCTACAAGAAGCTGGGCAAGCACACGCCCTCCATCGAGTGGACGGACGCCCAGAACAAGCCCGTTGACCGTTGCAAGTTCGATCAGACCACCGTCACCAAGATGCCCTGGGTCCACACCCTGACCTGCAAGTGGGGCGGCCGCCTGCCTGACGGTGGCATCCGCTTCACCGTCTTCAACACCTTCGAGGGCCAGAAGGAGAAGGTCGGCGAGATGTTCATTCCGCCGAATACCAAGTAGGCCCTTGCAGTGCCGGGGCCACGGCTCGCCGCCGCGGCCCGACCGCCTGGTCTGCCGTCATGGACGGCGCATGCGCTTGAGCAGGTCGCTCAGGTACAGGTGCTTCTGGCCATTCACGAGCGTGCTTCGGGTGGCAGGGGGAAACACCAAGAGGCGGGGCGGGCGGACCAGCCAGCGGTCCTGCTGGGCGGGCTGGCTGGTGTCGCCGGCGATCTCCATCGCGCCACGCCAGTGCCCGACGATCGCTGCGGAGGGCAGTGCCGATTCGCACCGGGCGGCGAACGTCGGAATGGCCTCGACGGGAACGTCTGCATACCGGCTCAGGAACAGCAGATAGCTCGCCCCGACCTTCAGGAAGGGGACATAGCCGAACTCGAACAAGGCCCCTTCTGCGGTGTTCTTGATGGCGAACTCCACGCGCCCCCTGTACCGCGCACCGCAGGGCTGCCCGCCAGCCGAGACTTCGCGAGCCTCCAGGACGGTTGACGCTCGCCGAAAGCTGACCCACGGTCAAATTTGAGTCGGCGCCAACAGCCGCTAGACTAACTCGCTCGGACCGTGCGCCGCGTGGGCGCCAGCGGCAGGACCCACGCCCCCACCGTCGGGACCACCCGACGCAGCCTGATGCGGGGAGGGCGGCCCTCCGGCCCGAGGTCCGCGCACACCGCCAGCAGGTGGCGGGGCGTGGGCCGGAACTGCTCGAAATGCCACGCCGACGCATCCGGGTCCAGCGCCGGCGCTGCCGTCATGGTCACGGTCGCCTGGCAGGGGTAGTGGAAGCTGAACTGGTCCAGGGGAAGGGACAGCCCCATGCCGCGGGCCTTGATGTAGGCCTCCTTGAAGGTCCAGTACTGGAAAAAATGATCCGCGAAACCCGAGGCGGGCACGGCCATCAGGGCCGAGACCTCCTGGGCAGTGAAGCAATGCCGAGCGAGGCTTGTCGTGACCGGGCGGTGCATCCAGTCCTCGGTGTCCACCCCGAGGACGCGCCGCCGGGTGACGCCCATCACGACCAGGCCGGCGGTATGGGACACATTGAAGTCCAGCCCGTTGCCCAGCGCGTGGCGCAGGTCGATGGCGGGGCGTCCGTAGCGATTGATCGAGAAGGCCCACGCCCCAGGAGGCACGGGCGCATAGCGCGACAGCACGGTGCGCACCAGCGCCCGGGTGAGCACGAACCGCTTCCGGTCGCGGTCAAAGACAAACGTCCCGGCCTGCGCGCGCTCGTCATCGCTGAGCAGCGTGCGCAGCCGGTTCAGCAGGGCCGGGTCGCTCGCCTCGTCCTCGAAGGCCAGCCACAGGTCGATGCCCTCGACATCGTCCGGGGCCGCCCGCTCGAAGCACTCATTGCCCGCGCCCTGCTCAGGCCGGCACCAGTTCATCGATGTCGAAGTAGCCGCTGTAGCCCTTCATGTAGACGGCGGCCCGATGACCGAAGAGCACGACGGCATCGCTGCGTGTCTCGAGCTCCGGGTAGTCCTTGCGCAGCGATCGCATCCTGGAGCCCACCGGATGCAGCCGGTTCCAGGCCGCGATCTTCTCGACCGCGCTGAGCGGTCGCTGCTCCACGGCGCGCGGTGCAGGTGCCGGTGCGACTGCGGCACTGGCAGGTGGTGACGCCGTCTGCTGCCTGATGGCCAGGACCAGCCGTGTCAGCACATCGCCATGCCCCAGTTCCTCGAAGTTCAGGGGGCGGCCCTGCGCAGTGGCGCTCGCCAGCAGGCCCTGGATGCTCTCGCACCAGCGCACCGGGCTGGCGATCTGCTGGGCGATGCCCTTGGCGACCGCATCGGGCGCGTAGGCGCTGGCGCTGGCGTTGGCGATGACAGGCACCGTTGGCGGCGAGAACGTGAAGCCCTCGAGAAAGGCAGCGAAGGCGGCCTGGGCCGGCTGCATGTACTTCGAATGGAAGGCCCCGCTGGTGTTCAGGGGATAGAAGCGGGTCTTGCCGACCCGCAGCAGCGGCTCGGCCTTGGCGAGCTGCTCGGCCGGCCCCGAGATCACCAGCTGGGAGGGCGTGTTGTAGTTGGCGACGCTCACGTCATCCAGGCCGGCCTCGAACAAGGTCCGTTCGATGAAGTCCTGGCTGGCGTTGAGAATGGCGGCCATGGCGCCGCCCGACACCTGCGCCATCAGCTCGCCACGCTTCTTGACCAGCCGAAGGCCGGTCTCGAAGGAATAGCAGCCGGCCGCCAGCAGGGCATTGAACTCGCCCAGGCTGTGGCCGATGAGGTAGTCCGGCCGGCGCCCACCCGCCTGCATCTTGCGGAGATGGTTCAAGGCGTTCACGACATACAGCGCGGCCTGGGTGAAGCGCGTGTTGTTCAGCTCATTCCGCGGGTCTTCCAGGCACAAGGTCCTGATGGAGTAGCCCAGAACCGCATCCGCCTGAGCGGTGAGCTCCGGGAACTGGTCGAACAGGTCGCCACCCATGCCCTTTTCCTGGGACCCTTGCCCGGGAAACATGAAGACAGTGAGGGCTTGGCCCTGGGCGGGCGCTGGAGCGTGGTCGGTCATAGGGGGAATCGGTGGTGAGGGGCGAATACGTCACGAGGCACTGGCGGGCACGCCTGGTGTTGACGGCTCCGTGCTGCGGTTCGACGTCAGGCGCATGAAGGGCAAGGTCAGGGCGGTGCTGACCAGCGCCATCAGGATCAGGGCGGCAAACATCGTGCGGGACACCACGTGGGCGTCCAGCAGGATCGTGGCGACCACCAGTTCCATCAGCCCCTTGGCCTGGGCCAGCGAGCCGAGCTTGAGTGAGAAGCTCCAGGACTCGCCGGTCAGCCGCGCCGCGACCGAGGTGCCCACGACCTTGCCGACGATGGCGCAGGCCGTGACCAACGCGGTGATCTCCGCGAAGCCCGCCGCATGGAAGTCCACCAGGACCTTCAGGCCCGTGCTGATGAAGAAGAAGGGGATCAGGACATTCACGGTGATGGGCTGCAGCTGCGCCAGCAGGGTCTTGCGCCAGGCGGCGGGAACAATCGCGCCCGCGATGAAGGCGCCCAGCAGGAAATGCAGGCCCAGGTACTCGGTGGCTGCCGCGGAAGTCATGGCCGTGCCACAGACGGCAATGATCTTGGCCCCGTCGGAGACCGCCGGCCGCCGTGCCACGGCCGCCAAAACGGGGCGCACGACCAGGAACACCAGCGCCACATAGGCGGCGATCAGCGTCGCCATGAGCAGCAGGTTGCCCGCGTTCGCGCCCTCGGCATGGACGAAGGACAGGAAGACGGCCAGGAGGATCCACAGCATGCCGTCATTGCCGGCGGCCAGGGCCAGGGCGAACTGGCCGAGGCGCTGGTGGGTGAGGTCCAGTTCGCGCAGCATGGCTGCGAGCACCGGCAAGGCCGTGACACCACAGCAGATGCCGACACCAATGGCGAACTCCAGCACGGAGCCGTTCTCCGGCATGGCAAAGGGGTACAGGGCACACACGGCAACCCCTGCCAGCGCGCCCAGCAGCAGCGGCACCACCATGCTGGCCATGGAGATCATGCCCAGCTTTCTGCCGCTGCCCTTCAGGAAGCCGGCATCGAGGTGCACCCCCGTCAGCACGGCAAAGAAGAAGAGGGCAAGCGAGGACACATGCGACAGAAAAGTGAGGGAACCAGGTGGAAACAGGCCGGCGTACAGCTCGGGCGCCAGCCGGCCCAGGCCGGAGGGGCCCATCAGGATGCCCAGAAAGATCTGCATGACGACCAGCGGCACCATCGAGTGCAAGCGCAGGAGGCTGGTCAGCGCCGGCGGCAGGGCAATGATGAAGAAGGCCTGGGCCAGGAATATGAAGATGTCGCTCATGTCACCCACGCGTGGTCAAGTCAGGCAGATCTGGCATTGAAGAAAAGACGCCCGGGCTTCTCGATTTCCAATCGATGTCATGGCGCAGGCGGGCAGGCTTCTGCCCTTTGAAACTCCGGAGCGCAGGGCGCCCACGGAGTCATTGGTGAGTCTATGGGTCGGTCTTCTGTCCGTGTCATGGATGGCCACTAACACGGCAGACGAGCGCCTTTAATCGCGCGCATCATAAGCCAACGACAAAAGCTTCTGTCAAGAACTTGTCGGACTGCAATCTGGCGTGTTAGCTGAATGCAGCCGGGCGCCGCAGTGGCAGCGGATCTGAACAATTCAGAAGGTCTTGAATTGCTTCTCTTTGTTCATTCATAAGCTGATGACCCCCGGGGCATGAGCTTGACTGATGTCATGAATATTGACTTATGATCGCCGCGGGAATGGAGGTCAAATGACAAGTTAGCAGAATGGCTGACTGTCATTGACGTGCAGGAAACTCATGGGCATCTCTCCAGGGGGGTGCCGTCAATGCGCAGCGATTGTTGCGGCCGGGGTAACCGGGCCGTGACGGTCTGTTCGAGCGGGGAGGGCTGCTTGTCACTGGACAAGCGCGCTGCCCTCAACAATCCCTTTCGTGAGCGGGCTCCACCGAGTCTGGGAATCCCTTTGTCATGGGAAGCCTGGGGTGGTGAATGCGTCGGCGCGCGCACCGAACACTGCCTGGGGTGCATGTCAAAGAGTGCGAGTCGACGTTAGGTTAGCGAGGGGCGGTGATGAACGAGCTGTGGTCGGGCGTTGGGGTTGGCTATCTGGTGTTTCCGCTCCTGCTGGCGCTGAGGCAGAGGCAGCGGCTGGAGCCGCTGATCGCACGCGCGTCGGGGTCTGATGCCCCTCCCGCGGCGGCGCCCGACGCTGGTGCCCTGGACGAAGGCATCGAGCGGGAACTGCGGGCATGGCTGGCGGCGCAGCCTGTGCAGCCGGGCCATGACGGACCGGCCATGGCCCCGGCGGCTCCCGGCAACCTGGCCACTCATCCGGCGCATTGGCCCCAGGAATTGATGGCGCTGTATGGGTTCGCGCTGGATGAGAAGACGCTCCAGGACGCGTCGTTCCGGGCCTGCCTGGAGCTGTGGAGTGCACGCATCCTCGAGCGCCAGGATCTCTCGGTCTGGGACGACATCCGGCTCGGACCGGTCCTGGTGCCGCTGCTGTTGGCCTGTGACCGGGCGCATCCCGGCCTCCTGGCCGAGCGGCCGTCCGCGCTGGCTGGGGTGGCCGGCACGCTGGGCACATCCACCCAGGCGCTGCTGCGCCAGGTGGGCCTGGCTGACGCGGCGGCGGGCGCGATCGCGCCCTGGCTTGGGCTGCTCCATGGCGCTGCGACCTTCAGGGACGAGCTGTGGAAGGCTGCCACCGACCCCGTCACCGACCCCTTCGTTTGCATCACCTCCGCCCTGTCACGGCCAGCTTCGCTCGGCACGCTCGACCTGCTGGAAGCCCATGTCCTGCGCCAGTTCGAGGCCCCGGCGTCCGGGCGGCCGACGCGCCTGGCCGTGCTTGGCGACGAGGACGGCACCTGGACCCACCGCCTGCTGGAGCGAATCCGCGCGCAGGATGTGCAGTCCGGACGGCCGGCGGCGGTGGCGCCGCGGGCGATCGCCGTGCGCCTGCTGGGCGATGTGGACGAGGGCGCCGCGCCCAGCCGGGCGCCGGACCTCCGGCCGACCCTGCCGGTCGTCGCATGGCATCCGGCCCTGACGGACCTGGACGGCACCGCCCTGGCGGATGTGCTCCCGGTCTGCCTTCTTGCGGCGGATCGCCTGGCCGACCCCGACGCCGATGCGGAGTGCCGCTACCTGCGATGGCTGGTGGACCAGGGCGCGCAGGCACCGGTGGTCTGGATGCGTCACGGCCAGGTTTTTGCGGACGGTGAGTGGGCCGGCGGCCCCTTGGCGCGGCTGATCGCCGCCCTGGCGACCCATCTCGGACGAGGGTCGACCCTGGAAGGCGCACCGCTGCTGATGCGCCTGGGCGCCTCCGGCCTGTTCCCCAGGCAGCCGCCGCAGGGCTTTCCGAGCCTGGCGCGGCGCTGGTGGGGCAGTCTGACGGTCTTCGAGGCGCGCAACTACCGCATCCGTCCGGGCCGCGCGGCGGACCTGCCGACCCTGGTCTCCCTGGAAGCAGCCTGCTGGCCCCTGGAGCTTCGCATGCCTGACGCCACCCTGGCGCGCCGCGTCGAAACCCATGCCGAAGGGCAGCTCGTCGTGGAGGTCGACGGTGAGGACGGTCGGGCCGAGGTGGTCGGCGTCATCTACTCCCAGCGCATCGGCGCGCTTGACGAGCTGGCGTCCGTGGAGGCCACGACGGTGGACGCCTTGCACCGACGCGCAGGGCCGATCGTCCAGCTGCTGGCGGTCAACGTCGACCCGGGCTACCAAGGCCAGGGCCTGGGGGACCAGCTCCTGGAGTTCATGCTGCAGCGTAGCAGTGGCCAGTCGGACGTCGCCTCCGTGGCCGCGGTGACGCTGTGCAAGGATTTCCACCAGCAGTCCGCCCTGGACATGCAGGCCTATGTCCGGCATCGCAATGGTGCCGGGGTGCTCGCGGACCCCATCCTGCGCTTCCATGAGTTGCATGGCGCGAGCATCCTCAAGACCCTGCCGGGCTACCGTCCCCGTGACACCCGCAACCTGGGCTACGGCGTGCTGGTCGCCTATGACCTCGCCCGGCGCGCGCGCCTGGAGGTCTGGCAGCAGCAGGCGCGCCAGGCGCCCGCCGCCGGGCCGGCGCTGAACGGCGACGCCACCGCGCCGTCGCTGCCGGACGCGGCCGCCCTGCACGACTTCCTGGCCACCGCCCTGCGGCGCATCCTTCGCCAGGACGAGTCGCTGCCGTATGCCCCCGACCTGCCGCTGATGCAGGCGGGTCTGGACTCCGTCGGCCTGCTGGAGCTGGCCGAGGCCCTGGCGGCCTGGTGCAAGGTGCCGCTGGACGCGACCTTCCTGTTCCGGAACAACACCCCGGCGCGCGTGGTGGCGCACTTCGACGCCCTGAGGCGTGAGGCGCTGCCGCCGGCCTCGCCGGGCCATGCGCCCGAGTCCGCAGGGCTGGAGCGCCGGTCTGCCGCCCGCGCACCCGAGCGGCCCGCACCCGCAGTGGCGCCCGATGCCGCGCCAGCCGGCGTCAGCCTCCCGCCCGGGGCCATTGCCATCGTGGGCATGGCCTGCCGCCTGCCTGGAGACCTGGACACGCCCGAGAAGTTCTGGGAATGCCTGGAGGCCGGCACCTGCGTCGTGGGATCGCTGCCGGCCGGGCGCTGGGAATGGCCCCAGGACATCGACCCGGTTCGCAGCCACCCCGGCATCGATCAGGGGGGCTTCCTGAGCGACATCCAGTCCTTCGATGCCGGTCTCTTCCGCCTGGCGCCCAAGGAAGTCACGACGATGGACCCGCAGCAGCGCCTTCTGCTCGAACTCGCGTGGGAGGCCATGGAGCGGGCGGGCTACGCGCGGGACGCCATGGCCGGCAGCAACACCGGCGTCTACGTGGGCGCCAGCGGCTCCGACTACCGGCTGCTGATGGAGTCCGAGGGCGTCGCGGTCGAGCCTCACCTCGCCACGGGGGGCTCCATGGCCGTCATCGCCAACCGGATCTCCTACACCTTTGATTTCCGCGGTCCGAGCCTGCAGATCGATACCGCCTGCTCGAGCTCGCTCGTGGCGCTGCACCAGGCGGTGCAGGCCCTGCGCCAGGGGGAGTGCGACCAGGCCCTGGTCGCCGGGGTCCACCTCATGTGCCATCCGGGCAATACCGTCGCCTACTACAAGGCCGGCATGCTGTCCCGGGACGGGCGCTGCAAGACGCTGGACGAGACCGCCAACGGCTATGTGCGTGCCGAGGGCGGCATCCTCTTCATGCTCAAGCCCCTGGAGCGGGCCATGGCGGATGGCGACCCCATCCATGCCCTGATCCGCGGCGGCGCCTGCAACCATGGCGGGCTGACCAGCGGGCTGACCGTGCCCAACCCCGATCGGCAGGCCGACCTGCTGCGCGCCGCCTGGGCGGCCTCGGGTGTGAGTGCCGAAGCCATCAGCCATGTGGAGATGCATGGCACCGGTACCCGGCTGGGTGACCCGATCGAAGTGCGCGGGCTGACGGACGCCTTCCTCAGCCGGCCCGGGCCGGCCCCGCATGCCGGCTGCGCGATCAGCTCGGTCAAGAGCAATCTCGGGCATCTAGAGGCCGCGGCGGGCCTGGCAGGCGTGCTCAAGGTCGTGCTCAGCATGGCGCACCAGACCCTGCCCAGGACGGTCAACTTCAACCGGCTCAATGCCCAGATCCGCCTCGACGGCACGCCGTTCAGCGTCGTCGAGACCCTGCGCCCCTGGCCCGCGGGTCCGCAAGGTGCGCCTCGCAGAGCAGGCGTCAGCAGCTTTGGCTCCGGTGGGGCCAATGCCCACGTGGTGCTGGAGGAGTACGTGCCCAGGGCCGCCCCGGCGGTGCCCGCGCCCGCAGCAGGCCGCGAGCTGCTGTTCCTGATGTCCGCCCACACCGAGGTGCAGCTGCAGGCCCGGGCCCGGCGGCTGCTGGAACATTGCCAGCGTTGCGAGCGCGAGGGTTCGCCACTCGAGGCGCAGGCCCTTGCCTACACCCTGCAACGCAGCCAGCCCATGGCGCACCGGCTGGCCCTCGTTGCGTGCAGCGTCGGCGAGCTGGTGGAGCTGTTGAGCGCCTTCCTGGCAGGCCGCGGGGCCGCGCGTATCTTCCGCAGCCCGGCGGCCGGTGAAGCGTCCCTGGCGGAGCTTGTCCATCACAACACGGATGTGCAGGACATGGTCGGCGCCTGGCTGCGCGACGGGCGCCTGGACCAGGTGGCCCGGTGGTGGGCCCAGGGTGTCGAGGTTCGCGCCTGGGAGGGCCTTTATGAGACCTTGCCGCGGCGCCTTGTCCTGCCCTGCTATCCCTTTGCCAGGGACCGCCACTGGATCCCCAGCGCCCGGGGCCCTCAGCACGCCTTCCGCGAGGCCAGCGAGGCCGCTCAGGCCTACCTCGGGAAGCCCGCCATGGCCGCCACGCCAGGTGGCCAGCGCCTGGACATCGCGCTGGAGGGGAGTGAGTTCTTCCTGGCCGACCACCGCCTGCAGGGCACGCCAGTCCTCCCCGGTGTCGCCTACCTAGAATTTGCACGCGAGGCATGGAACTGCCTGAGCAGCTCAGCGCCCGTGGCGGCGGCGTTCCAAATCAGCGATGTGGCCTGGCTCCGCCCCTTCCTGGTCAGCCGGCCCGAGCGGCTGCTGATCAGCCTGGTCCGCCAGCCCGCCCGGTCCGGCGAGACCGCGGCGGAGGCCTACCGATACGAAGCGCATGGGGCCTCTGACCCCTCGGCCCTGCATGGCTACGGCACCCTGCAGTCCCTGGCGAATGAGCCCGCGCCCCGGCTGGACCTCCCGGCGCTGCAGCAGGCGCTGGGCCGTGAGCCGCTGCCGACCGGCAGGCCAGGCACCACGGCGGAAGACTGCTACCAGGCCTTCGAGCGCATGGGCCTGTCCTACGGCCCGGCGCACCGCGCTCTGCGCAGCGTGCGCTGGGGGCGTGACGAGGCGGGTCAGCCCGCCCTCCTGGCGGACCTGGCGCTGCCGCCTTGCGTGGCCGATTCCCACGCGCAGTTCGTCCTGCACCCCAGCCTGATGGATGCGGCGCTGCAGGCAGGCCTTCTGCTGGCCAGCAGCACGCAGCCGGACGGCACCGCCGCGGGCGGCCTTCCGTTCTCGCTCAGGCGCCTGGTGTCCTATGGGGCCTGCCCGGACCGCCTGTGGGTCTGGTGTCGCCTGCGCAAGGGCAGCGCGGGCGCGCGAGCCTCGCTGCCCGCGGTCGACCTGGCCCTGTGCGATGACACGGGCCGGGTCTGGGTCCGCATCGAGGAGCTGGTCTTCCGCCCCCTGCAGGCCAGGGTCGAGGCGCCAGGCTCGACGCAGGTCCCGCGGCCCTCGTCGCCCCAGCTGCTTCGCATGGCGTGGGTCGACCAGCCGCTGGCGGCCGTTGCGGCCCACGGCCCGGAGGAGGCCATGCCCGCGGGTGCGCATTGGGTGATCCTCTGTGGCGAGCGGGCCCAGCTGGACCCGCAAGCCGTGGTGCTGCAGGCCAGCCTGCCGGAGGCCTCGATCCAGGTCATGGAAGGCAAGGCCGCAGGCGGCGATCAGGGCTATGCGGACATCGCGGCCCAGCTCTTCGAGTTCCTTCAAGGCCTGGCGCGTCGCCGGCCCGGGGACCGTGTCGCGGTCCAGGTGGTGGTGCCTGGCGACGGTCCCGGCCGCGTGCTGCAGGGCCTGGCCGGCCTGGCCCGGGCGGTCCGCATGGAGCATCCGTGGCTGGTCGTGCAGGTGCTCTCCTTTGACGCCAGCGCCAGCCTGCCGGCGCTGGCGCTGCAGCTGCGATCCAACCGCCTGGACGAACAGGCGGTGCAGCTGCGCTACCGCCAGGGCCGGCGCCAGGTCCTCGTGCCCGAGGCCCTGCAGGGAACCGTGGTGCCGACGCCTGGCGGGCCGCAGCCCTCGCCCTGGCGCGAGGGTGGCGTCTACCTCATCACCGGCGGCGCGGGCGGGCTCGGCCTGGTCTTCGCGAGGGAAATCCTCGCGCGGGCGCAGGGCGTCACCGTCGTGCTGCTGGGGCGCTCCGAGCTCACGCCGGCCGTACGCCAGTCTCTCCAGGACCTGCAGGCCCCGGCCGGTGCCGTCGTGCGCTACGTGGCCGTGGACATCAGCCACCAGGCCGCCCTGGACGCCGCGCTGCAGGACTTGCTGAAGACGCACGGGCCGCTGTCCGGCGTCATCCATGCGGCCGGCCTGACACGCGACGAGTTCATGATCAGGAAGCGCCGCGAGACCTTCGAGGCCGTTCTGGTGCCCAAGGTGGCCGGCACGATCAACCTCTACCGTAGCACGCGCGACTGCCAGCTGGACTTCTTCCTGTCCTTTTCCTCCATCGTCGGCACGACCGGCAACATCGGCCAGGTCGACTATTGCGCTGCCAATGCCTTCCTCGACGAGGCGGCGCATTGGCATGCCGAGGTACCCGAGCGGCGCCATGGCCGGGTGCTGTCGCTGGCATGGCCCTTGTGGCGCGAGGGCGGCATGGGGCATCAGGCGGGCGTGGCCGAGCACTTCGAGCAGGCGCTCGGCCTCACGCCCATGGAGACGCAGGACGGCCTCGCCGCCTTCTACGCTGCACTGGCCGAGCCATCGCCGCACCTGGTGGTGGTGAACGGGTCCATGGAGCGGACCCGCGCGCTGATCATGACGCCAAGCCCCAGGCCTGCGTCTGTGCCGGCTGCGGTGGCCCGGCCCTCGGCCCCGGCGGCATCGACGCCAGCACCGGCACCCGTTCGCTGCGTCGGGCAGGGAGAGGTCGAGGCCTATCTGAAGTCCATCATGGGAGCGGTGCTGGGTCATGCGCCCTCGGCCCTCGCCGCCGACGCCGCCTTCTCCCGCTACGGCCTGGATTCCATCCTCGCCCTGGACATCATCCGCAAGCTCGAAGAGGACCTGGGCGGTCTCTCGAAGACGCTCTTCTTCGAGTACGAGAACATCCGCCAGCTCGCGAGCTACTTGCTGGAAGACTACGCCGACCGGCTGGCCACCTGCCTGCAGCCGGGGCTGGCCGATGCCGTGCAAGCTCCACCGGCGAGCGCGGCCCTGGCGGTGTCTGCGCCTCTGGCTGAAGCCCCCGCCAGCGTGCGCGAGGCGCGCGCCGGCCGCCTGCTGCGCAAGGCAGCGCTGCAGCAGGACGCCGCCAGCCGCCAGACCCTGGCTGACATCGATGGCGCGGCGCCGAAAGGCGTTGCCTTGCTGGAGATCTGGCCGGAGGTCTACATCGACGCTCGTGCCCAGGGCTATTGCCATGTGCTGGTGGACAAGCGCCTGTTCTTCGCCACGCAATACGCCGGGCCCGCCGCGCACCGCGAGGCCTTCTTCACGGAGCTGCTCGCCTACTGCCAGCAACAGGGCCTGGCATTCGCCTACCTGGATCTGACGGAAGGACGCAAGCCGGACCTCGAACGCGCTGGCGGCCTGCTGGCTTGCCCGGTCGGGGCCGTGCAGGTGATGGAGAGCCTGCCTGCCTTCTCCCTCGCAGGGGGACGCATGCGGCGGCTCCGCTACATGGTGGAGCGCTACCGCAAGCTGGGCGAATGCCGGACGGTGGAATGCCGGCAGCTGGAGCCGGGGCTGGTCCGCGACATCCAGCGCGTCATCTGCGCCTGGAGCGAGATGAAGAAGGTCGTGAACAACGTGGACCTGGTGCTGGAGGAGATGCGCAACGGCAGCCTCCTGGACCGCTACCGCGTCTTCCTGACCTATTTCGACGGCAGCCTGCAGAACGTCATCATGGTGTGCCGGGAGCCCGACGGCTACCTGATGGACCAGGAGTACTACCTGCCCGACATGCCGCTGGGCGGGACCGAGCATGCGGTCGTCGAGATCGTCGCCTTGCTGGCCGCGGAGGGGTGCGAGCGCTTCAGCCTGGGCCTGACCTGGGGCCTGTTCGAGCTCGGTTCCGAGGACGGCGATCCAGAGGGGAGCGCCTTCCTGGCCGGCACGCAGACGCAGCTTCAGCAGATCCTCGAGCGCGGCAAGGCCAACCGCCAGTACAAGAGCAAGTACGGGACGCGTGACTATCCGGTGCACCTGTACCGCCGGGCGGACAGCGACCCGAGCCTCCTCGCCAGCTGCCTGAGCCAGTTCTTCCGCCAGGGGATTTCCTACCTCGAGGTGCAGCGGCGGTGCGCCCCGGCGGTGACGCAGGTCTCGGCCCGCGCCGAGGCGGATCACTTTGACGCCACCAAGGCCGACCCGGCCGCCATCCGCATCGACCTGATCAGCGACTCCTGGGCGCATCTGAGCTATGCCTTCATCGGCGACCGCTCCGCCGCCCTCGGGGCGTGCCAGAGCCCTTCGCAGGCTCCGGAGGCGGGCGGCGAGCTCGCGGCGCTGTTCGGCTTCGAGGCGTCCCTGCTGACCACGTCCGGCCGCGCGGCCGAGCGCCTGTTCTTCCAGACGGCGCGGCGCAGCGGCAAGAAGCGCGTCCTCCAGAATCTGCTGTTCGAGTCCACGCTGCACAACCTGGTGAAGGGGGGCTTCGAACCCGTCGAGATACCGGACCCCGAGGCCCTGCGGCCCGACGCCACGGCTCTGTTCCGGGGCGGCCTGGACCTGCACCGGCTGGAGCAGGCCCTGGAGGCCGAGGCGCCCGCGATCGCGATGGTGCTGGTGGAGCTCTGCAACAACGCCACTGGCGGCTATCCGCTCTCCCTGGCGCAGCTCCAGGCGGTCGCGGCCCGATGCCGCCGCCATGGCGTGCCCCTGGTCCTGGATGTCACCCGCATCCTGAAGAACGCCGAGCTGATCCGGCGCCATGAACCCGGGCAGTCGGGCCGTGAGCTCTGGGACATCGTCCGCGCCATCACCAGCGAGGCGGATGCCCTCGTGGGCAGCCTCTGCAAGGACTTCGGCCTGGATGTCGGCGGACTGCTGGCTTCCAGGGATCCGGCTTTCGTCCGGAATTCGCAGGGGCTGGGCCGCGTCGAGGGCGGGCTGCCGGCTGAGCTGGAGACCCAGCGCATCCAGCGGGCTCTGGCCGATCGGGACTTCCTGGCCTCGCAGGTGGCGCGTCAGCTGGACCGGGTCCGGGACCTCCACCTGGCCCTGGCCCGCGAAGGGGTGCCCGTGATCCAGCCCGGGGCAGGACACTGCGTGCTCGTCCGGGTGGACTGCCTGCCGCCGCTGGCAGGACGGGCGCATTCCCGCGAGAGCTACCTGCGCCTGCTGCTGGAGCGCTATGGCATCCGCGGCGGCCTGCACCTGGTCGGCAACCTGCGCGACGCCGCCCTCAACCAATGCGTCCGTCTGGCCCTTCCCCTGCAACTGGAGGACCCGGCCCTGCTGGAGGCCTTGTCCGGCGCCCTGAAGGCGTCCCTGGTCGGGGCGGCACATGCCACGCCCGACCTGCTGAAGCGAGCCCGACACGACGCCGCGCCGAAGCCTGTCTCGCCGGCCCCGGCAGCTGCCGATGCCGATGCCGATGCCATCGCCGTGATCGGGCTGGCGGGGCGCTATCCCGGCGCGGCCACCCTGCAGGCCTTCTGGGACCTGCTGCTGTCCGGCCAGCAGGCCATCACGGAAGTGCCGCAGGAGCGCTGGGACTGGCAGTCGCACTTCGCGGCCGATCCCGAGCAGGCGCTGGCCGAGGGCAAGTCCTATGGCAAGTGGGGCGCCTTCCTCGAGGACTTTGCCGCCTTCGATCCGCTGTTCTTCAACATCGCCCCGATCGAGGCCGGCTTCATGGACCCGCAGGAGCGGCTGTTCCTGCAGGCCTGCTGGCATGCCCTGGAGGATGCGGGGCGTGCCCCGTCCACCCTGTCGCCGGCACAGCGGGCGAAGGTGGGGGTCTTCGGTGGCATCACCAAGCAGGGCTTCAACCTGCACAGCCTCGACCATGCCCAGCCCTACCAGGGCACGTCACTGGCGGCCTTGGTCAACCGGGTCTCGCACTGCCTGGACCTGAAGGGGCCGGCGATGGCCTACGACAGCCATTGCGCCTCGGCCCTGATCGCCATCCATGAGGCGTGCAACTACCTGCGGCGGGAGCCGGACGGGCTCGCGCTGGCGGGGGCCGTCAACCTCAACCTCCATCCCTCCACCTACGCTCAGCTCTCGAAGATGCAGGTGCTGGCGGCGAACGCATCGAGCGCCGCCTTTGCCCGCGAGGCCACCGGCTATGTGCCTGGCGAAGGGGTGGGCGTCGTCGTGCTGAAGCGCCATCAGCGTGCCCTGGCGGACGGTGACCCGGTCTATGCCGTCATTCGAGGCAGCGCGGTGAACCACAACGGCCGGATGAACCGATTCGGCATGCCCAGCCAGAAGCAGCAGGAAGCGGTCATCCGCGAGGCGATGGCGCAGGGGGACATCGACCCGCGCACCATCAGCTACATCGAGGCCGCCGCCCATGGCTCGCCCGCCGGAGATGCGATCGAGATGGCGGCACTGACCCGCGTGTTCGGTGGCCAGCGGCAGCAGACCGAAGGCAGCTACCGGATCGGATCGCTCAAGCCCAATATCGGCCATGGCGAGGCCGTGTCCGGCATGGCGCAGCTGACGAAGGTGCTGCTGGCACTGAAGCACCGCCAGCTGCCACCCACGCTCCTGATCGGGGCCCCGAGTCCCGCCATCGACTTCGCGGCACTGCCCTTCGAGGTCCACCAGACCCTGGCGGACTGGGCGCCGGTGCAAGTGGAAGGGCGGCCCGTCCCCCGGCGTGCCGGCATCACCTCCACGGGTGCCAGCGGCCTCAACGCCCACCTGGTGGTGGAGGAACACCTCGCCCCCGATGCCGCACCCGTGGCGCAGGACGGTGAGCCCGTCGTCTTCGTGCTCTCCGCGCGGGACCGGTCACGCCTCAAGGCCTATGCACGCCGATGGCAGGCCTTCCTGACGGCCGGAGGTCCGCTCGACCTGGTATCCCTGGCCTACACCCAGCAGGTCGGTCGGGACGCCATGGCCTGCCGCCTCGCCGTGGTCGCGCGCTCGCAGGACGAGCTGGCGGGCCAACTGGCCCGATGGTGTGACGACGCATGCCCGGGCGACGATCCGGACGTCCATGGGCCCGGTGCCGAGGAGGTGGGGTCAGAGCCGCCCGCGGCCCTTGCGGACGATGCGCCGCTGCAGGCCCTCCGTGCCGCGGCACGACGCTGGGCGGCCGGAGCCGCCGTCGACTGGCAGGCGCTGCTGCGGCCGGGCCTTCAGCCGCGTCGCCTGGCCGGCCTGCCGACCTATCCCTTTGCCGACGGTCTCTACTGGACGGGGCCTGCGAAGGGGCAGGGGACCGAGGGCCGGCGCGCGGCGCCGCCCACGCCCGTGCCCACGCCCACGCCCACGCCCACCGCACCCGCGCTCGCCGAGGGCTTCCTGCCCAGGTTCGCGGCCTTGCTGGCGGATGCCTTCCAGATCCCCGCCGAGGCCTTCGACCTGAACCGCCCCTTCGAGGACTACGGCATCAATTCCTTCCTGGTCAAGCTGCTGAACAGCCGGCTCGCCGAGGTGTTCGGTGCCCTGTCCAAGACCCTGCTGTTCGAACATCAGACCGGCATGGCGCTGGCCCAGCATCTGCTGGCGAAGCATGCGCCGGCCTGCGCGCGCCTGGCCGGCGTCGCCCCGGCAGCCCCCGCCCAGCCGATGGCCCAGGCCACCGCAGCGCCGGCACTTGACCTCGTCGCGGCAGCGGCCCTGGAGCGCTCGGAGCCCGTGCGGCGGACCCCGAAGTCCAAGGGCGCAGCCGCGGCCGCCTGGGATGAGCCCGTGGCCATCGTCGGGCTCAGCGGTCGCTACCCGCAGGCGGCCACGCTGCAGGCCTTCTGGGCGAACCTGCAGGGCGCCCGAGACAGCATCACCACGATCCCCCCGGACCGCTGGCCCCTGGACGGCTTCTACGAGTCCGATGTCGAGGCGGCCATCGAGAGCAGCCGCTGTTATGGAAAGTGGGGCGGCTTCATCGACGGCTTCGCCGAGTTCGATCCGCTGTTCTTCAACCTGTCGCCGCGGGAGGCCGCCAACATGGACCCGCAGGAACGCATCTTCCTGCAGGCCTGCTGGGAGGCCCTGGAGGATGCCGGCTACACCCGTGCCCGCATCGCCAGCCAGCACCAGGGGCGCCTGGGCGTCTTCGCCGGCATCACCCGCTCGGAGTTCAGCCTGTATGGAAACGACAAGCTGAAGAAGGGCAAGGCACCCTTCACCTCGTTCTGCTCGCTGGTCAACCGGGTGTCCTACTTCCTGGATGCCAACGGGCCGAGCATCCCCATCGACACCATGTGCTCCTCGTCGCTCGTGGCCGTTCACGAGGCCTGCGAGAAGCTGCGGTTCGGCGAGTGCGAGATGGCCATCGCCGGCGGCGTGAACCTGTCGCTGCATCCCTACATGTACATCAGCCTGAGTGCGCAGCGCATGCTGTCCCAGGATGGCCGCTGCAAGAGCTTCGGCCTGGGCGGCAATGGCTATGTGCCAGGTGAAGGGGTCGGCGTGATCGTGCTCAAGCCGCTGTCCGCAGCGCTGCGGGACGGTGACAGCATCCACGCTCTGATCCGCGGCACCAGCGTCAACCATGGCGGCAAGACCAACGGCTACACCGTGCCCAACCCCAAGGCCCAGGGGCAGGTCATCCGCCAGGCCTTGGAGCGCGCCGGTGTGCATGCGCGTGCCATCAGCTATATCGAGGCCCATGGCACCGGCACGGAGCTGGGCGATCCGATCGAGGTCACCGGACTGTCGAGTGCCTTTGCCCAGGACACGCAGGACCGGGGCTTCTGCGCGCTGGGATCCGTGAAGTCCAACATCGGCCACCTGGAGGCGGCGTCCGGCATCGCGGGGCTCACCAAGGTGCTCCTGCAGATGAAGCACGGCACCCTGGTGCCCAGCCTGCATGCGGACGAACTCAATCCGAACATCGACTTCGACGCGTCGCCGTTCTTCGTCAATCGCGAGCTGAGGCCCTGGCAGCGGCCCCTGATCGACGGCCAGGAACAGCCGCGGCTGGCCGGCGTTTCCTCCTTCGGCGCCGGCGGCACGAATGCGCACGTCGTGTTGCAGGAGTACGAGCCCCCGCCACCGAGGCCCGCGCCTGCCGCGGCGGCGGCCGATCCCGTGCTGATCGTGCTGTCCGCGAAGAAACCGGACCTGCTGGAGCGCTATGCGCGGGACCTGCTGGTCCATGTGAAAGAACCCGCCTACCGGGGCAGCACGGGCGCACAGCGCCTGCAATCACTGGCCTACACCCTGCAGGTCGGGCGCGAGGCGATGGAGGCCAGGCTCGGCCTGGTCGTGAGCTCGGTCCAGGAACTGGAGAGCAAGCTGCAGAGATTTGTCGACGGCGACAGGTCCATCGAGGGCATGCAAGTGGGTCGGGTTGGACGGAGTAGTCACCATGTCGATTGAAAAGAACGTCGTCAACGAAATGCTCGAACGCTGGATGCAGGGGCAGACGCCTGACTGGTCCCGCCTGTATCCCGAGGTGCCGCCGGCACTGTCGGGCGCACCGACCTACCCGTTTGCGAAGAGCACGTTCTGGGTCCACGCAGACCCGGCCCCCGGCGGCGCCCCGCCCGCGGCACCGGAGCGCCCGACCGCCTCTGTTCCCCTCTCAATGCTTTCAACGCCTTCAATGCAGGACCCCGTCATGCAGATCTCCCTGAGCCGCCCCCTGGACCATGAGGGCCGCCAGTACGGGGGGCAGCGCCTCAGCGCAAGGGTCGAGCTGAGCTCGCTGGCCGCCCAGCCGCCGCATGCGCCCGCCGCCCAGCCGGTGGGGTCTACTGTGCAGGCCTCCGCCACCGAGCCTCGCGCCGCCCTGCCATTCCTGACCGAGAGCCTGGCCCGCCTGCTCCTGGTGGCACCGGAGCGCGTCGGTCCCAGCGATTCCTTCGAGGCGCTGGGCGTCGATTCCCTCGTGGGCAATGAATGGCTGCGCGAGATCCGCAGGAGCTATCCCGGCACGGCCCTCGGCCTCGGGGACCTGGCCCGCATCGGCAGTCCGGCGGCCCTGGCGGCGGCCCTCAGCGCCCCTGACACGGGCCGCACCCAAGGCGCCGGGCAGGCACGGCCGGCGGAGGCACGGCCCATGGCGCCTGCATCTATGCCTGTGCCTGTGCCGGCACCGGAGCCAGCGCCAGCGCCACTCGCGAGCCCCGCTGCATCGGCGCCGGCCCCCCTGGCGCCGCGCCACGACCGGAAGCGTCTGGTCGGCGAGCTCGCCCTCAGCCTTGCCAAGGCGCTCTACATGGACGCAGAGCAGATCGACACCGAGCTGCCCGTCGTGGACATGGGACTGGATTCCATCATCGGCGTCGAGTGGATCCACCAGATCAACCGAAGCTATGGGGTGTCCATCCAGGCCATCCAGGTCTATGACTATCCCAGCGTCGCCCGGCTGGCCGACCTGCTGGGCTCCTTGCTGGATGCCGCCACCGCCGCCACCGCCGCCACCGCCGCCACGCCGGCTGTCCGCGCGCCCGCACCGGCCGCGCCGCCGGAGTCTCCGGTGTCTCCGGTGTCGCTGACACCCGCTCCGGTGAGCGCCCCGCCAGCGGCCGTGCCGCTGGCCAGCGCCCCGTCGAGCCGCCTTCGCCAGGACCTTCAGCAGCAGCTCATCGAGAGCCTGGCCAGCGCGCTGTACATGGAGGCCGCGGAGATCGACACCCAGCAGTCGTTCATGGAGATGGGGCTGGATTCCATCATCGGCGTGGAGTGGATCCATGGGCTGAACCGCAAGTTCGGCGTCTCGATCCAGGCCATCCAGATCTACGACCATCCCAACATCGACACCTTGACCACGCTGCTGGCGCGCCTGGTCGGTCCGGCCGAGACGGTACCGGAGAGTGACCCGGTGGTGGAGGTCCGGCCCGCGGCGCAGGCTGCCATCGCGCCGGCCGCCGTGGCGAGCACCACGGCGCCCGTCGGCGTGCCGCCGGCGTCAGGCGCCGACCCCTTGCTGGCGGGCCTGCTGGAGAGCCTGGCGGCCTCGCTGTTCAAGCAGCCGCAGGACATCGATGCCGGGCAAGGCCTCGAGGCCGCGGGCATGGACGCTGTCGTCGCGGAGGAATGGCTGGGCCAGCTCAATCGCCGCCATGGGACGGCCTTGCGCGTCGAGCAGGCCATGGCCCTGCCCAGCCTTGTGGATCTGGCCCGGCTGCTGGGCGCGGGGCCTGGCCAGGTCCCCGCGGGCCTGCCCACGCCAAGCGCACCGCCGGCGGCGGCCCCTGCCGAGCGGGCTGCTGACACACGCCCGGATCGCGGCGCCTCACCGGCGCTGGAGCCCATTGCCATCATCGGCATGTCGGGTCGGTATCCCGCGGCCAAGGACCTCGACGCCTACTGGTCCAACCTGGCGGCCGGCAGCTGCGCCATCACCGAGATGCCCCTGGCGCGCTGGGACGCCCGCAGCTTCTTCGACGCGCAACCCGGCCGGCCCGGCAAGGTGTACAGCCACTGGATCGGCTTGCTGGACGACGTGGATCACTTCGACCCGGCCTTCTTCAAGATCTCTCCCGCGGAGGCGCAGGAGATGGATCCCCAGCATCGCCTCTTCCTGCAGGAGGGCTACCGGGCCTTCGAGCACGCCGGCTATCCCATGCAGGCCCTCGATGGCACCAATTGCGGCGTGTACCTGGGCATCATGAACCAGGAGTACCGTCAGCTGAGCGCCCACGGCGCGGTGACGGCGCTGGAGCGGCACAACAGCTATGCCATTGGCGCCGCGCGCCTGGCCTACCACCTGAACCTGAAGGGGCCGGCCCTGCCGGTCGACACGGCCTGCTCCTCGGCGCTGGTCGCCATCCACCTGGCCTGCCAGGCCCTGCGCAGCGGCGAGATCGACATGGCCCTCGCCGGCGGCGTCACCCTGTACCTGACGCCGCAAGGCTATGTGGAGATGTGCTCCGCGGGCATGCTGTCGCCGGACGGCCGGTGCAAGACCTTCGATGACAAGGCCGACGGATTTGTGCCGGGCGAAGGGGTCGGGGCCGTGGTCCTCAAGCGGCTCAGCGACGCCGAACGCGATGGCGACCCGATTCTTGCGACCCTCATCGGTTCCGGCATCAACCAGGACGGCAAGACCAACGGCATCACGGCGCCCAACCGCGAGAGCCAGTTCGAGCTGGTCTCCGGCATCTACCGCAAGTACGGCATCGAGGCGTCCACCATCAGCTACCTGGAGGCCCATGGCACGGGGACGAAGCTCGGTGATCCCATCGAACTGGCGGCCTTGCGCGATGCCTTCCGCCTGCAGACGCAGGCCCGGGGCTTCTGCGCCATCGGGTCGGTGAAGAGCAATATCGGCCACACGTCCGCGGCGGCGGGCATTGCCAGCCTGCACAAGATCCTGCTGTGCCTGCAGCATCGCGAGCTGGTCCCCACGCTCCACTACGACACGCCGAACCAGCACTTCTGCTTCGAGGAGTCGCCCTTCTATGTGGGCACCACGCGCAAGCCCTGGACCTCAGGTGCCGAGGCCCCGCGGCGCGCCGCCCTCAGCTCCTTCGGCTTCAGCGGCACCAATGCCCACCTGGTGGTCCAGGAGTACGTGCGCCCCCGTCCCTCGGAGCAGGGCGCCACGGGGCCCTTCCTCCTGCCGCTGTCGGCGCGCGACCCGGAGCGTCTGGCGGCCTACGCAAGCCAGCTCCTGGCCTGGCTCCGCCGCCAGGACAGTGCGGGCGCCAGCCTCTCGCTGGCTGACCTGGCCCACACCTTCCAGGTCGCCCGCAAGGCCATGCCGGCACGGGTGGGCCTGCTCGCCCATTCGACGGCGGAGCTGGAACGCCAGCTGACCGCCTTCGTCCAG
This sequence comes from Roseateles flavus, assembly GCF_039872765.1. Lineage (NCBI taxonomy): Bacteria > Pseudomonadati > Pseudomonadota > Betaproteobacteria > Burkholderiales > Sphaerotilaceae > Roseateles > Roseateles flavus. The sequence goes on along the minus strand of NZ_JBDPZC010000002.1, from coordinate 168,185 downwards.
CACGACACAAGCTGCGAAGGGCTGGTGCGGGCGGCGGGGCCGCACGCGGCGAGCCCCCTGGGCGCACTGATGGAGGGCGAGGATCTGGCCATGCTGGTGCAGACCCTGCTGCAACGCGGCAAGCGGTCCACGGTCCTGGCGCTGTGGGTGCAAGGGGCGGACATCGACTGGCGCTGGCTCCACCCGGGGGCCGGGTCGGGCTCGCTGCCGCGCCGGATCGGCGCACCGACCTACCCCTTTGCGCCGCAGCGCCACTGGGTGTCGGCGCCGCTGCCGCAGGCCACGCTGGACTCGCTGCCACTGTCGACCTCCCGGCAAGCCGGGCGTCTGCAGGCCGAGGCCGGCGCGGCACCGGGCACCCGCTTTCACGGCGTGCTCACGGGCGATGAACCCTTCCTTCGAGACCATCGCATCGCTGGCGTGCCCATGATGCCGGGCTCGGCCTACATCGAGTACGTCCGCGAAGCCGTGCAGGCGACCCTGGGCGCGCAGGCGCCGCTGAGCCTGGAGCAGCTGAGCTGGCTGCAGGTCCTGCCCCTGGACGCGGGACCACGGCGCCTGCGCGTGGAATGCCGCCGCGATGACGGCCTGGATGTCGTCCAGGTCGAGGTCAGCGCGGCACCTGCCGGCGAGCCTGAGGCCGCGTTCAGCGCCTACTGCCGCTGCACCGTGCGCCCGCGCCCTGCCATGGAGGTGACGGCGCATGACCTGCCGGCGCTGCATCGGCGCTTCAACAGCGCCGACGCGCTGCGCGGCACGCAGGCTCGCCAGGCGCTGTACGAGCGCTTCGACCGCCTGGGCATGGCCTACGGGCCCTCCCACCGGGCGGTGCAGGAGATCCACCTCGGCACCCGGGAGGCGCTGGTCAGGCTGAGCCAGCCTGCCGGGTCCACCGAGGCCCCCGCAGACCAGGGACTGGACCCGGGCCTGCTGGACTCGGCCCTGCAGGCCATGCTGTGCCTGATCGGCAACCAGGTGGCGGACAACGTGCCGGTGGTGCCCCATCGCATCGGACGTGTCGACGTGCAGGGCCCGACCTCGAGCCGCATGTGGGCCTGGCTGCGCATGCAGGCGGGCGATGCCGGCTGGACCTTCGACATCGACCTCATGGACGAGCAGGGCGCGGTCCCGGTGGCCCTGCGCGACGTGGTGGTCAAGGCCATGCCGACGGCGGCGGAGGAGGCCGTGCTGCTGCAGCCTGCATGGACCACGCGCCCCTTCACGCCCGCTGCGGCAGGGGAGGGCGCCGGCACTTGGGTCGGTGAACGCCATGTCTGGGTGCTCTCGCATGATGCGGCGCCCGTGGACGTCGGCGATCCTGCCGGCCCGCGCGCCCGGGCCCTGTTCAAGGACCTGCTCGGGGAGGGCGCCCGCACGCAGGCGCTGGACCTGCAGGCGGTGGCGGAGCGCTTTGGCGCCCAGGCTGAGGCCCTGTCGGGCAAGCTGCGCGAGCTGCTGCTCGCCGGCATCACGCAGCCGACGCGGGTGCAGCTGCTCGTGCCGGGCGATGAGGCCAGCCGCTTCACCCAGGCTCTGGGCGCGCTGCTGAGGACCGTCCAGCTCGAGCATCCCTGGCTGCAGGGCCAGCTGGTCCTCGTGCACGGCGAGGCGCTGGACAGCCTGCCGGCCCTGCTGGAAGCCGAGGCACGGCAGTCGCACGAGCCCTGCGTGCGCTACGTCGGCGTGCGGCGCGAGGTGCTGAGCTGGGAACCCTGTGAAAGCCGTCCGGAGGCCGCCTCGGCCAGCCGGCCGCCCTGGCGGCAGCAGGGTGTCTACCTGATGACGGGGGCCGGTGGCGGCCTGGGGCGCATCGTCGCGGAAGCCATGGCGGTGCAAGCCAGTGCCAGCGGCGCCGCATCCGGCATGACCTTGGTGCTGACCGGCCGGTCCGCGGCCAGCGCGGCGACGCTTGCCCTCATCGAGCGTCTGCGCGGCAGAGGTGTCCAGGCACACTACCACGCCATGGACGTCGCGGATGCGCAGGCCGTGCGCCATCGCGTCGAGCGCATCGTGGCGGAACATGGCGCGCTGCATGGCGTCGTCCACTGCGCAGGCCTGCTGCGAGACCGGTACCTGCTGCGGAAGTCCGCGGCTGAATTCCACGAAGTGCTGCGACCGAAGGTGAGCGGCACGGTGAACCTGGACCTGGCGACCCGCTCCCTGGGCAGCCTGGACTTCTTCCTGCTGTTCTCGTCCGGCGCCGGAGCGGTGGGCAATGCCGGCCAGGCGGACTATGCCGTCGCCAATGCCTTCATGGATGCCTATGCGGCCCATCGCAGCAGCCTGGGACGCGAGCGCAGCGGACGCAGCCTTTCCATCGCCTGGCCGCTGTGGCTCGATGGCGGCATGACGGTCGACGCGCAGGTCGCGTCCGAGCTGCGCAGCAGGCTGGCCATGACCCCCATGCCGACACCGGCAGGCATCGAGGCCCTGCTCCGCGCCCTGGCCGGGGACGCGCCGGCGGTCTTCGTCAACCATGGACAGCGGCGGGACATCCTCGCCCTGGCCCGGCGCTCCTTCATGCCCGCGGAGGCCGTCGTCGCCGACCACGGGGTGGCGGCGCCCCGGCCTGCCGCCGAGGCGGGCGCGGGCCTGCCCCTCGCCGCAGGCCTGGTGAAGGATGCCCTGATGACGGTGCTGAAGCTCCCCGCCTCGCAGATCAGCGAGACGGAGCACTTCGAGAACTACGGCATCGACTCGATCAACGCCGTCCAGCTCATCCACGAGCTGGAGCGCGTCCTAGGCCAGCTGCCCAAGACCCTGTTCTTCGAGCACCGGACCTTGCGCGAGGTCGCCCAGTACCTGGCACGCGCCCATGCCTCGACGCTGCAGGACCGCCTGGCTGCAGGCGCCCTGGCGTCGGCCTCTCCGGTGCCGGTGCCGGTGCCGCAGCCCGCCCCCGAGGGGCTGCGCGCCGCCGGTGCGGGCCCGGACGAGCCGCAGGCTGCGCGCGCCCCGCTGGCTGCGCACGCCCCGCTGGCCCCTGTCGAGACTGGCGGGGCGGGCGCAAGCGACATCGCCGTGGTCGGCATGTCGGGCCAGTACGCGCAGGCCAGCGACCTGCAGCAGTTCTGGGACAAGCTGCGCGAAGGTCAGGACTGCATCGAGGAAGTGCCCGCCCAGCGCTGGGACTGGCGCGACTACTTCGATGCCGACGGTCATCGCGCCGGCCGGCATCGCAGCAAGTGGGGCGGATTCGTCGAAGGCGTGGACGAGTTCGACCCGCAGTTCTTCAACATCTCCCCGCGGGAGGCCGGGTCCATGGACCCGAAGGAGCGCCTTTTCCTCCAGCAGGTCTGGACCGCTCTGGAGGACGCAGGACTGCGGCCGGAGGACCTGCAGCGGCGTGACGCGCAGGGCCTGGCGTCCCTGGCGGGCGTGTACGTCGGCGTGATGTACGAGAACTACCAGTGGCTGGCCGCCGAGATGGGCGAGCAGGCGCCCGCCGGTCTCACCGGGGGCAGCTATGCCAGCATCGCCAACCGCATCTCCTTCTTCCTGGACCTGCACGGCCCCAGCGTGGCCGTGGACACCATGTGCTCCAGCTCGCTGGTGGCCGTCCATCTGGCCTGCCGGGACCTGCTGGCAGGCGAAGTCGGCCTGGCGATCGCCGGGGGCGTCAACCTCAGCATTCATCCCAACAAGTACCGGATGCTGAGCTCTGCCGGCTTCATGTCGCCGCGGGGCCGGTGCGAGAGCTTCGGCCGCGATGCCGAGGGCTATGTGCCGGGCGAGGGCGTGGGCGTGCTGCTGCTGAAGCGCCGCGTCGATGCGGAACGCGATGGCGACCGGATCTACGGCCTGATCAAAGCCAGTGCCGTCAACCACGGCGGGCGGACCAACGGCTATACCGTGCCCAACGCGGCCAGCCAGGCCGCCGTGATTGCCAAGGCGCTCAAGGAGGCCCGGGTCGATCCCCGCTCCGTGGGCTACATCGAGGCCCATGGCACCGGCACCCGCTTGGGCGATCCCATCGAGCTGGCGGGCCTGACCCGCGCCTTCGCCGATGCGGGACCGGCGTCGCCATGCTGGATCGGGTCCGTGAAGTCCAACATCGGCCATTGCGAGGGCGCGGCCGGCGTCGCGGCCCTCACCAAGGTGCTGCTGCAGCTGCAGCACGGCCAGATCGTGCCCTCGCTGCATTCCAGCGAGCTGAACCCGCACCTCCAGATGGCCGCCACGCCCTGGGTCATCAACCAGTCGCTGCGGGCCTGGCAGCGCCCCACCGTGGACGGTCGGACGCTGCCACGCGCCGCCGGGGTGTCGTCCTTCGGTGCCGGAGGGACCAATGCCCATCTGCTGCTGACCGAGTACGAAGCTCCCGCTGAGGGAGCTGCGCCGCCGGAGCCCGTGCCGCTGCCGTCGGCCGTCGTCGTCCCCCTGTCCGCCCGAAGCCCGGAGCGTCTGGGGGCCTATGCACGGCGCCTGCAGGACTTTCTCCAGCGTCACGCGCAGGGCCTCGAGAAGGCGGATCTCCGCCTGGTCGACCTGGCCTGCACCCTGCAGCGCGGCCGCGTCGCCATGCCGGAACGCCTGGCCCTGGTGGTCGACTCGCTGGCCCAGCTCAGAGCGGCGCTGGCAGCCTTCATCGACGGGCAGCTGACCCACCCGGCTCTCCACGTGGGGCGTGTGCAGGCAGGGCAGGGGGAACAAGCCCCCGGCCTTGCCGCTGACGACGCCGCGCTGCTGGCGGCCCGCTGGGTGCGCGGTGAGCTCGGGGCATGGCCTGTCCAGGGCGCCTTGCTGAAGCCCCGGCGCATCGGCGTGCCCACCTACCCCTTCCTGCGGGATCGCTACTGGCTCAAGCCCCTTGCCGCCAGCACCGGCACGGCCGTGTCGGCCCCGGCGCCGGCGCCGGCGCCGGCCGTCCCCCTCGACCTTCAGACCCGCACCCTGCCCAGCCAGGAAGAGCGCATGACTTCGAACCCAGAGACACGCCGCGACGTCGCGCCAGCTCGCTCGCTGATCGAACTGACGCCCTTGCGCAGCGCCACGGAGGCCCATGCCGCCGAGGGCGTGGGCACGCGAGCCGCCGCCCCCATCGCCGCGCAGGCTGCGCAGCTGGAGAGCGACTTGCGAGCCAGCCTCGCCAGTGCGCTGTTCCTGCCGCTCCAGGCCATCGAACTGGATCGACCTTTTCATGAGCTCGGGCTCGACTCCATCGTTGGCGTCGAGTGGATCCGCGACATCAACCAGCGCTACCAGGCGTCGATCCGCGCGACCGACGTCTACGACTATCCCAGCGTGCGCGCGCTGGCCGGCCTGCTGCGAGGCAGCCTGGGCCAAGCCGCGGCAGGCGATGTCGTGACGCAGGGCGCGGTGCCGGCCGAGGCCCCTGCCGGCATGGGCCGGCCCCAGGATGGCGAGCCGGGCGTCCGGCTGCAGGAGCTGCAGCGGGCCTTGCAGCAGAGCCTGGCCGAATCCCTGCGCCTGACGCCTGAAGCCATCGATCCGACAGAGCCGTTTGCCCGCCTGGGGCTGGACTCCATCGTCGGCGTCGAATGGATCAAGGGCCTCAACGCGCGCTACGGCACGTCGCTGAAGGGCATGGATATCTATGACCATCCCACCTTGGCGGCCATGGCTGCCCTGGTGCATGAACGCCTGCATGAGGCACGGCCGGCTGCCGCCGACGCGGCCGCGGTGGCGAGCTCGGCAACCGCGCCCGCCCCGGGGGCAGCGCAGGTGACCCTGGCCCGTCCGCAGGCCCTGGTATCGCTGCAAGCGGCAGCAGCCACGGAGGGGGCATCAGCCGCGAACGCCGTCGCAGCGACGCCCCTCACTTCGCTCACGACGCCGGCAGTGGCTCCGCAGCAGCAGGCCCGCGATCCGGCCGGGCACCCGTCCGTCAGGGCCGGACGCGAGCGGATCGCGATCGTCGGCATGTCAGGCCGATATCCGGGCGCGCCCACCCTGCGCGAGTTCTGGGACAACCTGGCCGCCGGCCGGAGCAGCGTCGTCGAGATGCCCGACAGCCGCTGGTCCGTGGCCCGGCACTACGACCCGACACCGGGCACGGAGGGCAAGACCTACTGCAAGTGGATCGGCATGCTGGAGGACGTCGACTGCTTCGATCCGACCTTCTTCAGAATTTCTCCCGCCGAAGCGGAGGAAATGGATCCCCAGCACCGGCTGTTCCTGCAGGAGGGCTACCACGCCATCGAACGCATGGGTGTGGCACCGGCCTCCCTGTCGCAGCACAAGTGCGGCGTCTACCTGGGCCTGATGAACCACGAGTACGGCACCCTGGCCATGAAGAGCCGCGGCGCCGCGGCCGGCATCGGCAGCAGCTTTGCCATTGGTGCGGCGCGCCTGCCCTACTACCTGAACCTGAAGGGCCCCGCCATCCCGGTGGACACGGCCTGCTCGTCCTCCCTGGTGGCCACCCACCTGGCCTGCCAGGCCTTGCAGCGGGGCGAGATCGACCTGGCCCTGGCAGGGGGCTCGACCCTGTACCTGACCCCCGAGTCCTACGTCGGCATGTGTGCCGCCGGCATGCTGTCCCCGGACGGCCGCTGCAAGACCTTTGACGACGACGCCGACGGCTTCGTGCCAGGCGAGGGAGTCGGCGCGCTGGTGCTCAAACGCCTGTCCGATGCCGAGCGCGACGGTGACCCCATCCTGGGCGTCATCATCGCCTCGGGCATCAACCAGGACGGCCGCACCAACGGCATCACCGCCCCCAGTGGAGCCAGCCAGGCCGAGCTGCTCCGTGAGGTGTACGAGGGCCATGGCATCGATCCGCGCACCCTCAGCTACGTCGAGGCGCATGGCACGGGCACGAAGCTGGGCGACCCCATCGAGCTCCGTGCGCTGGAAACGACCTTCCGGGCCTACACGGACGAGACGGGCTTCTGCGCGCTGGGGTCGGTGAAGAGCAACGTCGGTCACACCTCGGCGGCCGCAGGCATGGCCAGCGTGCACAAGGTGCTGCTGTGCATGGCCCACCGGGAGCTGGTGCCAACGCTGCACTTCTCGACGCCGAACCGGCATTTCGACTTCCTGCAGTCGCCGTTCTTCGTCAACACCGAGCGCCAGCCCTGGCCGGCCGTCCCTGGCCAGGCGCGCCGCGCGGCCGTGAGCTCCTTCGGCTTCAGCGGCACCAATGCGCACCTGGTGATCGAGGAGTATGTGAAGCCGTCGCCGCACCGGGCGGCGCCCGCGCAGCAGCCGCCATCCCGCGTGCTGCTGCCCATCTCTGCACGCGACCCGGACCGGCTGCGCGCCTATGCACGAGAGGTGTTGAACCACCTCCAGCGCCACGCGGCTGAAGCGGAGGCACCGCACTGGCTCGCCGATTTCGCCTACACGATGCAGGTGGGTCGTGACGAGATGGAGGAGCGCCTGGCACTGGTGGCCGGCAGCGCGCAGGAGCTGGCGGCGCAGCTGGAGCGCTACCTCGAGCGCGGCGAGATGGGCGAGGGGGTCAGCAGCGGCCGTCTGCAGGCCGACGCCGCCCTGGGCGCGGCCTTGTTCAACGACGAGGAATTCGCACTGACGCTGCAGGGCTGGATCCGCAAGGGGAAGGTCGAGCGCATCGCGGCGCTGTGGGTGCAGGGCCTGTCCGTCGCCTGGCCGCAGCTCTATCAGCATCTGCCGGCCGAGGCGCGCCCCCTGCGCCAATCGGGCCCGAGCTATCCCTTTGCCAAGCTGCGATGCTGGGTCGAGGCACCGGCCGCGGGACAGGAGACGGCACAGGAGACGGCACAGGAGACGGCACAGGAGGCAGGGCTCGTCAGCCTCGCGCCCCGGGCGCTGGCGACGGACGCCGGCACGGCCGAGTGCCTGACCTATGTCCCGACCTGGAACGAAGTGCCCTGGCCCGCGCAAGACCCCGCCGTGCGACACCCCCGTCCATCCCTGGGCAAAACCCTGGTCGTGCACCGGGGCCCGGCCTGGGGCCTGGTCGACGCCCTGGCTCAGCGCAGCCCCGGTGACGCCTTCACGGCCTGGAACCTGGACGCCGCCGGGGAGTCGCTGGCCGCCGCCGGCACCGCCGAGACCCAGGACCTGGAGCGGCTTGATGCCCGCCTGCGCGCGCAGGGGCTTCCCCAGGAGGTGTTCTTCCTGGCCGGCTGTCGCGAGCCGTACTCCCCTGGCCTGGCCACGACGGCACAGCCGGACAGCGACGAAATCGCCCTGCTGCGCCTGGTGCAGGCGCTCGCGCGCACCCTGGGCTCGACGGACCTGGTGGACTTGTACGTGCTGACGCTGGACCAGCATCCCCTGGGTGAAGGCGCAGCCAAGCCCTGGGGGGCGGGCGTGTCAGGCTTGGCCTACGCCGTCGCGCAAGGCGACCATCGCTTCCATGTGCGCAATGTCGATCTGTCTCTCAGTGATCTCGGCGGAGGCAGCACCCCCTCGGACACGCAGGCGCTGCTGCGCCAGCTGCTCACCCTGGAGCCAGCCGACCGCGGTGCCTTGACCAAGCTGCGATCGGGTCGCGCCTACCGGCAGGGCTTCCTCCGGCTGCCGGCGTCGCCGACGCGGCAGGACCAGGGGCTGCGCCAGAAGGGGGTCTACCTGATCCTCGGGGGCAGTGGGCATGTCGGGCAGGCCCTGACCCGGCAGCTGATGCGGCGCTACCAGGCCCAGGTGGTCTGGATGGGACGCAGCGCGCCCGAGGCCGCGGCCGTGCGGGCGGCGATCGACCGCTGCACGCTCGACGGTGCGGCCCCCGCCTATGTGCAGGCCGACGCGCTGGACGCGGACGCCCTGCGGCAGGCCGTCCAGGCGCTCAGGCAGCGATTCGGCAAGGTCGATGGGGCCATCTTCTCCGGCATGGTCTTCGATGCCGACCACACCGTGGCGGAGGTCCCGGAAGACCGCTTCCAGGAGATCCTGCGCATCAAGGCCGTGGGCAGCCGCCACTTCCATGAGGCCCTGCAGCACGAGGCCCTGGACTTCCTCTGCTACTTCTCGTCCGCGCAGGCCTACGCCTTCTCCGGCGCGACGCGGCTCGGTGCCTACGCCAGTGCCACGACGGCCGGGGATGCTTGGGTGCGTGCCCTGAGGTCCGCCGCAGCGTTCCCGGTGGGGACGATCCACTGGGGCTTCTGGGAGACATCGCTGCAGGACGCCGGGTCCCTGGATGCCCGGCATGTGGGCATGCTCAGCGACGAGGAAGGTTTCGACTGCTTCGAACAGTTCGTCGGCCTGTGCATGCATGGCCACGCCCTGCGCGAGATGGTCTGCATGCGCGCCTCCGGCGATGTGGAGCAGCTCATGGGGGTGTCCCAGGACGAGGTCCTGTCCCTCGGCACCGGTGGGTCGGAAGCGCTGCCCTGGATGTCTGCCAGCCTGGCGGACGCCAGCGCGCCGGCCATCGCGGCGATGGCCGCGCAGGCGCGCGTCCTGGAAAGCTGGCTGCTCAGGTTGACCTATGCCACGGTGGCCCCGCTGCTGCAAGGTTTCACCGCCCCCGCAGGCTTCCATGCGCGCTGGTGGCAGGAAACCCTGCAGCTGCTCGAGGCGAATCAGCTGATCTGCCTGGAGAACGGCGTGCCCCGGTGCCTGGCAAGGCCCGAGCCGGTCGAGGCCCTGTGGCAGGACTGGAAGGCCTTCCAGGCGCAGACGCTGCGTCAGGGCGACGGCGGACGCAGCGCCCAGTTCACGCTGGTCGATGCCTGCCTGCAGGCCTTGCCGGAAGTGCTCGGCGGTGCCGTGCTGGCTGCGGACGTGCTGTTCCCGCAGGGCTCCATGGCCCTGGTCGAGGGCCTCTACCGGAACAACCCCAAGTCCGATCTGTTCAATGCCGTGCAGGCCCAGGCCTTGCGCCACTACGTCCAGGTGCAGGTCGACCAGGGCCGGACCGCGCCGATCCGCATCCTCGAGATCGGCGCCGGCACCGGCGGGACCACCGTGCCGATGCTGAAGGCACTGGAAACCGTGGCCGCGCATGTGGGCGAGTACCACTTCACGGACGTCTCCAAGGCCTTCCTGATGCGTGCGGAAGAGCTGTGGGGACAGCACTGCCCCTATCTGCGCACGGGCCTCTTCGACGTGGAGCGGGCCCTGGCGCCCCAGGGCATCGCGCAGAGCCACTACGACGTGGTCATCGCGACCAACGTCCTGCACGCCACGCGCAATGTCCGCGTGGCCCTGCGCAACGCCAAGGCCTGCCTGCGGACTGGTGGTCTGCTGCTGCTGAGCGAGATCAGCGAGAAGTCCTTGTTCACGCACCTGACCTTCGGGCTGCTGGAAGGCTGGTGGCTGCATGAGGATGCCTCGCTCCGCGTGCCGGGAAGCCCGGTCCTGAGCCCGCAGACCTGGCGTGAGGTGCTGGAGGACGAGGGCTTCTCGGACATCCGGCATCTGGCCGCAGCCGGCCATGCCGCCGGCCAGCAGGTGGTCCAGGCCAGCAGCAACGGCTTGATCCGCCAGCAGACGGCAGCCCCGACGAACCGCCACCCGGACCGCCCGCGCGATGCGAGCAGCCGGCCGGCCCGCGCCGTGACTGCGGGCGTCGCCTCGGACGCCTCGCTCCGGGACCTGGTGAGCGCGGAGATCCGCCGCGCCATGCAGGCCTCCCTGAAGTTGCCGGCGGAGCAGATCCGGGACGACGTTCCCTTCATCAACTACGGCATCGACTCCATCCTGGGCGTGCGTTTCATCGACACGCTGAAGGCGGCCCTGGACATCCCGCTCAAGACCGCAACCATCTTCGAATACGCCACCGTCCGGGACCTGGCCACTTTCATCGCGGGCCGCCATGCCGAGGCGATCCGCCTGAAGCTGGAGGGCGCAGCGAACGCGTCGCCCCGCGAGCTGGAGGCTCGCGCCGTGGCGCCCGAAGTGGCCGCCCCTGCGCAGGCCCTGGCGGCATCCGCGACTGCGGCGCCGGCAGCGGAGGCGGGGGTGGCCGACGGGGCCGACCGCGAGCTGGCCCGCGAGTCCGACATCGCCGTCGTCGGCATGGCCGGCCTGTTCCCCGGTGCGTCCAGCGTCGAGGCCTTCTGGGAGCTGCTGACACAAGCGGGTGACGAGCCCGGCCCGCCGCCGAACCGGGGGCTGCTCGAGGGCGGCCGCGCCTTCGACCATGACTTCTTCCAGCTGTCGCCAGAGGAAGCGGCCGCCATGCACCCCTACCAGCGCCTGGTGCTCCAGGAGTGCTGGAAGGCGCTGGAGAACGCTGCGATGCCAGCCCAGTCCCTGGCCGGGGCCCGGATGGGCGTGTTCGCCGGCGCGGAGCCGACGGGCTACCGGTCCAGCACTTTTGCCGGTGCCTCGGATGCCCTGATCGCCTCGCGCGTCTCGTACCACCTGAACCTGCGCGGGCCGGCCTACGTCATCAACACGGGCTGCTCCTCGGGTGGCGTTGCCATTCATCTGGCCTGCGAGAGCCTGCGGCGCGGGGAGACGGACGGGGCCCTGGCCTGCGGCGTCTTCGCGGCCATGGGGCCGGACATGACCGGCACTCTGGAGCAGGCCGGCATGCTGTCGACCGGAGGCCGATGCCGCAGCTTCGATGCCTCAGCCGATGGCACCGCCTTCGCCGAGGGCCTGGGCGTTGTCGTGCTCAAGCGGCTGTCGGATGCCCTGGCCAGCGGTGACCCTATCCACGGCATCATCCGGGCCTCCGGCGTCAACCAGGACGGCACCAGCAACGGCATCCTGGCACCGAATGGCGTGGCCCAGGAGGAGCTGATCGTCGACGTCTACCGACGCTTCTCGATCGACCCCGAACGCATCGACTACGTGGAGGCCCATGGCACCGGCACGCTGCTGGGCGATGCCGTCGAGGTGAATGCGCTGGCCCGGGCGTTCAGCCGCTTCACCGACAGGAGCGATTTCTGCGCCCTGGACAGCGTCAAGGCCACCATCGGCCATACGGCGGCGGCGTCGGGCGTGATCGGGCTGATCAAGGTGCTCCTGGCCCTCCAGCATCGGACGATGCCGGGCCTGCGGGGCTGGGACCAGCCCAACCCCATGATGGACCTCGAGGGCTCCGCCTTCCACTTTGCCAAGGGACGCCAGCCCTGGCCCGCTGGCGCGCCGCGGGCCCCGCGCCAGGCCGCCCTGAACGTGTTCGGGCATAGCGGCACCAATGTGCACCTGGTGGTCCAGGAGCATCTGCCGGTCCGCCAGGGCCTGGGTCAGGGCCGGATTGGCCGCGATGTGAGCCGGCTGGAGGCCGTGCCCCTGTCGGCCACGAGCCGCCAGGCCCTGCGGGACTACGCTGAGGTGCTGAAGGCCTTCCTCCTGGCGGCGGACGAGGCCCCGGGGCCGGGCCGGCAAGCCCTTCGCCTCAGGGATGTGGCCCACACGATGCAGGCCGGCCGCTCCGCACTGGCCTACAGGCGGGTGCTGCTGGCCACCGATCTCGCCGGGCTCATCGACAGGCTGGACGACGTCCTGCAGCAGCGCAGCTCGCCCGACCTGATCGACGGCGAGACGGCCCTGCAGGAAGCGGCACCGACGTCCCGCGACGCCGAGGAGCGCCGCCTGCGGCAGGCGGCATGGCAATGGGCCTCGGGTGGCGCGGTCGTCTGGCCAGTGGCGGAGGGCGCCGATGCGGCCACGGCGCCAGTGCGCCTCCACCTGCCCGTGCTGCCGCTGGGCAATGCGCGGTCGGCGGTACCGTCGCCGCACGCCCCGACCGCTTCAAGCCGAGCCGCAGCCGCGCTGGCGCAGGAGGAGGCGCACTGGCTGCGTCGACAGGTCGGCACCCTGCTGGGCGTGCCTGCCGAGCGGGTGGACAGCCGGCGCAGTCTGGTCGACCAGGGCTGCAGCTCGCTCGACCTTGTTGCCCTGGCTCAAGCGATCCAGCGGGAGCTGGACAGCCGCCTGAGGCCCAGTGCCCTGCTTGACTACCCCACGATCGAAGGGCTGGCGGCCCATCTGGCCGAGCGCCGCACCCAGGGGCGGGCGTCCAGCGCCGCGTCGGGGCCGGTTCCGGCATGCGCACCGCAGGCGCCAGCGGCCGCACCGGCAGGAATGCCGAAAGCGGGCCCGGAGGCCGCCCCGACGCCCGAGGTGCTGGCGCTGCTGGCCAGCCTGGAAGGCGGCCGACTGAGCCTGGACGAAGCCATTTTCTGCATTGAGAGTACCCAATGAAAGTCATGATCAGCGACGCGATTCAAGCGTACAGAACGGGCCGGCTGTCGCTCGACGCTCTGGTGGGCGAACTTCGCGGCGCAGCGCGTGAAAGCCAGACGGCGCAGGCCTTGTCCGAAGGCCAGCGGGGGATCTGGGCCCTGCAGAAGCGGCAGGCCACAAGCCAGGCCTACACCATCCCCCTGTGCTTTGCCGTCAGGAATCTCGACCTCGACGCCTTTCGCCGGGCCTGCCGGCATGTCGTGAGGCAGTACCCCATCCTGCATTCGGCGATACAGACGCTGGATGGTGAACCCCGGCGCGTCATGGCCAGCGGCGCTTTCCCAGAACCCGTCCTGGAGCAGGTGGTCGACCTCCTGGGGGCTGGCGCAGAACGCGCTGCTATCGTGGACCACCTTCACCGCCAGATCCGCCAGCCCTTCTCGCTGGAGGTGGGGCCCCTGCTGCGCATCCACCTGCTCGGCCTGCAGGGCTGGCAGGGGCAGGACACACCAGCCGACGCCAGCCCCCTGACATCGGACCACACCCTTGTGGCACTGCATGTCCACCACATCGTCTTCGACGGCCAGTCGATGGTCGCCCTGGTCACGCGCCTGTTCGAGACCTACCGGCAGGCCATGCAAGGGCAGGAGCCCGTGCTTCAGGCCCTGGACGAGACCTTCGACGACTTCGTGCGCGAAGAGCAAGCCCTGCTCGCCAGCGAGGAGGGCGCGCGTCGCCTGGCCTACTGGCAGGAGCAGCTGGCGCAGCCGGCGCCGCCATTGCGCCTGTCCCTGGGCACCCCGCGGGCAGCCCGGGCGGCGCAGGGCCCGGGGGCTTGCCTGAGCGTACCGCTCGCCCCCGCGACCAGCGGCCGGGTGGACACGTTCCTGCAAGGCCAGCAGCTGTCGGCGTCCACGCTCTTCCTCGGCGTGCTGCACATCCTGCTGCACCGCTACAGCGGAGAGAGCGACCTGGTGATCGGCATGCCGGTCGATGCCCGAGGCGCCGGGCATTACCGCTCGGCGATGGGGCTCTTCATCAACATGCTGCCGCTGCGCACCCGTCTGCAGCCCGACCACACCGCCCTGGCCCTGTTCAAGCAGCTGCACCGGAGCCTGATCGACGGCATTGCCCTGCAGCTCCCCTTCGCGGCGCTGGTGAGGCAGCTGGGGCTCCAGGGCCAGGGCGAGGGAAGCCCGCTGTTCGACATCGCCTTCATGCACCAGGACTTCCTCGCCAGGCTGCCGGCAGACGACGCCGACGTCACGCCAATGCCCGAGTTCAGGCAGGAAGGCGTGTACGAGCTGGTCCTGGAGGTGCACGAGACGCAAGGCAGCTCCGGCCGCACGGACTTCACCCTGCATTGGAAGTCCCGGCCGGGCTCGCACGACGAGGCCGCGTTGCAGACCCTGGCACGCCACTACGCGCAGCTGCTGGACAGCGTGCTGTCCGAACCGTCGACCACGGTCGGCCGCTGCGCAATGCTGGCGCCGGCCGAGCAGCGCCAGCTGCTGGCGCTGGGGTCGGACACCGCGGTGGACTATCCCCGGGATGCTCGCGTCCCTCAGCTGATCGACCGGCACGCGCGGCATCGGCCCGATGCCGAGGCCGTGCGCTGCGGCGCTCGCTCGCTGAGCTACCGTCAGCTGAAGGAGGCCAGCGACGCCCTGGCCCGGCAGCTGCGCCAGCGCGGCCTGCGCACGGGCGACCGCGTGGCCGTGCAGCTGCGGCGGTCCACGGCCCTGGTCGTGGGCCTGCTGGCCGTGTGGAAGGCCTCGGGGGTGTACGTGCCGCTGGACCCGGACTATCCGGAGGACTGGGCAGACGCCATCCTGCGCGACAGCACGCCGCGCATCCTCCTCACCGAGTCTGCGCTGCAGGCACGCCTCCGGGCGGTGGCCGGGCAGGCGAGCGCACCGCTGGTGATCACGCTCGATGCGGAGCCCGCTGACGATGCGGCGCTGGAGGCCGGGGTCCTGGAGGAACGGACCGACGCAACGGAGCTGGCCTATGTCATCTACACCTCGGGTAGCACCGGCAAGCCCAAGGGTGTGATGATCCCGCACGGCGCGCTGACCAACTTCCTGCTGTCCATGGCCACGAGGCCCGGCCTGGCAGCTGACGACACCCTGCTGGCCGTCACTACCTGCAGCTTCGATATCGCCGTCCTGGAACTCTTCCTGCCGCTGGTCCAGGGGGCCCGGTGCGTGCTCAGCGAAGGCGCCACGGCCCGTGACGGTGCCGCGCTGCGTGCCCTGATCCAGCGCACCCGGCCGACTGTCATGCAGGCCACGCCGTCGACCTGGGAGCTGCTCCTGCATTCGGGCTGGCGCAACGAGGAAGGCCTGAAGGTGCTGTGCGGCGGGGACGCGATGTCCGCGTCGCTCAAGGGCAAGCTGCTGGCCTGTTCCGACGAGGTCTGGAACCTGTTCGGGCCTACCGAGACCACCGTGTGGTCCACCGTGGCGCGGGTGAGGGCGGAGGAGCCCGTCCATGTCGGCCACCCCATCGCCAACACGCGGGTGCGCATCATCGACCCGCACGGCCAGCTCGTGCCGGTGGGCGTGGCGGGCGAGCTGTGCATCGCCGGCGACGGCCTGGCGGCAGGCTATCTGAACCGGCCCGAGGAGACGCGCGCGCGCTTCGTGGCGGGCTTCGAGCATCCCGCGGGAAGCGGCCGCCTGGAGACCCTGTACCGGACAGGGGACCTGGCCAGGTGGCGCCCGGACGGCAGCATCGAGCACCTGGGCCGCATCGACTTCCAGGTGAAGATCCGCGGGCACCGCGTCGAGCTGCAGACGGTGGAGCACCACCTCGGCCTGCACCCGGCGCTCAAGGCCGCCGCGGTCGTGGCGCGCCAGCAGGAGGGCGTCCATCAGCTCGTCGCCTACTGCGTGCCGCACACCGCCGGCACGCCCGACGACTTCCGCGCGCTGGCCCGCCAGCTGCGCAGCCAGCTCTCGGCACAGCTGCCGGACTACATGGTGCCCTCCCTGTTTCTACCCCTCGAGTCCCTGCCCATGACGAACAACGGAAAGGTCAACCGCAAGGAGCTGGCCGATCGGCCGGTGTCCCTGCATGCAGGGCTCGCGCCCGCAAGGCCGCCGGCAGCGACCCGCCCGCGTCCTGATGCCTCGTCCATCGAGGCGCGCCTGCTGGCCCTGTGCGCCGAGGTCCTGAAGATCACCGACATGTCCGTGACCGACGGCTTCTTCGAGGCCGGCGCCGACTCGGTGACGATCGCCGTGATCGCCGACCGTGCCCTGCTGGCGTTCCAACCCGCAGCGCTGGATGTCGGGGACTTTTTCAAGCACCCCAATGTCGCGGCCCTCGCGGCCCTCCTGGCCCAACGCCTGGCGCAGACCGGCGAGCCGACCGCTGGCGCCATCACCGGCGAGCGTCACGCCGAAGTGGGCGGGCCGGTGGCGGACGCTGCTGCGCCCGGCGGCGCGCGACCGCTCGAGGCAGACGACGCACTGGCCATCGTGGGCATGTCCTGCGAGCTGCCCGGCGCCGCCGACCATCGCGAGTTCTGGCGCAACCTGGCGCGAGGCTGGGAAAGTGCGCGGTTCTTCAGCCCCGAGGAGCTCCGCGCCGCAGGCGTGCCGGAGTCGCGCATTCAGGAGCGGCATTACGTGCCGATGCAGCAGACCCTCGACGGGAAGGACCTGTTCGACCGGGCCTTCTTCAACCTGACGTCCAAGGACGCGCAGCTGATGGACCCGCAGTTCAGGCTGCTGCTCCAGCATGCCTGGAAGGCGATCGAGGACGCCGGCTACACGCGTGAGGCGATCGCCGATGCCGGCGTCTACATGTCCGCCTCGAACAGCTACTACCAGGCCTTGCTGAACCAGGCCGGCGGCATCGATGCCACCGACGAATACCAGGCCTGGCTGCTGGCTCAGGGCGGCACCATCCCGACCCGCATTTCCTATGAACTCGGCCTGACCGGCCCCAGCCTCTTCGTCCACTCGAACTGTTCATCGGGTCCGGTGTCTCTGGCTCTGGCGGCCCAGGCCCTGCGCACGGGCGAGTGCCGCCATGCCCTGGTTGGAGCCTCCACGGTGCTTCCGCAGGCGAGCATCGGCTATGTCCACCAGCCCGGGCTCAACCTGTCCAGCGATGGCCATTGCCGCACCTTCGACGCCCAGGCCAGCGGCCTGACGCCAGGCGAGGGGGTGGTCGTCCTGATGCTGAAGCGGGCCCGGGATGCAGTGGCGGACGGCGACCACATCTACGCCCTGCTGCGCGGCATCGCCGTCAACAACGATGGCGCCGACAAGGTCGGTTTCTACGCACCGAGCGTCGGCGGCCAGTCGCGGGTCATCCAGAAGGTGCTTGACGCCACAGGCATCCACCCGGAGACCATCGGCTACGTGGAAGCGCATGGCACCGGGACCAAGCTGGGAGACCCGGTGGAGGTCGCGGCCCTGACGGAGGTCTATCGCCGCTACAGCGAGAAGCGGCAGTTCTGCGCCATCGGCTCGGTGAAACCCAATATCGGGCATCTGGACACCGTGGCGGGTCTCTCGGGCTGCGTCAAGGTGGCCCTGAGCCTGGCGCACGGCGAAATCCCGCCGTCGATCAACTGCGAGGTGCCCAACCCCGCCATCGACTTCCAGCAGTCGCCCTTCTTCGTGGCGCGGGCCTTGCAGGCCTGGCCCGCGAGCGAGCCGGGCGGGCGGCGTCGCGCCGCGCTGAGCTCCTTCGGCATCGGCGGCACGAATGTGCACTTGATCATGGAGGCGGCCGAGCCCGTCACGGGGGAGGCGCCCGCCGTGGGCGGGCAGGCGGTGCTCGTTCCGCTGTCTGCGAAAAACCCGGATCGGCTGAAGGCCCAGGCCTCCCAGCTGCTCGCCTTCCTGGCACAGGAGCCGGCTGAGCTGCCCGCGCTCGACCGCCTGGCCTATACCTTGCAAGTGGGCCGCGAGGCCATGGCAAGCCGGGTGGCCTTCGTCGTGGACAGCCATCTGGCGCTGGCCCAGGCCCTGGACGCCTTCGTCGCGCAGGGCCATGGCGGCGCCGAGACTGGCCTTGCCGCGCCCGGGCAGGGCGCCCAGGGCCTGGCGCGCCTCTTGAGCGACGACCAGGGCATGGAGGGCCTGATCCGCGGCTGGGTCGAGGCCGGAAGCCTGTCCAAGATCGCGGCCGTGTGGACCCAGGGCGTCGACCTCGACTGGCGCCTCCTGCACCCGCATGGGCGGCCCCAGCGGGCCAGTCTGCCCACCTATCCCTTCGCGGCCGAGCGCTTTGCGCCGCTGCAGACGCTGGGCGCGGCGGGTGGGCCCGTCGCGGCGCCGCGGCAGGTCCCGGCCCCCTTTGCGCACACCCCGCGTGACGGCCTCGCCGCCCCGCTGCACCCCATGCTGCAGGAAGTCCTCCCGGTCGAGGCGACCCAGCCCCGCCGCCTGCGCCTGCGCTCCCGCTTCTCGGGCCAGGAGCGCTTCCTGGCGGACCACATGATCCGGGGTCGCCGCCTGCTGCCTGGTGTGGCCTATCTCGAGATGGCCCGCGCGGCGGCAGCGATCGCCCGTGGAGATGGCCGGGTGCGCCTGCAGTCCGTCGTGTGGATGTCGCCCATGGTCGTCGACCAGCCCGCCGAGGTCGTGCTGAGCCTCGACCCGGACGCTGACCTGGACGACGCCGGCGCGATGAAGTTCACCGTGAGCTCCGGCCGCGCCGATGGAAGCACGCCCCTGGCGCTGAACTGCCAGGGCGCCGTGCGTTTCGGGCCGGGCATGGACAGCGCCGAACCGGCGCGGGTGGACCTGTCGGCCCTGAGGGCGCGCTGCCCGCGTCGCGTGGCGGCGGAGCGCTTCTATGAGTACCTGGACAGCGGTGGTGGCAACTACGGGCCCAGCTTCAAGACGATCTCGGCCCTGTTCAAGGGCGAGAAGGAGGTGCTGGCGTCCCTGTCCCTGCCTGCCGCCGCCCAGCGGGGCGATGCCTTCGGCCTGCATCCCAGCATGATGGATGCGGCCTTCCAGATCGCGGACAGCCTCATCCTCCAGCCGCGTGCCAATGGGGGCTGCCTCCCCTTCTTCGTGAAGGAGCTGGTCGTGTGGCGGCCCATGGGCGAGCAGGCCCATGTCCATGTCCGCCTCAGCGACGATCCCGGCGGCAACACGGCCGTGGCGCGCTACGACATCGACTTCCTGAATGCTGAAGGGCAGGTCTGCGTGTCGATCCGCGAGTTCAGCGCCCGGGCAGAGACCGCCGACGGCGACGCCAATGCCAACCGCTACTGGGTGCGACGTCGGGGCGATGGCGCGGCGCCGCAGGCGGCCGTCGCCGCACGGCGTCCGGCCCGGCGCTTCGTCCCCGTGGAGCCGGAACGCTGGATGCTCGAGATGGACATCTTCCGGACCGGCGGCGTGTACTGGATCACCGGGGCCTGCAGCGGCCTGGCGCTGAACCTGGCCTGCCACCTGGGGCAGGTGCCAGGGGCAAGCCTCGTCCTCACCGACCTCCAGGCCCCGGACAGCGCCTGGCTGGAGCGCCTGCAGTCCTACCTCGTGAATGGCGCGAGGCTCGAGTTCATGGCGGGCGATCCCGCCGCGGACGGCCAGGCCCTCGTCGAGCGCATCCGGCAACGCCACGGGCCGATCACCGGCGTGCTGGCCTGCACCGAAGCCGCCACCCCTCCCGCACAGGGGCGCCTGCTGCCCGAGGCCCAGCTGAGGGCCCTGGACGAGGCGACCCGGGCCGAGTCCCTCGACTTCTTCATTGCCCTGCCTGTCGAGGCGACGGATGAGGCGCTGGCACCTGACGCCGCCATCCTCGCCTGGCTCGACGAGCGGGACGCCTGGGTGAAGGTGGGCATCCGCCACGGACGCAGCGCGGCCGTCTTCTGCCCTGAGCCCTTGCCCATGCCGCTGGCCCAGCCTCTGCTGCAGGGCATCGCATCGCGGCAGGTCCTGACGGTGGTGCAGGCCTTGCACTTCATCCTGCACCAGGGGGAGTCAGCGATGATCGTCGGCTGGAAGCCCGGCAGCGCCGGCCAGGGCCCTGACAAGGCAGGCCCCCTGCCCGTGGCGACTGCGGCCGCTGCGCCCGTGCAGGCGGACAGCCGCGCCGCAGCCCCCGCCAGCGCCGAGGGCCTGGCGGCGTTCATCCTGCGCCTGAAGTCCGAGGTGGCCGAGGTCATCAAGTCTGCAGAGCAAGACATCGACGAGCACCAGAACTTCGGCGACTACGGCCTGGACTCGCTGTCCTTGACCGCTCTGAGCAACCGCCTCAACGAGCGCCTGTCGCTGGGCACGCAGGCTGCGGGTCTCATGAACCCGACGACCTTCTTCGAGCGTCCCACCCTGCTGCAGATTGCCGAGTTCATGCTGGAGACCTACCCGGCCTTGAATGAGCGGCCGCAGCCTGCAGGACCTGCCGCAGTGCCCGCAGTGCCAGCCATCCAGCAGGCCGCAGCGGTGCCGCCGACCGTCTGGGCCCAGGCGCCGTCGCAGGCCCCGGCGGGGGCCGCGGCGATCGAGGATCGGGGCGACGACGTCGCGATCATCGGCATGAGCGGCAGGTTCCCTGGCGCCCGTGACGTGTCGGCGTTTGCCCGAAACCTGTTCGAGGGCAGGGACTGCATCACCGAGGTTCCTGCCGACCGTTGGGACTGGCGCGCCTGCACGCCGGAGGCCGCAGAGGATGCCTCGCTGCCCAGCAGCCGATGGGGCGGCTTCATCGACGGCTTGGCGGAATTCGATCCGCTGTTCTTCAACATCTCCCCGAGGGAGGCCTACCAGATGGACCCCTCGCACCGCCAGCTGCTGATGCATGCCTGGTGGGCCATCGAGGACGCCGGCTACAACCCCAGGGACCTGGCGGGCAGCAAGACGGCCTTGTTCGTCGGCGTGGCCCAGAGCGGCTACAGCGACCTGCGCAAGGCGGCCGGCGAGGGCATCGAAGGCAACTCCTTCCTGGGCGTCGTGCCCTCCATCGCCATCAACCGGATCAGCCACTTCCTGGACCTGCACGGCCCCAGCGAGCCGGTGGAGACGGCCTGTTCGTCGTCCCTGGTGGCCCTCCACCGGGCGGTCGTGAGCCTCGCCTGCGGGGATGCCGAGCTCGCGCTGGTCGGCGGCATGCAGACCATCCTGACGCCTCATGCCCACATCAGCTTTGGCAAGGCCGGCATGCTGGCCCCGGACGGCCGCTGCAAGACCTTCTCGGCGCAGGCGGACGGCTTTGTCCGCGGCGAAGGTGTCGGCATGCTGTTCCTGAAGCGCCTGAGTGCGGCGCGGCGGGACGGCGATGCCATCCACGGCATCGTCCGGGGCAGTGCCGTCAACCATGGCGGTCACTCCAACACCCTCACGGCGCCCAATCCGACGGCACAAAGGGAGGTCATCGTCCAGGCGCATGCCCGCGCCGCCGTGGACCCCAGGACCATCGGCTACCTCGAAGCGCATGGCACGGGCACGAAGCTCGGCGATCCCATCGAGATCAATGCGCTCAAGCAGGCCTTTGCGGAACGCCTGGCCGCCCAGCCGCAGAGCTCGCAGCGGCGCTGGGACAGCAGCTGCGCGCTGGGGGCCCTCAAGACCAATGTGGGTCACCTGGAGCTCGCTGCCGGTGTGGCGGGCGTGATCAAGGTGCTGCTGCAGATGAAGCACGGCCAGCGCGTGCGCAGCCTGCACTGCGAGGCACTGAACCCCTACATCGACCTGACCGACAGTCCCTTCTTCATCCCTCGCGACACCCTGGACTGGCCGCGGATCCCGGATGCCGACGGGCAGCCACTGCCACGTCGGGCGGGCGTCAGCTCCTTCGGCATCGGAGGGGTGAACGCGCACGTGGTCCTGGAAGAGCCGATGGACGACCGGCCGGCCCCGGCCGGCGCGGCCGCGGTGGACGCAGGACCGGCGGTGGTGCTGCTGTCGGCCAAGACCTCGGATCGCCTCATCGACGCAGCGCGTGCATTGCGCCAGTACGTCCAGGACATCGCCACGGAGGCCGCCCCTGGCGTCCCAGCTGCGCAACCGGCGCCGCGCCTGGCAGACCTGGCCTACACGCTGCAGGTCGGGCGCGAGGCCATGCCGGAGCGCGTGGGCTTTGTCGTGGCGTCGTGGGCTGAGCTGCAAGCCCGGCTGGCGGCCTTCGTCGCGGGCCAGGAGAGGGTGCCCGGCATGGCACGGGGCCGCGTGAAGGTCTCGAAGCATGCGCGAGCCGAAGAGGCCGCCGGCATGGCCGGCCTGGACCGCCTGCTGGACATCTGGATCGACGGCCGCAAGCTCGAGGCCCTGCTGGACGCCTGGGTCAAGGGCGCGTCGATCCCCTGGACCCGCCTCCATGAAATCGGCGGGTCGCTCGGTGTGCGCCGCGTGCACCTGCCGGGCTACCCGTTTGCGCGGGAACGCTACTGGATTTCGGAGTCGGCGGCCGTGGCCGCATCGGGCCCTGAAACCCAGACCGCCAGCGTGAATGCGGGTCGGTCCGCCCATCCTCTGCTGCCGGCGACGGCTGTCGAGGCCGCGACGGGGCGTGCCCGCCTCACCCTGAGCGGGCAGGAGGACTGCCTGCGCGACCATCAAGTGCAGGGCGATGCCGTGCTGCCCGGCGTGGCGCAGCTGGAGCTCGTGCATGAGGCGGTCCGTCTCGCCTGGCCCTCGGGGCCTGGGGCGACCACGGTCCGCCTGTCGAATGTGGCCTGGATTCGCCCGGTGCGGGTCAACAGCCCCGTGACCTTGCTCATCGAGCCGCCCGCCCCGGGGACAGGGCCTGGCCGCTTCAGCGTCCAGATCGAAGCCACCGGGGGCGAGCACTTCACGTGCTGCGAAGGGGTTGTGGGTGCCTCCGGGCCGGAGGAGGGCGCCCGCCTGGACCTGGCCTCCCTGCAGGCCGCCTTCGCGCAGGCCGAGGTGGTGGATCCTGCGCTCTGGTATGCCGCCTTCGAACGCGTGGGCATCGTGTATGGCCCCAGCCACCGAGGTCTTGCCTCGTGCCGGGTCAACGAGGCCGGCGTGCTCGCCCGGGTGCGTCTGCCGGTGTCCCAGCAGGCAGCGGCCGGCCGCTTCACGATGCATCCGGGCCTGCTGGATGCCGTCCTCCAGGCGGCCATCGGCCTGCGCCGGACGCCTGCGCATCAGGCCTCGGCTCGCCTGGCCTACCTGCCTTTCGCGCTGGACACCGTCGAGGTGCTGCGCGCCTGCGGCGACGCTGTCTGGGCCTGGTTGCGACCCGCTGCCGAGAGCGCCCCTGCGGCCCGCCGCAAGAAGGGCGAGGCGGCCGGCAGGCCAGGCGCGGACAAGATCGACATCGACGTCTGCGACGACAGCGGTGCCGTGTGCGTCCGGATGCGAGGCCTGTCCTCGCGCGCCCTGCATCGCCCGGGCACGGACTCGGTTCCGGCCACGACACCGTCGCCGGACGCCGCAGGGCCGCGTCCGGCCTCCGACACCCAGGTCGGGCTGCTGATGCGCTCAGTTCTCTGGAATCCGAAGGAGGTCCCGACCTCGCAGGACTCGCCCTTGTCGCTGAAGGACCGCAGCGCAGACGGCACCGGCATGCTGGTGCTGGGCGGGACCCGAGAGGAGCAGCAGGCCATCCAGGGCCTGTTCCCGGCCTGTCAGCTCAGCCACGATGCGGCCGACGGCCAGCGGCCGCAGGCCGAGGCGGCCCTGGCCCGTGCCCTGGCGCGCGGCCAGCCGGTGAACCACATCGTCTGGATCGCACCGGCTTCCCTCGACACCGCAAGCGCCGCGGGTCCGCAGGCCAGCGGGGAGGCGATCCTGGCGGCCCAGGAGCAGGGCGTGCTGGCGCTGTATCGCCACATCAAGATGCTGCTGGCCGCCGGCTACGGGGCCAAGGACCTGGCGTGGACGCTGCTCACGCAGCAGACGCACGCGACCAGCCCCGGCGACCGGGTGATCCCGACGCATGCGGGCATCCATGGTCTCGTCGGCGCCATGGCCAAGGAGTACCGCACGTGGAAGGTCCGCCTGCTCGACCTGCAGGCCGCCCGGGCCTGGCCTCTTGGCGCAATGTTCTCGGTCCCCTTCGACCCCGAAGGCAATGCCTGGGCCTGGCGCGATGGCTGTTGGCTGGCGCGCGAGCTGGTCGCCGTGCAGGACCTGCCTGCTGGCGATGGCGCGTACCGGCGAGGCGGGGTCTATGTGGTGATCGGCGGAGCGGGCGGCATCGGCATGGCCTGGAGCCGCTGGATGATCGAGCAGCACCAGGCGCGTATCGTGTGGATCGGTCGGCGCCCGGAGGACGCCGCCATCCGCCGCCAATGCGAAGCGCTGGGCCGGCTGGGCACCGCACCGGTCTACCTGTGTGCCGACGCCAGTGATCGCGACAGCCTGGCCGAAGCCCATCGCCGCATCGCGGCGCTCCGCTGGGATGGGCAGGCTCTTGCCACCCGCGGCGTGATCCATTCGGCCATCGTGCTGGCGGACGCCAGCCTGGCCACCATGGACGAGCCGCGCTTCCTGTCAGCCTGGCGTTCCAAGGCGGATGTCAGCGTGCAGATGGCGGCGGTCTTCGGTGCCGATCCGCTGGACTTCATGGTGTTCTTCTCGTCGATCACGGCCTACGGAAAGACGGCCGGGCAGTCCAACTATGCGGCCGGCTGCACCTTCAAGGATGCCTTCGCCACCTGGCTGGACCGGACGCTGCCCTTCCCGGTGAAGGTGGTGAACTGGGGCTACTGGGGGAGCGTCGGCGTCGTCAGCGATGCCAGCTACCGGGAGCGCATGGCGGCCGCCGGGTTTGGGTCCATCGAGCCCGACGAGGGCATGCGGGCTCTGGAGGCGCTGCTTGCCAGCCGCCTGCCCCAGGTGGCCGTGCTCAAGACGCTTCGCCCGGGCGTCGTGGGCCGGGCGGCCGGTCCTGCTGAGGAGCGGATCCTCCACTACCGCGACGTCGCCGGCACCCCGGCGAGCCAGGCGACCGCCCTGCAGGCCCTTGACTCGGCCTTGCAGCAATGTGCCCAGGACTGGACGCAACGCGCGGCCGATGTGGAACCGCGCAGCCCGGAGCTGGATGCGTTGATCGCCCGCGCCTTGCTGTGGGGCATGCTGCCCTTCCTCGACGGCCGCGAGGCGGCCCAGGCCAGGCATGGCCGCTGGCTCGAGGAGAGCCTCTCGGTCCTGCAGGAGCAGGGCTCCATCAGCCCGTGCACGGCAGCGGGCGGGCAGGCCTGGCAGGTGTCCGCCGCGGCCCGCGCCCAGGCGCTCAGCGCCTGGGCGGACTGGGAACAGCAGGCAGCGGGGTGGCCGCAGAACGACTACCGGCGCATCCCCATGAAGCTTGCCGAGGTCTGCCTGCGCGCCTTGCCCGACATCCTGGCCGGGCGCCAACTCGCCACGGAAGTCATGTTCCCGGGCTCCAGCATGGCCCTGGTGGAAGGGCTGTACAAGGGCAACCGCAAGGCCGACTTGTTCAACGAGATGGTCCATGACGCCGTGCTGGCCATCGCCCGCAGCGCCCCAAGCCCGCTCAGGGTGCTGGAAGTCGGCGCCGGGACCGGTGGGACGACGGCCGGGCTTCTGCGCAAGATCGCCGATCGAGGCGTGGCCCTCGAGGAGTACGTCTATACCGATCTCTCCCATGCCTTCCTCATGCATGCCCGGCAGCACTATGCGCCGATCGCGCCCTTCCTGAAGACCCAGATCTTCAACGCCGAGAAAGCCATCGAGGGGCAGGGCATCGAGGCGGGTCGCTTCGACGTGGTCATCGCGACCAATGTCCTGCACGCCACGCAGAACATCCGGCAGACCCTCCGCAACGTGAAGGCGACGCTGCGGGCCGGCGGTCTGCTGGTCCTGAATGAAATCAGCCACAAGACCCTGTTCAGCCATGTGACGTTCGGGCTGCTGGACGGCTGGTGGAATTACGATGACGCCGCCTTGCGCATCCCGGGCTCGCCAGGCCTCTACCAGGACAGCTGGCGTCAGGTGCTGCAGGACGAAGGGTACGAACGCGTGCTGTTCCCGGGCGAAGCCTTGCATGTGCACGGCCAGCAGCTGGTCATCGCGCAGAGCAACGGGCTGGTGCGGGCATCGTTCCCCGTGGCCGCCGCGACGGCGACCCCGCAACGGCAGGAGGCCCTGGTGCCACCGGCCCCGGCCGCACCGGATGCGCAGAGGGCAGTCCCCCCTGCTGAGGCCAAGCGCCCGCTGCCGACGCCCATGGCGCCGGCCGTGCCGGCGCAGGTGCCCGCCCCCAGGGACGGCACGCTGGCGGACATGCAGGCCTACCTGCGCCGCAAGCTGTCGGAGGTGCTGCAGCTGCCGCAGGACCGCATCGAGACTGATGCCTCCTTCGCCAGCTACGGCACCGACTCCATCATGGCCATGGCCCTCATCCGGGAGCTGGAGAAGGACCTGGGCAGCCTGCCCAAGACCCTGTTCTTCGAACATGAAGACATCGAGGAGCTGAGCGCCTATCTGCTGGAACGCGGCGATCTGCCGCAGGCGGTGGACGCTCCCCAGGCCGCGGCGGCTGCTCCTGCCGCGCTGGCGCCCGCTGCGACGCCTGCCCCGGCGAGCAGCACGCTGGCGGACATGCAGGCCTACCTGCGCCGCAAGCTGTCGGAGGTGCTGCAGCTGCCGCAGGACCGCATCGAGACTGATGCCTCCTTCGCCAGCTACGGCACCGACTCCATCATGGCCA